>CAVFNN010000004.1:0-114989 GCA_963623925.1 bacterium | reverse complement strand
CTGTTCCCCGCATGTGCGGGGGTGATCCTGTCTCGCTCTTTATATTGCCAGTACCGACTTGCTGTTCCCCGCATGTGCGGGGGTGATCCTACTTCCCGCTCTTCATAGTTTCAGCTTCTCAGCTGTTCCCCGCATGTGCGGGGGTGATCCTAAGATCCGCAGGATTGGCTGCATTAGTCCTTACTGTTCCCCGCATGTGCGGGGGTGATCCCAGCCCGCCAGCTGCTCAAACAAAAGAAATCTACTGTTCCCCGCATGTGCGGGGGTGATCCTATCATGCAGAGGGCGGTTGACAAGGGCGTGAACTGTTCCCCGCATGTGCGGGGGTGATCCCTGGTGGAGCGCTCAGAACCCTCTCCAGTATTACTGTTCCCCGCATGTGCGGGGGTGATCCCCGCCACTATGCTAGAATCTCTGAATACAGAATCTGTTCCCCGCATGTGCGGGGGTGATCCCCGGTGGCCACTTTAGTAACCTTGATCCCTTCGCTGTTCCCCGCATGTGCGGGGGTGATCCCAGTGCCGTCTTCGTTGACCTGGTATCCGTCAGCTGTTCCCCGCATGTGCGGGGGTGATCCTAATAGCTCGCTTCAGAATGTCACTGATGGCTTCTGTTCCCCGCATGTGCGGGGGTGATCCTGACTACAGCATTCGTGAATCGCGGTGAGAGCCCTGTTCCCCGCATGTGCGGGGGTGATCCTGATGATTCCGCCGTCTACCTTCTTTCGCTCCACTGTTCCCCGCATGTGCGGGGGTGATCCCTGGATAGCGGACCATTTCAATCCAAACTGCATCTGTTCCCCGCATGTGCGGGGGTGATCCTACAACTCACCCAGCGGGCCGATATTGAGATTGCTGTTCCCCGCATGTGCGGGGGTGATCCCTATCGTGACGCAGAGCAAAAGATCCGGCTTTTCTGTTCCCCGCATGTGCGGGGGTGATCCTGGGAATGCCTCTGTATTGGTCAACGTGACAGACTGTTCCCCGCATGTGCGGGGGTGATCCCATGGTCTACGCGGACGGTAAGGGCGACAACATCTGTTCCCCGCATGTGCGGGGGTGATCCCTTTTGAAGCAGAAGATCGCGGAATCTGGCTTACTGTTCCCCGCATGTGCGGGGGTGATCCTGTGCTCCCAAGATTCAGAAGGAAACACTTGCGCCGAAAACATGTTCTGTGCTATCATGACCATACTTGACTTTTTCAGACAAAAGCGTGAGAATATAGCTCTGTGCGCGCTGACGACTGTCGGCGCAGCTTATAGCAGCTGAGTTGGAGGAATGGATGGCAGAAAAGTATAATGCAGACAGTATAACGGTGCTGGAGGGGCTGGAGGCGGTGCGCCGCCGACCGGGAATGTATATCGGCTCCATCAGCCAGAAGGGTCTGAATCACCTCATCTATGAGATCGTGGACAATTCCGTGGATGAGCATATGGCGGGCTACTGCACGGAGATTTGGGTGACCTTGGATGCAGACGGTTCCTGTACCGTGCGGGACAATGGCCGCGGTATTCCGGTGGGGATGCACAAAAAGGGCGTTTCCGCAGAGCGCGTGGTCATGACCACATTACATGCGGGCGGAAAATTTGACAGCAATTCCTACAAAACCTCCGGCGGTCTGCATGGCGTGGGCTCTTCGGTGGTGAATGCGCTGTCCAGCTACCTCCGGATCCGGGTTTACCAGGGCGGAAAGATCTATGAGGACGAGTATACCCGCGGTGTGCCCACGAAGGAGCTCCAGGATGGTTTGCTGCCCGTGATCGGAAAGACGAAGGAAACCGGAACGGAAACCACCTTCATTCCGGATGGGGAAATCTTCGAGAAGACCCGCTTCAAGGCAGAGTGGCTGCAGTCTCGTCTCCATGAGACGGCTTATCTCAATCCCCAGCTGGTGATCCATTATCGGGACAACCGGGAAGCGGAGCCGGTCGTGGAGGATTATCATGAGCCGGACGGCCTCGTGGCCTTTGTGCGGGACCTGAACAAGGAAGCCGGAGAACCGGTGACACCGGAAATCTATTTGAAGGGCAGCTCTGAAAATACGGAAGTGGAGTGCTGTATCCAGTTTACGGATTCCTTTGAGGAGAACATCCTGGGCTTCTGCAACGACATTTACACCATCGAGGGTGGCACCCATATCGTGGGCTTCAAGACCAAGTTTACGCAGCTCGTGAACAGCTATGCCCGGCAGCTGGGCATTCTGAAGGAGAAGGATTCCAATTTCACCGGTGCCGACAGCCGAAACGGCATGACAGCTGTGGTGGCCATCAAGTATCCGGAGCCGATCTTTGAGGGACAGACCAAGACCAAACTGGCGAGTCTCGATGCGGCGAAGCAGGTGTCCAATGTCATCGGCGCCGAGTTGGAACATTACTTCGACAGAAACGTGGAGGTCATCAAGGCCATTATTTCCTGCGCGGAAAAATCTGCAAAGATCCGAAAGCAGGAGGAGAAGGCCAAGACCAACCTGCTGCAGAAATCCAAGTACAGCTTTGATTCCAATGGCAAGCTGGCCAACTGCATTTCCAAAAATCCGGAGGAGTGCGAGATTTTCATCGTAGAGGGTGATTCCGCCGGCGGCTCCGCGAAGAGCTCCCGTGACCGGCATACACAGGCCATTCTGCCACTGCGCGGAAAGATCCTGAACGTGGAGAAGGCCTCCATTGACAAGGTATTGGCCAATGCGGAGATCAAGACCATGATCAATACCTTCGGCTGCGGCTTTTCCGAGGGTTACGGCAATGACTTCGACATTTCTAAGCTTCGCTACAACAAGATCATCCTTATGACGGATGCGGACGTGGACGGCAGCCACATCGACACGCTGCTTCTGACCTTCCTGTACCGTTTCATGCCGGATCTCATCCGGGAGGGGCATGTCTATGTGTCCATGCCGCCCCTTTATCTGGCGTCGCCCAACAGCAAGAAGGAGAAGCCGGAGTATCTCTATGACGATAAGGCATTGCAGAAGTACAAGGAGAAGCACCGGGAGGGAAGCTACGAGATCAAGCGATTCAAGGGTCTTGGTGAGATGGATCCTTCAGAGCTCTGGGAGACCACATTGAATCCGGAAAACCGCGTACTGAAGCGGGTGGAGATCGAGGATGCCCGGTTGGCGTCCGAGGTCACCGGCATGCTGATGGGATCGGATGTCGCACCCCGGCGCGCCTTCATTCACGAGCATGCCAATGAAGCAAATCTGGATACCTGATCGGGGGAGAGGTAAAGAATGGCAGAACGAATTTTAACAACGGAATATTCGGAGGAGATGCAGAAATCCTACCTGGATTATTCCATGAGTGTAATCACCTCCCGCGCGGTACCGGATATTCGGGACGGCCTGAAGCCGGTACAGCGGAGAGTGCTTTATGATATGAATGAGCTCCATGTGTATCACGACCGGCCCACATTAAAATCGGCCCGTATCTGCGGTGATACCATGGGTAAATACCATCCCCACGGTGATGCGTCCATCTACGATACACTGGTGGTGCTGGCCCAGGATTTCAAAAGAATGCAGCCACTGGTACATGGACAAGGAAATTTCGGTTCCATTGAGGGCGATTCCCCGGCCGCACCCCGATACACAGAGGCCCGGCTGGAGCGCTTCACCGATGAGGTGATGCTTCGGGATCTCGACACCACGGTGCCGTATCAGCTGAATTACGATGAGAAACTGAAGGAGCCGGTGGTGCTGCCGGCCCGGATTCCCTACTTTCTGCTGAATGGCTCGGAGGGTATTGCGGTGGGTATGGCCACCTCCACGCCCAGCCATAACCTGGGGGAGTTGATCGACCTGATCCAGGCCTATCTCAAGAATCCGGAGATGGATACGAAGGAAATGCTTTCGTATCTCAGCGGCCCGGATTTTCCCACAGGCGGCATCATCGCCAATAAGTCGGATCTCGAAGGCATTTACCGGACAGGTGTCGGCAAGCTGAAGCTCCGGGGACGTCTGGAGTTCGAGCGGAAAAAGGGCCGCTCAGACCG
Source organism: bacterium (assembly GCA_963623925.1). GTDB lineage: Bacteria > Bacillota > Clostridia > Lachnospirales > Lachnospiraceae > Oribacterium. The sequence goes on along the minus strand of CAVFNN010000004.1, from coordinate 110,999 downwards.
GGACAAACTGGTGGTGACGGAAATTCCCTATACCATGATCGGCCAGGGCATCATGAAGTTCATGCAGGATGTGGCCGAGCTCGTGGAGGCGAAGAAGCTGCCGGAGATTGTGGATATCTCGAACCAGTCCGATAAGGACGGCATGCGGATCGTGCTGGAGCTGAAGAGCGGTGCGGACATTGAAAGGATCACCAACATTCTCTACAAGAAGACCAAGCTAGAGGATACCTTCGGTGTCAACATGCTGGCCATCGTGGACGGTCGGCCGGAGACCCTGTCCCTGTCTGACGTTCTGCGGGAGTATGTCAAGTTCCAGTACCAGCTCATCGATTCCAAGTACAAAAACCTGCTGGACAAGGAAATGGACAAAAAGGAGATTCAGGAAGGCCTGATCCAGGCCGTGGATCTCATCGACGCCATCATTGCCCTGCTCCGGAACTGTAAGTCCCAGCCGGATGCGAAGAAGGCGCTGATGACCGGAGAATTGGGAGATCCTACCTTCAAGGAGCGGGACCAGGAGTTCATTCCGGTGATCCGGGAGTTCTGCTTCACCGAGCGGCAGGCCCAGGCCATTCTGGATATGCGGCTCTCCAAGCTCATCGGGCTGGAGCTTTTGCAGCTGACGAAGGAGCATAAGGAGACCCTGAAGCGAATCCGCGAATACCAGAGCATTCTCAGTTCTCGAGATAAGGCCAATGCCTTGCTCTCCCAGGAACTGGATATCATCAAGAAGGAATTTGCCGTGCCGCGCCGTACCCTCATCGAGGATGGTCGCGAGGCGGTCTATGATGAGTCTGCGGTGGAGGAGATGGATGTCTTCTATGTTCAGGACAAGTTCGGCTATGTGAAGCTGCTGGATACGGCCACGTATCAACGGAATCAGGAGGCGGTGGACAGTGAGAATCGCTTTGTGATTCCCTGCAAAAACACAGATCGCCTGCTGATCTTTACGGACCATGGCATGCTGCACCAGTTGAAGCTCATGGATGTGCCCCTCTGCAAGTTTAAGGACAAGGGCGTGCCCATCGACAACATCAGTAAGTATTCCGCCAATGAGGAAGAAATTCTGGCGGTGCTGGTGAAGCGGGAACTGGCGGGCAAGAGCCTCCTTTTCCTGACGCAGCAGGGCTTTGTGAAGCGGGTAGATGCTGCAGAATTCGACACGGCACTCCGTTGTGTCAGCGCCGCGAAGCTGCAGCCGGACGACCTCCTTGCTGCCGTAAAGGTGTATGACGGCGAAACGGATGTGGTATTTGCCACAGAGCAGGGCTATTTCCTGCGCTGTGCGGCAGAGGAGATTCCGCTGCAGAAGAAGACCGCGAAGGGCGTTCTTTCCATGGCCCTGGGCCGGAATGACAGGCTCGAAGACATTTTCCTGCTGGGCACGGAGCCGATCGACATCGAGGTGAACGGCAAAACGTTGAGTCTCAATCGCCTGAAGCTTGCGAAGCGGGGCGGCAAGGGAACGAAGCACTGAGCATCAAATCGCTGCATTGCCACATAAAAGTTCAGGCAATGGGAGCCATAACGTAATTTATGCTTGTCATAAAAAGATTTTCGCGCTATAAGTATTCACTAAGCAGCTAATGCAAAAGAAGGAGAGCGATTATGGAAAAGTTAAAGGTAGGTATCCTCGGCGCAACAGGTATGGTGGGCCAGCGTTTCATTACGCTTCTGGCAGAGCATCCCTGGTTTGAAATCACCACACTGGCCGCTTCACCCCGGTCTGCCGGACAGACCTACGGCGAGGCCGTAGAAGGCAGATGGAAGCTGGACATTCCCATGCCGGAGAAGGTGAAGGACATGATCGTGAAGGATGTGTCTGACATTGAAGGCGTGACCAAGGATGTGGATTTCGTGTTCTCGGCAGTGGACATGAAGAAGGACGAGATCCGTGTGATCGAGGAGGCCTATGCCCGGGCAGAGACACCGGTGGTGTCCAACAACTCTGCACATCGCTGGACCAAGGATGTTCCCATGGTGGTGCCGGAGATCAACGCAGAGCACTACAAGATCATTGAGGAGCAGAAGAAGCGTCTGGGCACCACAAGAGGCTTCATTGCCGTAAAGCCGAACTGTTCCATCCAGTCCTATACACCGGCATTGTCCGCATGGATGGAGTTTGAGCCTTATGAGGTGATTGTTTCCACCTACCAGGCCATTTCCGGCGCCGGTAAGAACTTCGAGACCTGGCCGGAGATGGTGGGCAATATCATCCCCTACATCGGCGGTGAGGAAGAGAAGTCCGAGAAGGAGCCGCTGAAGGTTTGGGGCCATATCGAGGGAGACCACATTGAGGCAGCCGCAGAGCCGGTGATCAGTGCCCAGTGTATCCGCGTACCCATCCTGAACGGTCATACCGCTACCGTTTTCGTGAAGTTCCGGAAGAAGCCCACCAAGGAGCAGCTCATCGAGAAGCTGAAGAACTTCAAGGGACTGCCCCAGGAGTATGCGCTTCCCTCCGCACCGAAGCAGTTCATTCAGTACTGTGAGGAGGACAATCGTCCCCAGGTACAGCTGGATGTGAACTACGAGAACGGCATGGGCGTTTCCATCGGTCGTCTGCGTGAGGACACCATCTATGACTGGAAGTTCGTGGGACTTTCCCACAATACCCTGAGAGGCGCAGCCGGCGGCGGTGTTGAGAGCGCTGAGATGCTGGTGAAGCTGGGATACATCACAAAGAAATAAAAATTTACCCCTGTCTGGGAACCGCAATTTTATGCAGCTCCCGGCGGGGGATTTTTTCTGCTTTCGCGGCTGCTTATGGAAATAAACTCCGAAATATGCTATAATGATCGGAAATAAAATCTGGTGCAGGCAAGAAATGGATGACCTGCGGAAATGAGGAAAATGCGATGGCAGTGAAGAGTGCATCTATGGGTAAGCTGGAGGATGGCCGTGAGGTTAAGGTATATACTCTCACGAATGCAAAGGGGACGGAGGCCGCCTTTCTGGACTTCGGTGCGATCTGGTACAGCATGCTGGTGAAGGACAAGAACGGCAAACAGAGAGACATGCTGCTGGGCAGCGGTGATCTTAAGATCCTTCCGAAAAATCCGGGGCACATGGGAGAAGTGGTGGGCCGGAATGCGAATCGTATCGGCGGTGCGGCTTTCACGCTGAACGGAAAGACCTATTCCCTTGCCGTGAATGACAATAATGCCAACAACCTCCATTCCGGACCGGACTACTGGCGGCTCCGCAGTTGGCAGGCAGAGACCGGAGAGTCAGAGCTGGGCAGCTACGTGCGCTTCTCCCTGCATTCGCCGGACGGTGATCAGGGCTATCCCGGCAATGCGGATGTGACGGTCACCTATACCCTTTCCGAGGACGACGCGGTACACATTCATTATGAGGGCAGTGCCGATCAGGATACTGTATTCAATCTCACGAATCATGCCTATTTTAATGTTGCCGGGCAGGACAGTGGCAGCGTCCTCGACCATCTGGTTTGGCTGAATGCCGATTCTTTCACGCCGGCAGATGCGCTGTCCATTCCGACAGGCGAGATTCGTCCGGTAGAGGGAACCCCCATGGATTTCCGGACAGCGAAGCCGGTGGGACAGGACATTGGCGCAGACTTTGACCAGCTGAACTATGCCAAGGGCTACGACCACAACTGGTGCTTAAATGATGCGGACGGCAGCGTTCGTTTGGTGGGTTCCGTTTATGCCGAAGAAAGCGGCATTAAGATGGAGATCTATACCGATCTCGAGGGGGTACAGTTCTATACCGCGAACTACCTGGAGGAGCCGGCTGTCGGCAAGGGCGGACGGGACTATCATATCCGCGATGCCTATTGCTTCGAGACCCAGCATTATCCCGATGCAGTCAACAAGCCGGACTTCCCCACGCCCTTTGTGAAGGCAGGAGAAAAATACGAAACAGAAACGATCTATCGCTTTACGCTGGCGTGAGCGTATAGGTTGATAATGGAGAAGGTGTGAAGGAATTATTTATCGCAGAGAAGCCCTCGGTGGCACGGCAGTTTGCAGAGGCCCTGGACATGAAGGCCAGTCGGCAGGACGGATACCTGGAGTCGGAAAAGTATGTCATTACCTGGTGCGTGGGTCATCTCGTTTCCATGTCCTATCCCGAAAAATATGATGAAAGCCTGCGGCGCTGGCGCATGGAAACCCTGCCCTTCATACCGGAAACCTATCGCTATGAGGTGATTCCGGACGTACAGAAGCAGTTCAATATCGTGGCAGGCCTTCTGAAGCGGGAAGACGTGGCCTGTATTTACGTCTGCACCGACTCCGGACGGGAGGGAGAGTACATTTATCGCCTGGTGGACATGATGGCAGAGGTGGGGGCCAAGGAGAAGCGCCGGGTATGGATCGATTCCCAGACCAAGGAAGAAATTCTCCGGGGTATCCGGGAGGCGAAGCCGGAGTCTGCGTATGACAATCTGGCGGCGGCCGCCTTTTCCCGGGCCAAGGAGGATTACCTCATGGGCATCAATTTCTCCCGGGCACTGACGCTCCGCTACGGCCGGGCGGTTTCTCAGCGATTGAATAAGGAGAAGAACACTGTCATTGCCGTTGGCCGGGTCATGACCTGTGTGCTGGGCATGATCGTGCGTCGGGAGCTGGAGATCCGCAACTTTCAGAAAACCAGTTTTTATAAGCTGCTCGGCGATTTTCAGCTGCCTGCTCCAGATGCAGAGGCCAATGCTGGCGGTCCGGACAGCCCGGCTCCCGCCATTCTGACGGCGGAGTTCCGGGGACGGGAGGATTCGCCCCACTACGCTCCGACAGAGCTCTACAAAAACAGTGGCTTTCTGAAACGGGAGCAAGCCGAACGCTTTGTCGACAGCTTTCAGCCCCTGCCCCGGGAAGCGGTGGTGCAGTCCCTGGAGCGAAAGAAGGAAACGAAGAAGCCGCCCCTCCTCTATAATCTGGCGGAGCTGCAGAATGACTGCTCCCGTCTCTTTAAGCTGAGTCCTGATGAAACCCTGAGCATCGCGCAGGAGCTTTATGAGCGGAAGCTCACCACCTATCCCCGAACAGATGCCCGGGTGCTGTCCTCCGCGGTGGCGAAGGAGATCGGAAAGAACCTGAACGGCCTGCGCGCTTACGGGCCCTGCAGTGCCTTTGCGACGGAACTTCTGCAGAAGGGCGGCGTGGAGAAGATCGGCCAGACCCGATATACCGATGACAAGCAGATCACGGACCACTATGCCATCATTCCCACGGGAGACGGACTTCGGGAGCTGTCCCGGCTGAAGCCCCTGAGCCAGAGCGTCTACGAACTCATTGTGCGGCGCTTTCTCGCAATCTTTTATCCGCCGGCTATTTATGAGAAGCTGGCCATTCAGCTGCAGTGCTGTGATGAGTGTTTTCAGACCAGCTCCCGGGCGCTGAAGGAGCCGGGCTATCTCCGGGTAGTGAGGGTAAGCCGCGGGGAGCAGGAAGGGGATAATGAAGGCGAGCCGGACAACAGTGCCCTGCTGCTCAAGCTCCGGAAGGGCCAGAAGCTGCAGCTTTCCGCCCTGAACATCAAGGAAGGCGAAACCTCGCCGCCGAAGCGCTATACCAGTGGTACGATGATCCTCGCCATGGAAAATGCGGGAAACCTCATTGAGGACGAGGAGCTGCGCGCCCAGATCAAGGGTTCCGGCATCGGCACCTCCGCGACCAGGGCCGGGATACTGACCAAGCTGCAGCGGATCGACTACATTTCCCTCAATAAGAAGACCCAGGTGCTGAGTCCCACGGCGCTTGGTGAGCTTATCACCCAGGTGGTGCAGGCCTCGGTACGACAGCTGCTCAATCCGGAGCTTACGGCCTCCTGGGAAAAGGGGCTGTCCTATGTGGCAGAGGGAAAGATCACCGAACAGGAATATATGGACAAATTGAATACCTTTGTGCGGAGTCGCACAGAGGCCATTAAGAACGCCAGAGCATAAAGGAAAGGCAGGAAGATGACAAAGGAAGAACTGAAGATCAAAAATATGTACGACTTGCAGTATACGGAGGCAAAGGCATGCTTTGCCGATGCGGAATATCCCTGGGAGGCGCTGCCCCGGATCCACGATTTCATCGCGGCCTACGGCCCCACACTGGATCCTGCAGAATATACCGAGGTACAGCCCCATGTCTGGATCCATAAGACAGCGAAGGTGCTGCCCTCTGCTTACTTTGCGGAGTATATCATCATCGGACCGGAGACCGAGGTGCGGCACTGTGCTTTCCTGCGTGGAAACATCATTGTGGGCAAGGGCTGTGTCATCGGCAATTCCTGCGAACTGAAGAACGTCATCATCTTTGACGGCGTACAGGTGCCCCACTACAACTATGTGGGGGATTCCATTCTGGGTTACAAGTCCCACATGGGTGCCGCTTCCCTGACCTCCAATGTGAAGTCGGACAAGAAGCTGGTGGTGGTACATGCCGCAGATGGCGACATCCCCACAGGCCTCAAGAAGTTCGGTGCCATGCTGTCGGATCATGTGGAGGTAGGCTGCGGTTCTGTGCTGAATCCGGGCGTCTGCGTCGGACGGAACAGCAACATCTACCCGCTCAGCTCGGTGCGGGGCTGTGTGCCGGCAAATTCTATTTACAAGAGTGCGGAAGACATTATCACAAAGGCTGAGTAAGCCGGAAAGGGGAAACTATGGAGAAATTCAGCGACAATGTACACATTCTGGAGCATCCTCTGATTACGCATAAGATTTCGATCCTGCGGGACCGAAACACGGGCACCAATGAATTCCGAAAGCTGGTGGAGGAGATCGCCATGCTGATGGGCTTTGTGGCGCTCAGCGACCTGCCCATGAAGGAAGTGGAAGTGGAGACCCCCATCGAGAAGGCAGAAACCAAGGTGATTGCGGGACGAAAGCTGGCCATCGTGCCGATTTTGCGGGCCGGTCTCGGTATGGTTTCAGGACTGACTGCACTGGTGCCTTCGGCAAAGATCGGCCATATCGGTATGTACCGGAACGAAGAGACCCACGAGCCGGTGGAGTACTTCTGCAAGCTCCCCAGCCCCATTGATGAGCGGACCATTGTGGTTTGTGATCCCATGCTGGCCACCGGCGGCTCTGCGGTAGACGCCATTTCTCAGATCAAGGCCCACGGCGGCAAGAAGATCAAGTTTGTCTGCATCATCGCGGCACCGGAGGGCGTGCAGAAGCTGAATATGGTGCATCCGGACGTGCAGATCTATGTGGGAAATCTGGACCGCTGTCTCAATAAGAATGCCTACATCTGCCCGGGCCTGGGTGATGCGGGAGACCGGATCTTCGGTACGAAGTAAAAAAGACATGGGAAAAATCATACTGGTGACGGGAGGTGCCGCCTCCGGAAAATCAGCATATGCGGAGGCGCGGATACGGGAGCTGTTTGCATTGTCTGAGCTGCCGGAAAAACGTCTTCTGTACCTCGCCACCATGCAAAGGGATGGCAGTGCGGAGACGGACAGTCGTATTGCAAAGCACCGCCGGCAGCGGCAGGGGCGAGGATTCGAGACGATGGAAAAATCCTGCCGACTGGAAGCACTTGAAATGATGAACGAAAATAAAGCAGCGGAAAAGTCCCGCTGCTTTATTTTGCTGGAGGATCTTGGGAATCTTCTGGCCAATGAGATGTATCTCCCGGAAGGAAGACTTTCCGCTTTCAACCGGAATGACCCGGCGGGAGAAGCTTTACGTCGCTATATTCTGGCACCACTCCAAAGTCTGGCTGCCCAGGCGGAAATCCTGCTCATCGTCAGCAATGAAATCTTTTCCGACGGCGGCGATTACGCGCCGGAAACGCTTCGGTACATCCATGCGCTCGGAAAGCTGCACCAGTGGCTTGCGGCAGAAGCGACGGAGGTGACGGAGGTGGTCTGCGGCCTGCCGTTACAGAAGAAAGAGAGAAGGATTTGATTGTAGAGGAAGGAGAAAGAGAAGAATTATGCTGGCGTCCCTGATTGTGGCCTTTTCCATGTATTCGAGATTGCCCATGCCGGAGGTGCAGTGGACAGAGAAGAGCATGCGCTATGCCATGCTCTTTTTCCCGTGTATTGGCCTTGTGATCGGCGGGGTGGAGCTGTTGTGCTTTTTCGCACTGTTGCAGCTGGGAGCAGGGGACAGCTTCCGGGCCACTGCCATGACGGCGCTTCCGATCCTCATCACGGGCGGCATCCATCTGGACGGCTTCATTGACACCACAGATGCCCGGCGCTCCTACAAGAGCCGGGAGGAGAAACTGGAAATCCTGAAGGATCCCCATATTGGTGCCTTTGCCTTGATTTACGGCGCACTGTACCTCCTTCTTTTTTACGGCGGACTGACGGAGATAACGCGGGAAATGCTGCCTTGCTTTGCATTGAGCTTCTGCCTGAGCCGTATCCTTTCCGGTATTTCGGTGCTCACGTTTCCGAAGGCCAAAGAAAGCGGCACATTGCAGGCCTTCGCGAAAACCCAGAATCGACGGGTGCTGTGGGGACTACTGGCGGCGCTTATGCTCTGCGGCGGCTGCCTTTTGTGGCTTTCTCCTGTCTACGGCAGCTTGGTGTTGCTGGCAGGACTTTTGTGCTTTCTTTACTATTATCGGATGTCGTCCAATGTCTTCGGCGGTACGACCGGGGACCTGGCCGGGTATTTTCTGAGCCTCGCGGAGCTTGTGATGCTGTGGATTCTGGTATTGGGGAAGTTGCTGTTGTGATGTGAGAATGCGTGATGCCGCATTGATTTGCGATACGCGATGTGACGGCAGTCAAAGAGATAAGGAGACAGAAAGCAATGAAGATCATTATGCTGACGGGCGGCAAGGCCCAGGGAAAGACGGACTTTGCCCAAAGGCATTTTCCGGGGGCAAAGCTGCTGGATGATTATCAGCTTCGGGTGCAGCAGCAGCTTCTGGCGGGGCAGGATCCCGTAGAAGAAGCGGAGAAAACAATGACGGCGCTCCGCCGGGAAAGCGGAAGCGCCGTCATTGTCATAGAGGAAATGGGCTGCGGTATCGTGCCGCTGGAGCGAGAGGCCCGGGTTTACCGGGAATGCAATGGCCGGGTGGCCTGCTGTATCGCTGCAGAGGCAGATGGGGTGTACCGCATCATTGCCGGGATCGGGGAGAAAATAAAGTAATGACATGCCGGGCTCAGCGCCAGCCAAGCTGTCGCTGAGCCCACTCGATATGTTACAAAGTCTTCTCATACAGCCGGATCAGATCTTTCACCGTGGTGGCCCGGGGATTGGCGGGGATGTTGCCGCTCTTGATGGCATCGTCCGCCATGGCCGGGATCTTGTCGGCGGTGACACCGGCAGCTGCGAGACCGGAGGGAATGCCCAGCTGGGCGTTCAGGTGGCGGAGCTCATCCACCAGCATGTCCGGCGTGAAGTCGATGGCAGGCTCGGTGCCTTCCTTGATGTAGTTGTAGATCACCTCATAGCGGCCATGATCTGCCAGGGCATTGAATTCCATGACATTGGGCAGGAGGATGGAGTTGGCCACGCCGTGGGGCACGTTGAAGTAGGCGCTGACGGGATGGCTCATGGCATGGACATTGCCGAGGCGGGCCCAGGCGAAGGACATACCGGCAAAGGTGGAACCCAGCATCATGGCACAGGCAGCTTCCTCATCCTGACGATTGGCCACGAAGCGGCGGAGATGGGCACCGATCAGTTCCATGGCCTTCTCTGCCATGGCATCGCTGAAGGGTGTGGCATTCCGGGAAATGTAGGCCTCGATGGCATGGATCAGGGCATCCACACCGCAGGAGGCGGCGATGGAGGCCGGGGCACTCATGATGAGAGTGGGGTCCAGAATGGCATACTTGGGAATATTCTCATAGCTGAACACACTGAGCTTGTAGTTCCGGCTCGTGTCGGTGATGACAGCGGAGGCGGTTACCTCACTGCCGGTACCGGCGGTGGTGGGGATGGCAATGATGGGCTCGATGGGACCGGGAACCTTGTGGTTTCCCTCATAGTCCGTGATTTTGCCGCCGTAGCGCGCCAGAATGCCCACCGCCTTGGCCACGTCCATGGGGGAGCCGCCGCCCAGCGCTACGAGGCTGGTGGCACCGCAGTCTTTGTACAGTTGGGCGGCCTCGTTCACGACTTCTACCGTGGGATTCGGCACCACATCCAGATAGGCGTCGAAGGCAATGCCGGCGGCCTCAATGATGTCTTGTACGCGCTTCACCACACCGATCTTTTCCAGACCCCGGTCGGAGACCAGCATCACATGGTCGGAGTGGTTCTCGGCCAGAATTTCCGGCAGCTTACCGAGGCTGCCCATGCCGAACTGAATGTCCTGGGGTACTTTAAAGTTAAAGGCTTTCATAATTTTTCCTTTCTATGCTGTTCATCGTTGAACATGATCAAAAGCTTAATTCTGTTCTCTGAATCAGATCCTTCTGCAACGGTTTTCCCAGCTCCACAAAGTAAGCGCTGTAACCGGCTACCCGCACCAGCATGTCCTTGTAGTCCTCTGGCTTCTTCTGGGCGGCCCGCATGGTGGCGGCGCTCATGATATTAAACTGGACATGCATGGCGCCCTTTCGGATGTATTCCTCCAGGAAGGCCACCAGATTGTCCCGGCCCTCAATACCGGCCACTGCTTCCTGCGGGAAGCGAAGGTTCATCAGCGTGCCGTTGCTGGCCAGGCTGTGATCCACCTTGGTGAGGGAATTCACGATGGCCGTGGGACCGCTGATGTCATGGGAACCCCAGTCCGTGTGTACGGGTCCCATGTTATCGGAGATGGCTTCGCCCTTTTTCCGGCCGTCCACTGAGGCATTGGTGTTGAGCCCCATGGCTACATTGGCATTGACGGAGTAGACACCGGGATTGAACTGACCACCCCGGGGATTCTGTCGACCGTAGATGTGCTTACAGTAGGTTTCAAACATGAAGCGGAAGAGAAGATCGGCGTAGTCGTCATCATTGCCGTAGTGATGCACATGGGAGCTGTTCACGTAGGCATAGAGCTTCTCGTGGCCCTTCCAGTTGTCCTTCACCGCCTGCAGCAGTTCCTCCCCGCTGCAGCGCTTCTCCTCGAAGACCAGCTGGGAAATGCTGGCGAGGCTGTCGGCGCAAGTGGCCATGCCGCTGGCCTGGGGTCCGGTGCCGTTGTACTTGGCGCCGCCCTCCGTGAGATCGTGCCCCGATTCCATACAGTCCGGGAAGAGAGAGGACACATAGGGCAGCGGCTTCATGGTCCGGTGGGCATTGTCGATGACGCAGAGGCTGGAACACATCTGGTTGGTCCAGTATTCAAACTGGGTATCCACACTGGCCTTGACTTCCTCCATGCTCTGGTAGCTGTCGAGGCCGCCGGTATCCGGTCCCAGCTGCTGTCCCAGGGCACCGCACTTTTCCCAGCGGGGGCAGTGGGGGCCGCAGTCCAGACAGCGGCCGTGGTTCAGGACCATTTCCATCATCTTCGGCGTATTCACATAGGCCGCATCGTGCCAGCCGTATTCCTTGCCGGGAAGGCTGATTTCCACACAGCCCACCACGCAGTAATCCCGGGCTTCCTCCAGACGCATGCCCTTTCGCAGCATGCCCTGAATGGCGGGTCCGTCGTTGAAAACCTTCGGATGACCATAGCCCGCCCGGATACATTCCACCGTTTTGATGCGGAGCTCCTCCGGTGTGTTCTCGTGCATCCGGACACAGAGCCAGGGATTCATCATGCGGGTATGGGCGCTGGCCTCCAGCAGCAGGAAGGTGAGGTCGTTGGTGGCGTCATTGCCGTCCTTGTCCACACCGCCCACCGTGAGGCTTTCACCGCCGAAGCCACGGCCGTTCCGCAGCGCCATGCTGCCCGCATCCTTCAGCTTCGTGGGGCAGTTCAGCTTCACGTATTCCACTTCCAGAAGCTCCAGGGCTTCTTCCTTCGTGATCTTTCCTTCCCGGATATCCTTTTCATAATACGGATACAGCCACTGGTCCATGCGGCCGTAGCTGATGGAGTGTCCGTTGGACTCCACACAGATCAGCATGGTGGCGAAATTGAAGAGCTGCAGTGCCTCCCGGAAATTCTGGGGCGCACCGGCAGCCACGGCGCGGCAGTTTTCTTCGATGCGCAGCAGTTCCTGACTGCGCTTTTCATCCGTTTCTTTTGCGGCCATTTCGGCAGCGAGATCCGCATAGCGGAGAATGTAGCGCTCCACCGCCCGGAGCATCCGGATGGAGGCGCTGTACCACTCCAGCTTTTCGTTGTATTCCGGATCCCGTTGGGAGAGGGCGGCTCTTTTCTTTTCGGCCTGTTCCCGAATCTTGCCGAAGCCCAGAGTCATGAGACGGGGATAGTCGATGGCCAGATGCCCGGTTCCCGCATAGTGGTAGAGGTTGGTCTGGTAGATCTTTTTTCCGGCTTCGCTGCCCTTCAGCTGCTCTTCGGTCAGCCGCACGTTGATGTAGTCATCCAATGTCTGTCCCTGCCACCAGCGGCAGAGGGAGAGGATTTCCTCTCGTTCGGCCTCATTTCGGATATAAAACTGGTCGTGTTCCCGCTCCTCGAAGGGGTGGTGGAGAATCTCGTCAATGATCCAGTTGACACTGAATTCCGGATAAATGGGGGCGGTCTTCACCGGAGACGCGATGTCGCCCACGATGAGATCCTCGTCATAAATGAAGATCTGACAGTGGTCCAGCACGTTCTCAAAAGCCAGGGATACCTGCCGTTTTTTCGGCGCGCCGACATTGGCCTGATAGCTCTCGGTGACATAGCGGAGCCGTTCCACGTCGATGTCATAGCCCCGGTCCAGAAAGGTCTGGCGCAGGTGATTGACCCGGGAGAAGGGAGACCAGTCCTCGTGATGCACCTGGTAGCCGAGACAGTAGACCTTGTCGTAGGGCTCGGTACCCGATGCCGTGGTGTGTGTTGTCATAAATAAGATTCCTCCTGAAATATGATCGTTGATAAAGTGCTACCTTTCATGTGTCCCCACAATGCAGTGGATGCCCCGACTTCGGAAATACGCGGCGATATCCTCTACCTTCTTCTGAAAGCTGCTGCGTCGGAAGCGAAGCCCCTCCATGGGATAGGCACGTCCCAGAGAGCGATATTTCTCTTCGCCGAGGCGCATGAAGCTGAGGAGCTGCAGGGTACGGATGCGGCCCTGCAGACGATCCTGAATGAAGTCTGCCGAAGCCCGGATGTTTGCTTCGTCATCATTGATGCCGGGGATCACCGGGATCCGCAGGATCAGTTCGTGTCCTGCGTCCGTGAGCCTTTCCAGATTTTTGAGGATCACTTCGTTTCCGGCCCCGCAATATTCCTTATGTACTTCAGAATCCATGTGCTTCAGGTCTGAGATGAAGAGATCCGTCACCGGCAGCAGCTTTTCCACTTCCCGCCAGGGGCCGTGGAGAGTGGATTCACAGCAGGTGTGGATCTTCTCTGTACGGCAGGCCTGAAACAAGGCAAGTACAAAGTCTGCCTGCAGCAGAGGATCCCCGCCGGATACGGTGACACCGCCGCCGCTCCTTTCGTAGTAGCCTCTGTCCCGGCGGATGAGCGTCATACAGTCCTCGACACTCATAATTTCACCCCAGCGCTTCAGGGCGTCAGAGGGACATTCCGACAGACAGCGGAGACAGTCGGTGCAGCGCTGCCTGTCCAGTGCGGCCAGCTTTCCCACCGTAAAACGAAAGAGATCCGCGCCTTCCGGACAGACCTCTGCACAGGCATTGCAGTGTCGGCGGCCAATGCATTTCTGCCGGTAGACGCCGACCTCCGGCTGCAGACGCTGGCTTTCGGGATTGCTGCACCAGCGGCAGCGCAGCGGACATCCTTTTAAGAAGAATTCCGTTCGCATGCCGGGACCGTCATGTATGGTGAAGCGCTGCACATTAAATACGATTCCTTCCGGCATAGCCTCTCCTTTGTTGATTGATTAATAATTCTAAACAATTATACTGCTGCGGAAAATAGAAAACAATACGGTGGTGGAGTGTCAAAAGTCACAAAATTAGTTCAAAGAGTTAATCAATACGCACAAAGTTCAAAAATCCGCTGTAATTCCGTTGACATTTGTGCAAACTGGCGATAACATTAGCCCATAACGAGGCCGAGGCATGCAAAATTGACGATTTCAGGAAAACTGATATAAAATGCATGATCCGCCCAAAACAATTAATTAGAAACGTGAAATAAAAGGAGGACGAAGTATTATGAAGTATTTTCTGGACAGTGCAAAGCTGGATGAGATCAAGCTGGCCTACGAGACCTTCGGCATTGACGGTGTCACCACAAATCCCCGTCACATCATGCTGAGCGGCAAGCCTTTCCTGACCGCCATCACAGACATTGCCAACTGGATCAAGGAAGAGGGCCTTGAGGGCATCGACAAGTTCCCGGTATCCGTGGAGATCAATCCGCACCTCGATGACACACAGGAGATGATCGAGGCCGCTCACAAGGTATCTGCCATCAGCCCCAACTTCTGCATTAAGATCCCCTGCACCGAGGCTGGTGTAGCCGCTGCCCGGGCACTGGAGAAGGAAGGCATCCGCACCAACGTGACACTGGTATTTTCCCCGGCACAGGCCATTCTCCCGGCAAAGAACGGAAGCCTTTTCGTTTCCCCCTTCATCGGCTGGAAGGAAGCCAACGGTGAGGACTGCCGGAAGTATATCCAGGATATCGTGACCATCTACAAGAATTACGGCTTCTACGGAAAGACAGAGATCATCTGTGCCGCTATCCGTACCCCGAAGCAGATTGTGGACTGTGCTGTAGCGGGCGCCGACATTGTCACCACAGGACTTGCGGTATATCAGGACTGCATGAAGCATGCGTACACACGTCAGGGCATCGACACATTCTGCAACGCCTGGGACAACACAGCAACAGAATAAGAAGAGAAACGCGGAAAGGAGCGGCGGAGAATGAAGATCGGCTTTATCGGACTGGGTATCATGGGCGAGTCCATGTGCGAGAATATTGTGAAGAAGCATGACGATACAGTGTACTGCTTCGATTTTGTGAAGGAAAAGGTGGAGTTGCTGGCGTCCAAGGGCGCTGTGGCCTGCGGCGATTCCCTGGAGCTGGCGGAGAAGAGTGACGTCATCATCTCCATGGTGCCGAAGTCAGAGCATTCCATGAGCGTTTACAAGGCCATCCTGCCGGCCCTCGGTGCGGGAAAGACCTGCATTGACATGTCCACCATCGATCCCAGCGTATCCGTGGAGATCAGCGAAATGGTGAAGAAGACCGGCGCGCAGTTCATGGACGCTCCCGTGGTGAAGAGCAAGCCGGCAGCCATTGCCGGAACCCTCGGCATCTATATGGGCGGCGATGAAGAGGTCTGTGAGGTCATGAAGCCCATCCTTTCCTATATGGGAGAGAACATCATCCGCATGGGCGGCAACGGCAACGGTCTCGTGATGAAGATCTGTCATAACGCTCTGGTGACCCAGATCCAGAACGGTGTCAATGAGACCCTGTCTCTGGCACAGCTGAAGGGCATCTCCGTGGCGGACTATGCCACAGCCATTTCCTACGGCGGCGGACAGAACTTCTATCTGGACGGCCAGTGGAAGAATCTTGAGGCAGAGAATTACACCACCGCATTCTCCCTTGCCAATGCAGCGAAGGACGTGGGCATCTGCATGAAGCTGGCAGAGGAGACGGGACTTTCTATGCCGGGTGAAGCCAATGTGCAGAAGGTATACGAGAAGGCACTGGCTGAGGGCATGGGACAGGATGACTGGCGTTCCACCTTCAAGATCGTAAGAGGACACTAACTATGCTGAAGCACTTAAATGAGGTCAATGACGTAGAGATTAAGCCGGTGACCGATCCGGACTTTGCCTCCTACGGACGGGTGCTCACGAGCTATGACTTTTCAGAGCTCATCGCCTACATGGAGAAGGAAACCCCGATTCCCGAGAGCGGTAATGTCTACGTCGCCAGTGTGCCGGAGATGGAGAGTATCCCGGTCACGCAGGAGATTCAGAAAAAGATTTATGGCGATATGCCCATCGAGGTGGGGTACTGCAACGGTAGAAACAGCACCTGGAACGGCTTTGAATACCACAAGGGCAGCGAGATCAATGTGGCGGTGACAGATTTTATGATGATCCTCGGTCACAGCTGGCAGATCGAAAACAATAGCTATCGTTTTGAGAATGCCCGGGTTTTCTATGTACCGAAGGGAACCGCCATTGAAATGTATCAGACCACGCTGCACCTTTCTCCCTGTCGTGTGCGGGAAGAAGGCTTCCGGGGTATTGTGATCCTGCCGAGAGGCACCAACACACCCCTCACGGAAAAGGAAAGCAACGAGGATCCGGAGACGAAGCTTCTTTTGCAGCGGAACAAGTGGGTGATTGCCCATCCGGAGCGGGAACCGTTGATCAAACAAGGCGCGTATCCGGGACTGCTGGGAGAAAACAAAGAGCTCAAGTATTAAAGGAGAGAGCATGGAAATACAATGGAGTGAGCATTCCTTTACCCTGACCCACAGAGGACAGGTACTGCTGCATACAGATGAGAAGACCCCCATGGTTTATGCAGGCTACGGGGAAGAAAAGGTAGACATGTACCGGGGCAACTTCAAGCTGGAGGATCATCTCCTTGAGAGAAGGGGCCTGAAGCTTGCGGGCGTCAGAAAGGAAGGAGATGCACTTGCGCTTCTTTTGGAGGACAAGTTCTCCATTCGTGTCACAGAGGAAAACGGTGTCGTGGAGCTGCAGCCCGTTCCCGGCGCCGAAAGCATTAACCGCTTCTGGCTGAAGGTGGAATCGGATCCCGCGGAGCATATCTACGGCCTCGGCGAGCAGATGAGTTACTTTGATCTGAAGGGAAGACACTTCCCCATCTGGACCAGCGAGCCGGGCGTGGGCCGGGACAAGACAACCTATGTCACCTGGCGAAGTGATGTGGAAAACGGCGGTGCCGGCGGCGATTACTACAACACCAATTTCCCGGAGCCGACCTATGTTTCCTCCCGGCGCTACTATCTGCACATGGATTCCACGGCCTACGGCGATTTCGATTTCCGGGAGCCGGGCTATCATGAATTGCAGACCTGGAATGTCCCCGCGTTGATTCGTTTTGAGGGCGCGGAGGATTTCCTGACGCTGCTTGAGAAGCTCACGGCATATCTGGGACGGCAGCCGGAGCTTCCGGATTGGGTTTACAACGGACTCATTGTCGGTGCCCAGGGCGGCGAGCGGAGCTTCGAGATTTTGGAGCAGAGCCTGCAGGCCGGCATCAAGGTTTCCGGTCTCTGGTGTCAGGACTGGTGCGGCAAGCGCGTGACCAGCTTCGGCAAGCGACTCCAGTGGGACTGGCATTATCATAAGGAAATGTACCCGGCGCTTCCGAAACGGATCGAGGAATTGCACCGGCGGGGCATTAAGTTCCTGGGGTATGTGAATCCCTATCTCGTGAAGGACGGAGAGCTCTTCCGGGAGGGAGAGAAGGTCGGTGCCTTTGCGAAGAAGAGCGACGGCAGCACCTATCTCGTGGATTTCGGCGAGTTTGACTGCGGCGTCATCGACCTGACCAGCCCGGCGGCGTATCAGTGGTTCAAGGATGAGGTGATCAAGAAATACTCCATCGACATCGGCATTGACGGCTGGATGGCGGATTTCGGCGAATATCTTCCCACCGATGATATCGTCCTTGCCAACGGGGTGAGTCCCATGTTGGAGCACAATCACTGGCCGGCTCTCTGGGCAAAGTGTAACTACGAGGCCGTACAGGAAAGCGGCAAGCTGGGCGAGATCGTCTACTTCATGCGGGCCGGTGCAGCGGGAACACAGAAGTATTGTACCTTGCTGTGGGCTGGAGACCAGAGCGTGGACTTCAGCCGTCACGACGGTCTCTGTACCGTCATCTGCGCGGCACTGAGCGCCGGCATGACGGGCTGCGGCCTCACTCACTGCGACATCGGCGGCTACACATCCCTCTTTGACAACTGCAGAACCAAGGAAGTCTTCCTCCGCTGGGCGGAGATGGCGGCCTTCATGCCGGTGATGCGGACCCATGAGGGCAATCGGCCGGATACGAATTTCCAGTACTATGACGATCCGGACTGCATGAAGCAGCTGGCCAGACTGGTGGACGTTTATACCATGCTGGCACCCTATACGAAGCACTTCGTGAAGGAAAATGCCGAGAAGGGCACACCGGTACAGCGGGCGCTGTTCCTGCATTATGAGGAAGAGCGGGCCTATACCGAGCAGTTCGAGTATCTCTATGGCAGAGACCTTCTGGTGGCGCCGGTATGGCAGGCTGATCAGGAGGAGTGGCAGGTTTACCTTCCCGAGGAGGAATGGGTACATCTCTGGAGCGGCACAGCTTACCAAGGTGGCATCTACAAGATCCCGGCACCTTTGGGACAGATTCCTGTGTTCTATCGTCGGGATTCACAGTGGGCCGGTCTCTTTGAAGAGATCCGGGCAAAATACGGAGCATAAAAATGCTGAGAGAAATCGCATTTTATCTGGTGATCCTGGTCTGTAACATCATCCACGGCATCACCGGTTTTGCCGGCACCATCCTCGCCATGCCCCCGGGGCTCATGCTGGTGGGCTATGACGTGGCGAAACCTATATTGAATGTGCTGGCGATCCTATCCGGCTTCTACGTTCTCTTCGGCAACATCCGGAACGTGGACTGGAAGGAGCTGGCTCGGGTGGTCGTCATCATGACCCTGGGCATTCTGGGCGCGGTCTATATCCGGCACTTCTTTATCGGACGGGAGAGCTTCCTGTACCGGCTGCTGGGCATCTTCGTGATCTTGCTGGCCCTCAGCGGCTTCTGGGGTCTCCGGAAGCAGAAGGAGGATAATGCAGGCGGCGCGGCAGAGGGGCAGAAGCCCGGCGTTAAAAATTACGCCGTGTTGGTGCTGGCGGGCCTGATTCACGGGCTCTTTGTCAGCGGCGGACCGCTTTTGGTGGGGTATCTCACCCGGCAAATCAAAAGCACGGATCGTTTCCGGGCCACGATCTCGACCATCTGGGTGTTTCTGAATACCCTGATTCTGATTTCCGATATCCGGTCGGGACTTTGGACGCCGTCGACCCTCAAGGTGGGCATCCTTTCCGTTCCCTTCCTGCTGGCGGGTATGTATATCGGCAGCAGATTATACAAGATCATGAGCCGAATGTTCTTTATGCGGCTTACTTACATACTATTGTTGATTTCCGGCATCTCCTTGCTCGTGAAATAACAGGTATTCTATCCGGCACAGCCGGTAAAAAAAGAGAGGTAAATATTTATGAAGAAACTGATTTCCATGGCACTGGCAGCATCCCTTACGGCAGCGGCCCTCAGCGGATGTGCGGTATCCGGCGGCGTGCAGAAGAGCGACAGCGCAGCGGCAGATACCACAGCAGCAAGCGGTGACACAGCGGCAGCGGAAGAAGCCAGCAACGGCGGTGAGACCATCAAGATCATCTGCCCCTACGGCGTCGGCGGTACCGCAGATATCGTGGCCCGGAAGTATGCGCAGGTGGCCAACGAGAAGCAGAGCAAGTACAACTTCATCGTGGAGAACATGACCGGTGGCGACGGTTTCGCGGCTGCCACCTATTTCGCAGACGAGGATCCGGGCACCAAGGATCTCCTGGTATTCGGCTACGGCGTGAACTACCGTCATGATCTCGGCAAGGAGTACAGCACCGAAGAAGTGGACTTTGACCGCACAAAAATGTATCCCGTCGGCACCATTGATGACCGTACCTGGATTGTTTATACCACACCGGATCAGTCACTGGAGAGCATTCTGGAGAAGGCAAAGACTGGTACTGTAAAGATGAGCGGTGGCAATCCGCTGTCTGACTGTCACCTTACCTTCGGTTCCCTGGTGGCTCAGGAAGGCGGCAAGGTGCAGGTAGTGCCCTATGACGGCGGCGCCAACCAGAAGAAGGGTCTCACAGACGGTGAGGTAGACGTCTTCGTAGGTACCACCCAGGCAGCCCAGGATGAGGTAGAGGCCGGAACTCTGATCCCGATTCTGGCGATGTCCGATACCGCTTTTGAAGGCTTCGTGACACCGGATGGTGCTATCACTGTTCCCACTGTGGCGGGCGATGCGAAGGCACCGGAGCTGAATGCAGACATTGACTACAGCTCCTGCATCCTTCCGGCAGGCGGCGTGCTGGCCGTACACCAGGGTGCCGATCAGGCCTTCATTGATGAGATGATCCAGATCACCAAGGACGTATGGAACGAGGCTGAGTACAACGAGTGGATCGCTTCCATTCTGCTGAACCGCTTCGAGCTCTACGGTGATGAGGCCCAGACCTTTATCGATGAGGCCTGCACCAAGGCGCTGACAGCGTACAATAACCTCAGCGCATCTTGACTTAAAGAGAATGCTGTATCGCTCTCCGAAACCTGTCATGGGACGGGCGCCGGGGAGCGATCCCCCCATAAGCCTTCAGTTTTGAAAGGAGGGCAATTGCTGTGAAATTCAAAATCAAAACCAATTTGGTGACGGGCATTGTGATGGGGCTGATTTCTGTGGCCCTGCTGCTTCTGGTGCCGTCCCAGATCCGTGAGCCGGCCTTTGATTCCGGTGCCCCCAGTCCCCGCCTGATTCCGACGCTTTGCATTACGGTCATGCTGATCTCCAGCATCGCACTGCTGGTGCAGAGCCTTATTTTAAAGAAAGAGAAAATTGTGGAATTCGATTGGGAGAAGGAGAAACCGGCGATCCTGCTGATCCTGGCCCTGTGTGTCTACGTGGTCCTGATCCTCTGCATCGGCTATGTACTGGCTTCCATCATCACCTTTATTGTGGTGCTGTTCTACTGTGGCGAGCGAAAGCCCGGCACCTATATTGTGGCCACTGTGGCGGCTGTACTGATCTGTCTCATGTTCCGGAATATTTTCCACATTTCGTTGCCCTCACTGGGTCTGCTGGGAGGTTTGATCTGATATGAGTGATTTTAATCTGATTGCGCAGGCAATTCCGCAGGTTTTCACATTGTACAACATCGGTCTGATTCTGGGCGGCCTGGTCCTCGGTATGATCATCGGCTGTGTGCCCGGTCTCTCCGTTACCCTGGGCATCATCCTGATGCTGCCCCTGACCTATACCATGCATGATTCCGCATCGGCCATCATCCTTTTGCTGGCGGTCTATGTCGGCGGTATGTACGGCGGTTCCATCAGTGCCATCACACTGAACACGCCGGGCACGAATTCCGCCATTGCCACCACCTTCGATGGTTATCCCCTGGCCCGAAAGGGTAAGGTAAAGAAGGCATTGGATACATCCCTGTTCGCCTCTGTCTTCGGCGGTCTCTTTTCTGCCATTCTGCTGCTGCTTTGTGCATCTCTGATCACCAAGCTGGTTTCCAACTTCACCTCTGTGGAGTATTTCTCTCTCGGTGTTCTGGGCATCAGCCTCATCGCCGGCGTATCCGGCAGCAGCCTGCCGAAGAGCCTGATTTCCGGTATGATCGGACTGCTCATGGCCTGTGTGGGCATGGATGCCGTGACCGGTGTTACCCGTCTTTCCTTCGGTTTAACTACCCTGAAGTATGGCATTGATATGCTGCCGGCCATGATCGCCCTGATCGCCCTGACCCAGGTGGTACAGAAGCTTCGTGACTTCAAGCTGGGCGGCGGCAAGCTGGACGATGCCAGAAAGATCGACAAGGAAGGCCTCACCAAGAAGGAGATGATCAGCATCCTTCCGGCCTGCCTGCATTCCTCCATCATCGCCAGCGTCCTGGGCGCTATGCCCGGTGTCGGCGGCGGTGTGGCACAGTTCCTTTGCTACAACGAGGTACGTCGTACCAGTAAGCACCCTGAGGAATTCGGTAAGGGCTGTTTGGAGGGTATCGCCGCAGCCGAGTCCAGCAACAATGCGGTAGTTGGTTCTGCGATGATTCCGCTGCTGACCCTCGGTATTCCGGGTGACGGCATTACCGCACTCCTCCTTGGCGCCTTCGTGCTCCACGGCATCCAGCCGGGACCCACCATGTTCACCAAGCAGGGCGTGATGGCCTATACCATCATCATCGGCTGTCTGGTGGCCAACATTTTCCTGGCACCCTTCGGTCTGGCCCTGACGCGAATCGTGGCGAAGATCGTGCAGGTGAAGTACACCTATCTCGCACCGGTCATCATCATGTTCTGCTTTGCCGGTGCTTATGCGGCAACCGGCCACTACAAGGAGTTGATCCTGACCGCAGCGATCTTGATCTTCAGCTATTTCCTGACCGTGCTGGACATCGACAACACACCGCTTATGCTCGGCATGATTCTGGAGAGCATCATGGAGCAGAACTTCGTGACCGCCGCCATGAGCTATGACCGGAACTACAGCGTTTTCTTCACAAGACCCATTTCCTGCATCATCCTGATCATCACTGTGGTGCTGCTGGTATCCATGATCCGTGTGAACAAGCGCATCGCCATCCTCAACGAGCAGCAGGAAGCGCAGATGGCCGCAGATCATGCTGCATTAGATTAAGTTAAAGTTACGATAGGAGAGTCTATTATGGGATTTCAAGTTGCATACATTCCGGTGGGCGTCGGTACCTTCCACCTGGAGAGTGCCCAGGATCAGTTTGACAAGTCTGTTGCCATGCTGCAGGGCTTGAGCGAAAACTGTGTGGTGCCGGAGAAGATGCTGCTGACACTGGGAGATCTGCAGCAGTATCTGGATACCATTGATCCAGAGCTTATCGTTTTCCAGAACATTACCTTTGCCAATGCGGCCTACGCCAGTGAGGTACTGAAGCGTTTCAACTGCCCCATCATTCTCTGGACTCTGCGGGAGCCGGTGATTGACGGCACACGGCTTCGTCTCAACAGCCTGACCGGCGCCTATTCCGCCGCCAATGCCATCACCGCCTTCCGCGGCCCACAGCAGTTTGAATATGTTTTCGGTGCGCCGGGAGAGGAAGAGGTGGTTTCCGAGATCGGTGCCATGATCCGGGCGGCAAAATGTCGGCATGCACTGCAGGAGCTGAAGATGGTGGCCATCGGCCATACGCCCCAGGGCTTCGGCTTCGGTCGGGCACTGGATGCGGAGATGATGAGCGTGTTTGGAACCACACTGGAATCCATCGAGGCCCGGGAGCTCATTGCAAGAGCCAAGGGCTATACCGAGAAGGAGCTGCAGGAGGAGATGGCAGAGGCAGAGAAGACCATTGTCGGCCTTTCCTCTATTCCGAAGAACAACATCGTGGACTTTGCCCGCCTCTACAAGGCCTATAAGAGCTATGTGGGAGAGAACCAGATCGGTGCGATCTGTTCCCGCTGCTGGCCGGATTTCTTCACCGAATTCGGCACACCGGTTTGCGCGGTGCTGTCTCTTCTCAATGCCAACGGCATTTCTGCAAGCTGCGAGTCGGATGCCTACGGCGCACTGTCCATGTTCATCGGCAGTCAGCTTACCGGCAGCTCCTGCTTCTTCGGGGATCCGGTTTCCATGGATGAGGCGGAAGGCACCATCACCTTCTGGCATTGCGGCATGGCGGCCACGGACCTTGCAAGAAAGGACACAGGCGCCCAGGTGGGCGTGCATCCCAACCGGAAGATCGGTCCGGTGATGGATTTCGGCTGCGAGGCCTGTGACAAGGTGACCATTTTCCGTGTGGGCCGGAAACCGGACGGCAGCTTCCGTTTCTTCATCGCAGATGGTGAAGCGCTGGACAAGCCGAAGCAGTTCAACGGCACCTCTATCGTCGTAAAAACGGCAAAGTCAGCCAAGGATGTGGTTTATCAGACGGTAAAAGACGGCTGGGAGCCCCATTTCGTGGTGGTTTACGGCAGCGTGGCCAATGAACTGGAAAAGCTCGGCCACATGCTGAAGCTGGAGTGTAGCGTTCTGCATCAGCAGAACGCGTAACGGCGCTAGGTGCCAGTGGCACCTGTTTGGCGCGACATGCCCCATAGGGGCATGCCTGCGCAGCAGGTTCGTTGAGAACTACAGGTTCGAAACGATCATTTATTAAACTTGCAGAATCGGTGAAGATATATTAGGCTGAAATAACCAATTGTCAAAGAATTCACCAATTCGTAGACGGGCAGCGGAGGGAGTAGAAAATGGGTTACACAGGCATCAATCTTTTGAGCGTAAAGAGTCGGAATCGGAGTCAGATTCTGAAGCTTTTGAATGACCATGGCCCCACTTCCCGGAAGGACATTGCCGAGAAGCTGGGGCTGACCACGGCGGCGGTGAGCACCCTGTGTGCGGAGCTGTTGGCGGAGGGCATGGTCTATGAAATGGGAGAGTTGGTGCCGGAGGAAGGCAAACGTGCCGGACGGCGGAAGATTCTCCTGGACATCAATTATGATTATCGTTATGTGCTGAGCATCGCCATCGAGGCCAGTGAATGCAGCATCAGTGTCTGCAACCTGCGGGGCGAGAACTGCATCACCCGACGGCTGAATACCAACGGGGAAGTGGAACCGGAGACCTTTCTGAAGCTGGTTTCCGATGCGGGAAAGGCGCTGCTCTGGGAACAGGGCATTGACCGTTCCCAGCTTCTGGGAGCCGGTGTGACCATTCCCGGTGTTGTGCGCCATACCGACGGTGTGGCGAGCCATGCCTACCGCATCTGGGACAAGGCGGTTCCGGTGCGGGAGATTCTAGAGACCAATCTGGACTGTCCCGTGGCGGTGGAAAACAACGTCAAGGCTTTCGCTTTGGCGGAACTCCTCTACGGTTCCGGCAAGACACTGCAGAATCTTGTGTTCATCAAGTGGGGCCCGGGCGTCGGTTCTGCCATTGTGGCGGACCGCCGGATCTATGAGGATCGTAACTTCAAAAGTGCGGAAATCGGACACATCTGTGTGGATCCCAACGGCCTTCCGTGCCGCTGCGGTCGCCGGGGCTGCCTTGAGACCCGGGTGGCCACCCACCAGATCGTGAAGCGGCTCCAGAGCATCTGTAGCGAAACGAATACACCGAAGCTTTGGAAGCTCCTGCAGGGCGATCCCGCCTCCTTCGGGGTGCGGCAGCTCTATCAGGCGCTGCAGGATCCGGATACGGCGGTGGCTGAGGCAGTGGATGCGGAGATACAGTGCCTCGCCTCTGTCACGGCTATGATCCTCACCATGCTGGCACCGGATCAGCTCATCGTCTTCGGACAGATGTTTGAGCTGCCCTATGTATTGGAGGGACTCATCAGCCACTGCAGTCAGTACGATCAGGCCTACAACGAGGATTACATCAAGATGTCAGAGCTTAACGGAAAGACCGAATACATCGGTCCCCTGGCGGCAGCGGTGAACGCGTTGTTCTTCCAGGATGTGTAAGCGATTGATCTAAAAACACAAGGCCGGAAGGAAAAAACTATGGCGAAATATATTATGGCATTGGATGCCGGTACCACCTCGAGCCGCTGCATCCTCTTTAATGAAGCGGGGGAAATGTGCAGTGTGGCACAGAAGGAGTTCACACAGTACTTTCCCAAACCGGGCTGGGTGGAGCATGATGCCAATGAAATCTGGACCACACAGCTGGGCGTGGCCCTGTCGGCGATGAATCAGCTGGGCGTGAGCGCAGACGACATTGCCGCCATCGGCATCACCAATCAGCGGGAAACCACAGTGGTTTGGGACAAGGAGACGGGGGAGCCGGTTTGTCCTGCCATTGTCTGGCAGTGTCGGCGCACCAGTGAATACTGTGACGCGTTGAAGGCCAAGGGGCTGACAGAAAAGTTCCGTGAGAAGACCGGACTGGTCATCGATGCCTATTTTTCTGCCACGAAGCTCAAGTGGATTTTGGATAATGTTGACGGGGCCCGCAGCAAGGCGGAGAACGGAAAACTTCTGTTCGGCACCATTGAAACCTGGCTCATCTGGCGTCTCACCTGCGGACAGGTGCATGTGACGGATTACTCCAATGCGGCCCGGACCATGCTGTTCAACATCCATACTCTGGACTGGGACGATGAGATTCTGGCGGAGCTGGACATTCCGCGGTGCATGCTGCCGAAGCCTGTGCCCTCCAGCGGCCTCTACGGCAGCACAGATCCTATTCATTTTGGTGGCGACATCAAGATCTGTGGTGCAGCAGGAGACCAGCAGGCGGCGCTTTTCGGACAGACCTGCTTCAATGCCGGAGAAGCCAAGTGTACCTTCGGCACCGGCGGCTTCATGCTTATGAATACCGGAGAAACGCCGGTGTTCTCGAAGAACGGGCTCATCACCACCATCGCCTGGGGACTGGATGGCAAGGTGAATTATGCGCTTGAGGGTTCCATCTTTGTGGCGGGCGCGGCCATTCAGTGGCTCCGGGACGAGCTTCATTTCCTGGAGGATGCCCGGGATTCCGAATACATGGCATTGAAGGTGAAGGACACCAACGGCTGCTATGTGGTGCCGGCCTTCACCGGTCTGGGCGCACCCCACTGGGACCAGTATGCCCGCGGCACCATCGTTGGTTTGACCCGGGGCTGCAACAAAAATCACATCATCCGGGCCACCATGGACAGTCTGTGCTACCAGTTCAATGACGTGCTCATCGCCATGGAAGCGGATTCCGGCATTCACATGAAGAGCATTCGTGTGGACGGCGGTGCGTCTGCCAACAATTATCTGATGCAGACCCTGTCGGACATCAGCAATGTGCCGGTGGACCGGCCCCGCTGTGTGGAAACTACGGCACTGGGCGCGGCCTACTTGGCAGGCCTTGCCGTGGGTTACTGGAAGAATCGTGAGGCGGTGCTGGAGAACTGGACCGTAGACCGGAGCTTCCGCCCGGACATTTCGGAGGAGGAACGTCGGAAGCGGGTGAAGGGCTGGAATCGTGCCGTACGCTGTGCCTACGGGTGGGCCAAGGAAGAGGACTAGAGTCGAATGAAGGAGAAGGAAATGCTGGATGTGATCATTATCGGAGCCGGGGTGTCCGGCTGTGCGGCAGCCCGGGAGCTGTCCCGTTATCAGGGAGACATTCTGGTGCTGGAGAAGGAGGAGGATGTGTGCTGCGGCACCACCAAGGCCAACAGCGCCATCGTACAT
Organism: bacterium; assembly: GCA_963623925.1. Classification (GTDB taxonomy): domain Bacteria; phylum Bacillota; class Clostridia; order Lachnospirales; family Lachnospiraceae; genus Oribacterium. Next base: position 84,108 of record CAVFNN010000004.1, on the reverse strand, counting down.
GCCGGCTATGATGCAGCGCATGGCAGTCTGATGGCGAAGCTGAATGTGGAGGGTAGTGAAATGATGCCGGCCCTCGCGAAGGAGCTGGATTTTTCCTATCAGCAGTGCGGCAGCCTCGTGGTCTGCCTCAGTGAAGAGGATCGACCGAAGCTTACAGCCCTCTATGAGAATGGCGTGAAGAATGGTGTAAAGGATCTCCGCGTCATCGAGAGAGAAGAGCTTCTTTCTATGGAGCCGAACGTTTCGGATGATGCGGTGGCTGCTCTCTGGGCTCCCACTGGTGCCATTGTCTGTCCCTTCGGACTCACCTATGCGCTGGCGGAGAATGCCGCGAAGAACGGTGTGCGTTTTCAGTTTGATACCACGGTGACAGGACTTGTGCCCACAGAAAAGGGCTGGCGGGTAGAGACCAGTCAGGGCAATTATGAGACCCGGGTGGTGGTGAATGCCGCTGGTGTCTATGCGGATCAATTCCACAACATGGCAGATCCTGAGCATCCCATGACCATCATCCCCAGACGGGGCGATTACTTCCTGCTGGACCATGCCGCAGCGGATCACGTGAAGCACACCGTTTTCCAGCTGCCGGGCAAGTACGGCAAGGGCGTATTGGTGTCCCCCACGGCGCATGGAAATCTTCTGATCGGCCCCACCGCCATCGACATTGAGGAAAAGGAAGGCACCAACACAACGGCAGCGGGCCTTGCCGAGGTGCGGGAGAAATCCGGTCTTGCGGTGAAGAATCTGCCGCTGCGGCAGACCATCACAAGCTTCGCGGGACTGCGGGCCCATGATCCGAAGCATGACTTCACCATTCAGGAGAGCGTGCCAGGCTTTGTGGACTGCGCCGGCATTGAATCCCCGGGACTGTCCAGCGGCCCGGCCATCGGACGGCTGGTGGCGTCTCTGGTGCAGAACATTTTGCAGACGGAGGAAAAGCCGGACTTTGATCCGGTACGGAAGGGCTTTTTGAACCCCCAGAAGCTGAGCTTCGAGGAACGGGCGGAGCTGATCCGGCAGAATCCGGCCTATGGACAGATCATTTGCCGCTGTGAGAGTGTCACGGAGGGAGAGATCATCGATGCCATTCATCGCGTACCGGGTGCCCGGAGTCTGGATGGCGTGAAGCGCCGGGTGCGGGCCGGTATGGGCCGCTGCCAGGCAGGCTTCTGCAGTCCCCGTACCATGGAGATTCTGGCAAGGGAGCTGGGTGTGCCCCAGAGCGACATCACCAAGTCTGGTGGCGCATCGAAGATCATCGTAGGCATCAATAAGGATGCATTTTAGGGGAGGCATGGATATGGAGAATGTAGAGCTGGTCATTATAGGGGGCGGTCCGGCGGGATTGGCCGCAGCGGTACAGGCCTGTAAAGCCGGCCTTCCCGCAGAGAAGATATTGATACTGGAGAGAGACAGTGAGCTGGGCGGTATTCTGAACCAGTGCATCCACAACGGCTTCGGTCTTCATACCTTCAAGGAGGAGCTGACGGGACCGGAGTATGCAGGGCGCTTCATCGCACTGGCGAAGGAGCTGAACATTCCTTACAAATTGAACACCATGGTCATGGATTTGGCGAATGACAAGACCGTAACGGCCATGAACCGGGAGGACGGCCTTTTCCAGCTGAAGCCGAAGGCCGTGATTCTGGCCATGGGCTGCCGGGAGCGTCCGCGCGGTGCCCTGAACATCCCCGGCTATCGACCTGCCGGCATTTTCACAGCGGGCACGGCCCAGCGTCTTGTGAACATGGAGGGCTATCTTCCCGGCCGCAAGGTCGTGATCCTCGGCTCCGGCGACATTGGCCTCATCATGGCGAGGCGCATGACACTGGAGGGCGCACAGGTGCAGGTGGTGGCAGAGCTTATGCCCTACTCCGGCGGCCTCAAGCGAAACATTGTGCAGTGCCTCGATGACTTCGGCATTCCGCTGAAGCTGAGCCACACGGTGGTGGATATTCAAGGAAAGGAGCGCGTCGAAGGCATTACTCTGGCACAGGTGGAGAACGGTAAGCTCATTCCGGGCACCGAGGAGCACTATGACTGCGATACGCTGCTGCTGTCCTGTGGTCTGCTGCCGGAAAACGAGCTGAGCCGCAGTGCCGGTGTGGCCCTGAGTCCGGTGACCAGCGGGCCGGTGGTGAACGAGAGTTTGGAAACGGACATTCCGGGTGTCTTTGCGGCGGGCAATGTCCTGCATGTGCATGACCTTGTGGATTTCGTGTCTGAGGAAGCCGGTATGGCGGGACAGAATGCGGCGGCCTATATTCTGGAAGCGGATAATGAAGTTTCCGGCAAGACGCTGCCGGTGCATTGCGAGAATGGCGTTCGCTATACGGTGCCGGCGCTGGTGCGGCCTTCCGCGGTGAAGGAGAAACTGACGCTTCGTTTCCGGGTTGGCAATGTCTTTAAGAACAAGAAGATCGCGGTTTATGTGGGTGATGCCTGCATTTTTACGAAGAAGCGGCCGGTGATGGCACCCGGTGAGATGGAGACCGTTCAGCTGAAGAAGGCACTGCTGGAGGAGCATCCCGACGCGGAAGAGATCAGAGTGACACTGGAGGAGGCGTGAGCATGGAAAAGAGAAGCTTGATCTGTATTGGCTGTCCCATGGGCTGCCCTCTGACGGTGGAAATTCAGGACAACGGCGAGGTAATGGTCAGCGGCAACACCTGTCCCCGGGGCGCGGCTTACGGTAAGAAGGAAGTGACGAACCCTACCCGTATTGTCACAAGCTCTGTTCGGGTCGAGAATGGCAATTTGGGCATGGTGTCGTGCAAAACCAGCTGCGACATCCCGAAGGGGAAGATCTTCGATGTGGTGCGGGCGCTGAAGGATATTTCTGTTCCGGCCCCGGTGTCTATCGGTCAGGTGTTGGTGCATCAGGTAGCCGGTACCGAAGCGGATATCGTGGCCACGAAGAATGTGTATACAGCGATTGAAAATAATTGAATTTAAAGCAGTGATGGACGAACCGGTGTCGGGCATTTGCCCGGCACCGGTTCTTTTACATTAAAATCATGGCATAATTGTTTTTTAGGTGGTAGACTAGTAAAATAGTCGCAGGTTTTGTGCTGCCTGTTTGTACGATTTTTGCAGGAACACAGCGAATAAGCAAATAAAGTGCCTGCAGAGTTGGAGGGGATGGAGAATTTATGATTGCGTTTTCAATGCTGAGCAGGACGGGCAAGCGGGAAAACAACGAAGACTGTATTGGCATGTATCAGGATGGCGAAAGATATTGCTTCGTCTTGGCCGATGGCCTCGGCGGCCACGGAAAAGGGGAGGTCGCTTCCCGTATGGCAGTGGACGCCGTCGTAGAAAGTTTTGCGCGCGGAGACGAGCGGGATGGCTTTATGGATGAGGCGTTTCAACATGCCCAGGAAGCCATCCGGGAAAAACAAAACAGCAACCGTGTCTATGCGGATATGAAAACCACATTGGTGGTTCTGGATGTGGAAGCGGATGCACTGCGATGGGGACATATCGGTGATTCCAGACTCTATCATTTTCAGAACGGAAGGATAGTGGAACATACGCTGGATCACAGTGTTCCGCAAATGCTGGTGGCCATCGGAAAAATCAAGGAAAAAGAAATCCGGCATCATCCGGACCGCAACCGTCTTTTGCGGGTATTGGGAACCGATACCGAGGAATTGCGTCATCAGAAATCGGAATGGAAGGACAGACAATTCCGTCAGGCCTTTTTGCTTTGCTCCGATGGTTTTTGGGAATTGATCGATGAAAAAGAAATGGAAAGCTGTCTGAAATGGGTGAAATCACCGGAGCAGTGGCTTGCCAAGATGGAAAAAATCATCCTGAAAAACGGACGTGACAAAAATATGGACAATTATTCAGCCGTTGCGGTTTGGCTTAACTAGGGTATATAGGAGGAGAAAAGAGTATGGCGATCATTCGTTGTAACAATGGACATTATTATGATGATAAAAAGTTTGCACAGTGCCCGCACTGTGGTGTCCTGCCGGCCATGAACGGTAATACAGAGCAGAAACCGGCGAAAAAAACAGGCCATTTTTCGTTTTTCGGCATAAAGAAGAAGGCCGTGCCGGAGACGTCAGCCTATGAAGAGGATGACGATAAAACCATCGCATTAGAGGATGATGACAAAACCATTGCGCTGGAAGATGACGATAAGACCATCGCATTGGAAGATGACGACAGAACGATCGCGTTGGAAGAAGACGAGGACACGGCGAAGGCATTTGCAAGCTATGCGGAGACAGTTGTGCCGCAGGCCGCTGTAGAGGTAGAGGAAGCGCCGGTGCATAAGGAAGATGCTGAAACAGACGAAGCACCTGTGCAATTCGCTGCGGAAGTTGAAACAGAGGCGCCGGTGCATATTGCAGAAGCCGAAGCAGCAGAAGAACCGCTGCAGGAGACGCTGCGGGACGAGGAAGTGGCCGAAACAGAAGTGGCAGAGACGGTAGAAACAGCAGAACCGACAGAAGAACTGCCGCTGCAGACCGAGGAAGTGGCAGAGACAGCAGAAGTCGAGGAGCTTGTAGCAGCAGAAGCGGAAGAGGCAGAGGAAGCTGTCGCAGAAGAGGTTGTTGCAGAAGAAAGCGAATTGGAAACTGTCGAAAAGGAGCCTGAAGAAGAGCCAGAAGCCACAGTAAATGACTACATCGTCGGATGGCTGGTATGCACAGCCGGCGCAGATAAGGGCAGAGATTACCGTCTGTATCAGGGATTCAACCGTGTGGTACTGCGGAAAGGTCGGCTGCAGCTTGTATTGCAGGCAAGAGATGAGGATGAGGTAGCCGGTGCAGTGGTTTACGATGACAACAGCAATCGTTTCTTCCTGATGCCGCAGCAGGATGACATTCTGCTGAACGGTGAGACAATCACGGAGGCAGCAGAGATTCAGTCCGGCAATGAGATAAGCGTTGGAGAGGAAAAGCTTGTTTTTGTTGCATTCTGTACGGAAGAACGGCATTGGAATGCGGAAGAAGCGTAAAGCAATGCTTTTGCAAACGAAATAAGAAGTAAACAAATGGGGGAATGGGGACATGGCGCGCTGCTACAGATGCATGAAGGAGTACAAAACCGAAACGGCATACTGTCCTTATTGCGGCTATCGTTTTGATCAAGGGGCAGAGGATCTTTACTATCTGCGCCCCGGAACAAAATTAAAAGAAGAACGGTATATGGTTGGCACAGCCATCAGCAGCGGTGGATTCGGCATTGTATACAAAGCCTGGGACCAGACGCTGGACAAGATGGTGGCTGTCAAAGAATATTACCCTTCCAGCATTGCGACCAGAATGCCGGGTACCTATGAGGTGCGGGCTTATGCTGAAGCGAACGTGCAGGAGTTTGAGCATGGAAAACAGCGTTTTCTGCTGGAAGCGAGAAATGTGGCTAAGTTTGGTGAGCATCCGAATATTGTGGATGTGTATGACTTCTTTGAAGAATACAACACCGTTTACATGGTCATGGAATATATGGATGGCATGACACTGAAATCCTATATTCAGGATCAGGGAGGAAAAATAAAGCCGGAAGTGGCGGTGGGTGCAGCCCTGTCCGTTTTGGATGCCTTAAGAGAAATCCATAAGGAAAAGATCATTCATCGGGATATCAACCCGAGCAATGTTTTTATTTGCAAAAGCGGTGTGGTGAAATTGTTTGATTTTGGTGCGGCTAGCTTCGGCGATTCCGAAATTCCCAAGATCCTGACGCCGCATTATGCACCGCCGGAACAGTACAACACAAAGGAAGTGCAGGGCCCATGGACAGATATCTATGCGGTGGGCGCAACCTTGTATTATGCATTGACGGGAACGAAGCCGAACGATGCCATGGAGCGCAAGGAGAGGGACAAGCTGATTCCGCCGCATAAGCTGGAAGCGTCTGTTTCGAAAGAACTGAGCAATGCGGTCATGCGGGCCATGGCGCTGAAACGGGAACTGCGATTCAAGACGGCAGTGCAGTTTCAGGAAGCGTTGCTGAACAAACGAAGGGTATTGGATACGGAACAGGAGCTGAAGCGTAGGAGAAAGCTTCGCTTTTTGCAAGTGGGCACCGTGATCCTGGTGCTGGGTGCAGCAGCCACTGGCTGTTTTTATATGTTCCAGAAGAAGCAGGAACAGCTGGTTTTAAATCCGGTCACATTGGAGATCTGGGTGAAAGCGGATGAAAATGACACGACAGAATCTGCTGAAGAACGCGTTCGATTGATGGCAGAGGATTTTTGCAAGGAATATCCGCAGATTACATTAGACATAAAGGCCATCAGCTGCGAAAGCTATCAGGATGAGATCAACCGGGCAGCCAGTGAAAAGACATTGCCGGCTCTCTTTGACAGCACGGATCTGGATCAGGCATATCTTTCCGAACTGTCCGTATTGGATCAGGTTTGGGAATTGGTTCCGGATCGATCCAACTATTACCTGCTGGAAAATTATGATGCACTTTTCCCGGAACAGAAGCAAATACCTTTATGTATGCAGATTCCGGTCATTTATGCCAGAACGGAGTCTGCCGAGGGCATAATGGATGTGGTCACACGACCGGAAGATCAGATGCTTTTTGATCAGATGGATAGTGCGGAGACGAAGGAGAAGTCTTCTGCTGCGGAATCTGCAATACAGCAATTCCTACAGGGAAAGGCAGCTATGTATGATGCGGATACCGGGGACTACCAGTATCTGACAGAACAGATCCCGGCCCAGTTTGAGGTCAAGCTTCCGGAGACGACAGAGCCTTTGCTGCGGCCCGATCATTTATGGAGCGTCAGCGAAGCGGCAGGAAAGGATGCGAAAAAGGCGGCACAGAGGCTACTGGCCTTTATGTTGACGGACAGAGCGCAAAATATTTTGGGCGTGCAGTACATGGAAGGCATTCCTGTCAGCAAGGCCATGTGTGATGTGTTCTTCGAGGTCTATAATGGTGATCTGAAAGAGGCGGAAACGTATCTGAAAGCTGCCAAGGCAGAAGGTAGTCAGTGGATCAAAGAAAACCAGGAATATATGAAAAAACAGAACGAGGAGGAATGAACATGGAATTCAAGTGTGAAAAACCGGCAGGATGGCTGGCTGTGACAGCCGGTCACTGCTATGGGACAGTATATCCGTTGAAAATGGGAAAGAATACGATTGGTGCCGGAAAAAACAACGATATCAGACTGGAGGGTTCAAATGAGCTTTCTGCAGCTTGTCAGATGGAGATTGTGTATCAGTTGGCAGAGAGAAAATTTTATGCACAGGCAGGCAATGCCCGGGAACTTTCCTATGTGAATGACAAGGTGGTCCTGATGAACAGAGAACTGCAGCCGCGGGACCGGATCAAGATCGGCAAGGAAGAATTTCTGTTCATTCCGTTATGCGGAGCGGATTTTAGCTGGGAAGAATAAAAGGAAGAATACATCGGCTGGGAGAAGTTCATGAAGAAAATACTGTGTATGGGATGTATGAAGGAGTATGAGGGGGATTTTGAGGTCTGCCCATACTGCGGATACATACAGGATACACCACCGAAAGAAGTTTATCATATCGTGCCGGGTACCATGCTGCGGAACCAATATATCGTTGGAAAGGTACTTGGCTTTGGCGGCTTTGGAACCACCTATATCGGCTTTGATAATCAACTGAAAAAACGCGTGGCCATAAAGGAATATTTCCCGTCAGAATTTGCCACGAGAATGCCGAATGAGACAGAGGTACGTGTCTTTGCCGGAGAAAAAAAGGAGCAGTTCCTGAAGGGGATGAAGAAATCTCTGGATGAGGCCCAGCGCCTGGCCAAGTTCACACAGACGCCGGGAATTGCCCAGATTTATGACTTTTTCGAGGAAAATAATACCGCCTACATTGTCATGGAACTGCTGGAGGGCGAAACCCTGAAAGCGCGGCTGAAACGCGTGGGGAAGATGTCCGTAGAAGAGGCGCTCCCGATTGTGCTGGCCGTGTTGGATGCGTTAAAAGCAGCCCACGCCCAAAATGTCATTCACCGGGATATTTCGCCGGACAATATCTATCTTTTGAATACAGGCGAGGTTAAGCTGATTGACTTTGGTGCGGCCAGACAGGTGACCACAACCCACAGTAAGTCTTTAACGGTGCTGCTGAAGCAGGGCTATGCACCGGTGGAACAGTATCAGAGTGACGGCAACCAGGGGCCCTGGACGGATGTATATGCGCTTGCGGCAACCTTTTACAAGATGATCACCGGCAAAAAGCCGCCGGAGTCACCGGATCGACGCGTCGAAGATACGCTGAAGGAACCCTCCAAGCTGGGCATTTCGATTTCGAAGAATGTGGAAAACGCGCTGATGAATGCGCTGCAGGTCCGGGTGGAAGACCGTACCCAGTCCGCGGAGGCATTTGAAAAGGAACTCTATGCGGAAGAGGTGAAACGCATTCAGGCCACGAAGGAAAAGGAAGACCTGGGGCGTTGGCCGCTGTGGACAAAGGTGCTTTGTATTGCCGCCGGTGTGGCCGTGGTTGGCGTGGGGGCCTTACTGATGACCGGCGTGATCGACTCTCCTATGCCGGTATTGCCTGCTTTTGAGAAGAAAGACAACACGGTCTGGATGCCCAGTCTGGTGAACATGTGGCAGGATGATGCTAAGGAAAAGCTGGAAAGCGAGGGGCTCCGCTTTGAAATTGCGGGAACGAAATCTTCGGATACCATCATGGAAGGATATGTGCTGAGTCAGGAAGACCAGGACGGAAATGTCATCCTGGCGGGAACAGAGGTGCCGTCCGGAAGTCTTGTGCGGGTAACCATCAGCTCAGGAAGCGGAAAAACCCAGATTCCGGATGTACGCTGGATGAACGAAGAAACGGGAACTAAGCTCCTGAAAGACGAAGGACTGGTCGCCGTGAATGTGGAAACGGACACGGAAAGCGACGAAAGGGCTGGCATCATTACAGGGATAACGCCTGGGGTTGGCGCGGACGTCAAGTTTGAGGATGTGATCACGATTCGTGTGGCCGCCGGAAAGGAAGAAAAAGCGCAGGAAACGGGAACCGTAGCCGTTCCTGCTATCATTTCCGAAGAACAGGATCAGGCAAGGTCAATGCTTGCGCAAAGCGGACTGCATCTCGAAAAAACAGCATTGGCGTACAGCCTGGAGGTTCCGCGCGGGCAGGTGATCTCACAGGAGCCGGAAGCCGGCACCACAGTCGATGCAGGATCAACAGTGCAGGTTGTTGTCAGCAACGGGCCGCGACAGATCTATGTATATAGCGTGGTCGGCTGGAATGTCACCGAAGCAGAAGAAAAGCTGCAGGGCAGTGGCTTCAAAGTGCGTACGGATTATGCGTACAATGCAGATGTGGCGAAAGACCTTGTTTTTGCCCAGAGTTTGACGGAGGGCGCAGTGGATGAGGGAACAGAAATCGCTCTGAACGTAAGCTCTGGTCCGGAACCGGCGAAGAACACAGCCGAAAAAGCAGAGACCCAAAAGGCGGCGCAGCCGACGCAGAAGGCTCAGACCAAGCAGGCTGCAACGCCACAGCCGGCGCAAACACAGGCGCAACCGCAGCCACAGCCGACACAAACGCAGGCGCAACCGACGCAAACGGAAGCACCGAAACAGACGGAAGCCCAGACCGCGAACCCGGATCGGGATCCGGCCTTTGATCGTTTACAGTAGAAAGGGGAAAGAGATGAAGAAAAGAATCAGTACTGCCGCCTTGACAGCGGTGTTGGCAGTCAGCATGGCATTTTCAGCCAGTGCAGGATGGGAAGGAAGTGCGGAAAGCGGCTGGAAATACAAATTTGATGATGGAAACTATGCCAAAAGTCAGGTGATCACGCTGGACGGCAAAAATTATGGCTTTGACCAGAATACCAATATGGTAAAGGGTTGGCTGCAGAGAGGAGACGGAAGCTGGAACTATTTTTCACCGACGTCCGGTGAACAGGTGTACGGATGGCAGCAGGTTAACGGCGTATGGTATTACCTGAATGCAGGCACCGGGGGCACACCGCAGACCGGTATGCTGACACTGGGTGGTAAGCGGTATATCTTTGACGACAGCGGCGCCATGAAGACAGGCTCTATTGAATATAACGGCTATACATATTTTGCTGAAGCGGACGGTGCACTCCGCTGCAACAAAACGCAGACGGAAAACGGCATTTCCATTCGTTACGACGAGGAAGGAAGATCATGGTACCGCAATGCAGAAAATATTGTGAACGGAAAGGGCGGCGGAGACACATGGATGCTGCTTTTGGCCGGAACCAAGCTGGATGATCAGCGCTCTATCATACAGGAGAGCAACAAGAACGTGGTTCAGCAGTACAAGATCAAGCTGTATGAGGACTATAAAGAGAACGTAAAGAAAGCCGATTACAAAAAGCGCAGCGCTCTGCGGACAAAATGGGAGAGCAAGGTACAGAAAGAATTGACCGCAATGTATCTTTCATCAGAGGAAATCACTGACTTTATCAATAAGGTCAAAAATGGCACCTTCGATGAAAGTTATGAATATACGACAAACAATAAAAACAATAATGATGAGGAGGACTAACAAATGTTTTGTATTCATTGTGGACAGAAGCTGGATGATGATATGAAGTTCTGCATTTACTGCGGAACACGGCAGGAAGAAGTGAATGATATCGAAGTGGAGGAGATCACGGCACCGTCTGTTCCGATACCGCCTGTGAAACAGGAAGAGATGCCGAAGCTTCCCACTTGCCTTTTGGTGCTGCAGGACATCGCTTCTGAGGACAAGGTATATACCGCGGAAGTACAGAAGCCGGTGGTTATGGGCCGGGAGCTGGGTTCCTGCACGATCGTGCTTGAGAATGACAAATCTGTCTCCAGAAGACATTGTGAATTCTCGCTGCAAAATGGAGCTTGCTATGTGAAGGACCTGGGTTCCTTCAATGGCACGGTCCTGAACGGAGAGAAAATTGCAGAAGCACGTCCTGTAAAAGCCGGGGATCTGTTGAAGGTCGGCGGCAGAAAACTGATGGTTTTACAGTGTGACATGGACTAAGACACATTTTTTTCGGCCGCAGGAAGATCCTGCGGCTGATTTTTATTATAGCTTTTTTTATACTCCGGAAAAAATTTTCAGTATTCATTGAAATATCGGAAATGATTCATTAAAATACAATTATACAGCACCACCAGAAAAATCCTTAAAATGAAGAGCCGAGCTTGCTCGGCGAAGCATTTTGGATTTTTCTGGTGGCGGACAGGGCGCGTAGCGCCCCTGGACCGCCATATCACGCATCGCGTAGCGATGTAGTGATATGATGGCTCTATAATTAGATTTAGAACAGGAGGTAACATATGAAAGCGAACTACATTACCATTTCAAGAGAGTACGGAAGCGGCGGACGGGACATCGGAAAGCTGGTGGCAGAGAAGCTGGGCATTCCCTTCTATGATAAGGAAATCATCGAGGAAACTGCATACAAGACCGGCTTTGCCGAAGAGTACGTAAAGAAGCAGGGCGAGTATGCTTCTGCCCGGAACTGGTTTGAATTCTCCTTCTCTGTACGGAACAATATGTCCGGCATGAGCCCGGAGGACTATCTCTGGAGCAAGCAGCGCGAGGTCATTCTGGAACTGGTGGAGAAGGGACCCTGCGTGATTGTGGGACGCTGCGCGGATTATATTCTGCGGGAGCGGAAGGACGTGCTGAATGTCTTCATCCATGCGGATCTTGAGAAGCGGAAACAGCGGATCACGGAGATCTACAAGGAGGCTGATAAGACAGATCGTATGCTTCACGACATGGACAAGAAGAGAGCCTTTAACTACAAGTACTACACGGAGCAGCACTGGGGCAAGTCCCAGAACTATGATCTGACTTTGAATGCCGGCGTATTGGGCATCGAGCAGACGGCAGACATCATTGTGGACATCTCCAAGCGGGATCTCAAGAAGTAAGACATAGAAGGGGAAGAGCATGAGGGGACTTTACAGGAAAATGTCGGCGCTTCTGCTGAGCCTGGGCCTGGCCATCGAGCCGGGCCTGGCGGCTCTGCCGGGGCACACCGGACTGCAGAGCTACGCCGCGGAGAATGCAATGCAGGATGGAAAAGCCAGCGCCTCCAACCTGAAGCGCAGTAAAGATGAAAAGAAGAAAAAAGAGCAGGACAGCAAGGCATATTTCGGTGCAGCGGCACTGTTGAAAGCCAGTGCTTCCAATCTCAGTCGCAGCGGGGAGGACAGCATTTCCCTCGCGGCGGAAACCGGGGATACGGTGGATAGCACTGAAAAAGTGACGCAGGGCCGGGCATTGATCATTGCACAGACCGGGGACGAGACCCTGAAAGATGGTCCTAAGGAGGATGCGGAAGCCCTCATGAAGACCCTGCTGCACACAGCGGAGTTTTCTGACAGCGATAACATCACCGTGCTGGAAGTGCCCCAGTCGGCAGAGGACGACAGCTATCGACAGGCTGTCTGGAACTGGATCGACACCGCTGTGGAAGAAGGCAGCGAACTGAATCTCATTGCCTACACCGGCCATGGCGACTATCACAGTGACGGCAATTCCGAGCTCAGCCTCGGAAAGAACAACAACATCAGTGCCCAGGAGCTGAAGCAGCATGTCAGCAAGCTCTCCGGCAAGGTGATTCTGGCCATTGACTGCTGTTATTCCGGCGGCATGATCATGCCCACCTCGTTGGAAGATGAACTGGAAATGGACACGACGGTATCGGCTTCTGATGAAGCGGATCTGCAGGAAATGGCGGATCGGGAGATGCAGGATTTTGTCAGCGACTTCCGAAAGGCGAAGGCGGCTTCTCCTGAAGAGGATAATGTCGGTGTTTCAAATACACTGACAGCATCCGCAGGCAGCAGCGCGCTTCAGTACTATATCTATGCGGCGGCCTCTGCCTATGAGACCAGCATACAGGGAAAGTATGGCGGACAGCTTCTGGTGGCGCTGGGACATGCTCTGGGTTATGACCGGAATGATGCGGACTATCATGTTTTTGCTGCGGATACAGAGGGCGAAGAACGGGCGGTGACGGCTGCAGAGCTTGCAGCGTATGTGAAAAACAGTTGCACCGTTGCGACACCTACGGTATATCCGAGCAGCGGAGAAGAGGTCCTGTTCAGCTATGCAGACGACTATTATGCGGCGGAATTTTCCGTGCGTTCGGCGGAAACACAGAATGTGAAGTTGAACAAGGACGGCATTATCACCGTGAAGGTCAGGGTGAAGAACCTGAGTGATGATGACATAACACTAAATGCCATGGCTGGTACCTGTCTCCTCACGGAGATGGACATGCCGGGTGACGCTGATACAGTCCTGTCAAATATTGAAGGAAAGTATCATTCTCTCATCCTGCAGGCGGATAATACTGTGACGATCAAAAAAGGAAAGACCGAAACTGTGAAACTGACATTCGCAGGGGATCCGGAGGAGACCGGACTAGGTGACGGCGGTCGTTTTCTGGTGCGTCTCTGGGACGAAGACAATCCCGTGAACTACGGCATCACGGATTTCTATGTCGGCGTAAACGGTGAGGATGCGGAAGTTCCGGATGTATCGGCACTGGCACTCCGGAAGCCGGCAGTGGTATCCGGTGCAGAGGATGCCATAGAGGTATCCGCCATGGTACCCATCAATGTGCAGTTTGACACGGAGCCCACAGAAAAGGAGGGCTATGCCGCTTGCACGCTGACGACCAGATACTATGACCTCGGAGAGAGCAGCGGGGCAGATGCAGAGAAGGATCTCAAGGGCTATCAGGTCGATACGGCGGGGCAGATTTCGGCAGATGACAATGTTGTGATCGATGATCAGGACGGCTGGCAAACGATTTATAAGGACGTTCGCCCCACCTATACGCGTACGGATATTTACGCAGAAACGTTAAACGGCAGCACCTACAATTCTGTCTGGGATGTAACAGACCTCACAGATGGCCACTACTATGCCCTGCAGCTGATCTGCACCTACAGCGACGGCACGAGCAAGAAACTTGCGACCTTCATCAAAAAAGTTGATAAGACCACGGCGGACGCGGCGGAAAATGTCATCGGCGAGGTCAACATTGCCTCCCGCTACTTTGCTGAAAACTACAACGGCATCCGGCTGGGCGAAAACTGGAACAGCAATACAGTTGCCACAGTCAGCGAGAACTATACGGAATATCTCAATAGTCAGAGCTTCACCTGCAGAACCGTGGGCGAGGGCGAAAAGAAGCAGAATATTCCCTATCTCCATGCCAGTGTAGAGGGGCCGAAAGGTGGCTCCGGCTGGTACGAATTGGATGCGGATGGCGAATTTGACGGCAAGACCGAGATGGCAGCGGATGCTGTATTCGAACCCGGTAAGAGCTATGTGAGCCGGATTCATCTCACCATTGATGAGACAGCCAATGCCCGTTTTGCCGACAGCGTGTTGTTCACTGTGGCGGGACATACTCTGTACGATGACAAGGTCAATGCCTCCGGCGTCCTGAATACCAGGGAAGCGGTCATTTATGTCCGGCACGACAACATTGGCGTAGATGAAAGTAAGCTCAAGGTTTACCGGGCGGGCACGAAGGAAGTGCTGGCCGATGGTGCAAGTCTCAATGTGGGGGATCAGCTGGACATTGCCTGTGCGGATGGCTACGGCTATAGAGTGGACAGCTGCCTCTGGGAGATCAAGGGCAACTTCGGAAATGTCAAGCGCTATGAGGTGCTGGGGACAGACAACAGCGCGTCCATCGTGCTGTACCATAAGTTCAGCGGCAAGGTCGAGACGCAGGACAGCTGCGGCGCCTATATGTTCCTTTATCCCATCAATGATGCGGACACTTCTGTTCTGACGCAGGGGGATACATTCACGATTTCCGGTGATTTCGCGGAAAAAGGAAAGGATACACTGCTTTCTGCGGCGGAGAAAGAGAATGTGGTTCTGGTGCTGGATGCACAGTATAAGGACATGGAAAATGGTGAGGTAACCGTGACAGCGACGCACAGCCTTCGCCTCAAGAAGGCGGGCGTGAGTGCGGCGAATTGGCCGGTGGTGGAGCCTCGGAAGGATGCAAAGATTTCCTATCTGATTTCCTATCCGACAGATCGGGTAAAACAGTATCGGAATTCTGAATATAAGCAGCTGACGAAGGATGGCGAGATCGAGGCGGCATTTGAGGTGCAGCAGAATGGTCTCTGGATCACGGTCGGTGAGAACGGCAGCTTCACGCTGTTCGGAAAGTTTCCGGGCGGTGACGATGGTGGCATAATTGCGCCGGATGAAGAAGACGATGAGGATGAGCAGAACAATCAGAATAACCAGAATAACCAGAGCAGTCAGAGCGGTCAGAGCGGTCGCAGCAGTGGTGGCCACAGTCGCGGCAGCAGTACCCCGACCAGCCGCGCGGTTTCCGGCAGCTGGCAGAAGAGTACGCAGGATCCTGCGGCGGGAGCTGTGGTGCACTATCGCTTCCACTTGTCCAATGGAAAGGACGCCACAGGCTGGCAGCTGATCCGCTGGAACAATGCAGAGCACTGGTTCTATTTCGGTCAGGACGGCTTCATGCGCACCGGCTGGATCCAGGACGGCGACAAGTGGTATTTCCTGGAGAAGGACGGCACGATGGCACTGGGCTGGCATCTGGAGAACGGCAGCTGGTACTATCTGGAGGGAAGTGGCAGCATGGTCACGGGCTGGTTCCGGGTCGGTCTCAGCTGGTACTACTTCGGCAGTGACGGAAAGATGCAGACCGGGCGGCAATTGATCAACGGTACGCAGCACAGCTTCCGGGAGGACGGCAGCTGGATTTCGAACCAGGCGTGAATAATGGACACCGGCACCGGGCTTTCCCGGTGCCGGTTTTTCTGTTATGATCAAGTGCTATGAAGTCAAGGCACATCGCGTGGGGGCCCCATCCTGCAGGCTACGCGATATAGATAAGAATAGCGAGGGATACAATGACAGGACAGGTGAATCGAAAATCTCTGCCGGAGCGGACGGCAGATGCCATCATGTTGATGCTCAATCAGGAGAATTACGGCGTGGGAGCCAAGCTGCCCAATGAGCTTAAGATGGCAGAACATTTCGAGGTGAGCCGTTCCACGATCCGACAGGCGGAAAAGCTGCTGGCAGAGCAGGGCATTCTGGAAATCGAGCGTGGCGCCGGGGTCTTTGTGTCCGGAAAGCTGGGGGCGGATCATGATCCCCTGGGCTTTTCGCTGGTCTGCGACAAAACGAAGCTGGCCCGGGATCTGCTGGAACTGCGTCTCCTGATCGAACCGAAATCCGCTGCGCTCGCGGCCCAGAACGCCCGTCCAAAGGATGTGCAGGCCCTGTACACGCTCTGCGATGAGCTGGAGGCGCTGATTCGCCAGGGAAAGAACTACCTGCAGAAGGACATGGAATTTCACCAGGCTATTGCCAACTGCAGCGGGAATTTCGCGATTTACCGCATGATTCCCTACATTCACCAGATGCAGCTTCTGTACCGCACCGTGGCAGAGAAGCAGCATCTCGCGGAAACCGCAGAGGAACACCGCCGCATTGCCGATGCCATTGCCCGCAAACGCGGGGCGGATGCCGCAGACGCCATGCAGTATCACCTGACGGTGATTTACAATCGTTTGAGATAATCATAGAAATGAACAAATTTGTCTGAAATACTGTGATAAATGGTACAAATGAGCCGAAAATCGGACCACCTGTGGCAGCCAACATTATCCTCCGATATACTGAAGACAACAGAAAAACAGCTGACGCTGTCGGCATAAAAGGTATAAAAGGAGTCAGAGATGGAAAGAATCGTTTTGGATACGGCAATCAAGTTCGGCGCAGGTCGTTATCGTCAGGGGCTGGGCATTCTGGAGGAATGCGGCGAGGAGGTGGCCCGCTTCGGTAAGCACGCCTTCCTGGTGGCGGGGCCGAGAGCCTTTGCGGCGGTGAAGGGGCGTCTGCTACCGGCGCTGGAGAAGGCCGGGGTCAGTGTGACCGTCGCGCTCTACGAGGGGCAGTGTTCCTACGAAGGTGCCAGAGAATATGCGGATCGCTGCATCGCGGCAGGCTGTGACGAGGTTGTCGGCGTCGGCGGAGGGCGGATTATGGACTTTGCCAAGGCCGTGGCGGAATACGCGGGTCTCGGTACCGTCAACATTCCCACTTCGATTTCGACATGCGCGCCCTTTACCTGCATGAGCGTCATGTATACACCGGAGGGCGGCAAGAAGGACTGCTGGCGCTATGAGCATGAATTGGATGCGGTGCTCGTGGACATGCAGGTCATTGCCGACTGCCCCATCCGCTACACGGCAGCGGGCATACTGGATGCCATGGCGAAGCGGATTGAAATCCAGAACGGTAAGCCGGTGATGCGGCTTTCCGATAACAAGTTTGATCTCTTTAGTGCCTTCCGCATGGCGGAGTATACCTACGAGGTGCTGTCCCAGTACGGCCCCCAGGCCATTGAGGATAACCGGAAGCATCAGGTCACTAAGGCATTGGAGGATGTCACCTTTATCAATGTGGCCATCACCGGCGTGATTGCCAACATCACCAAGAGTTTCAGCCAGTCCGCCATTGGGCATTCCATGTATGACGGCATTCGCACCATCTTTACCCAGGAAGCGAAGAAGGCCTTGCATGGTGAAATCGTGGCGGTGGCACTGTTCACACAGCTCCACTATAATCGTCTGGAGAACGAGATTCCATCACTGAAGGCCTTCATGAAGGGCATGGATATGCCGTTGACCCTGGAGGAACTGGGCATTCCCGCCACCGATGAAAACATGAAAAAGCTGGAGGACTACCTCATCGATTCGCCTTACGTGGCGCCGGGAGAGGAGAGCCTGCAGATTCTGCACGCAGCGATGGAAGAATTGAGAGCGTAATGGATATCGCGACTGCCCACGCCGTCTGACGCGATAGAAATTTCAATATGACCTGCATGCTGAATAATATATTTTACTTATAGAAGAGAAATTCCTATAATGAAACCATCAGAGGGAGATACCCTTGAAGAGATCGGAACGCTTCGGATTCAGGTGCTGTATAAGGGCGGCCGGAGAAGCGTAGGCTGAGTCAGAGAAAAGGAGAGCATTATGGGAATGGAAGAAGAGATCAGAGTTGCGGAAGAGAAGTTTGGTGAGCTGATTCGCGGTGAGTATGCCAGAATTGAGGCCATGAAGAAGGACAATGTGGTTAAGGACTTCTCTAAGCTGGATCACATCGTAGTGGGCATCCTGCCGGGCGACGGCATCGGCCCCATCATTATGAAGCAGGCCCTTCGTGTCGTGGAAGAGCTTTTGAAGGACGAGATTGCCAGTGGTCGTGTAGAGATCCGCACCATCGAGGGTATGACCATCGAGAACCGTGTGGAGAAAATGCAGTCTCTTCCGGATGAGGTATTTGAGGAGTGTAAGAAGTGTGATGTGCTGGTGAAGGGCCCCTTCGTAACCCCGAGAGCCGGTGATCCGTACCCGAACCTGGTATCTGCCAACAGCCTGCTGCGCCGCGGTCTGCAGCTCTTTGCAGCCGTTCGTCCCATCAAGATTGCGGAGAAGGGCATTGACTGGACTTTCTTCCGGGAGAACATCGAGGGTGAGTACATCTGGGGCAACAAGGGTATCCAGGTGAATGATGATCTGGCCATTGACTTCAAGGTGCTGACTGCCCAGGGCGGCGAGCGTATCGCAAGAGCTGCCTTCGAGTTTGCCAGAAAGAACGGCAAGCACAATGTGACCATCGTGACCAAGGGTAATATCGTGAAGCTGGTAGACGGCAACTTCATCAAGGCTGTCCGCAAGGTTGGCGAGGAGTATCCGGATATCGAGATCCAGGAGCGTCTGGTGGATGCTATGGCAGCCAAGATGCTGGATCCGGAGTTCAACAAGGGCATCGAGGTTGTGGTACTGCCGAACCTCTATGGCGATATCGTGACCGATGTGGCAGCAGAGCACCAGGGCGGTCTGGGCACTGCTTGCTCTTCCAATATCGGAAATCAGTATGCCCTCTTTGAGGCCATCCATGGTACCGCACCGTACCTCATGAGCCATGGCAGAGGCGAGTATGCCGATCCTTGCTCTCTGATCCGTGCTATGGGCCAGATGATGGCGCATATCGGTTTTGCAGACCGGAAGGAAATTCTGGAGAAGGCACTGGATATCTGCACCGTTACCGAGCGCAAGCTGGTGGTAACCACTCAGGTAGAGGATGCTTCTGCTGCCGAGTTTACCGATTATCTCCTGGAGACCATCCAGAAGGTTCGGTAATTTCCAAAAACAGGGAACCCAGTCATCAGAACTGTTTCTCTTATAAGTGTGTGTGAGAAAAAGCGCTGCGTTTAAGCAGCGCTTTTTCTCGTTCACGCCATTCCATTATGGAATACCATGATTCCGATATTCCATTTTCATTCTTGTTCGGAATTACATACAATGTAGCTGTCACAGAGATGTGCAGTGAAGCTTTTAACCGGAGCGATGTCCGTGCAGTGGAGGCGAAGACATTGCCCTGATAAACCAGAGGAGCATACAGGAGGCTAGTATGGGAGAATCATTAACCAGAAAAATCATTAAGTCACATTTCGTCAAGGGTTCCATGACCCCGGGAGAGGACGTATTTGTGAAGGTGGATCAGACACTGACCCACGACATCAACGCCGTGATGACCTATCTCGCGTTTGAGCAGATCGGTCTGCCGAGAGCCAGAACGGAGATTTCTGTTTCCAACCTGGATCACAATCTTTTATATATCGATTTCAAGACCCCGGATGATCACATCTATCTGAGAACCGCCGCAGAGAAGTACGGCGTTTATGTTTCCAGACCGGGCAACGGCATCTGCCACATGGTGCACACCTGCCGTTTCGCAGTACCGGGCAAGCTCCTGATGGGCGGTGATTCCCATACCCCGTCCGGCGGTGCCGTAGGTATGCTGTCCATCGGTGTGGGTGGTATGGATGTGGCTACAGCTATGACCGGACTTCCCATGCGACTCACCATGCCGAAGGTGGTGAAGGTGAACCTCACCGGCAAGCTGAGAGCCGGCGTTAACGCGAAGGAGGTTATCCTCGAGATGCTGCGCCGGGAGACCATCAAGGGCGGTCTCGGCAAGGTTTACGAGTACGTGGGCGAGGGTGCGAAGACCCTGTCTGTACCGGAGAGACTGACCATTGCCAACATGGGCGCTGAGATGGGTGCGACATCTTCCATCTTCCCGGCAGATGAAGTGGTGAAGGAATTCATGAAGGCCCAGGAGCGTGAGGACCAGTACGTGGAGCTGCTGCCGGATGCGGATGCGGAGTACGACGAGGAAATGACACTGGATCTCAGTGCCCTGGAGCCGCTGATCGCCCTGCCGCACCAGCCGGACAATGTCGTTCCCATTTCTTCCCTGGAGGAGCATCCTGTGGTACAGCAGGTATTCATGGGCTCCTGTACCAACGGTTCCTATTCCGATTTCGCTAAGGCGGCTCTTGTGATGCAGGGACGGCATGTCAATGAAAATGTGCAGTGCACCGCGGGCATCGCCTCCAAGCAGATTTACAAGCAGCTGATGAAGGATGGCTACCTGGATATGCTGGTGGATGCCGGTGTCCGGATTCTGGAGATTTCCTGCGGACCCTGCTGTGCCATCGGTCAGGTACCGCCCACCAACGGCATTGCCGTTCGTACCTCCAACCGTAACTTCAAGGGCCGCGCAGGTTCTCCCAACGCCAACATTTACCTGGTATCCCCGGAGAGCGCCGCAGCAACAGCCATCATGGGTACCTTCGCCAGCGCAGAGCAGGTGATGGGTGCGGATGTGGAGAAGCTGGCAGAGGTGCATGAGCCGGATCACTATTTCGTGGATGATGCAATGCTGATCAAGCCCCTGCCGGAGGAGGAAGCGGCCAAGGTTGAGGTGGTCAAGGGACCGAACATCCAGTTCCTGCCGGTACCGGAGAAGCCGGAGCAGAACCTTTGCTGCCGTATCTCCCTGAAGGGAAGAGACAACATTTCCACAGACGATATCACACCGGCCGGTGCAGAGTTCTCCAGCATGCGTTCCAACATTCCGCTCATGTCCAAGTACTGCTACAACCGTTATGATCCGGAATTCTCCGAGAGAGCACGGAAGCTGGGCAAGTCCATCATCATCGGCGGTGAGAACTACGGACAGGGTTCCAGCCGTGAGCATGCGGCCATCAATCCGATGTATCTGGGCGTGAAGTGCGTCATTGCCAAGAGCATTGCCCGTATCCATAAGGGCAACCTCATCAACCACGGTATCGTGCCGATGCTTTTCGAGAATCCGGCGGATTATGACCGTCTGGAGCAGATGGATGAGCTGGAGATCGAGGGCTTCCTGGACCAGATTCCGACCAGAACCGTGACCGTAACGGACAAGACCCAGGGCTTCTCCTTCAAGTGTCGTCTGGAGCTTTCCGATGCTGAGGAAGAGGTGGTGCTGGACGGCGGTCAGCTCCGCCACCTGAAGCAGCAGCTGGTGAAGGAAGGCGTGCTGAAGGCAGAGGACTAACAGAAGTTTTGAGAATAAGGAGAAAGAATATGTTGTATGCGTATGTAGGTTGCAGAACCACGGAACACCGTAATGCCCGGGGAAAGGGACTTCGCACCTTCGAGATCGATGAGAAGAGCGGTGAGTGGAAGGAGCTGCAGACCCTGAAGACACTGGAGAATCCGTCCTATCAGTGCATGGACCTGACAGAGAACTATCTCTATTCCGTACATGGTGACTTCACTCAGGTGACCAGCTATCGTATTCTGCCGGACCATACGCTTGAGTACATGAATACCGTGGACACTGTGGATGGTCAGAACCCTGTATTCATCACCGTGGACAAGACCAACCAGTATCTTCTCGTGGCAACACTGCAGGGCGGCCGTGTCTATGTGATCAAGCGGAACGAGGACGGCAGTTTGGGTGACATCGTTTTCGTACATTTCGCACCCGGCGTGAAGGAAGGCTCCCATTCCTTTGCCCACCAGTGCATCTGGGATCAGACCAAGACCTATCTCTTCGTGGTATACCAGGGCAGAGACCAGGGCATCGGTCAGGTGAAGGTACTGAAGTTCAATGCGGAGGACGGCAGCCTCACAGAGACCGACCAGTTTATCGGTCGTCAGTATTCCGAGCCCCGGCATCTTTCCATTCATCCCAACAACCGTTGGTGCTACCTCATCAACGAGAAGGGCAACAGCATGACCTACTTCAGCTTCGACGCAGAGAAGGGCAAGCTGACGGCCAGACAGATCCTGCCGACATTGCCGGAGACCTATACCGGTGAGGGACAGGCCAGCGCCTCCGTACTGAACGAGGACGGCAGCATCCTCATCGGCTCCAACCGCATTCATGAGTCTATTGTGCTCTATCGCATTGATCCGGAAACCGGATATATGCGGGAACTCGGCTACTATCCGACGCTGGGCCTCACACCGCGCTTCATGTGCTTCAATCTGGACTATTCCAAGTTCTATGTGGCCAACGAAGACACTGACACCATTGTGGAGATGAAGCTCGACAAGGAGCGGGGCCAGATGTCCTACACCGGCCGCATTATCCCCACCGAGAGTCCGGTTTGCATTACCTTTAAGAAGGTATGAGCCGTAAATGAGTCTTAAGTGCAGGAGGTTTTTATGAATTTAGCGGTAATTTCCCTGGTTGCGCTTCTCGTGGCGATCGCGATCGGTTACTTTAGAAATGCCAATGTAGGTATCGTCTGCATTGCCCTGTCCATGATCCTGGGACTGGCCTTTGACATCAGTGCCAAGGACCTCCTGAAGGGCTTCAGCACGTCCCTGTTTTTCCAGATGGCCGGCATTACCTTCCTTTTCGGTATCGTGAAGGCGAACGGCACGCTGGAGCTGATGGCGAAGAAAGTGATCCGTCTGGTGGGCACCAACCCCATCGTCATCTGTCTGGCGATCTTCATCATCGGTGCAGTGCTTTCTGCTGTGGGTCCCGGCGCGATTCCGTGCCTGGCCATCATGCCGGTGATCGCCATTCCCATCGCCCTTTCCGTGGGACTGAATCCCATCATGCTGTCCATCATCGGTGACCTGGGGGTGCAGGCGACCCGTATGAGCCCGCTGACACCGGAGGCGGCTGTGGTGCGCGAGCTGATGGAGGAACAGGGCATTGAGGGCGGTACCGTGCCGCTGATGTATGCCTTGGCCATCACTTGCATCATTCTGGCGATTATCGTGTTCGTATACTACAAGGGCTACAAGGTGGACGAGAGCCTGCAGGGCGGCAAGGAAGAGGTGCTGCCGAAGATGAACTTCCACCAGATTGCCTCGATTCTCGGCCTTCTGGTGCTGGCTGTCGGCGTACTGTTCTTTGATTTTAATGTTGGCTTCGCCGGTTTCACCATCGGCACGGTACTGGTGCTGCTGGGCGCAGGTCAGGACGGCGCTGCCGTAAAGTCCATCCCCTGGGGTGTGATCTTCATGGTTATGGGTGTCGGCATTCTCATGAACATCGTCACCGTCTCCGGCGGCATTGACCTCATGGTAGCTGCTCTGGAGAAGATCATGACAACCCGGACGGCTTCCACCATCATGGGTATCCTGGCCGGCTTCATGTCCTTCTTCAGCTCGGGCCTCGGCGTGGTTTTCCCCACATTGATCCCTACTGCCGGTGCGCTCGGTGCTTCCATCGGCGCGAACCCGGTGGAGCTCTGTGCAGCCATCGTCATCGGCGGCACCGTCACCGGTTATTCTCCCATTTCCACCGCCGGTGCGTTAATGATGGCGGGCGTGGCACAGCAGGAGAACGCGGAGGAGCGTTTCCCCACCAAGAAGATCTTCGTGGAGCTCTTCGCCGTATCCTTCATTGCCCTGGGTGTTCTGGCCGTTCTGGCCTTTGCCGGGGTTTACGGACTGGCTGTGAAGTTCTGATCTTGTGTTGAAAAAGCTGCTGCAGCTTTTCCAGTATGCCTTTCGACTTTATGTCGCCGCATTTCGATTATGGAATGCGGCGACATTTTGGATTCATAGGAAAGAGCATCCTATGAATCCAAAACGCTCCGCGCGGATCGCACTGCGGCGGCAAAGAAACATGTCGCATTCGCGACCCGCCGCAGGCGGAGAATGTGCCAAGGCACATTCTTTGTGCGAGAAAAGAAAGTGCTGACAGACACAAAGGTCTTGCGACCATGATGATTTTAGTGTAATTTTTTTAAAGTTTACACTTGCCATAAAAATCGGTGGCGTCGTTGAGGCCGGAGGAAGCGTAGTATGGATCGGAATGTAGAATATATCCTGGAGGTGGCCCGGTGCGGCGGGATTACCAGAGCGGCGGAGAATCTGTTTATCACACCCAGTGCATTGAGTAAATACGTCATTGCGCTGGAGGAACAGCTGCAGGTGCCGTTGTTTTACCGGATTGGAAAGAAATTTGTGCCGACCAAGGCCGGAGAATATTATATTCGGAGATGTCAGGAAATTGAGCGCATTTATCAGGAAATGGGGCAGGAAATGGAAAGCCTTTCCTGTGCCAGCCGGGGTGTGCTGCGGCTTGGTGTACAGCCGAATCTGGTCGAATGTGTGCTGCGTTATGTGCTGCCGGAGCTCGAAAAGCAACAGCCGGGGCTTCGTATCAGTCTCCATGAGACCAATGCGGATACGCTCATTGCCATGCTGAAGGGACAGAGTCTGGATGCGGTAGTGGCCATTGTAGAAGCACAGGAAAAGGGCCTGGACTATGAAATCATTCATCGCTGTGAAGCTGTGCTGGCCGTGGGTGCTGCGCATCCCCTGCGGGCTCAGGCGATGCAGCGTGAGGGATTTTCTTACCCGTGGATATCATTGGCGAGCTGTGCGGCGGAACCAAATGTGATGCTGATGCCGGGATCCTCCTTCCGGCGGCTGGCGGATACCATGTATGCTGCCTATGCGCTGACACCGAATATTGCCTATCAGTTTGAAGCGACGCGGACAGGACTTGTCTGCGCAGCACACAACGGTGCGGTAATGGTGACGGTGGATCATATGATATTCAACTGCTTTCAGGAAAATCCGGTATTGCCGCTTTCCATCGGAAAGACGCCGGTTTATCGGGAACTGTGCCTGGTTTCTTCAAAGTTCAATCAGATGAGAGCGGAAACCGAAGCGCTATGTGGATTGCTGCGGCAGTATTTGAAATGATGTGGAGTTCAGGTTGATATTTATCAATAATGAGGAAATGTAAATTCTGTTTTTCGTGCTGTACAATGCTAGATAACGAAATTTTATCCAGTACGGAGGAGAAAGAACATGTCCCCATTAGAGATTACACTCATCATTTTGCTGTGCACGATCATTGCCTTCATTTCCGGCAGGGTTCCGTTTTCCATCATTTCCACCGGAATCATCCTGGCGTTGATCATAACCGGTGTGATGGAGCCGGCGGCCGCGCTCAGCGGCTTCATCAATACAAATGTCGTAATGTTTGTTGCGATGTTTGTCATCGGTGCGGGACTCACGAAGACCAGTCTCTTGGACAGGGCGCAGTCTGTTGTTGTGCGGTACAAGGATAATCTGCCGATTCTGATCTTCTTTTCCTGTCTGGTATCCGGATTTTTGGGCTGCGTGACCAGTGCAACGGCAACAGCTGCCATTATGATTCCGCTTCTGGTGGGGATTTCGGCGGAGATTGGCGTGAGCCGCAGTAAGCTGCTGTATCCGTCTATGGCGGTTGCCAACATTGCGACGTCCATGACATTCCTCGGACAGGGTGCCAGCAACATGACGTGGAACGATGTCATGGTAAAAGCCGGCGGTCCCCATCCCTTTGGCGTATGGGATTTCACCATTGCCCGCATTCCGATGTTGATCGTGGCGATACTTTACATGGTGTTTATTGGCTATCGGCTGATGCCGGATCACGACAACAACAGCTTTCAGGATACTGCGGTACAGCAGGAGACAGGGCGCAGGCTGTCACCGGTGAAGGAAAGCATTGCAATGACAGTGATTCTTCTGACAATCGCTGCCATGCTGTTTGAAAATGTTATCGGCATTCCGATGTATTTATCGGCCTGTGTGGGTGCCGCGGTTCTGGTGCTGACAGGTGTTCTGAGCGAGCAGGAGGCATTGGCCTCCATTCACCAGCCGACGGTATTTTTATTTGCCGGCGTGCTGGCGCTTTCTGACGCCATCCGTATCACCGGTGCGGGTGATGTGGTGGCGGACTGGATGATCGCTCTGCTCGGAAATACCACGAATCCGTATCTGATCATGGCGGTTTTCTACATTATCCCGTTTGTTCTCACACAGATCATGTCGAACCTTGCCACGTATACCATTTTCATTCCGCTGGTGGCATCAGCCTGTGTGAAGATTGGTGTGGACCCGCGTGCCGCTGTCATGGGTGTGTTGGTGGCAAGCTGTGTATCCATCATGACACCGATGGCGGCACCGTGCCAGATCATGATCATGGAGCCGGGCAGATACACGATCAAGGACTATTTGAAGTGCGGCACACCGTTGGCCATCGTGATTGCGGTGATGAGCATTTTCCTTTTGCCGATGATGTTCCCGTTCTATTGAAAGGGATGAAAGCAGCATAAATAAATCTATGTCGCCGCATTTCGCTTACGGAATGCGGCGACATTTTTGTGCGAGAAAGCGCAAAACATGCTAATATAGATAGCAGAAAAACGAGGAGGATTGTATTATGGAAATCAAGAAAGTGGCATTGCTTGGTGCCGGGGCCGTGGGTTCCTATGTGATCTGGGGCCTTTCTGGGAAGGAAGGCATTCAGTTCGGTATCGTGGCCTCCGGGGAACGGAATGCCCGGTTGAAGGCTCAGGGCTGCAGCATCAATGGGGAGATCTACCGGCCGACGGTCTGGACACCGGAAGAAGCGAAGGATGCGGATCTGCTGATCGTGGCGTTGAAGTACGGAAATCTGCGGGGCGCATTGGATGACATTGCGGCCATTGTGGGAGAAAACACCATTGTTATGAGCCTTATGAACGGTGTCGACAGCGAGGAGATCATTGCGGAGAGAATCGGACAGTCCCATATCCTGTATTCTCTCATTAAGGTGGCTTCCCAGAAGAAGAACGGCAGCTACTGCTTCGCGCCGGAAACCACGGTGGGGATCTTCTTCGGCGAGACGGAGCCACCCTACGACAGTGCGCGGGTGCAGGCGGTGGAGGCGCTATTCCAGGGCACCGGTCTGCATTGGTCTGTGAAGGAGCATATCCAGGTGGAGATTTGGGGAAAGTTCCGGCTGAACGTGTGCAACAACCTGCCGCAGGCCATTCTGGGTGCCGGTGTGGGCTGCTATGAGGACAGTGAACATATGGCGGCCATTCAGGACGGCCTTCGGCAGGAGCTGATGGCCATTGCGGGGGCCAAGGGCATCGATCTGAGCATCATTGACGCGAAGTCCGGAAAGGGCAGTGCCGCGAAAATGTCGGCGAAGTACTCGACATTGCAGGATCTGGATGCGGGACGTCATACGGAGATTGATATGTTCTCCGGCGCGTTGATGCGCATGGGCGAAGAACTGGGCATTCCCACTCCCTACAATACCTATACCTACCACATGATCAAGGCGCTGGAGGAGAAAAACGACGGCCGCTTTGACTATGAAGGGGATGAGCGGGTGTATTATTCGAAATAATATCCACTGGGCGCAGCGATAGCTTGGCTATCGGGGCGCCCAGTGGATATGGCTCAGGCAGCGTCTGTTGTCTGGGCTTTTTCACTGCTTTCGGAATGCACAATTTGGTACATCTCCTGCAGCGTCTGCAGAAAGCTGTTGTAAAGGTCATTACTTTCCAGTGTCTCCCGCACCATCTCCGGATCGCCGGTGATGAGGTCGTCCACCTGCTTCTCCTGTAGCGTGGTCACGTCCTCGCTGCGGTCCACGGTCCAGGCGGACACAGTCTTCCCCAGAAGGTGGATTCTGGTAACCATAGAGCTCGTGATGAAGGTGGTTTCTACACTGAAAAAGTCCGCTGCCGGCAGCTCGTAGTAATTGCCGATGCCGAAGGCCAGGATGTAGCCGGTACGGACAGCAGGATTCGCTTCTTTCACCTTTTCGAGAGAATGGTAACTTAAGCAGGTGACACAGGCCTCGTCCAGGATATCGTTTTCCGTGATGAGCCGGGCAACCTCCGCCTCCAACGTCGGCGTGGCAGCATTGTTTTTAATTTCAATATTCAGCTTGATTTTTCCCTTACATAAATCGATAACCTCTTGCAGCGTGGGAATCTTTGTGCCTGCAAACTTCGCATCGAAGAAACTGCCGGCATCCAGTGCCCGGACTTCTTCGAAGGTCATATCACAAATTCTGCGGTTCACACCGGTGCAGCGCTGCAGGGTGGGATCGTGACTGACCACCACAACCCCGTCCTTCGTCATTTGCACATCCAGTTCAATGCAGTCGGCCCCGACATCCATGGCTGCCTGAAAGGCAGGCAGGGTATTTTCGGGTGCCGCAGCACTGTAGCCCCGGTGACAGGTGATGCTGGGCTTTCGAAAGGGATTCAGCTGATCTGCGGCTTTTCCCAGCTGCGGCAGCTGCCAGAGACCGATGGCGGCCAAGGCAGTGGTGCCGATGACGCCGAGACTCACAATGAAAAGCAGAAACTTTCCGTTTGTGGGATAACGTTTCTGTGCCGCTGGCATTGCCAGCGTGGGCAGGGCGCCAACATTGACCTTTTCCTGCAGAACGAGCACAAAGGAACAGGAGGCCAGGGCGCTGAGGGCTTCCATCACGAAGGCGAAGGCCGGAAAGTAGATGGCCTGCTGCGCTGTGCCGATGGCGGTCAGCAGGTCGGTGTTGTCTCTGCCGATGAAAAGCGCCGCGACGACGGCAAGCAGACTGTAGCACAGCATGAGAATACCGATGCGCAGGGCGATGCGGATATTGTAGCGGAAGAGCATCCATGTGTAAGACAGGAAATGCTTTCGCACATGTCCGATGCTTTCTCCGGCGGCCTTCGAAAAGGACTTTTTCGTGAGCAGGAAACCGGGCAGAAGGAAGAGGAGAAGAATGGACAGCACCACACCGGCCAGAAAGAGCAGCTCATAGAGACAGAAGTAGAGGGGATTGTCCCGGATGACTTCCATGATATATTCCGGCACTGCCAGCTTCCGGAGATAGGTGGAGGTCAGGAAAAAGTTCGTGAAGGGGAGCAATACGGCGGCGTAGAGGAGCATGGGCCAGCCCCGGGGATGCAGCGCCCGGCGGATATCCAGAAACGCTTCCTTTAGAAGACTGCGGATCCGGCACTTTTCGCCCTTGATTCCTTTTTGTAGGGCATGAAATAGGATGGAAAACTCGTAAAGGTTCCAGAAGGCGTTCAAAAGGGCAATGAGAATGATCCCCACGAGCAGGGAGGGTGATACGAAAAGCCGCTTCATCTGATCTGTGGTGATAAATTTGCTGGGGGACAGGAAGAGCGCCAGGGCCCAGATGCCGTGGGACAGGGGCGCCAGCAGCAGAACGGTGGCTGCCTTATAAAGAAGGACAGAGGCCAGGGCAGCGCTCCCCGTGCGCCGCCAGAGCTTTGCCGCGGTCCGGTAACACTGCTTTCGTTCTTTCTTTGCGGCCTTCCAGGTTTTTATGCAATTCATGTTCAGAAATCTCCTTATCTCATTCCTGTGGACTACGCGACGGCCTGGCCGGCGTGTGCCCGCAGGATTCTCATGCAACAACAGTTTAACACAGTTCTGCCCTTGAAAAAGAAAAAAGTGGTGCCTATACTGTATTCGTTGGTATGACAAAAAGATAGTGATCATGATCACAGCGGAGTTTTTACATGAATACGATAAAAAATCTGATGCAACGAAAAATAGCGACAGTTCTGCTGCCGTTTCTGCTGGCCCTGTCTTTAGGCCTCAGCGGTTGTGCAGCCGCGGCGGTGATACAGCCCGTCACCATATCGGCATCGAAGGCCGAAGACATTTTACAAAAGATACCGGCGTGGCAGGAGCAGCCCTACGTCATCGTGAATGACAATGTGCCTTTTTTTACGGAGAGTGATCTCAGTACGGAGGCCTTTGAGCATTACAGTGATCTGGACGGTCTGGGGCGCTGCGGTGTGGCCTATGCCAATGTCTGTCAGGAAATCATGCCCACAGAGGAGCGGGGCAGTATCGGCATGGTGAAGCCCTCCGGCTGGCACACGGTGAAGTACGACGGCATCGACGGGAATTATCTCTACAATCGCTGTCACCTCATTGGTTACCAGCTGTCCGGCGAAAACGCCAATGTGAAGAATCTCATCACCGGCACGCGTTACCTGAACGTGCAGGGCATGCTGCCCTTTGAAAATGAGGTGGCTGAGTATGTGAAGTCGAGGGGAAATCACGTGCTGTACCGGGTAACGCCGCTTTTCGAGGGAAATGATCTGGTGGCGCGAGGCGTCTTGCTGGAGGCAGAGTCTGTGGAGGACAAGGGCAAGGGTGTGCAGTTCAATGTCTTCTGCTATAACGTGCAGCCAGGGGTGACGATTCAGTATGCGGACGGCAGCAGCACAGGCCCTGCTTTTACGGGCAGCGACAGCAGCAAGAAGCAGACGGAGCCGGAAACCGCGGCAAAGGCAGAATCCGGCAGCACAGAAACCGCGGCCTATATCGGCAATGCCAAGAGCAAAAAGTTCCATAGACCCTCCTGCGCCAGTGTGCAGGACATGGCCGAGCAAAACAAGGTGGCACTGTCCAGTCGGGAAGAGGCCATTACAGAAGGGTACACAGCCTGCGGAAGCTGCAAGCCGTGATCGAAAAGGAGAATAGGAATATGAAAAGCAAGTTCAATGTCGGCTATCTGTATCTGTTGGTTACCTTTTTCTGCTGGGGCAGCATTTATATCGTCAGCAAATATGCACTGGCGGTGATGGGACCCATCACAGTTTGCTTCTGTCGCTACGCAATTTCCATCGTCTGTCTCTATGGCCTGCTCAAGCTGAAGGGTGGCGCCAAAAAAGTGGAGAAGGCCCACTGGCCCTACTTCCTTCTTTTGGGCGGTCTTGGATACTTTGTTTCCATTGTGCTGCAGCTGGCGGGTACCTCACTGCTGAGCGCATCGCTTTCGTCGCTTATGAATGCGCTGAACCCGGTCAGCATTTCGATTCTTGCGGCGATTTTTCTAAAGGAAAAGTTGAGCTGGAAGAACGGTCTCAGCATTCTCATTTCCCTGGCGGGCGTCTACATTATCCTGGGAAGCGGTGGGGCAGAAATCAATCCCCTGGGCATTCTTTGTGCGGCGGGTTCGGTGCTGCTCTGGTCCACGGCCTCGGTGGCGATCCGGAAGATCTCCGGCTTTTATGATCCGGTGCAGACGGCCTTGTACGGCATGATGATTGCCATTGTGCTGAATCTGCCGGCGGCGATTTTCGAAAATGTTTTCATGGTGCAGAGTCATCCCACGATGATTGCGCTCTTGGCTTGTCTATTCCTTGGTGTCTTTGGCACTGCAGTGGCCCATACCTGCTGGAACAAGGGCCTTTCCTGCCTCAATGCCAGCACTTGTTCCATGTTTTATCCCCTGCAGCCGCTGGTGTCGGCGGTACTGGGCGTGCTGCTTCTGCATGAGCACATCACCTGGCAGTTTGTGGTGGGGGCGATTCTCATCTGCTGCGGCATTGTGGTGAACTTCCTGCCCACGGGACAAAAAACGGCGGAAAAGGCTGACTGAGGGCTGCAGTTGCGGCGATTGTGCGGCTTTGCTATACTGGCAAGAAATGTGCCGGGAAGGCCGGACGGAATCGAAGAAAGAGAGAAAAGGGAGAACACAGCATAATGGATTACAATATTTTTCTCATCGGCTTTATGGGAGCCGGCAAGAGTACAGCAGCGAAGGAACTGAAGGAAAGGTTGGGCATGCGCTATGCGGAGATGGACCAGCTCATCGCGGAAGAGCAGGGCATGTCCATTCCGGAAATCTTTGAAAAATACGGAGAAGGCTACTTCCGGGATCTTGAAAGTCGGATGCTGCAGGACCTGCAGAAGGAGAAGGGCATCATTGTTTCCTGCGGCGGCGGCATCGTGGTGCGGGAAGAAAATAAGAAATATATGAAGGAAGGCGGCAGAGTGGTGCTTTTGACCGCCACACCGGAAACCGTCTATGCGCGGGTGAAGGACAGCACGGAGCGGCCGATTCTAAACCAGAACATGAGCGTAGAGTATATCGCGGCATTACAGGAAAAGCGCCGGGCACTTTACGCGGCGGCAGCAGACATTGTGGTCGCTACCGACGGTAAGAGCCCGGCGGAAATCGGCGAAGAAATTATAGAGAAGCTGAAGGCTTAATCCTTATAGAACTGCATCCAGCGACCAGAGAGGTAGCGCCAGACGAAGAAGGCGGAGCGAATGCACCAGTCAAAGATCATGGCGATCCAGACACCGAGACAGCCCTGTCCGATGCGGTGGGCGATCAGGAAGCCGAGGCAGTTCCGGACGAGCACCATGGAGCTGATGGAGACGACCATGGGGAATTTCACGTCATTTGCGGAACGGAAGACATTGGGCAGTACGAAGCTGATGGGCCAGAGCACCATAGCGGTGACATCGTGGATCAGCACCAGTTTGTTGGCCAGTGTCAGCGTCTCCGGCGAGAGGCTGTAGAAGCCGAAGAGGGTGTTCCGGAAAAGTATCGTGAGACCGCAGGTCGCAATGGTCAGCGTATAGGTGATGATCATGAGCTTCCGGGTGTAGTACTTCGCCTGCTTGAAGTCATGGGCGCCGACACAGCGGCCTACGATGGTAATGACGGCGAGCTGCATTGCCGTGCCGGGCATGACGCCCAGGCTGTCCAGGTTGTTGGCCACCGCGTTGGCAGCAATCTCGAAGGTGCCGAAGCCGGAAATGATGCTGACACCGAAGAGGCGTCCCAGCTGGAAGATGCTGGACTCAATGCCGCTGGGGATACCGATGTACAGGATACGGCGGATGAGGGAGCGATCCGGCAGGAAGGAGCCGCCGGCCAGGTTGATGCGGAGCCGGGGGCGGAACAGCAGGAAGAGTGCGATCAGGCAGGCGAAGGCTCTGCCGATGAGGGAGGCCAGTGCCGCACCGAAAACACCCCAGTGCAGAACATAGATGGTCAGGGCATTGCCACAGAAATTGATGATGTTCATCATGAGAGACAGCACCATGGGTGTCCGGGAATCTCCCTGGGCCCGGAAAATGGCACAGAGAGAATTGTACAGTCCGATAAAGGGATAGGACAGGGCGGACATGACGAGATAAATCAGCGCATTGTCAAAAACGCTCTGTTCAATGCCCGGAAAGCAGACCGAGAGCACGGGATGCCGCAGCAGGATGGCCAGCACGGCCACAGCCACTGAGATCACGGCGGCCACGTCCACCAGTTGTCGGGCGCTCTGCTTGGCCCGGGGAATGTTGTCGGCGCCCATGAACTGGCTCACCACCACGGCACCGCCGGTGCCCAGGGCTGCAAAAAGGGCCAGCAGAATCTGGTTGATCATATCCACCAGAGAAACGCCGGAAACAGCAGCTTCTCCGCAGTAGGAGATCATTACCGTGTCCAGCATACCTACGCTGACCTCCAGCATCTGCTCGATGATGAGGGGAATGACCAGTTTCCGAATGTCTTTGTTTGAAAACAGCATAGAGCCTCCTTCTTGCTCCGTCTGCGTTATTCACCGGTCTGACAGTGTGCAGGCGCAGTGAATGCCTTAGCGGCGGGGGTGATCAAAGTATAGCATGAAATGTAAACGCTTACACGTTTATTTGCCATAGGTAATGGAAAAATATGCAAAACAGACTATATCATAGCAAATGGAAAGAGAAAAAACGAGGCGGAATTTCGTTCACCTGGCTTCTTACGGGGAGTTTGTTGCTGCTTTCTTGGCTTGGGCTGTTTCTGAGCCGTCGTATTCTCGGCTTTGCGAATGTCTGGAGCCGCTTCGTGTACCGGCCGTTGAGCCAGTTGGCGGCTCTTTTGTGGGGCTGGCTTCCCTTTTCACTGACCGAGTTTCTGGTGTACGGCGTGATTTTCTATGTCCTGGGAAGCTTTTTCTGCGCTCTGTTTCATGCGGTCCGGGTCTGGAAGCAAGGCGTGTATTTTGCCGTCAAGTCCTTACGGAACTGGCTGCGCCGTACCTGCTTTCTTGCTGCTCTGGCCCTTTTTCTTTATGTTGCTTTCTGCGGCATCAACTATCACCGGAACAGCTTCAGCCGGGAAAACAGCATTGTCCTTCGGGAATACAGCACGGCGGAGCTGACAGCGCTTTGTGAATATCTCGCAGACCGCATCAACGAGACGGCAGAAACAGCAGAGGCTAATGTTGGCGTTTCTCATTCGCTGGTGCCGGGCGAGACGGAGAACAGCGCCGGAAATTCATTTTCCATGCTGTATCGTCTTGGGAGTGAGGCTAAGCTTGCCATGGAAAAGCTGGGAACAGAATATCCGAGGCTCAGCGGCAAGTATCCGCGCCCCAAGTATCTTTTCAATTCTCGTCTCTTGTCGGTGCAGCAGCTCACCGGCATCTATTCTCCCTTTACGATCGAAGCCAATTACAACCGGGAGATTCCCTGGTATGACCTGCCCTTCACCATGTGCCATGAATTGTCCCATCTTCGTGGCTATATGCAGGAAGAGGAGGCCAACTTCATTGCCTTTTTGGCCTGTATTGGTTCGGACAATGCGTACTTCCGCTACGCCGGCTATCTTTCGGCCTGGGTATACTGTGGCAACGCGCTGGCATCGTCGGATCCGACGACATTTTCCCAAATCTATTGTCGCCTGCCGGACTGTGCCCGGACGGATCTTTCCTATAACAATGCCTTTTGGGACCGCTTCGAAAGCCCTGTGGCCGAAGCTGCGACGCAGATGAATGACAATTATCTCAAGGCAAACGGCCAAACGGCGGGGGTTGTCAGCTATGACCGGGTCACAGAGCTGATTTTGTACTATTTCACAGAAAACAAGTTGCCGGAGATGTAAATTTAAAGTGACTGCAGGATGAAATTGGTCTATAATAAAGGATAATTGTTTTTATCGGCAGACAGACTGCACGAGGGAGATAGACTATGGAAAAGGACAAGCGGGAAATGGCACTTCCGGAGATTGCCGGCGGGGAAATTTTTAAGGCACTGTGTGAGAACTCCGACCTGGGAATTTTCTGGAAGGATCGCGAGCGTCGGTTCCTCGGCGCCAACCGGAAATTTCTGGATTATTATGGCTTTGCTTCGGCGGAGGCCATCATCGGAAAAAACGATGAGGAAATGGGTTGGCATATGGATCCGGAGCCCTTCCGGAATGATGAGAAGCGGGTGATTGAGGAAGGCATCGCCACCCATGAGGTGCTGGGACACTGCTTTTCTCATGGTCATGTCCGGGCCATCCGGGCTTCCAAGATGCCCATCTACGAAAACGGAAAGATCGTGGGACTGGTGGGCTATTTCCGGGATGTGGCAGCAGACACACAGCCGGAGAAGAAGCGACTGCAGATCCAGGAAACGGATACCGTGACGGGCCTCCTGAATGCCCGGGGCTTAATGATGGCGGCCATGGATTTTCTGGATGGCTATCGTGCCCGTAAGCAGGACTTCTTCGGTTTTTATATCAGTCTCGACAATTTCCGGGAGATTCTGAAGAGCGAGGGCCAGGCCTACGCGGATGAGATCCTCTATGCTGTGGCGAAAAAGCTGGATTACTTTGCCGGCACAGAGGCGGCCATTGCCCGGTACAGTGATGATGATTTCGTCCTGTTGCGGGCCGCCCGGGAGGGAGATGATCAGGATACGCTCAGTGAAAGGTTGAAGCAGATTGTGGCAGAGGTGCACTCCGTGAACGGCTACGAGTGCCGACTGCATGCGGAGGTGGGCGCAGGACGCTATTCAGAGATGCATGACCTGAAAAAGCTGCTGACGCTGGCGGCGAAGCGGACGGCCCGGCATCGGGCATCCAAGCAGGCCCAGTCCGGTGCGGCAAACGACAGCAATCAATGATTGATGAATCAGGGGGAGCTGTGCTATAATTTCCATTCGAAGTTTGGCATCATCAGAAAAAGATGCACAGCATGCGGTGCCGAACAATATTAGATACCAGGGGGAGGAGTCGGAATGGCTGAAGAAAATAAGAACCTTAACAATGAGGCGGAGGAGACGGTACAGGAATCCAAAAACTTCATTGAGCAGTTTATCGATGCAGATCTGCGGGAGGGTGTATATGATCACGTGCATACCCGTTTTCCGCCGGAGCCGAACGGCTATCTGCATATCGGACATGCCAAGTCCATCCTTTTGAATTATGGCTTAGCGGAGGAGTACGGCGGAAAGTTCAACCTGCGCTTTGATGATACGAACCCCACAAAGGAGAAGTCTGAGTTTGTGGATTCCATTGTGCGGGACGTGAAGTGGCTGGGTGCAGACTTTGAGGATCGTCTTTTCTTCGCTTCCAATTACTTTGATATCATGTATGAGAAGGCGGTGTTCCTGATCAAGAAGGGCATGGCCTTTGTGGACGATCTGAGTGCAGAGGAGATCCGCGCTTATCGCGGAGACTTCAATACACCGGGTAAGGAGAGCCCCTACCGCAATCGTTCCATTGAAGAGAATCTGCAGCTGTTCGAGGACATGAAGAACGGCAAGTTCCAGGACGGTGAGAAGGTGCTTCGTGCCAAGATCGATATGGCAAGCCCCAACATCAACATGAGGGATCCGGTGATCTATCGTGTGGCCCACATGAGCCACCAGAACACCGGCGACAAGTGGTGCATCTATCCTATGTACGATTTTGCCCATCCCATCGAGGATGCGGTGGAAGGCATTACACATTCCATCTGTACGCTGGAGTTCGAGGACCATCGTCCTCTGTACAACTGGGTGGTGGAATCCTGCGAGTTTGAGAACCCGCCCCGGCAGATCGAGTTTGCGAAGCTCTATCTCACCAACGTGGTGACCGGCAAGCGCTATATCAAGAAGCTGGTAGAGGACGGCGTGGTAGACGGCTGGGATGACCCGCGTCTCGTGACCATCGCAGCCCTGCGGAGAAGAGGCTATACACCGGAGTCCATCAAGACCTTTGTGAAGCTTTCCGGTATTTCCAAGGCCCATTCCTCTTCGGATTATTCCCTTTTGGAGTACTGCATCCGTGAGGATCTGAAGCTGAAGAAGCCGCGCCTCATGGCGGTGCTGGATCCCATCAAGCTGGTGATCGACAACTATCCGGAGGGACAGAGCGAAATGCTGGAGATCCCCAACAATCTGGAGAACGAGGCATTGGGCAGCCGTTCTGTGGAATTCGGACGGGAACTCTATATCGAGCGGGATGATTTCATGATCGAGCCGCCGAAGAAGTATAAGCGTCTCTATCCCGAAAATGAGGTACGGCTTATGGGTGCCTACTTCGTCAAGTGTGTGGGCTACGAGACCGATGCAGAGGGTAATGTCACCGTTGTCCACTGTACCTATGATCCTGAAACGAAGTCCGGTTCCGGCTTTACGGGCCGTAAGGTGAAGGGTACCATCCACTGGGTCAATGCGAAGACCGCTGGTAAGGTAACCGCCCGTCTTTATGAGCAGCTGATCGATGAAGAGAAGGGCAAGCTCAATGAGGACGGCAGTCTGAACTTCAACCCCAATTCCCTGGAGGTGGTGGAGAACTGCTATGTGGAGCCGCTTTTGATGGAGGCGAAGCCCTACGAAAGCTTCCAGTTCGTTCGCGACGGTTATTTCTGCGTGGACTGCCGGGATTCCAAGGAAGGTCAGCCGGTATTCAACCGGGTGGTTTCCCTGAAGTCCAGCTTTAAGATTTGATAGATGCTGCATACATGAAGTGAAAAAGGAGGAACAGATATGTCGAGAAGAAAGGGTCTGGGAGGCCTGATGGGTCTGGCTGCATTCTTAGGTGCAGGCGCTGCCGTGGTTTCCTATCTTTACAAGTATCAGAAGTTTTCTGAGGAAGTGGATCAGGATTTCACTGATGTGGTGGATTCTGCCAATGAAATGAAGGATACCGCAAAGCGTTCCTATACTACATTGAAGTCCTCCATGACCACAGAGGATCTGAAGAATGCGGCGAAGGATCTGGGCTATGCGGCCAAGAATCTGGCCATTGATACCAAGAATCTGGCTGTGGATGCCGGCAAGGATGCCTACAAGACAGTTCGTGATGCGCTGGACAATAAGCATAAGGACGAGGACATCGTGGAGGAAGAGCTGGCGGATCCTGAGGTAGAAGTGGAATTCTACGAGGAGCCGCTGGAGGATGCTGAAGCGGAGAACGAGGAAGCTACTGCTGTAGAGGCAGAAAGCGCAGAGGAAGAGACTGCTGCACCGGAGCCGGAGGAAGTGGACCTGACGGAAGAAACTGAGGCGTAAGGCATGGAGAAGATCACCAGCTTTACCATTGATCATATCCGTCTGGAGCCTGGCGTCTATGTTTCGCGGAGAGATCGCATCGGTGCAGAAGACATTACCACCTTCGACTTAAGGGTAACGAAGCCCAATGCGGAACCGGTGATGGATACAGCACCGGTGCATGCCATTGAGCATCTGGCAGCTACCTATCTTCGGAATGATCCGGCATGGCGGGATCGGGTGCTCTACTTTGGTCCCATGGGCTGCCGCACTGGTTTTTATCTGCTTCTGGCCGGCAACTTGACGTCGAGGGATATTGTAGAACTTGTGACCAAGTGCTTCGAGTTTATTCGGGATTTTGAGGGTGAGATTCCCGGCGCTGCGCCGAAGGACTGCGGCAATTATCTGGATATGAGCCTGCCCATGGCGAAGTGGTGGGCAAAGCGATATCTGGAGAACACGCTCTACGGTATAGATGAAAAGCATCTCTGCTATCCGGAATGAGACTGGATGACGGCTTGACAGAAAGAAAATTAATTACTATTATCATATGGCATGGGCAAAGGAGCCTGGATTTTACCAGACGATCTTTGCCCTTTTGTGTATCATCCGGCATGACAAAGCGATGTAGCGATGTGGTGCTTATATAAATTTTAGATAGGGGAGTACAGAATTATGGCTGCAAAGATCAACCAGAATTATCAGAATCTGAAGGAAAGCTACCTTTTTGCGGAGATTGCAAACCGCATTCGTGAGTGGCAGGCAAAGCATCCGGAGGTGGCAGATCAGCTGATCCGCATGGGTATCGGTGATGTGACGAGACCGCTGCCTGCGTCCGTGGTGAAGGCATTGGTTTCTGCTTCTGAGGAAATGGGGAAGGCGGAGAGCTTCCGGGGCTACGGTCCGGAGCAGGGCTATGATTTCCTGAAGGAGAGCATTCAGAAGTACTATGGCCGTTTCGGTGTGACACTGGCTCTCAATGAAATCTTCATTTCCGATGGTGCAAAGTCGGATCTCGGCAATATTCTGGACCTTTTTGATGAAAACAATACGGTCCTGGTGACAGATCCGGTATATCCGGTTTATGTGGACACCAACGTGATGGGAGGACGGAAGATCCTTTATGCTTACTCCAGCGAGGAGAATCATTTCCTGCCCATGCCGGATGCTTCCGTTAAGGCGGATCTCATCTATCTTTGCTCCCCCAACAACCCTACAGGTGCCGTATATGACCGGGAGCAGCTGAAGCAGTGGGTGGATTTTGCAGCTGAGAACGGCAGCATTATCCTCTTCGATGCGGCCTATGAGTGCTTCGTCACCGGCGACCTGCCCCACTCCATCTATGAGATTGAGGGTGCCGAGAAGGTGGCCATCGAATTCTGCAGCTTCTCCAAGAAGGCTGGCTTTACCGGAACCCGTTGCGGCTATACCGTAGTGCCGGAGGCACTGGTACGGGACGGCGCGAGCCTGAACAAGATGTGGCTGCGGAGACAGACCACGAAGTTCAACGGTGTCAGCTATATCGTACAGCGTGGTGCTGAGGCCGTGTTCACGGAGCTTGGTGAGAAGGAAATTCAGGAGAACATCGACTACTACAGAGAGAATGCGAAGATCATCACAGATACCATGGATGCGCTGAACATTTATTACACCGGCGGCAAGAATTCTCCCTATATCTGGCTGAAGTGCCCGGAGGGAATGGATTCCTGGAGCTTCTTCGATAAGCTTCTGAACGAGATCTATGTGGTGGGTACACCGGGTGCCGGTTTCGGAAAGAGCGGCGAGAATTTCTTCCGTCTGACCGCATTTTCCACCCATGAGAAGACACAGGAGGCCATGAAGCGCTTCAAGACACTTTTCAATAAGTAAGGAAAGAGATTTACAATGGATTTTTCAGATAATATAATGAGCTCAATAAAACGTGAAATTTCGGAGGAAGAGATGAATTCTTATGAAGAAATCCTCAGTTTTGTTGAGGAAGAAAATGTCAAGTTCATCAGACTGGCTTTTTTTGATGTATATGGGGTGCAGAAGAACATCGCCATCATGCCGGATGAGCTGAAGCGAGCCTTCACGGAGGGCGTATCTTTTGATGCTTCGTCCATTTCCGGCTTCGGTGAGGAGGAGCGTTCCGACCTTTTTCTGCGGCCGGATCCCACCACCATGTCCATCATCCCCTGGCGTCCTATCGACGGCAGAGTGGCGCGGATGTTCTGTGATATCGAATATCCCAATGGGAAGCTGTTTGAACGTGACAGTCGTTATATTCTGAAAAAGGCCGTGGAGAAGGCGCGGGAGAAGGGTATCTCCGTGAATTTTGGCGCCGAGGTGGAGTTCTACATCTTTAAGCTGGATGAAAACGGCAACAAGACCTATATCCCTCAGGATAATGCTGGCTACATGGACATTGCACCGGAGGACAACGGAGAGAATATCCGCCGCGACATCAGCTTTGCACTGGTGGAGATGGGCATCCGTCCGGAGGCGTCTCATCATGAGTGCGGTCCCGGACAGAATGAGGTGGATTTCCGCTACAGTGATGCATTGACAGCAGCCGACAATACATCAACCTTTAAATGGGTGGTGAAGAGCATTGCCAATTCCGACGGCTTCTGGGCGGATTTTTCACCGAAGCCGCTGACGGATCAGGCCGGAAACGGCATGCATATCAACATTTCCGTGGAGTCTCAGGATGGTCAGGATTACACGGATGCCTTTATGGCGGGCATTCTCGAGCATGTTCAGGAAATGACACTGTTCCTGAATCCGGTGCGGGAGTCCTATGAGCGTCTTGGCGACATGAAGGCACCGGGCTATGTGAGCTGGTCTGAGCAGAATCGTTCCCAGCTGATCCGTATTCCGGCCAGTCATTCCGGGCTCCGCCGCATTGAGCTTCGCTCCCCGGATCCTATGACCAACCCTTACCTTGCCTATGCGCTCCTGATCTATGCGGGTCTGGATGGCATTGAGAGACAGCTGAAGCCGGCCCCGGCGCTGGATATCAATCTGTTCCATGCCAAGCCGGAGATCACGGAGCAGCTGAAGCGCCTTCCTCAGAGTCTGGACGAGGCGATTCAGTACGCAGAAGGCAGTGAATTCATCAAGGCAGTACTGCCGGAAAATTATCTGAAAAGCTACCTTGCAGAACGCTGAATCGGTCAGGATACAGCGGGAGTCGAAATTTATAATGGAGGATTTCAATGGAGAGAACGGATCGAAAAAGCAGCGTTATGATTGCTGCACAGTCTGAGAAGATTGCGGTCCAGATCAGAGGCATCATGCCCGCCGGCTTCGGTCAGTACAAGTTCCAATCCTCTATGGCGCAGGTAAAGCAGGCGCTGTCCCGGGAAGCGGCGGATATCCTTATCATTTATGCGCCTCTGGCAGATGAACTGGGTGTAGAGGGCGCCATCGACATCGCGGATAAGCGACCCACCATGGGGATTCTGCTTCTGGTCAAGGCTGAGTCCTACGATGAAACGGTGTATCGTGTCCGGGATCACGGCATCATGGTGCTGTCCCGGCCCCTGAGTACCCAGATGATGGTGCAGTCTCTGATGACGCTGCGGGCCATGCAGCGAAGAGTCGCTGCCCTGATGCTGGAGAACGAGAAACTGCGGAAGAAGCTGGAGGATGAACGCTACTGCGGCCGCGCGAAGGCGCTGCTGATTGAGCGGCGGCAGATGACGGAGCAGGAAGCACACAAGTATATCGAGCGCGAGGCCATGAACAACTCGGCCTCGAAGCGGGAAATCGCTATCCGTATCATCCGTGAAAGCGGAAGAATTGTGGTGACGTAGAAAAGAAGAAGAGAGAGCCGCGGATTCGCAGGAATCCGCGGCTCTTTTGCGTCAAAATTCGGCTGTGATTCGTCTTGTGAGGATATCTGAAAAGAATTAGCACTCAAGGCTTGACACTGCTAATAACCGGCGCTATAATACCTCATGTTCGAAGAAATGAGATAGCAAGCAGCGGAAAAATCCGCGGTCTCGAATATAGTATACAGGAGGTAAGAATATGAAATTGGTTCCGTTATTTGACAGAGTCGTACTGGAGAAGGAAAAGATGGAGGAGACTACCGCCAGCGGTATCGTGCTTCCGGGCCAGGACGATAAGGAAAAGCCGGGACAGGCTGTTGTTGTGGCTGTAGGCCCGGGCGGCATTGTTGACGGCAAGGAAATCAAGATGCAGGTGAAGGAAGGACAGCACGTGATCTTCTCAAAGTATGCCGGCTCTGAAGTAGAGGTTGAGGGCAAGAAGTATACTGTTGTGAAGCAGAACGATATTCTGGCTGTTGTAGAATAAGCTTTGCAGATGGATTGTTAGGAGGTAAGAAATATGGCTAAGGAAATTAAATATGGTGTTGAGGCCAGAAAGGCTCTCGAGGCAGGTGTAGATGCAGTAGCAAATACCGTGAAGGTAACCCTGGGACCGAAGGGAAGAAACGTGGTTCTGGACAAGAGCTACGGTGCACCGCTGATCACAAACGATGGCGTTTCCATTGCGAAGGAAATCGACCTCAAGGATCCCTATGAGAACATGGGCGCACAGCTTGTGAGAGAAGTCGCTTCCAAGACCAACGATGTTGCTGGTGATGGCACCACAACAGCTACCGTTCTGGCACAGGCCATCGTAACCGAGGGTATGAAGAACCTGGAGGCTGGTGCTAACCCCATCGTCCTTCGTAAGGGTATTCGTAAGGCAGTGGATGCAGCTGTAGAGTCCATCAAGGCGCAGTCCTCTGTGGTAACCGGCAAGAGCCAGATCGCTAAGGTGGCCGGCATTTCCGCAGGCGATGAGAGCGTAGGTGAGATGGTGGCAGACGCGATGGAGAAGGTTTCCAAGGACGGCGTTATCACCGTTGAGGAGTCCAAGACCATGCAGACCGAGCTAGACCTGGTAGAAGGTATGGAGTTTGACCGCGGCTATGTCAGCGCTTATATGTGCACCGACATGGAGAAGATGGAAGCCACTCTGGACGATCCGTTCATCCTGATCACTGACAAGAAGATCTCCAACATTCAGGACATCCTTCCGCTTCTGGAGCAGGTAGTGAAGAGTGGTGCAAAGCTGCTGATCATTGCTGAGGACATCGAGGGCGA
Organism: bacterium; assembly: GCA_963623925.1. GTDB lineage: Bacteria > Bacillota > Clostridia > Lachnospirales > Lachnospiraceae > Oribacterium. Next base: position 40,833 of record CAVFNN010000004.1, on the reverse strand, counting down.
GGCACTGACCACTCTCATCGTTAATAAGCTGAGAGGTACCTTTAATGTTGTTGCTGTCAAGGCACCGGGCTATGGCGACAGACGTAAGGAAATGCTGAAGGATATCGCTATTCTGACTGGCGGCCAGGTGATCTCCGAGGAGATTGGTCTTGAGCTGAAGGATGCTTCCATCGAGCAGTGCGGCCGTGCGAAGTCTGTGAAGGTGAGCAAGGAGAAGACCACCATCGTTGAGGGTCTTGGCGAGAAGTCAGCCATCGATGATCGTATCGCACAGATCAAGGCACAGATCGCAAGCACCACCTCTGAGTTCGACAAGGAGAAGCTGCAGGAGAGACTGGCTAAGATGGCCGGCGGCGTAGCTGTGATCCGTGTGGGTGCTGCAACCGAGACTGAGATGAAGGAAGCTAAGCTTCGTATGGAGGATGCGCTGAATGCAACTCGTGCAGCCGTAGAAGAGGGTGTTATCGCCGGCGGCGGATCTGCTTATATTCATGCACAGGGTGCTGTTCAGAAGGTAGTGGATACGCTTGAGGGCGATGAGAAGACCGGTGCGAAGATCGTGCTGAAGGCTCTGGAGGCTCCGCTCTACACCATCGCAAGCAATGCAGGCCTTGAGGGTGCTGTCATTGTCAACAAGGTGAAGGAGTCTGCTGAGGGTCAGGGCTTCGATGCTTACAATGAGACCTATGTAAATATGCTGGATGCCGGTATCCTGGATCCTGCAAAGGTAACCAGAACCGCTCTGCAGAACGCAGCTTCCGTTGCTTCTACACTCCTCACCACCGAGAGCGTAGTCGCAGACATCAAAGAGCCCGCAGCAGCCGCTGCCAACCCCAACGCCGGAATGGGCGGGATGATGTGAGCGTAGAAGTTTGCATCAGGCAAACTTCGAAGCGATCTGACAGTTTCCCCGAAGGGGAAGCTGCCTGCGAAGCAGGTTGTGTGAGGGCTACCAGCCCGAACACAATCCCGGATTCCCATTAAAGAAGAGAATTGCCGAAGCGAAGCGATCTGACAGTTTCCCCGAAGGGGAAGCTGCCTGCGAAGCAGGTTGTGTGAGGGCTACCAGCCCGAACACAATCCCGGATTCCCATTAAAGAAGAGAATTGCCGAAGCGAAGCGATCTGACAGTTTCCCCGAAGGGGAAGCTGCCTGCGAAGCAGGTTGTGTGAGGGCTACCAGCCCGAACACAATCCCGGATTCCCATTAAAGAAGAGAATTGCCGAAGCGAAGCGATCTGACAGTTTCCCCGAAGGGGAAGCTGCCTGCGAAGCAGGTTGTGTGAGGGCTACCAGCCCGAACACAATCCCGGATTCCCATTAAAGTTAATAAACAAAAAAGTATCCGTCGAGGGCATTCCCTTCGGCGGATACTTTTCCTTTGCGTAAAAAACGATTCATGAAACAAAAAAACCGAACCCTTTCGGATTCGGTTTCTTCAGCGACGAGGATGAGACTCGAACTCACAACCCGCGAACGGGCACCAACTTTCCAGGCTGGCCGACTACCATTATCACACCTCGTCATATTCATTTGTGTTGCTCTTCACTTGCAACTCGTACATGATAGCATTCGCTCCCACAGATGTCAAGAAAAAAATAGAAAAAGATTTTTTTTGTGCTATAATCTGCATTATGAGACTAAATGTGAAGCAAAAATTGATACTTTTGACCATATTGGCGATGCTGCCATTGGTGCTGATGGTGGTTTATATCCTGCGGGCCATGCTGGGCTACAGCGATGCCTATGACCGTATCGTCAGCAATATGACCACAGCCAACCAGTACAACCTGAACTTTGAGGAGGAACTGGATGACAGCATTTATCGACTGGTGGTCAGTGGCACTGCCTTTGACGCGGAAAGCCCGGCGGAGGCTGCAGAGAACCCCTACCAGCTGATCCATTCTCTGGAGGCGGATTTTCAACGACTGCAGGAGATTACCGAGAACGATGAGAGCCGGCAGCGTCTGCGCATCCTTCTCCGCAATGTCAGTACCCTGCGGGAACGGGTGGATGACATCGCCGACAATCTTCGGGAAGGTGGGCATTACGATGACAATATCGAAATGCTGAACGACAACATTTACATCCTGACGGAGCTGATCCAGGACAATATCCAGACCTATCTGTATTATCAGACCGAAAGCATTGACCTCTTAAAGAATACGCTGAACCGCAATGTTCTGATCTTCAGTCAGCTGATGATTGGCGGCCTGCTTTTGCTTTGTATCCTGATTGCAGTGGTGGTTTCTGTGCTGCAGCGCAGTATCACGGAGCCTCTGGCCTCCCTGGAGGAAACCACAAAGCAGATTGCGCAGGGGGATTTCTCTGCCAGAACCGCCGTGAAAAGCCAGGATGAGCTGGGGGCATTGTCCGACCGGGTCAATGAAATGGCTGTGGCGCTGGAGGGCATGGTGCAGCGCATCCATGAGGACGAGAGTCGAATGCGGCATGCGGAGCTTCGACTGCTTCAGGAGCAGATCAACCCGCATTTCCTCTACAATACATTGGATACCATTGTCTGGCTCATCGAAGGCAACAAGCCGGAGGAGGCGGAGGAGATGCTGCTGTCGCTGTCCAATTACTTTCGTCTGGTGCTGAGTCGCGGCAGAGAATTCATCAGCCTTCAGGATGAAGAAAAACACATCCGGAGCTATCTGGAAATCCAGCAGGTGCGCTATCGGGACATCCTGCATTATGAGCTTTGCATTCCGGCTTCACTTTATGATTATGAGATCATCAAGATGACGCTGCAGCCCATCGTGGAGAATGCCCTATATCACGGCATCAAGAACAAACGGAGCGGCGGTGTCATTCGCATCACAGGTCAGCTGGCGGAGAATCAGTTGCTGCTGACGGTGTCAGACAACGGCATCGGCATGGATCGGGAAACGCTTAAGAAGCTGCGGGAGGAAATTGCCCGGGCCTGTAAGGACACGGAGTCCGGTTTTGGTCTGGCCAATGTCAGCGAGCGCATCCGTATGAACTATGGCAATGCTTACGGGCTTTCGGTGGAATCGGAGCCAGGCTGCGGCACCACGGTAACGATACGACTTCCGGCAAGGAGAAAGGGCGGAGCAGAAGATGAAAATCACTAAAATCGGCAGAAGACTTGCCGCAGTTCTCGCGGCAACGGTTCTCACTGGCTGCCTGCCCTCGGCCCAGCTGCCGGCGGAAAGTGCGGCGGAGCTCACAGAGGACCAGTTGCTGACCGTCGGCTTTTCCCAGCTGGGGGCAGAGTCGCTGTGGCGGCGGGCCAATACGGCATCCATTCAGGCTGCCCTGACCCGGGAAAACGGATTTTACCTGCATTACAGTAATGCTCGACAGCAGCAGAGCAACCAGATTAAGGCCATCCGCAGCTTTATTTCCCAGCAGGTGGACTACATTGTCTTCACACCAGTGAAGGAGGAGGGCTGGAAAACCGTTCTGCGGGAGGCCCGGGAGGCGGAGATTCCCGTCATTATCCTGGACCGCATGGCGGATTTTGCCAGTGAAGAGGACTATACCACCTTCATCGGTGAGGATATGTACGAAGAGGGGGAAAAGGCGGCGAAGTGGCTGGCGGAATACCTGGAGCGAGAGGGAAGAAGTCAGGAGGAGATCAACATCGTTGTTTTGCAGGGCACCAAGGGTTCCACCTCGCAGCTGGGGCGGACCATCGGCTTCGACCGCCTGGCGGAGCACTACAAAAACTGGCACATTCTGTCCCAGGTGGATGCGGACTTCACGAAGGCCAAGGGCAAGGAGGTCATGAAGGAGTTCCTGAAGCGCTATCCGGAATTGAATGTGGTGGTCTGTCAAAATGACGACATGATGTTCGGCGCGCTGGAGGCCATGCAGGAGGCGGGCGTTTCCACGGGGAAAGCCGGGGATGTGATTCTCATTTCCTTTGACGGAACGAAGCAGGCGCTACAGCTTCTGCAGAGCGGCGAGCTGAACGTGGATATTGAATGCAATCCGGAAAGTGGTGAGCTGGTGGCGGAGATTCTGAAGAAGCTGTCCCGGGGAGAAAAGGTAGAAAAATGTTATTATCTGTCGGAAACGGTGTTCACACCGGAAAATGTAGATCTGTATATCGACAGCAGAAGCTATTAGGAAAGCGCATGAGGATGAAGGAGGCAGAATGCTGAAGGTATTTTTGGTGGAGGATGAGAGCGTGGTGCGGGAGAGTATCCGGGACAATATGCCATGGGAGGAATGCGGCTTTACGCTGACCGGGGATGCCGGTGACGGCGAGCTGGCGCTGTCCATGATGCGGAAAAATCCGCCGGATCTTTTGATCACCGACATTAAAATGCCCTTTATGGACGGACTGACCCTCTGCCATATCGCGGGGGCGGAATTTCCGGGCATGAAAAAGATCATCATGAGTGGTTACGATGACTTCGAGTTCGCCCGTCGGGCCATACAGGAGGGCGTCGATCAGTTTCTGACGAAGCCCATCACCCGGCGGGTCATGAAGCAGGCCCTGCTGGACATCCGGGAGAAGCTGAGTGCGGAGCAGGAGCAGCACCAGTATCAGGAGCGTTTTCTGTTGGAGAACCGGGAATATGAGCAGTACCAGCGTCGGGACTTTCTGGAAAAGATGTTCGGCGGACGTATGTCGGTGGAGGAGATTTATGAAAAGGCGGGAAAGCTGGGGCTCTCCATGAACTCTGAGGCCTATAATCTGATCCTTTTCAATATGCTTCCTCGGCAGGACGGCCAGGGAGAGCGGGACGAGGCCGCGTGTCAGGCGTGGGAGACGGAGCTGGTGCGCTATTTCCTGCGCTTTCCGGAATATGTTTTTTCCCGCTGGAGCATGAACGGCTGCTGCGTCATTGTGAAGGGCACACCGGAAGTGGTGGCGGAATATACCAAAAAGGGCGTGGAAAAGATTGCGGCGGTGCTGTCGGAGAGTGGCGACAAGCTGCATTGGCATGTGGCGGCGGGGCAAGTGGTGACACGCTTCAGTGCTTTGTCCACCTGCTTTGCCCGGGTGAACCATATCTTTGCGGCCCGCTTCTGGCTGCCGGAGCAACATATCCTGACAGAAGCGGATCTGCTGCCTTTGGGTGCCGGTGAAAACGCGGATATCCGGGACGTGGAGGCGGAGGATGTGAACCCTGCCATCCTTCGCGATTTCCTTTCGGAGGGACAGGAGGGTAATGTTGTCGAGTTCATTGAAGGGTACCTGGGCAAGATGCGGGAGGTGCTGCATTCGAAGATCTTCCGGAACTATCTCGCCCTCAGCGTCTGTTTCACAGTGCTCCGATTTGTGCAGAAGCTGGGCATTGACAAGGAAGCCTTCCTGAACGGGGCGCAGGTGGAAGCGGAACACTTCGAGCTGTCGGAGGCTGAGCTTCCGGTCTTTATGGAGAAACTGCTGACGTCGGCAATCCGGGAACGGGATTGTGTCTACGAGCAGGAAAACCAGGGCATGGTGGAGAAGGCGCTGGCGTACATTGATGCCCATTTCACCGATGAGACACTTTCTCTAACCCGGGTGGCGCAGGTCCTGGGCGTCAGTGCCAGTTACTTCAGCGGCGAATTTAGCCGGGCCCGGCAGCAGACCTTTGTGGAATATATCACGGAGAAGCGCATGACATTGGCCAGAGAGCTGCTGACGGAAAAACGGCTTTCTACCCAGGAAACCGCCCAGCAGGTGGGCTACAAGGATGCCCATTATTTCAGCTTTGTGTTCAAAAAGACCCAGGGGATGTCACCGCGGGAGTTCCGCAGCCGGGAGACTGCAAAAGATTGATGCTTTTTGGATGGCTTTGAACGGGAAAAATACTTGCAGGTGACGTAACGTCACCCTTTATGCTATACTCATAAGCACAGAAGAATGTCCAGGAATGCGGACATCACAACGGCGGACTGCTGCGGCAGTCGGAAAGGAAAGAAAATGAAATATATCGTAACAGGCGGCGCCGGCTTTATCGGCGGCAACTTCATGCACTTTGCTGTCAACACCTACCCGGAGGACATGTGGATCTGCCTTGACAAGCTGACCTATGCCGGAAACCTGGAGACGCTGGCCCCCCTGGAGGGTAAGCCCAATTACCGCTTTGTGAAGGGCGACATTGCAGATCGTGACTTTATCTTCGAGCTCTTCCGCACAGAGAAGCCGGACGTGATCATCAATTTCGCGGCAGAGTCTCACGTGGATCGTTCTGTTTCGGATCCTGACATTTTCCTGAAGACCAATGTCGGCGGCACAGTTACCCTGCTGGATGCCTGCCGTGAATTCGGCATTCAGCGGTATCATCAGGTATCCACCGATGAGGTTTATGGAGACCTGCCGCTGGATCGCCCGGATCTCTTCTTTACCGAGGACAACAAGATCAAGGCATCCTCTCCCTATTCTGCTTCCAAAGCATCTTCAGACCTCTTTGTGCAGGCCTACCACAGAACCTTCGGCATTCCAGTGACCATCAGCCGCTGCTCCAACAACTACGGCCCCTATCACTTCCCGGAGAAGCTGATCCCGCTGGTGATTTCCCGTGCCCTGAACGACGAGAAGATTCCGGTTTACGGCAACGGCGCCAATGTCCGTGACTGGCTGTATGTGACAGATCACTGCAAGGCCATCGATCTTATTGTCCGGAAGGGCCGCGTTGGTGAGGTGTACAACATTGGCGGACACAACGAGCGCACCAATCTGGAGGTGGTGAAGACCATCCTGAAGGCTCTCGGCAAGTCCGAGGATCTTATTGAGTATGTAACCGATCGTCCGGGTCATGACCAGCGTTATGCTATGGATCCGGAGAAGATCGAGACAGAGCTGGGATGGAAGCCGGAGTATACCTTTGATACCGGTATTCCTGTAACCATTGACTGGTATCTGAACCATAAGGACTGGTGGGAGCACATTCTCAGCGGCGAATATCAGAGCTACTTCGACAAGATGTATGTGGAAGGGAAAGGACTGAAGTAAGATGAAGGGAATCGTTTTGGCAGGCGGCGCAGGAACGCGCCTTTATCCTTTGACCATGGTGACCAGTAAGCAGCTTCTTCCGGTTTATGATAAGCCCATGATCTATTATCCTCTGTCTACCTTAATGCTGGCGGGCATCCGGGATATTCTGATCATTTCCACACCGGTGGATACGCCTCGCTTCGAGGCTCTGCTCGGCGACGGCAGTCAGTTCGGACTGAACCTGTCCTACAAGGTGCAGCCGTCACCGGACGGCCTGGCCCAGGCCTTTTTGCTGGGAGAGGAGTTTATCGGAGATGAGGCCTGCGCCATGGTGCTTGGCGATAACATTTTCTACGGCAACGGTTTCGGACGTTTGCTGCGCACGGCTAAGGCGGATGCCGAGAAGGGCAAGGCGACGGTTTTCGGCTACTATGTGACGGATCCGGAGCGCTTCGGTATCGTGGAATTTGACGCGAACGGTCAAGCCATTTCCATTGAAGAGAAGCCGGCAGAGCCGAAGTCCAATTATGCGGTGACGGGACTCTATTTCTACCCGGCAGGCGTTAGCCAGAAGGCAAAGGAAGTTAAGCCTTCCGCCCGGGGTGAGTTGGAAATCACGACCCTCAACGACATTTACCTCCAGAACGGAGACTTGAATGTGCAGCTTCTGGGACGTGGCTTTGCCTGGCTGGATACCGGTACCATGGACAGCCTGGTGGAGGCAGCGGACTTTGTGCGCATGATTGAGCAGCGTCAGGGCATCACCATTTCCGCACCGGAGGAAATTGCCTATATCAACCAGTGGATCGACAAAGAGCGGCTGATGGAATCTGCCCAGCGTTACGGCAAGAGTCCCTACGGTGCACATCTCAAGGCAGTGGCCGAGGGAAAGGTGCATTATTAATTGTCGGCGCAGAGTGAAAAATACTATACCTCCGGAGCCTTTGCCCGGAGGGCTCATGTGACACTGCGGACCATCCGGTATTATGACCAGAAAAATCTCCTGAAGCCGTCCTTTGTGACGGCGGGGGGTGCCCGACGCTATACGGATGCGGATCTTGCGAAATTGCAGCAGATTCTACTCCTTAAGTATCTTGGCTTTTCGCTGGAGGATATCCGGGAAATGACGGTGGCCTCCAGGGATAGGACGCTGCTGCTGGACTCGTTGCGTATGCAGAAGCGGATGCTGCGGGAACGGATCGGAGAAATGGAATCCATGATTGATGCCATCGGAGAGACCGAGGAGGCATTGGAAAGCTGCCGGGAAATCAACTGGAACAGTATGCTGGAGCTGATTCACCTGACGGCCATGGAGCGAAGTCTGAAGACCCAGTATCTGAATGCCCAGAACATCGAGGCGCGCATTGCCCTGCACCGGGACTATTCGGAAAATCCGGAGCCTTGGTTTCACTGGTTGCTCCGACAGGCCATACTCCGTCCGGGCATGCGGGTTTTGGAGATCGGCTGCGGCAACGGTGCGCTTTGGACAGAAAACCGGGATATATTGCCCGAAGACATTGACATCGTACTGTCGGATATTTCTGAAGGCATGGTACGGGAGACGGAACGGCAGTTGACGGCGGATCCCCGCTTTTCCTTCCGGGTTTTCGACTGTGCGGAAATTCCCTTCGAAGCGAAACGCTTTGATCTTGTGATCGCGAATCATCTGCTCTTTTACGTGGAGGATGTTGATAGGGTACTGCAGGAGGTAAAGCGGGTGCTGACGCCGGACGGTACTTTCCTTGCGGCTACCTACGGCAGCGCCCATATGCAGGAAATCACGGCGCTGGTGCAGGCCTTTGATCCGGGTATCGTCCTCTCTGCGGAGCGGCTTTATGAAAACTTCGGCCTGGAAAACGGTGCGGTGCTGCTGCAGCCGTATTTTTCGTCGGTGTCTTGTCGGCGCTACGAGGACGCCATTTATCTGGAACAGCCGGAGCCGCTGATCGCCTATATTCTGTCCTGCCACGGCAACCAGAACAGCATCTTGCTGAATCATTACAAGGAGTTCCGGGATTTTGTGGCGCGGAAGGTGCAAAAGGGCTTTCGAATCACCAAGGATGCGGGCTGCTTTGTCTGCCAATGCTGAAACGTCCTTGCGTCCTGGAGACCGGGGTGCTATACTGGGTATGTACAACAAAAGGGGAGCTTGCGCAGGAAGCAGGCTGAGAGTGGGATGCGTTCCCAGACCCGTAAAACCTGATGTGGATAATGCCAACGTAGGAAACATAAATGGGTCTTGAAGCCATCGTGATGCTGCCGCGTTGCGATGGCTTTTTTGATTCATAGGAAAGTGCATCCAGAGTCTCTTGCCAGCTCGCGCTTCGCTGCGTTTTGTGCATCGTCCACATTCGGGAAATTTCAGGAGGATGCTATGAGAAACTACACAACACAGATGGAGGCAGCCCGGAAGGGCATTGTGACACCGGAGCTTCAGCGGGTAGCGGAGAAGGAGCAGATGCAGGTGGAGGAGCTTCTGCCGCTCGTCGCCGAAGGAAAGGTGGTCATCTGCGCCAATAAGAATCATAAATGTCTGGATCCGGCGGGTGTCGGCTCCATGCTGCGGACCAAGATCAATGTGAATCTCGGTATTTCCGGTGATGTGAAGGACTATAATGTGGAGATGGAGAAGGTTATGGAGGCGGTGCACATGGGTGCCGACGCCATTATGGATCTCTCAAGCCACGGCAATACCGTTCCTTTCCGGCGTAAGCTGACGTCAGAATGCCCGGCCATGATCGGTACAGTGCCGGTCTATGATTCTGTGATCCATTACCAGCGGGATCTGGACACCCTGACGGCCCAGGACTTTATTGATGTGGTACGATTGCATGCCGAGGATGGTGTAGATTTTGTTACCCTGCACTGCGGCATCAGCCGGAAGACCATCGACGAGATTCGTAACGGCAACCGGAAAATGAATATTGTATCCAGAGGCGGTTCTCTTGTTTTTGCCTGGATGTGCATGACGGGAGAGGAGAATCCCTTCCTGTCTCACTTTGATGAGATTCTGGAGATCTGTCGGGAATACGATGTAACCATTTCTCTCGGTGATGCCTGTCGTCCCGGCTGCCTGGCCGATGCGACAGATATCAGCCAGATTGAGGAGCTGGTGACGCTCGGCAAGCTGACCCAGCGTGCCTGGGACAGAGATGTGCAGGTGATGATCGAGGGACCGGGACATATGCCCATGGACCAGATTGCTGCCAATATGAAGATCGAGCAGACCATCTGTAAGGGCGCGCCTTTCTATACCCTGGGGCCGCTGGTGACCGACATTGCACCGGGCTATGATCACATTACCGCAGCCATCGGCGGTGCCATTGCAGCGGCCAATGGTGCGGCGTTCCTCTGCTATGTGACACCGGCGGAGCATCTGGCGCTGCCGAATCTCGAGGATGTGAAGCAGGGCATCATGGCGTCGAAGATTGCCGCCCATGCGGCAGACATTGCCAAGGGTGTGCGGGGCGCCATGGATCAGGATAACCGGATGGCGGATGCACGGCGGAAGCTGGATTGGGAAGCCCAGTGGGCCTGCGCCATGGATCCGGAAACTGCGAAAAAGATCCGGGCAGACCGGGCACCGGAGCATGAGGATACCTGCTCTATGTGCGGCAAGTTCTGCGCTGTCCGCAGCATGAACAAGGCCCTCGCGGGAGAGCATATAGACGTATTATAATTCCAGGAGCACGAAGTGCGAAGCAATCCGGGGATTACAGTGCATAAAAAGCAAATGTCCCCCGTATCACGAAAGTGATACGGGGGACATCTTTTTGAATGAATGCCGGCAACCGGGGTCGAACCGGTATGGGAGTTGAGTCCCGCAGGATTTTAAGTCCTGTGCGTCTGCCTATTCCGCCATGCCGGCATCGAGTTATATGTTAAAGTATGAGAAGTCAATTGTCAAGTGGAAAGATTGACAAGGTCGGAAAGCTGTGCTAAAATCATGCCTGTTGTGAATATGGAGATGTACCCAAGAGGCTGAAGGGGAGGCACTCGAAATGCTTTAGGCCGCGTGAGCGGTGCCAGGGTTCAAATCCCTGCATCTCCGCTATAAAAAAAGAGATCCGGATATTTTATCCGGGTCTCTTTTTTCTGTGCTTGCTTGTTGATGATTCTCTGGCTTCAATCCCGGAAAAACAGAAAGGCGATCAGCTCGGTGTAGACCAGAAGGTCCAGAACCAAATAAAGAATGCCGATGATCTTGTGGGCGAGATGGATCTTTTTCCAGCGGAAGAGCTGCAGCACCGGCAGCAGGAGAGTCAAAAAGGAGATCAGGGCGATGGGGTAAAAGAAATCCGAAAAAAAGGCAGCCAGAGCCAGCAACAGCCAGGACAGCAGTGTGGGGACGGCGGCACCGAAGCATTTGTCTGTGGGGTCATAGATCAATACGGAAAACAGCCATTTCAAGCTTTTACTCATCATTTTCTCCTTTGCGCTTGTGATAGATACAGAGTTTCATAAAAGACTACTTCAGACAGACGGGAAATTCAAGTGGAGGATCTCGATTCCGTCCGGAGAATACTTCCTATATGTAAAATTGCTGAATATAGGATCGATTATGTGTGCAAAACGTAGAAATATTCTTTTGATGGCCATAAAATGATGCCGAAAACTGTATAAAAACAGATACAATCGCTGCTGCATCATGAAAATAAAAATTTGATCCGAAAAATATGTGCAAATTGCATAAGATGAAAAACGAATTATTGGAATAAATTGTGAACTATTTTTCCCTAAAAAACTCGAATTCTTTTCTGCATCGTGTATAATAGGTTTACTTTCAGGTGGCGGGGGATTTTCCCTTCTGCGGGAGTATGAAAACAGGAAATACCGAAGTGATTCGGAAAAAGAAGAATATGTAAGAAATGGAGCAGTGAAATGGAAAACTTTAAGCCGGAGCTGAATGTTGTGGAGATTTCAGAGGATGGAAGCTATGGCCGCTTTGAATGCGGTCCGCTGAGCAAGGGTGAGGCCAGCGTACTGGGCAACTCCCTGAGAAGAATTTTGCTCTCCTCTATGCCGGGTGCGGCAGTGAGTGAGGCAAAGGTGGAGGGTGTCTACCACGAGTTCTCCTCCCTTCCCGGTGTGAAGGAGGACGTGTCTGAGATCATCATGAATCTGAAGAAGCTGGCCATCAAGAATACCTCTTCCAGCGATGAGCCGGTGATGGCTTACGTGGATTTCGTTGGCGAGGGCGTTGTGAAGGCTTCCGACATCCGTGTCAGCTCAGAAATCGAGATCGTCAATGCAGACCAGACCATTGCCACCCTGTCCGGCAAGGATGCGAAGCTCTACATGGAGCTGAAGATCACCAAGGGCAGAGGCTACGACGGTGCCAACACCCGTGACAGAAGCGAGCTTGCCATCGGCGTGATCGCAGTGGATGCCATCTATTCTCCGGTCAGCAAGGTAAACATCCTGGTGAGCGACGAGGATGCTTTCTCCGAGAGACTGGTGCTGGATGTACATACCAACGGCACCATGGCACCGGACGATGCCGTAAGCCTGGCAGCCCGCATCATGCAGACACATCTGCAGCTTTTCATCCATATGGATGAGGCTGTTAAGGAGAGCAGCAGCCCGGCAGCCAGCAGCACCGGAGAGACCCAGGATGAGATGAATAAGTCCATCGACGATCTGGAGCTCAGCGTGCGTTCTTACAACTGTTTGAAGCGCGCCGGTATCAACACGGTGGAGGATCTTTGCGCGAAGTCCATGGATGACCTGATGAAGGTGAGAAATATGGGACGGAAGTCTCTGGATGAGATTCTGAACAAGCTGAAGAGCATGAATCTGAGCCTTTCCGACAGAGAAGAGATCTGATTGTTAAAGTGATTCTGCAGCACGGCGGGGAGCGATCTCGGCCGTGCTTTTTCTCACAGGAGAAAATTCTGTGACATATCAAAAAGGAGGCTGTAACATGAAAAAGAGAATACTTGGTCTGATGATGCTTTCTTTAATGGCGGTATCTTTTGCGGGCTGCGGTAAGAAGACGACAGAAACCACAGCGGCAGCAGAGAGCACGACAGCAGTGGCCACAACGGCAGCAGCCACAACGGCAGCAGCAACGGAAGAGAAGAGCGACTGGGAAACAAAGATTTACGATGACGCCAGTGCCTACTATGAGCTGAAGGTATCGGATGTGGAGGCGGGGTTCCATGAGTCGGAGAGCCTGCATTATACCAATGATACCGACAGCTACAGCTATTCGGTATTGGATGAGATGACGGCCCATGGGGCGGATGCATATCTGGACGGAAAGAGTGCGGAGCTGGATGATCTGACAGAGTCTGTGTATTCCGAGGGAGATATGAGCATCACTTATGTGCTCGGAAAGGCCGGAGACCGCTATCATTTCTACGGCGTGATGAACATCGGCAGTGCCCAGGATGTGGCTTGTTATCTGGCACTGGAGTATGACAGTGCCCATGTGATCAAGGCAGAGGATATGGTGAAGCTTTTCACCAAGGACTACATTTCAGCGGAAAAGCTCGGCAAGTAAGACAGAACAGGAGAAGAGACAGCAATGACATTTGCAGAGATGCCCTATGAACGGATTGATTTTGACAAACTGAAGACAGACTTTCAGAATTTGCTGCAGGAATTTGATGCGGCTTCTTCCGGCGAAGAACAGTGGGCGCTGCATCAGCAGTACTATAAAATTTGTGATCACGTGATGACGGAAATGACCATCGCCATGATCCGGAACGACATTGACATGACGGACAGCTTCTATTCCGAGGAGCAGCGTTTCTATGATGAGAAAATGCCGCTGTTCCAGAACCTGGTGGTGGACTACCAGCGGAAGCTGTATCATTCCCCTTACCGTGCTTTTCTGGAGGAAAAGATCGGCAAGGTGGCCTTCCGAAACATTGAGCTGGCCATGGAGGCGGTGGATGAGAAGTTGATCCCCCTGATGCAGGAGGAAAATGCCCTGCAGACCGGCTACAACCAGCTGCTGGCGAGCGCCCGCATTGACTGGCAGGGACAGGAACTGAACCTTTCGCTCATGAATCCCTACCTCAACCACCAGGATCGGGCGGTGCGGCAGGAGGCCTGGGAGAAATACACGGCTTTCTTTGCGGCGCATGCGGAGGAGCTGGATGATTTTTACGACAAGCTGGTGAAGAACCGCACAGCCCAGGGCAAGCTCATGGGGCATGAGAACTATCTTCCGCTGGGCTATGCCCGGATGAACCGGAACTGCTATGGACGCGCGGACGTTGCGGAATTCCGGAAGCAGGTGAAACGGGATCTGGTGCCCTTCGCCGAGCAGCTGCATGAGCGGCGTCGGCAGCGTTTGGGTCTTTCCAAGCTGGCCTATTTTGATGAGGGTATTTACTTCCGGAACGGAAATCCGGCGCCCATCGGTACACCGGAGCAGATTCTGGCCGCAGGACAGAAGATGTACAATGAGCTTTCTCCGGAAACCGCTGTGTTCATGAACACCATGCAGGAACAGGGGCTTTTTGATGTGCTGGGCAGAAAGAACAAAAAGACCGGTGGTTACATGACCATGCTGCCGGACTATCATGTGCCCTTTATCTTCGCAAACTTCAACGGTACCTCCTCGGATTGTGACGTGATCACCCATGAGTGCGGACATGCCTTCCAGGGCTATCTCACGGCCATGGATCCCATCCATGAGCACAACGACATTACCATGGAGACAGCAGAAACCCACTCCATGTCCATGGAGTTCTTCACGGAGCCCTGGATGCCGCTGCTCTTCGGCGATCGTGCCCAGGATTATATCGACATGCACTTTGAGGATGCGGTGACCTTCATTCCCTACGGCACCATGGTGGATGAATTCCAGGACATTGTATACGACAATCCCGGATTCAGCCCGAAGGAGCGGAAACAGGTATGGCGGGATCTGGAGAAGCAGTACAAGCCCCATCTCGACTACAGTGGCAATGCTTTCTTCGAGGAGGGCGGCTTCTGGCAGAAGCAGCATCACATTTATGACAGCCCGCTCTACTACATCGACTACTGCATCGCCGGCACCAATGCCCTGCAGTACAAGGTGCGGATGGATGAGAATTATCGGGAGGCCTGGGAGAGCTACCTGCAGCTCTGTCGTCTCTCGGCGTCGGATTTCTTTGACGGCCTGGTGAAGAAGGCAGGACTCAACAATCCCTTTGAGGATGGCTGCCTTCGCTATATTGTGAGCAGACTTTCCCGGTCTGCGAAGCTTTGATCCCGGCAGGAAAGGGGCCTGAGCGGGAAATGAGTGACAAGAAAGAACTGTATACAGAGCTTCGCCATTATCTCGGGCAGAAGCTCTATCCCCTGCACATGCCCGGCCATAAGCGGCGCCTGGCACCGGCCTCCGTGCTGCCCTATGAGATCGACTTCACGGAGGTACAGGGCACTGATGACCTCCATGCGGCAGACGGCATTCTGCGCCGTGCTATGGACAGAACTGCGGCATTGTACGGCGCTGACCGCACCTGGTATTTGGTGAACGGCAGCACCTGCGGCAACCTGGCGGCGATTTTTGCGGCGACCCGGCAGGGCGGCGAGATCATTGCGGCTCGAAACTGCCATCGTTCCGTGCTGCATGCTCTGGAGCTGCGGGGACTTCATGTGCATTGGGCCCTGCCAAGCTACGATGCGGCCTTCGAGCTCTGTGGCTGCATCCGTCCCGAGACCATTGAAAAGCTATTGACCCGTTACCCGAAGACAGAGGCGGTGGTGCTGACCAGTCCCACCTATGAGGGCATTGTCTCGGATATTCCGGGTATCGCCAAGCTTTGTCATGCTCAGGGCATTCCGTTGATTGTGGACGAGGCCCATGGGGCGCATCTCGGACTGGAGGGACATTGCCGGGAGGAGGAGAGCGCGATAGCGGAAGATGCTAATGTTGGCGGCCCTTCTTTCCGGCTGCCCGCCCGGAATCGTCCCTTCTTCCCGGATTCCGCCATTCGGCAGGGCGCGGATCTGGTGATCCAGAGCCCCCATAAGACACTGCCCAGCCTGACCCAGACGGCCTGGCTGCATCTGAAAGGAAAGCTCATTTCCGAAAACCGGGTGGAGCGGATGCTGGGGATCTTTGAGACCTCCTCCCCGTCCTATCCGCTGATGGTTTCCCTGGACAGTTGCACGAGCTTTTTGCGGGGTGCCGGTGAGGATGAATTCCGGCAGTGGGGAGAACGGCTGCAGCGTTTTATCCGGGGGACGGAGAAGCTTCACTGCATCCGCCTGTACCGGGAGGATCCGGCCAGTGCCTACGACTATGACCGGAGTAAGCTCCTTTTACACAGTCTGATTCCGGATATCAGCGGCAAGATGATCCAGAACATGCTCCGGGAAAAGTATCATTATGAGCTGGAAATGAGCCTGGGACGAAATGTGCTGGCCATGACCAGTATGGCAGACAGTGAAGAGGCCCTGGAGGGCTTCCTCGCGGCCATCACGGAAATTGATGAGCGGCTCTGGACCTTGACCGCGGAGCGGGACTGGCTGACGGAGTGGCAGACCCTGGCGACGCAGAAGCAGCAGAGCGTCGACAACATCTTCACCGAAGTAGAGGAAACCATGACCTTGCAGGAGGCCGTGGAAGCCGCGCACGAAGACATTGGCCTAACGGCGGCAGAAGGGCGCATTGCCGGCGAGTATATCTACTGCTATCCGCCGGGGATTCCTCTGGTGGTGCCCGGAGAGCGACTTCGAAAAGAAATGCTGCAGCTTTTGCAGGCACTGCAGGAAAACGGCGACAGATTGCATTGCACGGAATCGGGAGAAAATCTTGACAGGATCACGGTATGCCGTGTATGATAGTTAAAACTGTTCAGTGAAGCGTATTGCTTTGCTGGGAGCTATTCTCAGAGAAAGAAGGACTTGATTATGAAGCACATTATGACATTGAATACTCGTGATATGCAGAAGAGCGCAGTGAACGGCGGTTGTGGCGAGTGCCAGACATCCTGCCAGTCAGCTTGCAAGACCAGCTGCGGTATCGCAAATCAGCAGTGCGAGAATAAGAATAAGTAATTCTCGATACGCAATACGCAGACAGATTGCCGGGTCGTTCGTCGCCCCGGCTTTTCTTATGTACTTAATAAACACTCAAGATTAAAGGGGATTTACCATATGATTCACCAGTACCAAATGAACGGCTACAATATCGTCATTGACGTATTCAGTGCCAGTGTCCATGTCACCGATCTGCTGGCCTATGACGGCATTCACCTGCTGGACAGTGGTCTCAGTCGGGAGGAGGCGGAGAAGAAGCTGACTGAGCTGCATCCGGAAGCGTCATCCGAGGCCATTCAGGATACCTTTTCCGATATTCAGGAGCTGATCGACAGCGGTAAGCTGTTCGCAAAGGACATTTATCAGAACATTGCCGGTACCCTCAAGAACCGGAATACGGTGGTGAAGGCCCTTTGTCTTCTGGTGGCCCATACCTGCAACCTGAACTGTGAATATTGCTTTGCTTCCCAGGGAAAGTTTAACGGCGATACCGGCCTCATGAGCTTCGAAACCGGAAAACGGGCCCTGGACTTCCTGATCGAGAATTCCGGTACGCGCCGGAACCTGGAGGTGGACTTCTTCGGCGGTGAGCCCCTGGTGAATTTCGAGGTCTGCAAGCAGCTGGTGGCCTATGCCCGTTCTGTGGAGAAGCAGCATAACAAGAACTTCCGTTTCACCCTGACCACCAACGGTGTGAATGTCACCGACGAGGTCATCGAGTGGGCCAACAAGGAGTGCTATAACGTGGTGCTGAGTCTCGATGGCCGGAAGGAGGTCAATGACCGTTTCCGCGTGGATAAGGCCGGCCGCGGCAGCTATGACAAGATCGTGCCGAATTTCCAGCGCTTTGTGGAGAAGCGGGGCGATAAGAACTACTACATGCGCGGCACCTTCTCCCATTACAATACCGATTTCACCAAGGACATCTTCCATATGGCGGACGATCTCGGCTTCACAGAGCTCTCCATGGAGCCGGTGGTGACCAAGCCGGGCGATCCCTGTGAGCTGACCGAGGCGGATCTGCCGATTCTTTTCGAGCAGTACGAGCTGCTGGCGAAGGACATGATCCGTCGGGAAAAGGACGGCAAGCCCATCACCTTCTATCATTATATGATCGACCTCTCCGAGGGCCCCTGCATCTATAAGCGGGTATCCGGCTGTGGTTCCGGCACGGAGTACATGGCTGTCACCGCCTGGGGTGATCTCTATCCCTGTCACCAGTTCGTTTCCGATCCGGAGTACAAGCTGGGTGATGTCTGGAACGGTGTGACCCATCCGGAGGTGCGGGATGCCTTTAAGAGCTGCAATGTCTACTCTCGTCCGGACTGCCAGAAGTGTTGGGCCCGGCTCTACTGCGCCGGCGGCTGCGCGGCCAATGCGCTCCATACCACAGGCGACATTCACGGCACCTACCATTATGGCTGTGAGGTCTTCAAGAAGCGTATGGAATGTGCCATCATGATCAAAGTAGCTGAAGCCGAGTAGAGGATTTTGCATCAGGCAAAATCCGGAACGAGCTGACATGTGCCCGAAGGGGACATGCCTGCGAAGCAGGTTGTGTGAGGGCTACAGGCCCGAACACAATCCTAAGATGGCTCAGGAGACAGCGGAAAACTGAGGATAGAAGAGGAGAGGCGGAGGATGATCCAGGATATTTATCCCCACCGGCTGTGGAACCAGTACCGGCCGGAGGCAGAGGCGGAGCAGGATAGTGTGATTCTCTATTTTACAGCCGAAGGCGTGTTGAATCGCCTGCGGACGACGGAAGCCGGGGCCCTGGCGCCGTCGGAGCGGATTCATGCAGGTGACGGAGAGGAAATGGCCAGTCCCACACGGCTGGACAGCGCTTCGGCTGCCGAGGACAATGTCTTCGGCGCGGCAGCCGGAGACCAGCTGCAGATACTGGAATTTCCCCGTCTTCGGGATTTTGCGGACAGTGGTATTCTGGATGCTGCGGATCTTATTTACCTCTTTTCTGTGGATGAGGAGAAGTATTTCCTCCTGTGGGAGCGGGAAATCAAGCCGGAAAAGCCGGTGACCCTTCCCGGCTTCTCTTTCACGGCGGTACGGGCGCTTAGGGACCGGGAACTGGGACCGAAGACCCGGATTTTCGCCTGCATCACAGGATTGCAGCTCTACAACTGGTACCGGAAGAATCGTTTCTGCGGCTGCTGCGGTGGCGAGACAGAACGGGACGAGAAGGAGCGGGCCCTCCGCTGCCCTCGCTGCGGCAATATGATCTTCCCCCGCATTGTGCCGGCGGTGATCGTGGGTGTTTGCCACGGCGACCGGATTCTGCTCACCAAGTACCGCACCGGCTTCCGGCATTATGCTCTGGTGGCGGGCTTCACAGAGATCGGTGAGACCCTGGAAGAGACAGTGGCCCGGGAGGTCATGGAGGAAACCGGACTGAAGGTGAAAAACATCCGTTACTATAAGTCTCAGCCCTGGGGCATTGTGGATGACCTGCTGGCGGGCTTCTACTGTGATGTGGACGGCGATCCCGAGATCCACATGGATCAGAATGAGCTGAAGTTTGCCGAGTGGGTGAAGCGGGAAGACATTGTCCTGCAGCCGGATGACTTCAGTCTCACCAATGAGATGATGCGCTGCTTTAAAAACGGGGAGATCTGCTGAGAGAGCGGATGACAATTTAGGGAGTATAAAGTATGAAAAAGATTCTTTTACTGGGAACCGGTGGCACCATTGCGTCGAAGCAGACCGGAGACGGACTGAAGCCCGCGCTGACGGCACCGGAAATTCTGGAGTTTGTGCCGGATGTCGAGAAATACTGTGCCATCGACGTGCAGCAGGTCTGCAATCTGGATTCCACCAATATGTGTCCGGAGATCTGGACCCTGATCGTAGAGGCCATCAAGGAAAACTATGATCGCTATGACGGCTTCGTGATCACCCACGGCACCGATACCATGGCGTATACCTCGGCGGCCCTCAGCTACATGATTCAGAATTCCCGAAAGCCCATCGTCATTACAGGCTCTCAGAAGCCCATCAACATTGACGGTACGGATGCGAAGGCCAACCTCCGGGACAGCATTTACTATGCCTGTGATGACTACTCCAGCAATGTGGTGCTGGTTTTTGACGGCAATGTCATTGCCGGTACCCGGGCGAAGAAAATGATGGCCCGTTCCTTCAATGCCTTCCACAGCGTGAATTTCCCGGTGCTGGCCCGTATACAGGATACACGCATCATCCGCTACATTCCCTATGAGCCCATGCGGGAGCCGGTGCGTTTCCAGACAGAGGCGTCCGACAGCATTTGCGTCATGAAGATGATCCCGGGTGCCCGGCCGGAGATGCTCTCCTATCTCTTTGAAAACTATGACTGCATCGTCATTGAGAGCTTTGGTGTGGGCGGCATCCCCGACCGCATGCTGGAGAAGTTCTATCAGGAGATGGAGCGCTGGGCCGAGAAGGGCAAGTTCATCGTCATGGCCACTCAGGTGGTGAACGAGGGCTCCAACATGGAGATCTACCAGGTGGGGCAGCGGGTGAAGAAGGATTTTCAGCTGATGGAGGCCTACGATATGACACTGGAGGCTACGCTCACCAAGCTTATGTATCTCATGGCTCGCCACAAGGGACAGTACGATAAGATCCGCCGCGGTTTCTACCAGGAGATCAACCACGACATCCTTTGCGCGAACGAACAGTAGCTTGCCGGGACATTCTTTCTTGTGCGATGCTCGGGAAAATGATACACTGAGTTAGTTTGTATAAACAAACTGGCCGACATGGATGACAGGAGTGTATCAGAGCCTATGGAACTTAAGCAGTTGGAATTTTTTACCGTGGTATGCGAAAAGCGGAGCTTCAGTCAGGCCGCCGAGTGTCTGTATACCTCACAGCCCAACGTCAGCAAGGTGATTTCGTCACTGGAGAAGGAGCTGGGGAGCAAGCTTGTGGAGCGGACGAACCGGGGACTGCGCATCACACCCTACGGAGAAACGGTGCGGAATTACGCCAAGGGCATCCTGAAGCATGTCTCCATGATCAGTTCCATGTCCACGCATCATAACGGCAAAAAATTCACTTTGGCGACCTATCCCAGCAATATGATTGCCAATCTGCTGGTGGACTTCTACCGGCAATGGGGCAAAGCGTACATAGTGGAGCACCAGGAAGGCAGTGTTGAGGAAGTCTGCAACTGGGTGGCCACCGGACAGACGGAGATGGGTGTCGTCTATATCGCACAGCGTCAGCTGGCGTCCTTTCGACATATCCTCAGCCACAAAAAGCTGGTCTTTGAACCGCTGGATGTGAAGGAGGCCTGCGTTTATGTCGGGCCGCAGCACCCGTATTACGAGAGAGAAAGCATTGACTTCTCGGAACTGTCGAATCTGCGCTTCATCGGAGCGGTGCGGGATTATTTTTCCATGGAGCACCACCTGGATCGTGTGTCGCTGGGGGCCATCAGCACCAATGATCTGAATTATGCGATTTACTCGAACAGTGATCATATGACGATCAGCGCACTGATGCAAAGCGACCTCTGCAGTTTGGGCATCGACTTTATGCACGAACCCTACAAGCATTACGATATTAAGAATCTGAAGATCAACGGCTGTGAACCCTTTCTTCTGATCGGCACGGTCCGACCGGAAGGCGAGGCGCTGAGTGAAGCGGCACAATGGTTTGTAGAGGAATTTAAAAAGCTGATGTGATAAAGTGAAAAAAGGAAGGCTCTGCTCTGGCAGGGCTTTCTTTTTTTCATCTATAACAAATCGTTATGAGATAGCATGCTGATTTTATGAGTACCCAGTTAGTTCAAACTATTGTATTCTCTGAAAGCACCGCTGAGGAAGGCGGTGCTTTTATCAACTGGGTGTAACTGCTTGACTTGCGGAGGACCCGTTTGATGAATGGCTTTTACACCACAGGAGGAGTAGATTATGAGAATTTTACGCAGAATCACCAGTCTGCTTGTGGCTGGTGCGTGCTGTGTCGGCATGCTGACCGCTTGCGGCCAGAGTCAGAGTGGATCCACAGCGCAGTCATCCGGCGAAACAGCGACTGCCGCAGCGACAGCGGGAGAGACCAAGGATGAATTGGTCTTTGTGAACTATCGTGACATCCGCGACCTGAACCCGCACCTGTATGCCGGTGAAATGTATGCCCAGAGTATACTCTATGACACACTGGTCAGTGTGACCGCAGACGGCTATGAGGGCTGTCTTGCCGAGAGCTGGGACATCAGCGAGGACGGCTGCACCTATACTTTCCACATTCGTCCGAATGTCACATTCTCTGACGGCGAGAAGTGCGATGCCAATGCCATTCTTGCGAACTTCAATGCCATCCTGGAGAACCGGGAGCGCCACACCTGGCTGGAAATGATGAACCTGCTGGTGAGCGTATCCGCACCGGATGAGAATACCTTTGTCATCGAAATGAGCGAGCCCTACTATCCGATGCTGACAGAGCTGGCCTGCATCCGTCCCTTCGCCATGATTTCTCCGAATTGCATGATCGACGGCAGCACCAAGGACGGCGTGAACGGATACATCGGCACAGGTCCCTATGTACTGACAGATTTCGTGACTGATGAGTATGCCGTATTTGAGCGCAATGAGAATTACTGGGGCGAGGCGCCGGCCATCCAGAAGATTACGGTTAAGGTGATCCCGGACAACCAGACCCGTATCATGGCACTGGAATCCGGTGAAATCGATCTGATCTTCGGTAAGAACATGATCGATGCGGATGCCATCAGCCAGTATCTGAACAACGATAAGTTCACCGTTGGCCTGTCTGATCCGACATCAACAAGACACATCGTTATGAATACCACGCATGAGATTCTGAGCGATCCGGCAGTGCGTAAGGCTCTGCAGCATGCGACAAATCGTCAGGCCATCTCTGAAGGTATCTTCTATGGACTGGAGCAGCCTGCCGACACCCTGTATGCAAAGACCGTTCCCTACTGCGATGTGGAGCTGACACCCTACGAGTACAGCACAGAGACTGCTGCACAGCTTCTGGATGAGGCCGGCTGGGCACTGGGCAGCGACAACATGCGCTCCAAGGACGGCAAGCCCCTTGCCCTGGACCTTCTCTACAACAGCGACAGCGTGACCGAGAAGACCATCGCCGAGTATCTCCAGAGTGAGTATCTGAAGCTGGGCATCTCCATGAACATTCACGGCGAGGAAGAGCAGTCCTACCGCGACAACATGAAGGCCGGAAATTTCGACATGGTATTCAACATCTGCTGGGGAATGCCCTATGACCCGCAGTCCTCTCTGGCAGCAATGCGTGCACCGGTATACGGTGATTATGCGGCACAGCAGGGACTGGAGGACAAGGCAGAGATTGACGATGCCATCACAAAGATCCTGACTTCGACAGATGAAACAGAGCGTCAGGAGCTGTACAAGTCCGTACTGACCAAGCTCCACGAGGATGCGATGTATCTGCCGCTCACCTATGAGTGCAACAAGGCGCTGTATACCTCTTCTCTGAAGGGCGTTCACTTCGGTACCGATCAGTACGATGTGCCGTTTGCCGACATGTACTTCGAATAAATCACATTGATGTGCAACAGGAAAAGCCGCTTCGGTATGGAGCGGCTTTTCTTGAAGAAAGGACCCTGATATATGAAACGCTATGTTGTACGCAGAATGCTGATGGCAATTCCCTTGCTGCTGGCCATTTCGTTCATCTGCTTCTGCTTTATTAACCTGATTCCATCCAATCCGGCGGAGGTGGCGCTGCGCGTACAGCAGACACCGGTGATCACAGATGAAGTTATTGCGGCGATGGAAGAGCAGCTCGGGCTGAATAAGCCGTTTTTCATTCGCTATTTTGACTGGGTACTGGGCTGTCTGCACGGCGACTTCGGCATCAGCTATGTGAATCCCAAGCGAACGGTGGCGGGAGAGCTGCTGCGCTGTCTGCCGGCCACGCTGCAGCTGGCAGGCACCTCCTTCGTGATCGTGGCCGTACTGAGCATTCCGATCGGCTTTTTGTGTGCCGTTTATAAGGACGGCTGGTTCGACAAGATCATGCGTGGTCTGGTTTTTGTCACGACGGCGATGCCCGCCTACTGGGTGGGACTGCTGCTGATGTGGGGAATCGGCGTCAAGCTGAACTGGCTGCCGACCAACGGCAACGGTACCTGGAGACATCTGATCCTGCCGTCCTTTACCGTGGCGCTGAGCTATATTTCCACTTATATCCGACTGATCCGCAACAACATGCTGGAAAACATGAAGCAGGATTATGTGCTCTATGCCAATGTGCGCGGTCTGCCGCAGAAGTCCATTCTGGTGAAGCACATACTCAAAAATTCCATGCATACCTGTATCGTGGCCATGGGTATGAGTATTCCGCAGCTGATCTCCGGTACGATTGTGGTGGAGAACGTGTTCTCATGGCCCGGTCTGGGTACCCTTTGCATCAGCTCTATTTTTAACAGAGACTATCCGGTCATTCAGACCTATGTGCTCTTGATCGGTGTGCTGTTCGTTCTGTTCAATCTGCTGTTTGATATCCTGCAGACTGTATCCGATCCCCGTCTGCGTAAGGAGGACTGAGTATGAGAGAAAGATTCTTCCGCAATCGTACAGCGGTATTCACTGTCGCGTTTGTGTTTCTGGTGGGACTCGTGGGCATACTGGCGCCGTTTGTTGCGCCGAATGATCCCTATGAGACCAATATTCTGAATAAATTTGCTTCCTACAGCTTGCAGTATCCCCTGGGAACGGACCAGCTCGGCCGCTGTGTGCTCACGAGGATGATCTATGGCATCCGGCCTACCCTGGGGCTTGCACTCTTGACTATGTTCGGCACCATCAGCCTCGGCGCTATACTCGGCATCATGGCCGGTTACTTCCGCGGTATCGTGGAGGAAGTCATCATGCGTGTGGTGGATGTTATGCTTTCCTTCCCGAGCCAGATCATGGTTTTCGCGGTGGTGGCGCTTCTGGGCGTCAGTGTGCAGAATGTGATCATCGCCAATGTCTTCATCAAGTGGGCTTGGTATGCCCGTATGATCCGCACGGGTGTTATGCAGTATCGAGATCGGAATTTTGTACAGTTCTCACGCTGTGTCGGCATGCCGGAGCGTTTTATTCTCTTCCGCCATCTCCTGCCGTCGATCACCTCGGATCTCGTGGTGCTGGCGTCTCTGGATGTCGGCTGGGCCATCATTAACATATCCACACTGTCCTTTCTGGGACTCGGCGTGCAGGCACCGACACCGGAGTGGGGCGCGATGCTGAACGAAGCCAAAAACGTCATGACCTCAAATCCCGTGCAGATGATCGCGCCCGGTATCGCCATTGTGGTACTGGTCTGCGTTTTTAATCTGATGGGAGATGCCCTGCGTGATGTTCTGGATCCCAAGGAGGTGCAGCGATGAAGCCTGTTTTTGAGTTGAATGATCTGCGTGTTTCACTGCGAAGCCACCACAAGGAAACAGAGCTTGTGCGAAACGTGTCCTTTGCGGTGCATTCCGGGGAATGCCTCGGCATACTGGGCGAGAGCGGCTCCGGTAAGTCTATGTCAATGAAGGCGGCCATGGGTTTGCTGGACCATAGCTTTACTGTGGAGGGCAGCGCCCGTTTCCAGGGAGAAGAGCTGATCGGCAAAAGTGCGGAAGAGCTGCGGCGTCTCCGCGGCGGCCAGGTGGGCATTGTGCTGCAAAATCCCATGACCTGTTTTGATCCGCTCTATCGGATCGGGCAGCAGATTGCAGAAACCTTTAAAGCCCACAACAGCTGGAGTGCGGAGGAGATTCATACCCATTCTCTTGCGCTGCTGGAAAAAATGCGCATCCGGAATGCAGAAGAGGTGCTTGAGAAGTATCCGCACCAGCTCTCGGGCGGCATGCTGCAGCGTATCATGATCGGCATTGCCATGGAAATGAAGCCGGCGCTCCTGATCGCAGATGAGCCCACCACTGCCATTGATGCCATCACACAGCATGAAATCTTGAATGAGCTTTTGCACATCAAGGAGAATCACAATACCGCCATGCTCTTTATTTCCCATGACTTAAACGCCATTTCGCGTATCGCGGACAAGATCGTGGTGCTGAACCGTGGCGCAGTTGTGGACAGAGGCGACTTCCGGCACATTCTGCACCATGCGCAGGATCCGTATACGAGACTGCTGGTGGAAAAGCGTGCGGATGTGATGCGGCGCTACACAGCTGTTTTGAAACACAGGGAGGTGGAAACTCATGTTTGAACTTAAAAATGTCAATGTCAGCTTCCGCAGTGAACGGCAGGACCGGGTCTTCGGACACACAAGGCAGCAGGTACTGTTTGATGTCTCGCTGACCGTCAAGGACGGTACTTGTCTCGGCATCCTTGGCGAGAGCGGTTCCGGCAAGTCCACCATGGGACGTGTGCTCTGCGGCATGCTGAAGCCGGACAGCGGCGAGGCGATTCTGGACGGTGTTTCGGTCTATGCTTCCCGTGCAGGGCGGAGAAATCTGCAGAATAAGCTCAGCATCGTATTCCAGGACTATACGACTTCGGCAAATCCGCGCTTCCGCATCCGGGACATCATCGGTGAGGGATTGACGGTGCAGGAGAGAAGAGAGGGGAAGCGGCTGGACAGAAAGGCGGAGGTCAAGCGCTTGCTGGAGCTGGTGGGCCTGTCGGAGGATTTTGCGGATCGTTTCCCCCACGAGCTTTCGGGAGGTCAGCTGCAGCGCGTATGCATTGCGCGGGCGGTGGCTTGCAAGCCGGAGATCATTCTCTTTGATGAAGCCATTTCTTCACTGGATGCGCATACCCAGGTACAGGTCATGGATCTTTTGCGGGAGCTTAAGGAAAGACTGGGGCTTACCTACATTTTCATCACGCACGATCTGACCTCCATTACCTATCTTTGCGATGATGTGCTGTTCCTGTACCAGGGACGCGTGACGGAGCATTTGCCGGTGGATCGGATCAGTGAGACAAAGGATGCATATGCCCGCAAGCTGCTGGAATCCATCGTTGTGTTCGACACAGAGGAAAGTGCATGAGATTGTGCGGATTTGAACTTGCGGCCGGAGAGAAAAAAAGGGTGAAGCTCCCGGTTTCCGATGGCCTGTGTCTGGATGCCTGGCTGCTTTGCGGCTCCCGGCCGGGGAAAACCCTTGTTGTGACCGCGGGCGTTCACGGCTGCGAATACAACGGCATCCTGGCGCTGCGGAAATTGGCGGAATCGCTGGATTGTACCGACTTGCGCGGAAATCTGATTCTTTTGCCGCTGATCAATGAAAACGGATTTTATGCCGGTGTTAAGCAGCTGAATCCGGCGGACGGCAAAAATCTGAACCGGGAGTTTCCCGGCGATGAGAACGGAACCGAAACGCAGCGAATGGCCTGGATGATCGAACAGCGGATTTATCCGGAAGCAGATTTTCTCATGGACATTCATGGCGGCGACTGGAATGAAGAATTGACACCGCTGGTGTTCTTTCCCTGCGGTGCCGGTGAAACGCTGGCGGCGGAAACGCGTGAGGCAGCGAAGGCACTGTCGGTTTCTCTGCGGGTCTGCTCCACGGCAAAGAATGGCCTCTACAGCCTGGCAGCCCAGAGGGGTATCCCTTCGCTGCTGCTGGAACGGGGCGGCAACGGACTTTGGACGGAAGCCGAGGTGGCAGCGGATTGTGAAGACGTTTTTCGCCTGATGCAGCACCTTGATATAATCGAACATAAGTATGTGCGTGAGGCGCAGAAGGAGATCACCAAAGCGGTCTATGAGGAAGCCGCGGCAGAGGGCTGCTGGTTTCCGGCAGTGCGGGCCGGACAGGAAATCTCTGCCAATGCCCTGCTCGGTCGGTGGGAAAGCATTAACACAGCAGAAAGTCGTGACCTATATGCCAAACACGGCGGTATCGTCCTGTATGAAACCACCGCACTGGGGGTCAGAAAAGGGGATCCGCTCATTGCCTACGGAACGGAATAGCAGACATTCTCCCCGCTGTACTTGAAAAAAGAAGGAAATTCGCCTATACTGAGTTGCTATAGGCTGTCAAACGGCGTAAATCAAGGGAAATGGCAAAGGAGTTAGATAGGTCATGGGATTTGAATTCAGAAGCAAGCTTCCGTCCAGCGCAGAGATTCGGGAACAGTATCCGCTTCCGGCAGAGCTTGCCAGAATCAAGGCTGAGAGAGATGAGGAGATCAAGGCGATTTTCCGTGGAGAGTCCAAGAAGTTTATTCTGGTGATCGGCCCCTGTTCAGCAGATCATCCGGATCCGGTTCTGGAGTACTGCAACAAGCTGAAGGAACTGGGCGACAAGGTACAGGACAAAATTTTCATTGTACCTCGGGTATATACGAACAAGCCCCGCACCACAGGTGAGGGTTATAAGGGCATGCTGCACCAGCCGGATCCGGAAAAGGGTGCCAATGTAGCAAACGGTATCGCGGCGATTCGTAAGCTGCATATGGAAGTTCTGCGGCAGACTGGCTATAGCACAGCGGATGAGATGCTGTACCCGGACAACCTGCGTTATCTTTCGGATATCATGAGCTATATCGCTGTGGGCGCCCGTTCCGTGGAGAACCAGCAGCATCGTCTGGTGGCCTCCGGCATTGACGTGCCCTGCGGTATGAAGAACCCGACCTCCGGTGATTTGGGTGTAATGCTGAACTCCATCTATGCTGGTCAGCACGGTCATGACTTCATTTTCCGGGAGTGGGAAGTGCAGTCCGACGGCAATCCCTATACGCATGCCATCATGCGGGGATCCCAGAGCAAGCACGGACAGATGCATCCGAATTATCATTATGAAGATCTGAAGCTGCTGCTGAACCTTTATAATGAGAAGAAACTGCAGTATCCGGCTTGTGTGGTGGACACCAATCACTGCAATTCTGCCAAGCACTACAAGGAGCAGCTCCGGATTGCGCAGGAGATCATGCACTCCAGAAAGTATTCCCAGGAGCTGGCCGGCTTTGTGAAGGGTCTCATGGTGGAGTCTTATCTGCTGGAGGGCAATTGCAAGGTAGAGGAGCATATCTTCGGAAAGTCCATCACCGATGCCTGCATCGGCTGGGAGGACACAGAGCGTCTGGTAGATTGCGTTTACGAGTATGTGGCACAGACTGATTTTTAAGGCAGAGGAGAAGTGAAGATGGGAGTATATGAAGAGCTGGTGGCCAGAGGACTGATCGCACAGGTCACCAATGAAGAAGAGATCCGGGAGATGGTGAACAACGGAAAGGCCACCTTCTATATCGGCTTTGATCCGACAGCGGATTCTCTGCATGTGGGTCACTTCATGGCCCTTTGCCTGATGAAGCGTCTGCAGCAGGCAGGAAACCGGCCTATCGCCCTGGTGGGCGGCGGTACCGCGATGATCGGCGACCCCAGCGGCCGGACGGATATGCGGAAAATGATGACGGTGGAGCAGATCGACCACAACTGTGACTGCTTCCGGAAGCAGATGAGCCGCTTCATCGAGTTTGGTGAAGGCAAGGCCATGCTGGTCAACAACGGTGACTGGCTGCGGAATCTGAATTTCCTGGATTTTATGCGGGAAATCGGCCCCTGTTTCTCCGTGAACGACATGCTGCGGGCCCGCTGCTATGTGAACCGTCTGGAGAAGGGCCTGTCCTTCCTGGAGTTCAGCTATATGCTGATGCAGGGCTATGATTTCTATCAGCTCTACCAGAAGTACGGCTGTAATATGGAGTTCGGCGGCGATGACCAGTGGTCCAACATGCTGGCCGGTACGGAGCTGATCCGCAAGAAGCTGGGTAAGGATGCCCATGCCCTGACCATTACATTGCTGACCAATAAGGAAGGCAAGAAGATGGGTAAGACCGCCAGCGGTGCAGTATGGCTGGATCCGGAGAAGACCTCTCCCTATGAGTTCTACCAGTACTGGAGAAATGTGGACGATGCCGATGTCATTAAGTGCATGAAGCTTCTGACCTTCATTCCGCTTTCCGAGATCGAGGAGATGGCAAAGTGGGAAGGCGCTGAGCTGAACAAAGCCAAGGAGATTCTGGCTTATCATCTGACAGAGCTGGTACATGGCACAGAAGAAGCGCAGAAGGCGGATTCTGCTGCAAAGGCCATCTTTGCCGGTGCCGGTGATTCGGAGAACATGCCGAGTCATACACTGACAGAGGCGGATTTCCGGGATGGTCAGATCGACATTCTGGGTGTTCTGGTGGCGACCGGTCTCTGTGCATCCCGTGGCGATGCCCGCCGGAACGTACAGCAGGGCGGTGTTTCACTGGACGGTGAGAAGGTCACAGACATCGCGGCAAGCTATCCTGCAGACTTTTTCCAGGACGGCAAGGTCTTGAAGAAGGGCAAGAAGAGTTTCGTGAAGGTTCTGGCCTGAACTTACGAAAAGCTTACAATCCTATGAAAGAAATGGACGCTTCCTTGATGAATCGTCCATTTTCGTTTATAATCCCCTTAAATCCGTGCAACAGAGAAAGTCTTATAAGGCTGGCACGAGATTTTTAAATGGGGAGATATGTATTTATGAATAGATTGGATAGAGTCAGACGCTGGCTGACGGGCGCTCTGGCAGTGCTTTTGTGCAGCGGACTCATGACGGCGCCGGCCTATGCTGCCGGTAAGGGCAGTGGGGCAGTGTCCAACACGGCACCGGTGAAGCTGGTGATCGACGGGGAGTATCTCGAGGGAAAGGTCAATGATCCAGTGAGTCGGAAGACCCAGAAGGCCTACATCATCAATGACAATGTGAGCTTCCATCTGGAAACCCAGTCATCGGCGATTGCGGGTTCGGATATCATCGTTTACTCCAACGAGTTTGTAGAAGGACAGGACCGGGGCGTCCGCAATCGTGTGCTTTCCAAGCACCTGACCATCAATGAATCTGTGCAGCTTCTGCCAGAGGAGTACTACGCGAACAGCGAGAGCAACGGTACCCTGTATGACTTCACCAATCGCTGCTTCGATGTCCGGGTGTACATGAACAGTGAACATACCCAGTATGAGGATGTTTATTTTAATGTCGTAGACGCGGATATGTTTTCCGAGATGGAGGAACAGGCGCAGCAGAAGGCAGAGCAACAGCTTGTCAAGGAACAGAAGCTGGTGCAGCAGTATGGACCGGCAGCTGCGGCCGTTGCAAAGCGTTGAAGAAAAACAAGGAATGTGATATACACCAAGGGAGGGAAATCTGTTTTGGATTTCGCTCCCTTTCTTTGTGCTTTTACATAGGAGACAAACATGGCTTTTATCAGTGTTTTTGATGTATTGGGACCCAACATGATCGGTCCCTCCAGTTCCCATACCGCCGGTGCGGAAATCATTGCCTTTCTGGCGCAGAAGATGCTGGCGCCGCCCCTTCGCCGGGTGGAGTTTACGTTATACGGCTCTTTCGCGAAAACCTATCACGGACATGGTACGGATCGGGCCCTTTTGGGCGGTATCCTGGGTTTCTCGGCGGATGACAGCCGGATCCGGGATTCCTTCCGGATTGCGGAGGAGCAGGGCATTGCCTATCGGTTTAGGACCAACGAAACGGAAACCGAGGTGCATCCCAATACAGTGGATATCCGGATGGAGAATGCTGCCGGGCAGGTGATGACGATCCGAGGTGAGTCGCTGGGTGGTGGCAAGGTGCGGATCGTGCGAATCAACGGCGTGGAGGTGGACTTCACCGGCGAATACAACGCATTGATTGTGGTGCAACAGGACAAGCCGGGCGTGGTGGCCCATATCACGAAAACCCTCAGCGACCGCGGCGTCAATATTGCCTTTATGCGACTCTTCCGGGAAGAAAAGGGCAGCAAGGCCTATACCATCGTGGAGTCCGATGAACGGCTGCCGGAGGATGTGGATCAGCTTCTGCGGCAGAATCCGCATATTCATGACGTGATGATTGTACAGCAGTAGGGAGGCAGAAAGAATGAATATGGATTTTAAGTCGGCAGAGGAATTGCTGCAACTTTGTGCAGAACAGAAGCTTTCGATTTCAGCGGTGATGCGGCAGCGGGAATGCCGGATGGGAGAATGCACCGAGGAAGCCGTGAATGCCCGCATGCAGAAGGCCTGGGAAATCATGAAGGGTTCGGCCAAAACACCGATTCAAGAGCCGGTGCAGTCCATGGGGGGCCTCATTGGCGGCGAGGCCGGCAAGCTGGACCGGCAGTTTCAGGCGGGTCAGAATCTCTGCGGGCCGCTTCTGCAGCGCGCCATCAGCTATGCCATGGCGGTGCTGGAAACCAATGCTTCCATGGGACTGATTGTGGCGGCACCCACAGCGGGCTCTGCCGGTGTGGTTCCCGGTCTCCTGCTTTCCATGCAGGAGCAGTATGATTTCAGCGATGCACAAATTGTGGATGCTTTGTTTAATGCCGGTGCCGTCGGCTACCTGGCCATGCGAAATGCCACGGTGGCCGGTGCAGTGGGCGGTTGTCAGGCCGAGGTGGGGGTTGCCTCCGCCATGGCGGCTTCTGCAGCGGTGGAGCTTATGGGCGGCAATTCTCAGCAGTGTCTGGATGCGGCGGTGACGGTGCTCATGAACATGCTGGGCCTTGTCTGTGATCCTGTGGGCGGTCTTGTGGAGTATCCTTGTCAGAACCGGAATGCGGCAGGGGTGGCCAATGCCCTGACGGCAGCAGAGATTGCGCTGGCGGGGATCCGGCAGCGTATTCCCTTTGATGAAATGTTGGACGCTATGTATCAGGTGGGAAGGCGGCTGCCGGCGGAGCTCCGTGAGACAGCATTGGGCGGCTGCGCGGCCTGTCGATCGTGCAAAGCCACGTAAGATAGAATTTGGAATGTAAATTTACGAAAAAATTACATAAAATAAGCGAGATTGTGATGGAATCGTCTCAATTCGCTTTACACGAAATGGTTTAACGTGCTAGAGTATGGATCGAGGAAAATTTATGAATCGATATTATACGGCTATTATCTATCTGGAAATCTTTTCCATGCTGATCATGCAGATTTTCGTGAACCGCAGCAACTCGTTGGATAAGGAACGGAAGAGGATGTTTCGCTTTTTCTTCGGCCTCATCACGGTGGCGGCCCTTTGCGAGTGGTTGGGCGTGTTCCTGCAGGGAATGGGAGCAGGGACGCGGTTTTTGCATATCCTGGTGAAGCTCACAGAATTGTGCATTGCGCCGTCCATTAGCTTCATGTTTGCCCTGGTGCTGGATCGGCGCTACCGCAGGGGTATCCTGATTTTTATTGTACTGCATGCATTGTTGGAGCTGATTTCTGGTTTTTCCGGTTTCATTTTCTGTGTGGACATGAACAGCAACTATAGTCATGGACAGTATTACTGGATTTACATATCGGCCTATAGCCTGTCCATTCTCTATAGCCTTTGGGTGGTCTTGCAGAACATCCGGCGTTATCAGTATACCGGTGCCATCGTCTTTGTGATGATCATTCTCTGGCTGCTGACGGGCATTGGGTTGCAGCTGTATGACAGCTCGCTGAAGGTGGACTATATGGTGCTCAGCAGCGCCAGTATTCTCTGCTATGTCTTTACACTGGAGATGATCCAGCAGACAGACGAGGTGACGGAGCTTCTGAACCGACGGGGCTACGAAAACTATATCGCCCATCTGGAACAGCCCTGTGCTGTGCTTTTCTTTGATGTGGACTGCTTCAAGACAATCAACGATACCTATGGCCACAGTGCGGGGGACGAGATTCTCCGGACGCTGGGAGGGTGCGTGCGCCGGACCTATGCGCGCTACGGGAAATGCTTTCGCTACGGCGGTGACGAATTCTGCGTGATCCTTCTGGATCGGATGCAGGAGATTGTGCAGCTGAATCATGAGTTTTTCATGAATATTCAGGAACTTCGGGACACGGGAAAACGGCTCCCCTCCATTTCTATCGGCTACGCCTGGTATGATCCGAAGAACGACAATATCCAGGATGTGGTGGCGGAAGCGGACCAGATGATGTATGAATACAAAAAGAAAAGAAAAAAGGTTACGGTTGACTAACTGCTTTCTCCCGTGGTTTAATGAACGCACTTCATATGGATGAGGGAGTAGTGACGCAATGCGTGACAAGTCAACATACTGAGGCGTTTTCCTCTGGCTTGTCTTAATGAACGAGACTCATGCATAGCTTTTTTGAGCTATGCATGGGTCTCGTTTTTTTGATTCATAGGAAACATCCTATGTCACACTCTACTGCAATCAGGAGAAAAGGAGAGAAGAGATGAAAGAAGCTTTTATGCTGTCCCGGGAGGAACTGCTGGCGAAAACCGGCACTGACCGGGAGAAGGGCCTGAGTGACAGTCAGGCAGAGGCGTCCCGTGCGAAATACGGTGCCAATTCCTTTGCTGCCCAGAGCCATGAGTCCCTGGCCCGGCGGATCTGGGAGGCCTCCACGGAGCCTATGCTGCTGATGCTGATTTTTGCTGCCGTCATTACCCTGGCAGTAAACATTACCCGGTACTTCACCGGCGGTGAGTACAATTTTCTGGAATGCGTCGGCATCTTTGCGGCCATTTCCCTGTCGGTGGTGATCACCATCATTACCGAAGGAAAGAGCGCGAAGGCCTTCGAGGCACTGAACCGAATCAATGAGGACACCTTGATCAAGGTGCTGCGGAACGGCGAGGCCCAGTTGGTGACCCAGAAGGACATTGTGGTGGGTGACATCATCATGGCGGAAACCGGCGACAAGATCGTGGCAGACGGACGTCTTCTGGACAGCAACGACCTGTCCGTAGACGAGTCAGCCTTGACCGGCGAGAGTCTTCCGGTGAAGAAGAATGCCGACTTTGTCTGCAGCGAGACCACGCCGGTGGCGGAGCGCGCCAATATGCTCTATTCCGGTTGCTTCGTGTCCGCCGGAAACGGACAGATGCTGGTGACCGGTGTGGGAAATGATACGGAGTTTGGCCAGATTGCCCAGGAGCTTTCGTCCATTGAGAAGACCACCACACCGCTGCAGGAGAAGCTCGATAAGCTGGGAAAGCAGATCACCGTACTGGGCGCCTCTGCGGCAGCCATCGTTTTCCTCATCGAGCTGGTGCAGTTCATGCTCCGGGGACAGCTGAACCTGGATACGGTTTCCGACGCCTTCATCACCAGTATCGTGCTGATTGTGGCGGCGGTGCCGGAGGGGCTTCCCACCATCGTGGCGGTTTCCCTGGCGCTGAACATCATCAAGATGTCGAAGGAAAATGCCCTGGTGAAGAAGATGATCGCCTGCGAAACCATCGGCTGCGTGAACATCATCTGTTCGGATAAAACCGGCACCCTGACGGAAAATAAGATGACGGTGCAGAAGGTTTATACCCATGGCGAGTTGAAGGAGCCGGAAAGTCTGCATGAAGAGGACACCCTGCTGCTCCGTAATTTCTGCATCAACAGCAACGCCAACATTACCCGGGAAAACGGCAGCTGGTCCTTTATCGGAAATCCCACGGAGTGCTCGCTCCTCGCTGCCGCAGACAAGGCCGGCGTGGATTACCAGGTGCTGCGGCATGAAGCAGACATTGTCCGCATCTTCCCCTTCTCCTCTCAGAACAAGGACATGAGCACCATCGTCCGCGAAAACGGAGAGTGTATTCTGTATACCAAGGGAAATCCGGAAAAAATCCTGTCCCTTTGTGCCAATGTTGGCGAGGCGGAGAAGGCGGACATCCTCCGACTGATGGAGGAATTCCAGAGCAAGGCGGGACGTCTCCTGGCCTTTTCACACAAGGTATTGCCGGGGGGCTACCAGGGGGAAGAACAGGCAGCACTGGAGCAGAACATGCTGTTTGACGGCTTTGTGGTGATTTCCGATCCGCTGAGCCCGGATGTCTACGAGGCCATCCGAACCTGCCGAAGCGCCGGCATTGAAGTGAAGATGCTGACCGGCGACAACATCCGTACGGCCCGGGCCATTGCCGAAGAGCTGCATATGCTGGACAAGGATCACATTGCTGTGGAGGCCGCCGACATTGAAAAGCTCAGCGATGAGGAACTCAAGCAGGAGCTGAAGCGCATCCAGGTGATTGCCCGGAGTACGCCGCTCGTCAAGATGCGG
Source organism: bacterium (assembly GCA_963623925.1). Classification (GTDB taxonomy): domain Bacteria; phylum Bacillota; class Clostridia; order Lachnospirales; family Lachnospiraceae; genus Oribacterium. Next base: position 4,971 of record CAVFNN010000004.1, on the reverse strand, counting down.
GTGGTGAAGCTGCTGAAGGAAGAGAAGAATGTGGTGGCGGTCACCGGCGACGGCATCAACGACGCGCCGGCCATCAAGCACGCGGACGTGGGCATTGCCATGGGCATCGCCGGAACGGATGTGACCAAGGAAGCCAGCGACATGGTGCTGTTGGACGATTCCTTCTCCACCATCGTGAAGGCCGTGCAGTGGGGCCGCGGTATTTATGAGAACTTCAAGCGTTTCATCCAGTTCCAGCTGACGGTGAATGTTTCTTCTGTTGTGGTCGTGATTGCCTCCATTCTGGCGGGCTTCCAGGCTCCCTTTACGGCACTGGAGCTTCTGTGGATCAACATCATCATGGACGGACCGCCTGCCCTGACCCTGGGACTCGAACCTATTCGTGCGGATCTTCTCAAGCATAAGCCAACGAAGCGCAATGAGAATATTCTTTCAAAGAGTATGCTGATCCGGATCTTTGCCAACGGCTTCTATATTTCGGCAATTTTTATGCTGCAGCATTTCCGGAATTTCCTGGGCGCGGCACCAGAGGAGGAAGCGACGGTATTGTTCACCCTCTTCGTGCTGTTCCAGCTGTTCAATGCCTTCAACTGCCGTGAACTGGACAACACCCCCATGTTCCGGAATCTCCTGCGGAACAAGCTGATGCTGGGCGTCTTCCTGCTGGTGCTGGTGCTCCAGTTCCTGATCACCCAGTTCGGCGCGGCGGTATTTGAGACCGTGTCATTGTCTGCCGCTATGTGGCTGAAGATGCTGCTGACAGCGCTGACCGTGATTGTGTTGAATGAGATAATCAAGTTGGTGCTGCGGATGCGGTATATCACGTGGGCTTCGTGACAGTTTGGCTGATATCGAGCGGGATTCGCGATAGCTTGACTATTACGGGACCCGCTCGATGAGGCGCCCACGTGATGGTGCCCCGATTATGCCGGTCAAGATATGATAAAAGGCTCTGCGTCAGCAGAGCCTTTTATGCGTTTTTATTGGCCTAATAGGAACTTCTCCACCACCTGGGCCACGCCGTCATTGTCGTTGGTGTCGGTGATATAGTCGGCCCGTTCCCGGAGGATGTCCTGGGCATTTTCCATGGCCACGCCGAGACCGGCATAATCGATCATGGTAATATCGTTATAGCCGTCGCCGCAGGCGATGAGTTCCTCGCGCTTGCCGCCCAGAAGCTGAAGGATCTTCTCCAGCGAAGCGGCTTTTTCGATCTTCGGCGGTACGATTTCCAGGAAATAGGTTTCGGAAAAGAAGAGATTCAGGGCATCGCCGAATTTCTCCCGGAGGAACTGCTGATACTTCTTCAGCTTTTCGTGTTCACCGACAGCGAGGAATTTCACCACCGGTGCGGGAAGTGCGTCGGCCAGAGAGGGCACCTCGATGATGGGGATGTGGTTGATCTTGGCTTCGATGTGCACATAGGGATCATCCGGCTCCTCCGTCAGCACTCCTTCCGGGCTGTAGCTCACCAGGGCAACGCCAAAATCACGATGGGAAGCACAAATGTCCGCATAGTACTCCGTGGGGATGGTCTTGCGAATGAGGCATTCACCGGTACTGCAGTTCACCACCTCACCGCCGTTATAGGAAAGCACGTAGCCGCCGATGCGGGGAAGCTCCAGTCTTTCGGCAATCGGCATTACCCCGACAAGGGGCCGACCGGAGGCCAGGATAATGTGGGTTCCCCGTGCAGCAGCTTCCTGCAGCACGTCAACGGTGTGTTGGGAAACCTCTTTCTGGGAGTTTGTAAGGGTGCCGTCTAAATCCAATGCAATAAATCGATACATAACTGTCTCCTGCGTCTTAAGTTTTGTTGTCATACATCTCATTAGTATAAAAGCAGGATTGTAAAAAAGCACTAGATAACGTGCAAAACTTTTGCAAAACTTTTTGATTTTGGGGGCTTTTGCTTTTGCGCGAAATACGCTAAAATACACTTTTGCATAATAACGAAATGAACATAAGGTGAAAAATGGCAAAGAAAAGTACAGCTTCTGCAGCACAGCAGATCGACAGAATTACATTGCTGAAGATTGTGGACGAGCTCATCAAGAAGGGCCGCAGCAATAAAAACTCCATTGACGAAAGTCAGGTGGCCTATGCTTTCCATGGCTACGAGGTGGCAGACGAGCAGATGGAGTATATTCAGAAATTTATAGAAGAAAAGGGCATTGAAATCGTTCCGGATGTGGACGAGCAGAGCCTGAAGGAAATCGAGTCCGGAGATCCGAAAAATGAGGATTTTGATGATGAGGACGAGGATGAGTATGATGAGGACGAGGACAACATTGACTTGGAGTCCCTGAATCTGCTCAGCGGTATTGATACGGATGATCCGGTTCGCTTCTATTTAAAGGAAATCGGAACGATTCCCCTGCTGACGCCGGAAGAGGAGCTTTCTCTGGCCAAGCGCAGCAAGGACGGCGATATGGTGGCCCGACAGCGCCTCATCGAGGCCAACCTTCGACTGGTGGTTTCCATCGCGAAGCGCTATACCGGCCGCGGCATGAGCATTCTGGACCTCATTCAGGAAGGCAATCTGGGCCTCATGAAGGGCGTAGAGAAGTTTGAGCCGGAGAAGGGCTTCAAACTGTCCACTTACGCCACGTGGTGGATCCGTCAGGGCATTACCCGGGCACTGGCAGACCAGTCCAGAACCATCCGTGTACCCGTGCATATGGTGGAGAGCATCAACAAGGTGACCCGGACCCAGCGGCGTCTGACCCTGGAGCTGGGCTATGAGCCGTCCCTCAAGGAGCTGGCCAAGGAGCTGGATATGCCGGAGGAGAAGCTGAAGGAGATTCTGGATGTCTCCAAGCAGCCCACCAGTCTGGAGACACCAGTGGGTGATGAGGAGGATTCCAACCTCTCCGACTTCGTGGCGGACGAGAAGATGGTTTCTCCGGAGCAGAATGCTGCCAACGTGATGCTGAAGGAAGAAATCGACAAGCTCCTGCTCAACCTGAAGGATCGTGAGCGGGACGTGCTCATCTACCGTTTCGGTCTGCACGGCGAGGAGTCCCATACCTTGGAGGAAGTGGGACAGATGTTCGGCGTCACCCGTGAGCGTGTGCGCCAGATCGAGGCGAAGGCGCTGAAGAAAATCAGTCTGCCTAAGTACAAGAACAGCCTCATGGGCTTCCTGGAGGATAACTAAACAATGAAGCTTCTCTTTTTTGATGTGGACGGAACATTGATGAATGAGGAACGCGTAATCCCGGCTTCGGCGCTGCAGGCATTGTCTGCAGCCAAGGAGGCCGGGAATCTCGTTTTTGTCAACAGCGGTCGCACCAGCGGCATGCTGCAGGGGGTAATGTCGGCGGTTCCGGCTGACGGATTCTTGTGCGGCTGTGGGACCGAGCTGCTTTATCAGGGGCAGCAGCTCTACTACCATGCCCTTCCCGAGACCCTGAAGCAGCGCGTTATGGCGGCTTCCGACCGCTATGGCGTGGTGGTTTTCCTGGAGGGAAAGAACGGCTGGCATTGTCAGCCATCTTCAACATTGCTGGAAGAACATCCGACACTGCGCGCGGCTTATGACCGGGTTCTGTATTATGTGGGTAATGAAGGCGGTGTCGACACAACGCCCTATGCGGGGAAGTATGAGATCTCGAAATTTTGTATACAGGCAGATGAATCTTCCGACATGTCGGGCTTTCAGCGGGATTTTGCAGAGGACTTCACCGTGATTGACAGGCGGGATGGTTTCTATGAGTGCGTGCCGAAGAATCACAGCAAGGGAATCGCCGTGGATCGCATCCTTGCGCACTTCGGCATTGGCAAAGAAGATGCCTATGCCTTTGGCGACAGCACCAACGATCTCGAGATGTTCCTGCACTGCGGACACACCATCGCCATGGGAGCGCATGACCCGGCCCTCGATCCCTATACAGAGTACGTGACCGCAGAGGTGGATGATGATGGCATCGCCAAAGCAGTGGCGCATTTCGGGCTGGACAAATAAATCTGAAAAATAGTGATGAAGCGGAAGGCATGAGAACAGTGCCTTCCGCTTTTTCGTTTGCCCGGGCGGAAATTTTTACAAGGACATGGTATACTTTGGCTTAAGGGCGACAGGCACCAACGTGGGTAGATGAGAAAAGGAAGATAACAGAATGACGGAATGGGAAAGATTACAGCAAGGCCTTGTATACAATGATTTTGACGAAGAATTATTCAACCGTAGAGTTGAAGCGAAAAAATTATTCAGAGCTTACAACAAAACCGAAGATGAGGATGTTGCATTACGTAACGAACTTATGCAGAAGCTTTTTAAGAAGGTAGGTAAGAATGTCTGGATCGAGCCGGACTTTAAATGCGAATTTGGTAAGAATATTACGATTGAAGATGATGTCTATATCAACTTCGGATGTGTAATTCTGGATTGCGCAGAGGTTACCATCGGTTCACATACCTTGTTGGGACCTAATATCGGTCTGTATGCGGCAAATCATGCTACTGATGCAGAAGAAAGAATAAACGGCGGCTGTTATGGCAAGCCGATTCATATTGGAAAAAATGTATGGCTTGGCGGCGATGTAAAGGTTGTGCCGGGGGTAAGCATCGGAAACAATACAATTATTGGAACAGGTAGTATTGTTACAAAGGATATTCCGGATAATGTTATTGCAGTTGGCAATCCGTGTAAGGTTGTTCGTGAGATTACTGATAAAGATAAGACCGGTTATTTAGGACATAACGGTGATTGACACCAACGTTTGGTTATGCAATCAACAATTGAAAAAAATCTCAAAAAGTTGTTGACAGAACCACCTCCGTCCTGTATAGTACATCAAGTCGCCGCGAGTGAGACACAAGCGGCGACAAAAAATGAAAAAGTGCTTGACAAGAAATTGAAAGTTCGATATCATATACGGGCTGTCAAAAAGACAAGCGCAAAGAACCTTGATAACCAAAGATCGAATAATACACAGACCCTGAAGATTCTTTAAAAGATTTTCAGAAAAC
>CAVFNN010000003.1:0-122879 GCA_963623925.1 bacterium | reverse complement strand
CTGTTTCTTTTTCTCTCCCGCACTGGTACGCATGCGGATTTGTTTGCATAGGCCTTGTGCCAGTCACCATTAAGCGACATCAGAATTTTGATTCGTTTATCATAAACTCCATCAAATTGATATGCTTGATGCCGTTACGTTTTTGAAGTGTATAATCCGTTGTGACTACATACTTCGCATAATTATCCTTTATACTTTCTAGTGGTCTATATTCTCTATTTTCTGTATCTTCGCTCTGCATTATGGTGTATGCCACTTGAATATAAGAGTAATCATTTTCTGTACCTCGCAAGATAAAATCACATTCAAATTTTCCTATTCTTCCGACACTCACCGAATAATCAAGACTGCGAGAATAGACATAAACTATATTTTCGAGGACAGGTCCGAAATTGATTCTGTTGTCTGTGTTTTGCGCAAAGTAAAAGCTTAAATCGGCGAGATAATATTTCTTTTCTCCAGAAAGAGCTTTTTTAGATTTTGTATCAAAACGATTACATTCATACAGTATTTTCGCATCAACCAGAGCCGCAATATACTTATTGACGGTAGCTCTTGCTATCTTACTTCCACTTCTTTCAAGCGCCTCAGTTAAACTCTTGACGCTTGTAGTAGCTCCAAAATTATTAATTACATAATTTTTCACCACTTCAAATGATGATTTATCCTTGATTTTAACTCTGCGCTTGATGTCTTTTTCGAAAATCTCATTTACAACTCCGGTAACATAAGCCCTTTTTGCCACAAGGTCATCTATATGTATTGCTCTCGGAAATCCACCTTCAAGAATATACTGATTTAACTCTATACTCAAATTTGGATTGATTGGTTTATCATAGAATATTTTGATTTGCTCATATTCCTCAAAACTAAGTGTAAATAATTCGAATTCAAGGTATCGCCCAGTCAATTTAGTTACAAGATCGCCGCTCAACAAATATGAATTTGAACCTGTAATAAAAATGGAAAATCCTCCGTCAGTCCGAAATCCATTTATGACTTCTTCAAAATCTGTAACGTTCTGAACCTCATCGATAAAAAGATACTGAAGTCCAGTGTTCTTTATTTTTGATTCAATAAGTGCTTCGAGTTGATCTGTCGTTTTTATCTTGCGATTTTCTCGTTTGTCGAGATCTAAATAGATGATATTGTCGTCATCAACTCCATTTTGCCTTATCTCATCGGCAATCATTTCCATAAGGCTAGATTTTCCGCATCGTCTAACTCCAGTAATCACTTTAATGATATCATCGGAATGATAAAATGGTCTTATTTTCTTTAGATACTTCTCTCGTTTAAACAACATAACTGCAAGTACCCCCTTCACTGACTGATACCTAGGGGCAAGCCTCTGGGTTATCGCCGAAATCTCTTATATCTTGTATCTTTGTTATACTCAAAAAAAGCGAAAATATCAAGTTATCGTTACACATTTTGCATTTTTTGCATTTTGTGCAACGATAACTGGCATTTTTCTTCGACTAGGCACCAGTCGCCATTAGTGAAGCCCAACAGAATCGGCAAGCTATTTGTAAATGGTATCGACTTGAATCGTGGCCGAACATAGACTATAATGTAGTCGATAAATGCAAGAAAACAAGAAAGATGTGAAGTGATGAACAAAAAATCGAAGAAAACAGGCTTTACCATGTCGGAACTTCTGGTGGTCGTGGCCATCATTGGCGTTTTGGTGGCTGTATCCATACCGATCTTTACTTCTCAGCTTCATAAGGCGAGAGTCGCCACAGATTGGGCAAATGTGAGGAGCTACTATTCGGAAATAACAGCGGACTATATTTCAACCGGGAAATACAACAACAAAGTACCGAGGGATTGGTCTACAAATCCGAACTATGACTATACATCTATAACGCTTTTGTCTGGGGAAAAGATAAAGATGCAAGCCGGAATCTGTGCAGTCAGTTTCACAGAGGGCAAAGGGTATTCGATAGAATATGAGTGCAATCATTGGGATACTGACTGCCATCTAAGCTTAAACAGCTGAAATATAGTAATGTTTTCGTCATAGGGATATATAGCTTTTCTTGAAGCCCAGAGAATGTGAATGGGGGGCATCCGCCGCTATTCAGATGGATTTTTGAATGACTTTTTAGTGAGATCGACAAACGCATTTACATAGGGTTTGTCGGTCCCTTTTTTTACGGCAATGCCGTATGAGATTTTTTCGTGCCATACAAAAGGCAACGCAAGCAGTGACTCATTTTTCTGGTATTTGAATTCCGGCATAATGGCAATGCCCATATCACAGAGAATGATCAGGTGACTGAGCCGTACATCCGATAAGTAATGTGTGACATTCGCCGGATACCTTTTTTCTATCTTTTTCTGTAATTCGTCCATTTCAGGCGGAGCATAGTTAGGATCCAGCAGAATGAGATTCTGCTCGCCAATGTCATCCATTGTAATGCTTGTTCGCGTAGCCAATTTATTTTTCCGACTCATGACGCAAATCATGGAATAAGTGCGAAGCGGGATATATTCAAATCGGTTCCGGTCATGAATCATTTTGGTCGTCGAAAATAAGATATCGATTTTTTCTTCCTGCAGCAGGGCCATCTTCTCCCGTATGGGATCCATATTAAACGAGATATAAATGTCGCGGTGTGATTCCTTGAATTCCTGTATGATTGCAGGAAGGAATGCTTCTTCAAATTCGGAGGAGCCGCATCCGATGACGAGTTCCTTCTGATAGCCATCCCCGTATTTTTTCGCATTTAAAATCACATTGTTCAATTCAGAATAAATGGGCTTCATCGATTTGTAAAAATATTTCCCAGCCGGCGTCAGGAAAACCTGTTTATTTACGCGTTCAAACAATGCATATCCCAGCTCGCTTTCCAGCGATGAAATATGATGTGTGACCGTTGGCTGAGATATGTATAGCAGCTTGGCCGTTTTTGTGAAATTCAGTGTTTCCGCCGCACAGATAAAACATTCAATTTGTATCGAATTCATACCGCTCCCTCCACAATAGGATTTCTCTATCAATAATAGCGAAGATTTATTGGAATGTCTATTATGCAAAAGCTAAAATGCTTTATAAAAGAATGATTTCAAACATGGAGGATGAGCAAATGAAGTATATTGTTACAGGCGTTGACGGCAAGCTCGGCGGAAGAGTTGCAGAACTTATGCTTTCAGAAACAGATGCATCGAATTTGATTTTCACATGCCCTAACCTTTCCTGGCTGAAGCCGGAAAAAAGAGAAAAATGGGAGAGCCTGGGCGCTTCCGTTCGACAGGCCAACTATGACAATGTTGAAGAGATGACAGAAGCTTTTAAAGGCGGCGACCGCATTTACGTTGTATCTGCTGTCACCATTGGTGAAATACGGGTGAGACAGCACAAAAATGTTGTAGATGCCGCCATTGCTGCAGGTGTTCAGCATATTACCTATACCTCTTTCCTTGGCGCATCGAACCCGAAATACGCACATGTATATGTGACACCGGATCATACCGCCACCGAAAGCTATATAAAAGAGCGTGCTGCGGAAACCGGCATTAAATACGTCTTCATGCAGGATAATCTCTACCTTGAGAACTATCTGACCACATCGGTGATGCTGGCACTTATGTCCGATAACAAATGGTATACCACAGCCGGAGAGGGGCGTGCCACCTATGTACCGAAGGATGACGTTGCCAGAATGGCGGCAGCACTGCTCCTCGGAAAAGGAAAAGATAACACAACCTATAAGGCCTGTGGCTGTGAATCGCTGTCACAGCGTGATCTGGCGGCCATGATCAGCGATTTGTCCGGTCGTAAGATCGAATATTGCCCCGTCAGCCACGAGGAATTTTTCCATTATCTCGACTCCATGCACATTCCGAGAACGGCAACAGAGGATTTCTCTCTGTCACCGGTACCTTGGTGCGGCAATGACATGGTGACCAATGAAGGCAGCATCGCTGAGGGACTGATGGATATTCCTTCTACCGACATCGAGGACGTGACCGGAAAGAAGCCTGCGACAGCGCGTGAGCTTGCAAAGAATTATGCATATATCTGGGAAAACAATGTCACACACTGGCGTGATATCAAATAAAGTGAAATATATGTTCTTGATGTTCATTATCTATATCTGTGATAAAATGACAGTGAGCATATAAATCATAGGGTATGAGCTGAATATGCTCGTACCCTTTTTGATTCATAGGAAAGTGCATCCTATGAATCTTTTAATAGGGGCAAAAAGGATGTAAATCGTGATGGTAAATCATAAAAAACAGCTTCGGAAAAAAGGCTTTACCCTGGCAGAACTTTTGGTGGCAGTTGCCATCATTGGCATATTGGTCGCAATTTCCATCCCTGTATTCACCGGCCAGCTTGAAAAGGCAAGAGAGGCCACGGATATCGCGAATGTGCGCGTGGCTTATTCCGAGGTGTTGAGCGATGCAATTACAGAGAACACGTCCAGCAAGGTGTATGACGCAGGCACAAAATATTACGCCGAAACGGTTCACCTCAAGCAGAAGGTAAATGGATTTCAGACAAAAAATGTGAGCATTGCCGGAATAACACAGGACGATGGGGTCCGTTGGGTAGGACAGGTACGTGGCGAAGGAACATGTACCGTTATTTTTGATGCGGATACCCAGAATGTCATCCTGAACTGGGGCGGATATACAGTGAAAAACGGCTATTGGTGGGATCGTCAGGGGAACAAAGTCGTTTTGTCTACGGATTATGGCAAATACCAAAACTGGCCCGCAAATGCTGTCGCCAATCCTATAGATGCCAAAATCAATACAAACCAAAAAATCACCGTTGGTGCATTGACGGATATGCTGAAGAATTTGTTATCCGAAAAAGGACAAACGTATCGATATGAAATCGGCTACTACGCAATTGATTCTGACGGGAAAATTCTTGTGAATTCCGGTTATAAGATATTGGGTGATCAAACAGAATTTGAAATCACCACAGACACAAGCAAGTTGGGAATCGTTAACGAAAACGAACAACAGGTGTTTTCAGGAGCCACGGACGGAAGGACTTGCCAGATTTGTATTCAATTGTTCAAGGTAAAAATGAATGGCGATTCTCGTTCCGGCTCTGTGAGACTTACCAATGAAGAAGCCGCCGAGCTGTCAAAGCTGATTTCCTTTGATACCGGCGACTGAGGTACCTTTTGGTTGTTCGTGAATAGCAAGAGGTGAAACCGTATGAAGAAAAGCATCAAGAAAAACAAAGGCTTTACGCTGGCAGAGCTCCTGGTGGTTGTGGCCATCATTGGTGTGCTGGTGGCTATTTCCATACCGATCTTTACGGGGCAGCTGGAGAAGGCCAGGATTGCGACAGACAAGGCCAATGTGCGCGCTGCGAAGATTGCGGCGGTTGCCGAGTATCTGAGTTCCGGCGCGACAGGCGCAAAAAGCTACTACTATGATGCGGGCGCCGGCACGGTGAAGGACAGCCCTGACAACATCAAAGGATATGGCAAGAGCACGAGTACCGATACCGGTGCAGAAAATACAATCCCCGTCAGCAATGGCAAGGCAAACCTGGTAAGAGTCGATGTGTCAGATATTTACGGAGAAGCACCCTATAAGGCTTACTGGGAGGATGGCAATGGAAACAGTGCCAGTGGGGATGGTTCCGGTGGCGGATCTGGCGGTGGGGCAAGTGACACGTCTGGTGGCGGTTCTGGCGGTGGCTCGAGTGATACGTCCGGTGATTCGAGTACAGGAATTATTTGGGATACATCGACAGCCAAACAGTATCCGGAAAAGCCATGTGATTTGACCGTTTCGATGGGAGAAAGATACGTATATAACGGAATAATATACATAGCCGTTTCGGACAGAACATTTAATCAGTGGGATTATCGGACACCCGGATCCCAGGAAGTAGATTATTTATTTAGGCAACCTAACGGAACCATAATTTCTGCTTCATCTGTTGCGGATCCCCAAAATATGACCAACCTAAAAACGGGTGATATTTATATAACAAGCGACGGTGAGAAATATATAAGAGTATGTGCGGATGGCAATGGGCAAGCGCCCACTATTGATACAGACACATCACGCTGGGTAAAGATACTCAATTGATAAACGACGGATTACAGGCTGGAGAAAACGATGGACTACAGAAAATTCAACACACATATTGTTCTGCGGGTGGATCGCGGCGAGGAAGTGATGGCGTCTCTTATGACGCTCTGCGAGAAAGAACATATCCTTCTTGCATCCATTTCGGGACTGGGCGCCGCAGACCGACTGGTGATGGGGCTTTATGACATTGAAACACAGCGTTTCAGCGAGACCGTTCTGGAACAGCCTCTGGAGATCACTTCCCTCATCGGAAGCGTCTCAGAGATGGACGGTAAGCCCTATTTGCATGTCCATGTTAATGCTGCCGACGCAAGTGGCCATGCCTATGGCGGACATTTGAAGTCCGTTCGCATCAGCGGTACAGCGGAGATTGTGCTGACTTTGATCGAAGGCGAGGGACATGTGGGCCGAAAGAAGGATGACATCACCAACACCGGCCTAAACCTATTTTCCTTTGACTAATTTGGAGGGGTTCATGAGGAAGAAAGCATTGGCACTGCTGCTGACCGCTTCGCTGCTCACAACGGGATTGTATGGTTGTGGCAGCACTGGCACGCGTCAGGGAGAAGCAGAAACGTCAGTGGATGTGACGGCCGCAGTGATGGAGACTGCAGCGGAAGAGGATGCGGACACGGATTATACGACAGGAAATCCGTGGATCGATTCCAACATAGAGAGCAATGTGGAAATTGCCGGTGCTGTGGATATCAAGGATCATTTTGATCTTGCTGTGAACGGTGACTGGGTAAAGGAACATCCGATCAAAGATGGTGAATATCAAAATTCGTTTGCTATGTCCTTTACCGAAACGCTGCATGCGCGTCTGCTGAAGCTCATGCAGGATGATACAAGTGAAGATTCGAATGCCAAACTTGTGCATACATTGTACAATGCATTCCTGAATTGGGATGCGCGGGATGCCGCAGGCACTGCGCCGCTGAAGCCCTATCTTCGCGAGATTGAAGAGATACAGGACATGTCGGATCTTGACGCTTATTTCAGCAAAACAGATTTCACATTTTCGGGCCTGTTTAACTGGGGCCCCGTAGTCAATCCCAGAAATGCATCCCAGAATATTCTGGAAGTCAGCCCATCGGAGTATTTCCTGGACGATCCTGCGGATTATGAAGATCTGGAGAATATGTCCGACTATACCAGGCAGACCTATGACTGCTATAAGGAAATGGTGGAAACGGTTCTGTTGAAGTGCGACTATACCCAGGAGCAGATCGATAAGATTTATGAGGACGCCATTCAGCTGGAAAAGCAGATTGCGGAGAACTGTTATACCAACGATGAACTGAATCTCACAGATACAGTCGACACACTTGGTGAGCAGATTTATACAGAGGATGCATTGGACAAATATCATTGGTTTGCTCTTCTGAAAAAATCAGCAACAGCGTATGGACTGGAAGAGATCCCCGCGGTATTGCTGTATGAAAAGATGGACTATTTTGAACATCTGGACGAAATCCTGGACGAAAGCAAGCTGACGCTTATTAAGAACTATCTCCTGGCGCATACCGCAAGCTCTGCCATAGTTTTGCTGGACAAGGAGAGCTATTACAAAGCACTGGACATTCAAAATGTGCTTCTGGGATCGACAGGGTATAAAGATGAGAATGAGTATGCCGTCAATACTGTGTCTTCTCTGCTGGAATGGCCGCTTTCAAAGCTCTACTGCGATCAATATGTCACAGAAGAGGACAAGAAAAATGTCCGTGATCTCATAGAAAAGATTCTGACTGGTTATCAGGAAATGCTGAAAAAGGAAGATTTTCTTTCGAATGCCACAAAGGAAAAAGCCATAGAGAAGCTGAATAAAATGCAAATCAATTGCATGTATCCGGATGATTGGCGTCTGTACAGCTATGATGATCTGGTGCTTCCGGACAACTATTTTGATGCTGCGATAGAAATCGGCCAATATGAGGTGAAAAAATCAATAGACACGTTCTACGACCCTGTGGACAAGCGCAAATGGGAGGGCTTCGCACCGATCACGCAGAACGCATTTTATAATCCGCAGTGCAACTCCATCAATATTCTTCCGGGTCTTATTGGCGACATCTTTTATAACAGCGAAATGCCAAAAGAAGAAGTGTATGGCAAGCTTGGCGCGGTGATCGGTCACGAGATTTCCCATGCCTTTGATCCGAACGGCGCTGCCTATGATGCGGATGGAAATCACAATAACTGGTGGACGGAAGAGGACAGACAAAAGTTCAAGGAGAAGACCGATAGGATGGTGTCTTATTACGATGGTATAACGGTCTGGGATGACGTGGCCTGCAGTGGTGAGCAGTGTAAGGGCGAGGCTTGTGCCGACATGGGTGGCGTAGCGGTTATGCTGCATCTGGCTGCTGACGACCCGGATTTCGATTATGCAGCTTTTTTCAAGGCTTTTGCAAGGTCATGGGCGTTGAATGCCACACCGGAATCCATCTATTACATTGTCAATTATGATGAACATCCGACAGACTTCCTGCGTGTCAATGTCACAGTGGCACAGTTTGACGAATTCTATGCGGCCTTTGACGTGCATGAAGGAGACGGTATGTACATTGCGCCTGCGGACAGAGTGAAGATCTGGTAAGTTTAGAGAAAAAAGGAGTAGAAAAATGAGTAAGGTTTTGATTGTTGTGGACATGCAGAATGATTTTGTGACGGGAACGCTCGGCAGTAAGGAAGCGCAGGCAATCCTGCCCAATGTGAAATCCAAAATCAAGGAATATGCAGATCGCGGTGACCGCATCATATTCACACGGGATACCCACGGAGACAATTATCTGGAGACGCCGGAGGGAAAGAAACTGCCGGTGAAGCATTGTATTGAGAACACAGAGGGCTGGCAGGTTGTGGCCGATCTGGTGACAGAACCATGCGAATATGTCAACAAGCCGACCTTTGGATGGCTTTCCTGGGATGACTTCGGTGAGAAAGATGAAATTGAGCTGATCGGTGTATGTACCGATATCTGCGTGGTTTCCAATGCCCTGATCCTGAAAGCCCGGTATCCGGAGGCCGCCATTTCAGTGGATGCCAGCTGTTGCGCCGGGGTGACACCGGAAAAACACAAAGCAGCGCTCGAAACCATGAAGAGCTGCCAGATTGATGTCTACAATGAGGCGTGAAGTCATGAAGGAAAAACAGAACCATCCGCTCGCCGGTGCAATCCTTAGGATGCTGGCGGCAGGCATATATTATATTTTTGCCATTGTTATTGCAGGAATTCTGACCGGGCGCAAGTCCGGTATCTTCATTGATCTGATCGGCATCTTTTTCCTGCTGCTTTTGCTTCTGTTCCATAAAATCCGGCACAGAAAAGAACTTACGCACTTTTTCACTTTCGCCGGGACAGGAAAGGGCGTGCTCCTGGGATGGAGCATGCTGCTGGTCGGTGCGATTGTTGCTGTAAGCAATTTCCTGCAAGGAGCAGAAATCGGCAACATTCCCTATGCTTTTTTCATGGGATTTGTCCCCGGCTTCAGTGAGGAAGTGATCTGTCGTATTCTTCCACTGTCCCTTCCGCTACAGCGCGGCAATGATTCCAAAACTCTGTGGAAGATCAGCCTGGCCACCAGTCTTTGCTTCGGTTTGTTTCATGGCGGCAATCTCCTGATCGGCGCAGACTTTGTTTCTACCGTGATACAGGTATTGTACGCCATAGGCATTGGCATGCTCCTGTCCGGCATTTACATAAAAACAAGAAGTCTCTGGACCTGCGTGATACTGCATACCTGGCTCGACGCGGCTTCCTTCTTCATCAAAAACTTGCAGGAGAGCAACGGCGTCCTGAAACAAGCCCATACCGGCATCGAGATCATCATATTGCTCTTGTTTACCATTGCGTTTTATGTCAATGCCTTTATGGTCTTCAAAGCAAGGGCTTCTGATTGACGATCTCTGTGTCTCATTTGTGTCTTTTTCTATGCTAAACTGCGGACATAAGATCAGATAATCAAGACAGAGAGGTGATAAAAATGCCGAAGAAAGAATACAAAACCAAAATCATGCAGACCCTGAAGCAGTACCACAATCCCTTCCGTCTGACCACTGCAGAGCTGCAGCAGGTAGAGAACCTGCTGACAGAAATCGAAAACGGTGCGCACTGGACCGAGAGTCTGCAGACCCTGGCGGATATTCTGGAAGTGCTGCCGCTGGAGATCCACGATACCAAGGAAAGTCATGATGCGGCTGTACAGCGGGATGCCGGATTGCAGCATCAGCCCATTCATGTATATGAGGCATCGGACCGGAACAGCGTGCTGGAAGCCCTTTCAAATGAACTGGAATTTCAGAGAACGCACGCTCTATATCGTTACATGAACGATGAATTGCAGCGCCTCAACAATGATCATGCGGAGCGCGTTTTTTTGGCAGCCTGCAAGGACATCGCTGACAGCATTGAGCGCAAGAGCACCAAGGACAGTGTGACCGCCCTTCTGGACAACTACAGCAGAACCCATGGTGCGCCGGATTTAGCTAAAGTGACCAAAGAGCTCGTGGGTCAGACAGAGGAACTACTGCTTTCCCGCTTTGTAAACGCGAATCAGATACTGGGATACAGTGGCCCGGATATCATGAATATCTCGTTAGCATTTAACGATTTCACTAAGAAAAGATGGAACGATACGCTAAGGAAGAACGAGGCGTCCGAGTACAGAATCATCAAGAATGCTTTGACGCAAATTCATGAGATGGATGCCGAGTTCCAGGAACGGATGCGTGCCTTCACAGCGTTGCAGAGCCAGGATCCGAAGGATGCAAAGCTGAACACGTTGATCGAAGATGTTCGTGAAAACCTGAACATGAAGGATGATGCAGATGGTTTTTCCCTCAATCGTGTTTTCATGAATAAGGAAAACTGTGATTTGAATGCCGTATGCATCAGTTTGGACGACACATCTCATCTCCTGTACTACGGCTGGAGAGAGAAAAGCGATGATACGCCGAGACTTTCCGGTAAGGAGAAAGCACGCTTTAAGGCAGCGGAAGATCTGCGGGTGACCATGGAGAAAATCCAGGGTTATCTCAATTATCTTACAGATGAGAAGGAAATTTATCTTGGCGATTATACTGTCACCGGAAATTGGAAGCCGGATTATCGTCTGATGACCATTGGAAATGAAAGTACAGATCCGGTTCCGGATGAGCACTATCGGAAGCGTCTGGCGCAATGGCATGCGGATAAACTGCAAAGGAAGCCCGAACTGACGAAGTCCGAGGAACGGAAGGAAAAGGCAGAAGCGCTCCGGGGTGACCGTATGGAACGGCAGGAGGGATTCACCTATATTCCCGGACAGAAGCGCGAAACAAAGCCTGTAGAGAAAAAGCCCGTACAGGAAAACGCTGCAAAGGCTCAGCCGGCAACGCCACCTGTCATTCGATCCACTTCCGGCAAGGAATTCTATGAATATTATGACACATTTATCAAGAACTATGGAGACGCCGGCAGGAAGAAGATCAACTCCAATGATGTAGAAGAGTTGACCGCTCTGTACAACAGCAATGTACTGGGTGCTGACGGTAAAGATTATCTGGCGCACCGCATCGAAAAGCTGCAGGACATTCACGCACTGGAAGCGAAGTCTGTGCCCGGCAAAGCGCCGGAGACAAAGCCTTCTGCAAACGGAAGCATAGTATTGCCGACGGTGCAGCGCGCAAAACAAAGTAGCGGAAACGGCTGCTGGTCCGTTTCTCTGGCGACACAGCTGCAGTACAGAGGCGTGGAACTGGATCAGAAAACCATCCGGGCTTTCCGGCCGGATACGGAGATTGCAGACAGAAAGGATGTTGCCTGCGCCAACCGGGATACAGCAAATTATCTTGAAAATTATGCAGAGCTGGTACAGAACGTTCTGCCGGATACCGCATTCAACAATGTCACCTGCGAGACGATGGATAAGGCCGCAGATGCAGAAAAATGTCTGCGCGCTTGTGTGGATCGTGCGTTGGTGAAAAGCAATTCACCGCTTTCCATTGTGTTCAATGGCCATTACCGGACCATTTACGGCATCGAGAAGGATCCCAGCGGAGATGCAAGCAAGGACGTGCTGCTTTTCCATGATCCTCTGGATACGGATCCGCATCGTGCGACAGTGCAGGAATTTGTGGATCTCTGTGATGCGAATTATAAACATCGAAATACAGATTATCAGACAGATCCGAACTATAGGTATGCCTATCAGTTCAGCGCTTCCTGGCTGCAGGACCTTAAAATGAATGAAAAAGGCGAGCTGGGCGGCGAACTTCAGAACCTGGGTGTTTCCTATGAAAATGGTGCCCCGAAGTGCGCGGATACGGATATTATTAGCCTGTACAACAACAAGTTTGAGACCATTTTTGGGGGAAAACTTGTACCGAACATGAAGAATGAGGTCTATATTTACCTTCCGCAAAAGAGCTATTCCCTCTTGAAGGCAGAACGGGAGAAGACCCAGGCAGCGGAAGCGGAAAAACTGGAAGCCGAGAAGAAGGCTGCAGAAGCGGCAAAGCTGGAAGCGGAAAGAAAGGCGGCAGAAGAGCAGAAAAAGCAGGCAGAAGAAAAGAAGAAAACTGAAGTTCCGGCAGAGCAGACCATGGTTAAGGCTACCGAGGAAAAGAATGCGAACGGCTTTGATATCGTCCGCGGAGCATCTGTGACATTCGTCGGCGGACGGAAAAAGTCCGGTGGCGGCATCGCAAAGAAGGCCGAAGACATTAGCAGCAGCATGACGGTGGAAAATCAGAAGGCTGTGGAAAAAGGAAGAGAGGTTGCGGACAGATACATGCGATATCTTCGCAAGGCCGCGGATCGTCTGCAGATGTATATGGATCAGTTGACTGAGACCAATACAAAGGCAATGTGGGAAAAAAGCTCGGATAGCTATAAAAAGATGTACAACATGTACCGGAATATCCTGGGCGATGAAACAAATCTTTTCGATGCTCTGCGGAAGCAGTCACCCAGACGTGTCGGAAAGATCATGACCGAGTGGAATGACGCAAGAAACGCGTACGTCCAGGAAAAGTCCCAGAAAAAGGCGTGGGGATCCGAAACGGCAAAGGCGCGTCTTTCTGTCGCAAATAAAGTGAAACAGCACATGGAGTACATTCGTGGAATTACTGATGCCGCGAACACCTGGTGTAATAACATGGATATGCCGAAATACATCAGTGAATGCTTAGCAAAGGAAAACGCAAAGCAGCCGATCAAGCTGAACGCCAAGGACCTTGAAAGCAAGGTGGCCAAGAGCTATGCACAGGACCTCGCCAATTTCAAGGAAACGGAAGTGGATTCCTGGACGAATATTGACCGGATTAAGGAAGACAAGAAGAGTGTCGGAACAAAGACAGACACGAAGGCAAAGACATTGTGATACCAGAAACCCATGTCGCGTGTCACAGCACTGAGGAATATAGGAGAAAATATTATGAAAAAGATCGTTTACGCAGTCGCTTTCGGTATGACGCTGGCATTGGCGGCCTGCGGCAGCAAGACAGAGAGTACAACAGAGGCCGCGAGTACCGCGGCCGCAACGGAGGCGGAAAGCACAGGAGATGAGGACTATCTCAAGGTGACGGCGCAGGAGATTCGAGACGCCAATACACTGAGTAAGATTCTGGGAAAGTTCGATTCTGTGCTGGTGACAGTGGAGTCCCAGGACGGCAACTATAATATTCTGGAAACCAATCATTACATTTACTATACCAACGAAGCCGGTGATTTTCAGATGCGCTCTGAGATCGGTGAGGCCAGCGCCCAGACAGCCATTGTCGGAACAGACAGTTCGGCAACAGCTGAGTTCTACGGCGGTTCCGATACGGAAAACACCTACAGCATGTGTCTGATGCCCAGCAGCGCTATTGAAAAGGAAGTAAGCCTTTTCTACGACATTCTGGATACCTCCGACAATGCAGAGCCGAACTGCTTCGAGGATGATGCGCTTCTGGTGGTTACAAGAGAAGAGGATGCCGACGGCAATGACGGCTATACAGAGTATTACTACTATGTGGACCCGGATACCCTGGAGCTCTATGCACTGCGTATGGATCTTTACAGCAAGCAGGATGAAAACGACGCAGAGCCCACCTGCTTCGGAAAGCTGCTTTACAGCTTTGAATACAATGCAGATGTGGCAAATGCTGACATTCCCAATGGTGCTGACAGCATTCTGACAGAGACAGATCCTTGTGCTTTGACAGCTGTTTTCAACCCCGGAAAGGACACAGAAGAGAGCCAGTATTTTGAGATCAAGAAGGGAACCAGCGTCTTTGGCTACGGTGCTTATGCCATCTATGAGGATGAAGCCTGCACCAAGGAGCTGGACACTGTGGACACCACAGGTGATGCGGTGACCATTTATCTGGCAGAGAAGACAGAAGGCTGAGCCCATACGTTCCGATTGCCCCGATGAAAATTCTATGCTAAACTAGCGGGAGATTATTGTACAGCTTGGAGGAAAATATGAGCAAAACACGTAGAGTCATGCTGAAACTGTCCGGCGAGGCGCTGGCAGGCGAAAAGCATTTCGGCTTTGATGATGATACGATCCGTACCGTCGCCCGCGAGGTGAAGTCGGCGGTGGATGAGGGCGTGCAGATCGCTATCGTGATCGGCGGCGGCAACTTCTGGAGAGGTCGACAGTCCGAGAATGTGGACCGCTACAAGGCGGATCAGGTGGGCATTCTGGCAACTCTGATGAACTGCATTTACGTGTCCGAGATCTTCCGGACCGAGGGCATGAAGACGAAGGTAATGTCTTCGATTCAGGTTGGCGATATGGCCGAACTTTTCTCGAAAGACCGGGCATTGAAGGCCATGGGCAAGGGTGCCGTGGTTTTCTGTGCAGGCGGTACAGGACATCCCTACTTCTCCACAGACACCGGTGTGGTGCTGCGAGCAGTGGAGCTGGAGTGCGAGGAAATTCTTCTTGCAAAGGCCATCGATGGTGTCTATGATTCTGACCCGAAGAAGAACCCGGATGCCAAGAAGTTCGAAAAGATTTCTATCGAAGAGGTGGTGGACAAGCGACTTGGCGTGATCGATCTGCCGGCTTCCGTCCTTTGCATGGAAAACCATATGCCGCTGGCAATTTTCTCACTGAATGAGAAGCACGGCATTGCCAATGCCCTGAAGGGTAAAATCAACGGCACCCGGGTGACGGCTTAAACAACGACAAATCAAGAGAAGTTACTCCGTTAGACTCAGGGCAGCTAGGCTGCGCTGGGTCTTGTGGAGGTTTTAGGAGGAAAAGAACAATGGATGACCAGTTTACCGTTTATATTGAAAAGATGCACAAGACCCATGACAATCTGATGTCTGAGCTTGGCACAATCCGTGCAGGCCGTGCCAATCCGCATGTGCTGGATCGCATCATGGTGGACTATTACGGTGCACCGACACCCCTGCAGCAGGTTGGCAATATTTCCGTACCGGAGGCCAGAATTATCCAGATTCAGCCCTGGGAGCGCAGCATGATCAAGGAAATCGAGAAGGCCATCAATATGTCCGATCTCGGCATCAACCCCACCAACGACGGTCAGGTAGTGCGTCTGGTATTCCCGGAGCTGACCGAGGAGAGACGTAAGGAACTGACCAAGGATGTAAAGAAGAAGGGCGAGGCTGCCAAGGTAGCCATCCGCAACATCCGCCGCGACGCTATGGATCTTGCCAAGAAGCTGGAGAAGAATTCTGAAATCACTGAGGACGATCTCGCCAGACAGACCAAGGATATTCAGGATTTGACCGATCATATGATCGAGAAAATTGAAAAGTCTGTAGAGGCAAAGAACAAGGAACTCATGACCGTATGATGGACGTCATTGACAACGAGGGACGACAGATCCCGAAGCATATCGCCATTATTCTGGACGGCAACGGCCGTTGGGCAGAGCATCGTGGTCTGCCGCGGGCCCTCGGACATAAGCAGGGCTGTGAAACCCTGGAGCAGATCGTGGCGGATGCCGCCCGTCTGGGCGTGGAGTACCTGACGGTTTATGGCTTCTCCACAGAGAACTGGAAGCGTTCGGAAGAAGAGGTGGGCGCTTTGATGAAGCTGTTCCGTTTTTATATGGTGAAGCTCATCAAGGTGGCCAATGAACACAATGTCCGTGCGCGGATGATCGGAGAACGAAGCCGTTTTGCACCGGATATTCGGGATGGCATTGAGCGGTTGGAGCGGGAGACCGCAGGAAATACCGGTATGACCTTTGTCTTTGCGGTGAACTATGGCTCTCGGGATGAAATTGTCCGGGCAGTGCGCAAGCTGACCCTGGAGGCGATCCGTCAAGGAAAGACAGAAGCGGAGATCGAAGCGCTGACAGAAGCTGATTTTTCGGCTTATCTGGACACAGCAGGCATGCCGGATCCGGATCTGGTGATCCGCACTTCCGGAGAATTCCGCCTTTCCAATTATCTTCTGTGGCAGTGTGCCTACGCGGAGTATTACATTACGCCGGTGCTCTG
Source organism: bacterium (assembly GCA_963623925.1). Taxonomy (GTDB): domain Bacteria; phylum Bacillota; class Clostridia; order Lachnospirales; family Lachnospiraceae; genus Oribacterium. The sequence goes on along the minus strand of CAVFNN010000003.1, from coordinate 106,345 downwards.
GCCGGATTTTAACAAGGCAGAGCTTCTGAAGGCCATTGACAGCTTCAACCAAAGAGAGCGGCGCTTCGGCGGACGCATCAAAAAATAATGCACAGAAATGCCGGTTTTGACCAAAAATGGTCAAAAACGGCTTTTCGTGTTGCGTAAGGGTATTTTATGACAGCAAGTGAAAACGAAAATCTGAAAAAGAATCAAAATGAAAAAAAGCTTGGATCTTTCCTGAAACGTCTCCTCAGCGGCATTATTCTGGTGATCATTGCCATTGTGGTGGTGCCTATGGGCGGTCTGCCTCTGTTTCTCGTGACCCTCGGAATTTCTCTGGTGGCCATGTTTGAGCTCTATCGGGTTTTCGGCATTGAACGGCGTTCCCTGGGCTATGTGGGTTACTGTGCAGCCATCGTTTATTACCTGATTGTATGGTTTCAGGCGGAGGAGTTTCTGACGCTGATGGTGATCCTTTCACTGATGGCGCTGCTGGCCTTCTATGTGATCACCTATCCGGCCTATAAAATCTCCGTCATCGCGAAGGCCTTTATGACGGTGGTTTACGGTGGGGTAATGATGAGCTATCTCTACCAGACCCGGAGCATGCCGGATGGAAAGTTTCTGGTCTGGCTCATCTTTCTTTCCAGCTGGGGTTCGGATACCTGTGCGTACTGTACCGGCATGCTCATCGGAAAGCATAAGATGACGCCGATCCTGAGCCCGAAGAAAACCGTAGAGGGCGCCATTGGCGGTGTGGTGGGCGCAGCACTTCTAGGCTTTGTCTATGCCTTTCTGTTCCGGCGGCATTTCTACAATGTGATCAATCCGCCGGTGACGTCGGCCATTGCCTGCGGCATTGCGGCACTGATTTCCATGATCGGCGATCTGACGGCATCCGGCATCAAGCGGGATTATGGTGTGAAGGATTACGGGACACTGATTCCCGGGCATGGGGGCGTGATGGATCGCTTTGATTCTGTGATTTTCACGGCACCGGCCATCTGCTTTGCGCTGACCTTTCTGAACTAAATGTGGGAGATGAGAGAATGAGAAAAATCGTGATTCTGGGCAGTACCGGCTCCATCGGCACCCAGGCTTTGGATGTGCTGCAGGGCGATCCGGACATCCGGGTGACAGGACTGGCTGCCTACGGTTCCATTGAAACACTGCGGGAACAGGTACTTGCATGGAAACCGGAAAAGGTCTGCGTGTATGATGCGGAGAAGGCAGAGAAGTTCCGCAGCTTCGGCCTTCCGGTGGAGGTTCTTTCCGGTATGGAGGGCCTCATTGCGCTGGTGGAAATGGAAAGCTGTGAAGAGGTGATCGTCTCGGTGGTGGGTATGATCGGTATTCAGCCCACCATTGCGGCATTGAAGGCGCATAAACAGGTCATGTTGGCGAATAAAGAAACACTTGTTTGTGCCGGTCACATCATCATGCCACTGGCAAAGCAGTGCGGCATTGAGATCAAGCCCATCGATTCGGAACATTCTGCCATCTGGCAGTCGCTCACGGGAGAACCCCATGATAAGCTGGAGAAAATCCTTCTGACGGCTTCCGGCGGTCCCTTCCGGGGAAAAAAGCGTGATGAATTGCAGGGTAAAACCAAAGAGGATGCGCTGAAGCACCCCAACTGGTCCATGGGCCGGAAGATCACCATCGACTCGGCCACCATGGTGAATAAAGGGCTGGAGGTACTGGAGGCCCGTTGGCTTTTCGATGTGCCGGTGGACAAGATTCAGGTGCTGGTACAGCCCCAGAGCATCGTGCATTCCGCGGTGCAGTATGTGGATGGTTCGGTGAAGGCCCAGCTGGGTGTCCCGGATATGCGGATTCCCATTGAGTATGCCTTGTATGCGCCAAACCGCCGGGCATTGCCGGAGGATGAGCGGCTGGATCTTTGCAAGCTTGGCAGTCTGAGCTTCGAAAATCCGGATCTCGACACCTTCAAGGGCCTGGCCTTGGGATACCGTGCCGGTCGGGACGGTGGTTCTATGCCCACCGTGTTCAATGCAGCCAATGAGGAAGCGGTTGCCCTGTTCCTGGAGGATCGCATCGATTTTCTGGAGATTGCGGATGTGATCGAGGAAGCCATGGATGTTCATGCTGAAGACATTAACCCGCATCCCTCACTGGAGGAAATTCTGGAAATCGAGGCCTGGGCGCGGCGCTTCGTGCGGGAGCATTCACGTTTTTTGCAGTAACAACACAGTTCCTTCACGCTTCTGTGTTATAGAAAACGGAAGACAGATGAAGGAGAAGAGATATGAGTATCATTGTTGCAATTTTATCCCTGGGTTTTCTGATTTTCTTTCATGAACTGGGGCATTTTCTGGCGGCCAAACTCTGCGGCGTGGGCGTGCTGGAGTTTTCCATCGGCATGGGGCCCCGGATTCTGAGCCGTGTATACAAAAACACCCGTTACAGCCTGAAGCTGCTGCCTTTCGGCGGATCCTGTGCCATGCTGGGAGAGGACAGCGCCGGCAGTGGTGACTTTCTGACGGCAGAGGGCGAGCCGGAGGAAGCGTCTTTCGCACCCTTGCCGGGGGAACATTTGATGGGAGAGGCAGACCCCTGGATAGACTTCGACGGCGTGCTCTTCCGGGAGTCGGAAATTCCGAAGCGGAGTTTCCAGAACAAGCCCAACGGACAGCGTTTTCTCATATGCATTGCCGGCGTCGTCAACAATTTTCTCCTGGCCTTTCTCCTGGCTCTTCTGGTGGTTTTTTTCTGCGGCTTTGACAAGCCCATCATACTGAGCGCAGCGGAGAACAGTCCGGCAGCAACGGCAGATTTTCAGCAGGGTGACATTTTGCAAAGCATTTCCTTTGACGGCCACGCCAAACGAAGGCTGTATTCCTATCGGGAGCTCTATATCTGGCTCTATCTCCACAGCGGAGACTTTCAGGAGGATACAGAGCTTACCGTGAAGATTACGCGAAACGGCGAGACCATCACGGAGCGCTTTCATCCGTATTATGATGCAGAGAATCAGAAGTATCGTCTGGGCCTCAATATGTTTGGCGGCAGGATCACGGCAGAAAATCCCGCAGAGCTCATCGGAGACGCAGCGGCAGAGCTTCGCTATAATGTGCTGGTGGTATTGGACAGCATTCATCTGATCACCAAGGGACAGGTCAGTCGGAATGAGGTGATGGGCCCGGTGGGTACGGTTTCTGTCATGAGCTCTACAGTGCAGGAAAGCACACAGTATGGTTTATTCAATGCCTTCCTGGTGTTGCTGGAGCTTTGTGTCATGCTGTCTGCCAACCTGGGCGTGATGAACCTTTTGCCCATTCCGGCACTGGACGGCGGCAGGCTTTTGGTGATCGTAGTAGAAACGCTGCTGCGACGCCGTCTGGATCCGAAGCTTGAGGAAAGAATCAATACCGTTGGCATGTTGTTGCTTCTTCTTCTGATGGCGCTGGTTCTCGGAAATGATCTTTTTAATCTGTTCAGCGGTGCCTACCGGCAGTGATTTGTACTGCTGAACCACTATGGCTGTCGATATAGAATTTTTTGGGGGATATCATGCTGGCTAGAGAAAAAACCAAGGTAGTAAGGATCGGAAATGTCGCCATCGGCGGAGAAAATCCAATCGCCATTCAGTCCATGTGCAACACAAAGACCACGGATGTGGCGGCTTCTGTTGCGCAAATTCATCGGCTGGAGAAGGCAGGGTGTCAGATCATCCGTCTGACGGTACCCAACAAGGAAGCGGCCATTGCCTTCGGCGAAATCAAGAAGGAAGTGCATATCCCCATGGTGGCGGACATCCACTTTGATTATCATATGGCCATCGCCGCCATGGAAAACGGTGCCGACAAGATCCGCATCAATCCCGGCAACATCGGCTCCAATGAGAAGATCCGGGCCGTGGTGGACTGTGCCCGGGAGAGAAACATTCCGATCCGGGTGGGTGTGAATTCCGGTTCTCTGGAAAAGGAATTGATTGCCAAGTACGGTGGGCATGTGACCGCAGAGGGCATCGTGGAATCCGCGCTCCAGAAGGTGCAGCTCATTGAGGACATGGGATATGACAATCTGGTGATCTCCATCAAGTCCTCGGATGTTATGATGTGTGCCAAAGCCCATACGCTGATTGCGGAGAAAACGGATCACCCGCTTCATGTGGGTATCACTGAGGCCGGTACGGTCTGGTCCGGCAACATTAAATCCGCCATCGGTCTCGGCATGATTCTGTCCCAGGGCATCGGCAACACCATCCGGGTAAGTCTGTCGGCAGACCCCGTGGAGGAGATCAAGTCCGCGAAGCTGATTCTTCGCACCCTGGGACTTCGCAAGGGCGGCGTCACCGTGGTGTCCTGTCCTACCTGCGGGCGCACCAACATTGACCTCATCAGCCTGGCGGACAAGGTGCAGACCATGGTGGAAGAATTCGATGAAAAGGATCTGAAAGTGGCGGTCATGGGTTGCGTGGTGAACGGCCCCGGTGAGGCCAGAGAGGCGGATATCGGCATTGCCGGCGGCATCGGTGAAGGACTGCTGATCAAAAAGGGAGAGATCATCCGCAAGGTACCTGAAGCGGAATTGCTGGAGGTACTGCATGAGGAGCTCGCAAAGCTCTGAGAACAGGGAGTGCTGCGATAGATGAAGAAATTTTTCGAAGTATTTGAAAACCTGACGATGCGTCCTGAAACAGAAACCCTGTTTCAGGACGTTTCTGTTGTCCGTGTTACCATTAGCCGGGAACATACCGAGCTGAGAATCTATATCGTGAGTCAGCATCTCATTGAAAAGACAGCTGTGAAGGAAGCGGAAAATGCCATCAAAACCCAACTGTTCAATGGAAAGAAGCTGACAATCCGCATCATGGAGAAATTCCGACTGTCGGCCCAGTACAAGGCACGATCGCTCTATGATATGTACGGGGATTCCATCCGCATGGAGCTCCGGGACCGGGACATATTGCTCTACAATATACTGAGCATCGCCGGATTGCGCTGGGCGGACGAGGACACGCTGGAATTGACCATCCCGAATTCTCATCTCTATAAGAGTCGGGAACGGGATTTTTCCCATGCCCTGAAGCGGATTTTCGAGGAGCGCTGTGGGGTGGAGTTGGGACTTAACCTTCTGTATGAGGATGTGAAGCGGGAAAATGAGACCATTCACTATGACAGAAATTATGTTCCGGCGGAGCTGCGGGGACATACCAGAGAGACCATCGCTCAGAAGCCGAAGCATGAAAAATTTATGACGGCAGCAGATCCCTTCAATATGGATACGGCAATGTTGGCGGCATCAGAGCTGGATTTTGCAGCCGCTACGCCACAGAACGGAACCGTGACGCAATCAGGAGACGGACGCGCGGAAATCGGTGCACAGAATGCTGCACAGGGAAATGCGGCAGCGCAGAAGCCGCTGAAGAGCCCGCAGATGAAAACCGGCAACGATCGTTTCCGGCAGGGAGAGGGCGGCCGCCGGAAATTTGCCTTCAAACGTTCGGAGTCGGAGGACGTGCTGTATGGTCGTGATTTCTATGAGCAGCCCATGCCCATTTCCGAGGTGACGGAGGCCAGCGGTACGGTGGTACTGGCCGGTCGTATCCTCATGGTGGACGAGCGCCGTACCCGTACCGGCAAGAACATCCTGAGCTTTTCCTTCACGGATTATACGGATTCCATTGCTTCCAAGATTTTTGTGGATGATGAGGATCTGGACCAGGCCCATGCCTTTCTGGCAGCCGGCGAGGACATTTGCGTGAAGGGTGTCATCGAATTCGATACCTATGACAAGGAACTGGAGCTTTCTCACATTTCCGGCATCAAAAAGTTCAGTCTGAAGCGGGAAACCCGTCAGGACAATGCCAAGGAAAAGCGGGTGGAGCTTCATTTGCATACGAAAATGTCAGATATGGACGGTGTGTCGGACGTGAATGACTACATCGATACGGCGCTGTCCTTCGGCATGAAGGCCATGGCCATCACGGATCACGGCGTGGTGCAGGCCTTCCCGGATGCGGCCATTCATCTGAAAAAGACGGGGCATGATAAGGACTTTAAACTGATTTATGGCTGCGAGGGTTATCTGGTGGACGATCTCCAGACCATTGTGGTGCATGATCAGGGCCAGGGGCTGGACGAGTTGACAGTGGTATTTGACATCGAGACCACCGGCTTCAGTGCCACCGACGACCACATCATCGAAATCGGTGCCGTGAAACTGCAGGGAAACGAGATCATCGACAAAATGGACGTTTTCGTGAACCCGAAAGTGCCCATTCCCTTCCGCATCACACAGCTCACCGGCATAGACGATTCCATGGTAATGTCGGCGGATCCCATTGAGCTGGTGCTGCCGCGCTTTCTGGAATGGTGCGGCTCTGCGGTGATTGTCGCCCATAACGCGGAATTTGACACCGGTTTCATTCGGGCCAAGGCCCGGAAGCTGGGACTTTCCTTTGAACCCACCATTGTGGATACGGTGGGGCTTTCCCGGCTTCTGCTGCCACATCTCAATCGTTTTAAGTTGGATACCGTGGCGAAGGATCTGAAGATCCCGCTGGAGAACCATCATCGGGCGGTGGACGATGCGGGATGTACTGCCGAGATTTATATCCGTGAAATCGAGATGCTGAAGGCGCGGGGCGTGGAGAAGCTGGCGGAGATTGACAAACTGGAGTTTGATCATGCGGCGAATGTGATGAAATTACCCAGCTACCATATCATTCTGCTGGCGAAAAACGACGTGGGCCGTATTAACCTGTATCGCTTGATTTCCGAAAGTCATTTGACGTATTTTCGAAAGTCGCCGAGAATTCCCAAGTCCCTGCTCAAGCAGCGGCGGGAGGGACTCATCATCGGCAGTGCCTGTGTCATGGGCGAGCTCTTCCAGAATATGCTCCGCGGCGCGGACGAGGCACAGCTTCTGGACATTGCTTCATTCTATGATTATCTGGAGGTACAGCCCCTGTCCAACAATGATTTCATGCTGGCCTCGGACAAGTATTCTGCGACCACCAAGCAGGATCTCATTGACTATAACCTGCATATTCTGTCTCTGGCGGATCAGCTGGGGAAGCCCTGCTGCGCCACCTGCGATGCCCACTACGTGAATCCGGAGGATGACATTTACCGAAAGATCATCATGGCAGGCCGGGGCTTTGATGAGGAGGAGAGCGATGCCTGCCTCTACTTCCGTACCACGGAGGAAATGCTGGCGGAATTCGACTATCTGGAGCCCAACCGGGCGAGGGAACTGGTCATTGACAATCCCAACCGCATTGCGGACATGTGTGACAACATCAAGCCGGTGCGGCCGGATAAGTGCCCGCCGGTCATCGAGCATTCCGATGAGCAGCTGCGGGAGATCTGCTACGACACGGCGCACCGGATGTACGGACCGGAGCTTCCGAAGATTGTGGAGGACCGTCTGGAAACGGAGCTTACCTCCATTATCTCGAACGGTTACTCGGTGATGTACATCATTGCCCAGAAGCTGGTGGACAAGTCCAATGAGGACGGGTATCTCGTGGGCTCCCGGGGATCCGTGGGTTCTTCCTTCGCGGCCACCATGGCCCATATCACGGAGGTGAATCCCCTGTCGCCGCACTATGTCTGTCCGGAATGCTACTGGTATGACTTCGATTCGCCGGAGGTGAAGAAATACTCCGGTATGGCGGGCTGCGACATGCCGCCGAAGAAATGTCCGAAGTGCGGCGCGGAGTTGAATCGCTGGGGCTTTGATATCCCCTTTGAAACCTTCCTGGGCTTCAACGGAGACAAGGAGCCGGATATCGACCTGAACTTCTCCGGCGAATACCAAGCGAAGGCCCATGCCTATACGGGCGTGATCTTCGGAGACGGCTATACCTTTAAGGCCGGCACCATCGGTACCCTGGCAGACAAAACGGCCTTCGGCATGGTGAAGAAATATTACGAGGAGCGTGGCATTTCCAAACGAAATGCGGAGATTGACCGGCTGGTACAGGGCTGTGTGGGCGTTCGTCGTACCACCGGACAGCACCCCGGCGGCATCGTCGTTTTGCCCCATGGCGAGGAAATCAATACCTTCACACCGGTGCAGCATCCGGCGAATGATGTGCATTCGCCGATCATCACCACACACTTTGACTACCATAAAATTGACCATAACCTGCTGAAGCTGGATATTCTGGGGCACGACGATCCCACCATGATTCGAAAGCTGCAGGACTTGACGGGACTGGACCCGGTTAAGGACATTCCGCTGGATTCCAAAGAGGTCATGAGTCTGTTCCAGTCCACAGAGGCCCTGAATATCCGACCGGAGGACATTCAGGGTGTAAAGCTTGGTTGTCTCGGCATTCCGGAGTTTGGTACCTCCTTTGCCATGCAGATGGTAGAGGACACCAAACCGAAGTACTTTTCGGATCTCATCCGTATTTCCGGATTGTCACACGGAACAGATGTTTATTTGAATAATGCGCAGGATCTGATTCTTCAAGGTGTCACCACGCTGCAGGATGCCATCTGCTGCCGTGATGATATCATGGTTTATCTCATGCACATGGGCATGGATCCGGGTGAGTCCTTCTCCATCATGGAGGCCACCCGTAAGCATAAGCCGCTGAAGGATTCCTGGTGTGAGGACATGCTGGCCCACGATGTGCCCCAGTGGTATATTGACGCCTGCAAAAAAATCAAATACATGTTTCCGAAGGCCCATGCGGCGGCTTATGTCATGATGGCCTGGCGTGTGGCCTACTGCAAGGTGTTCTATCCGCGGGAATACTACACCGCCTATTATTCCATCCGCGCGGATGGCTTTGACTACGACAAGATGTGCTTTGGTCTGGATAAGCTTCGTTACTACATCAAGGAGTACCAGAACATTCCAAAGCCCACCAACACAGAGCAGGTCTGCCTCCGGGATATGAAAATCTGCGAGGAAATGTATGCCCGGGGCATTGAATTTGCGCCCATCGACATTTACACCGCAAAGGCGAAGGACTTTCAGATCACGAAGGACGGCAAGATCATGCCCAGCTTCAGCTGTATGGCCGGACTCGGTGAGGCCGTGGCCCAAGGCATCGAGGATGGTGCAAAGGGCGGTGCCTTCCTCTCGAAGGACGATTTCATCAACCGGACTCATTGTCCCAAGGGCTTCGTGGATAAGTTTGCAGAGCTGGGGCTTCTGGGCGACATTCCGGATTCAAACCAGATCAGCCTGTTTGATCTCATCAGCTAGGGAAATGCTGTTTGAACCAGCAAATCCCTGAACAATTGTCGTATCTTTTACTTGACTTTCGCACTTTGACGCATTAAAGTACATGGCGTGCAATAGTGATTTAGGAGGAGAATAACATGAAAACAATTGCATTTATCGGCTTCGGCCTGATCGGCGGCTCCATTGCCAAGGGCCTGAAAAAGAAGGATCCGGAGCTTCGCATCATGGCATATGCCAGAAATGTGTCCAATCTGGAGGTGGCCCAGGAGGATGGCCTTGTCAACATCGTGCTGGATAGCCCGTATTCCGAGAAGCTCGCGGAGGCAGATATGATCTTTCTCTGTGCGCCGGTGGAGAACAACATTGCCTATATGCCGGAGATTGCCAAGCAGATGAAGGAAGGTGCCATTCTGACAGATGTGGGTTCCACCAAGACAGCCGTTTGCGAAAAGGCGAAGGAGCTGGGTCTGGAGGGCTGTTTTGTGGGTGGACATCCTATGGCCGGTTCCGAGCAGACCGGTTATAAAGCGTCTACCGACTATCTCTTCTCCAATGCTTATTATATCATCACACCGATTTCGGAGGAGCATCCGGAGCTGACTGCGGCGCTTACCGAGCTTGCCGAGACACTGCAGGCCATTCCTCTTGTGGTAGACGCCAAGACCCACGATGATGCAGTAGCAGCAGTATCGCATCTTCCGCATATCGTGGCCAGTTCCCTGGTGAATCTTGTGAAGGCTTCAGATGACGAGAGCCAGCTCATGAAGACCATTGCAGCCGGCGGCTTCCGGGACATCACGAGAATCGCTTCCTCCAGTCCGGAGATGTGGGAGCAGATCTGTGACACCAATGCAGCGCCCTTGGCGGAGATTCTGGATCGCTACATTGCAGAGCTGCAGGACATTTCCAATTCCCTGAAGAAGCCGGAGAGTGACCAGCGCATCCTTCATATGTTTGAAAGTTCCCGGGAATACCGGAATTCCATCAATGTGAAGAACAAGGGCGCATTGACGCCGGATTACAGCTTCTCCGTAGATGTGGCGGATGAAGTAGGTGCCATTTCCACCATTTCCGTGATCCTTGCGTCCAAGGGAATTTCTATCAAGAACATTGGTATCAATAACGCCCGGGATCATGGTGAGGGTGCCCTGCGGATTTCCTTCTATCAGGAAGAAGCCGAGGAGCAGGCCATCAAGGTACTGAAGCGGTACCAGTATGATGTGAGAATTTAATGATTGCCTAGGAATATTTGCCGAAGGGCTTCGCGCAAGCATTATTTGCGGGAGCCCTTCGGCTTTTTAAATGGACTTGCCGGAAGAAATTTCTGCTTTTTTGCAAAAATCGGGCGTTTTACCTAACTTTTGCTTGTATAGGCACATCCTTTTTGGTACAATAGAACCAATTCAGTGGTCGGCTTTTTCAAAAATATCAGATAAAAAGCACAAAAGACCCAATACAACAGGAGGACAGACATATGAAGGTTTACAGCACCGGAGACATACGCAATGTGGTACTTTTGGGACATGGCGGCGCAGGCAAGACAACCGTAGCAGAGGCACTGGCATATGCAACCGGCACGACAACGCGCATGGGCTCCGTAACCGAGGGTAACACCATTTCCGATTATGATAAGGAAGAGCAGAAGAGAAAGTTTTCCATTTCCACTTCCGTGCTTCCGCTGGAGTATAAGGGTGAGAACGGTGAGCTGAAGATCAATATTCTGGATACACCTGGTTATTTTGATTTTGTGGGAGAAGCAGAGGAAGCAGTATCCGCAGCAGATTCTGCCATCATCGTGGTGAACTGCAAGGCAGGCATTGAGCCGGGTACGGTGAAGGCCTGGGAGCTTTGCGAGCAGCATCGCCTGCCGCGTATGTTCTTTGTGACCAACATGGATGACGATCACGCATCCTACAGACAGCTGGTGCTGGATCTGGAGAAGCGTTTCGGCCGTTCCGTGGCGCCGTTCCAGCTGCCGATTCGTGAGAATGAGAAATTCGTGGGCTTTGTCAATGTGGTGAAGATGGCCGGACGCCGCTTCACAAAGATGAACGAATATGAGCCTTGTGAGATTCCGGATTATGTACAGAAGAATCTGGGCATTGCCAGAAATGCATTGTTAGAAGCCGTGGCAGAGACCAGTGACGAATATATGGAAAAATTCTTCTCCGGCGAAGACTTCACAGTAGAAGAGATTCAGGGCGCACTTCGTGCCAACGTAAAGACCTGCAGCATGGTGCCGGTACTCATGGGCTCCGGTGTGAATGTGCAGGGCTTCAATGTCCTTCTGCAGGTGATCGACAAGTATTTGCCGGCACCGAATGAATTCGAGACGGTGGGTGTGGATGCCTCCTCCGGTGAGCGCTTCACCGCAAAGTTCAATTCTGATGCCAATTTGACCGCAAAGGTATGGAAGACCATCGCAGATCCGTTCATGGGCAAGTATTCTCTGGTCAAGGTATGTACCGGTACCCTGAAGCCCAATACAGAAATCTACAATGTCAATAAAGAGACCGTAGAAAAGGTTGGCAAGATCTATGTTCTCCGGGGCGGCAGTTCCGTAGAGGTGCCGGAGCTTCGTTCCGGCGATATCGGTGCTATGGCGAAGCTTTCTGTCACCGAGACCGGAGACACCATTGCTCTTCGGAATGCACCGGTGCTGTATCACGGACCGCAGCTTTCCACACCGTATACCTACATGGCATATCGTGCAGAGAACAAGGCAGATGAGGATAAGCTCTCCACCGCATTGCAGAGAATGATGGAAGAGGACAAGACACTGCGGCTGGTATCCGATCCCGAGAATCGCCAGTCTCTGATCTACGGCATCGGCGATCAGCAGCTGGAGGTGGTACAGTCCATGATCAAGGAGCGCTACAATGTGGGCCTTGTACTGGAAAAGCCTCGTTTTGCTTATCGTGAGACCATCAAGAAGACCGTAAAGGTACAGGGACGCCACAAGAAGCAGTCCGGCGGACATGGACAGTATGGCGATGTCATCATGGAGTTCTCACCCAGCGGTGATTTGGAAACACCTTATGTATTCGAGGAGAAGGTCTTCGGCGGTTCCGTTCCGAAGAACTATTTCCCGGCCGTGGAGAAGGGCATTCAGGAATGCTGCAAGAAGGGACCTCTGGCCGGTTATCCGGTGGTGGGACTCAAGGCCGTGCTGCTGGACGGCTCCTATCATCCGGTGGATTCTTCCGAGCAGGCCTTTAAGACAGCTGCAAGCCTGGCCTTCAAGGATGGCTTCATGAAGGCGCAGCCGGTACTGCTGGAGCCGATTGCTTCCCTGAAGGTGACGGTGCCGGATCAAAATACCGGCGACATCATGGGTGACCTGACCAAGCGCCGCGGCAGGGTGCTGGGCATGACCGCTCTGCACAACGGCAAGCAGCTGATCGAAGCAGAGCTTCCCATGAGCAGCCTTTATGGCTATAACACAGATCTTCGCTCCATCACCGGTGGTGCCGGTGTCTATGAATACGCTTTCGTCCGCTACGAGCAGGCCCCCGGCGATATTCAGAACAAGATTGTTGCAGAGAATGCAGCAGAAAAAGAAGCATAAAAATTGCCTAAGTGGCGCGGTGCAGGCTAGGTCTGTGCCGCGCTTTTTGATACTTTACTTGACTTCAATCTGCCTTTTACACTATTATTAGAGCTTAGTATGTATAAGGCGTGGTCTGCCAATGAGCAGAAGAACGGAGTTTACAGCATGATCAGAATTGCAGTAGATGCCATGGGCGGAGACTTGGCGCCGGATGCGATATTGTCCGGTGTGGTCAATTCTCTACCCCAGGTGAAAGATACAAAAATTTTTCTTTTCGGACCGGAGGCTCTTCTTCGGGACAAGCTGAAGCAGTATCAATACGATGAGAGCCGTATTGAAATCGTGGATGCACCGGATGTGATTTCCCTCCATGAGTCACCGGTGCTGGCTGTGCGGCGGAAAAAGGATTCCAGCATTGTGAAGGGCATGCACTTTGTGAAGGAGGGTAATGCAGATGCCTTCATCTCTGCCGGTTCCAGCGGTGCCATTCTGGCCGGCGGACAACTGATTGTCGGCCGCATCAAGGGCATTCAGCGGCCGCCTCTGGGCGCATTGATTCCGACCCGAAAAGGGGTCTGTCTCCTCGTGGACTGCGGCGCCAACGTGGATGCGAAGCCGGAGTGGCTCCGGCAGTTTGCGGAGATGGGTTCCATTTATATCCGGGATATGCTGGGTGTGAAGAATCCGACTGTGGGGCTTGTGAACATCGGCGCCGAGGAGGAGAAGGGAAATGCGCTTGTGAAGGAAGCCATGCCGCTTCTGAAGGAGGACAATGCCTTAAACTTCATCGGTTCTGTGGAAGCCCGGGATATTGTAGACGGCAACTGTGACGTGGTTGTTGCGGATGCCTTTGTGGGCAATGTGGTGCTCAAGATGTATGAAGGTGTCGGTAAAATGCTCCTGACGGAGATCACAGACACCCTGAAGCACTCGGGACACAAGACGCTGCTGGGGGCTGCCCTCATCAAACCGGCGTTGAAGAAGACCATGAAGAAGTTTGACGCCAAGCAGTACGGCGGGGCACCAATCCTCGGTCTCAAGGGACTGGTGGTGAAGGTCCACGGCAATACCGACGGCAGAGAATTGACCACCGCCATCCGACAGTGCGCGGACTTTGTGGAAAAAGACATTGTGAAGAAAATACAGGCACAGGTAGAAGCGGCGGAGGCGGAGGCTGAGGCATAAAAAAGGCATCTGCGGCCGAAGACATTAACCTGATCAGAATAAGGAGAAAAAGAAAATGGAATTTGAAAAGCTGAAAAAAATCATTGCAACAGAGATGAGTGGTGTTTCTGAGGACCAGATCACCATGGAGACCCGCTTTGTGGACGATCTGCATGCGGATTCTCTGGATGTGGTGCAGATTGTGATGGCTATTGAGGAGACCTTCGGCATTGAGATTCCGGATGATGCGGCAGAACAGTTCCAGACCGTAGGTCAGGCTGTGGAGGCCATCCGGGCAGCAAAGTAAGATGGAAGCTAAAATGGAATTATCAAAGCTTGAGGAAGATATCGGTTACCACTTTCATGACAGAAATCTGCTGCAACACGCACTGATTCATCCCTCCTTTTCCAACGAAAACGGAGACCCGAAGGAGGCCTCCAATCAGCGTTTGGAATTTCTGGGCGATGCGGTGCTGGAGCTGATTTCCAGTGTCTTTCTGTACGAGCGTCGGCCGGTGCTGCAGGAGGGAGACATGACCAAGGTACGGGCGGCGCTGGTTTGCGAGCCCACTCTGGCAGAGGCGGCCCGGCGACTTCATCTCGGCGACTACATCGTTCTCGGCAGGGGAGAAGCCCGGGAAGGTATTAACCGCCGGGATTCTGTGCTGTCGGATGCTTTTGAATCTGTCATCGGTGCCATGTATCTCGACGGCGGCATGGAGCCTGCGCGAAAGTTTGTGACTGAGCTGGTGCTGTCTGATATCGAAAACAAGAGTCTGTATCGTGATGCGAAAACGGTGCTGCAGGAGTATTGCTCCCAGAATCATCTGGAGATGGAATACGTGCTGCTGGAGGAATCCGGCCCCTGCCATGACCGCTTTTACCGCATTGCCGTGTCCGTCAACGGAGAAGAATACGGCATAGGCGAGGGCTCTTCCAAGAAAAAAGGCGAACAGGCAGCAGCATACCAGGCACTGCTCAGGATAAAGGCGGAAACCGGACATGTATTTAAAATCAATTGAAATCCAGGGCTTTAAGTCTTTTGCCAACAAAACGGTGCTGGATTTCAGCAAGGGCATCACGGGCATCGTGGGCCCCAACGGCTCAGGAAAATCCAACATTGCAGATGCGGTGCGTTGGGTTCTTGGCGAGCAGAAGGTGAAGCAGCTCCGGGGCGCTTCTATGCAGGATGTGATTTTTGCAGGTACTGCACAGCGGCGGGCCCAGAGCTGCGCTTATTGTGCCATTACACTGGACAATTCCGACCGTAGTCTCGGTCTGGACTATGATGAAATCACGGTGACCCGGCGGCTCTATCGCTCCGGTGAATCGGAGTATCTTCTGAATGGAACAGAATGTCGTCTGAAGGACATCAACGAGCTATTCTATGATACCGGTATCGGTAAAGAGGGATATTCCATCATCGGACAGGGACAGATCGACCGGATTCTTTCGGGAAAGCCGGAGGAACGGCGCGCGCTCTTTGACGAAGCTGTCGGCATCGTGAAGTACAAGCGCCGGAAGGATGTGGCAGAAAAGAAGCTCGCAGAGGAACAGGGAAATCTCCAGCGCGTGACGGACATTCTGCAGGAGCTGGAAAAGCAGGTGGAGCCGTTGAAGCGGCAGGCGGAACAGGCAAAGCAATACCTTGAACTTCGCGACCAGCTGGTGGAGAAGGATACGGCCCTTTTTGTCCGGGAAATGGACGAAGCCACAGAGAAGCTTTCCCAGGTGAATGTCAGCGATGCGGCTGTGCAGGAGGATCTCCGGAAAACCCGGGAAAAATCCGGAGCACTGTCGGAAAAGTATGAGCAACTGGAAAAGGACATCAGTGAGCTGGAAAGTCAGGCCGCAGAAGCCCGGGATGGCGCATCCCATGCAGCGCTCAAACGGAGCGAACTGGAGGGACAGGTCAATGTCCTGAAGGAGCAGATTCGAGCAGAGGAAAATAGCGGCGCACAGCTGGATGAACAGCATGAAAGTTATAAGAAACAACAGTTTACTGCAATATCCGATATTGAGGATCAGCTGGCTATACTCACATTGATCGAGGATCAATTGCAGCTGATTCTATCAAATGGTGACGGAGAAGCAGACAATGCCGTCAATCATGATTTGATTCGGGCTGACCTTCGGAAAATCGCAGAAAGTCGACAGTCGGCCCTTTCTGCCGTACATGCTTGCATGGGAGAGGACTATGCACTGGAGCAGCGGACACCCGGAGCTTCGGTTGAAACGCTGCAGGGCCCTTCTCAAGAGCTTCTCGGCAAACTGGAAGAGAAGCAGCGGGCGCTCTCCGAGATAGAAACTGCGCTTCAGGAAAAAAGACAGGCGCGAACGGAAAATGAAGAAAAGCAGCGCCGCAGCGGAGCAAACGCCAGAGAACTGACCGAAACATTGCAGCAGCAGCTTCAGCTCCATAACAGCAGCAAGAACCGGCTGGAAACCCTGCGGAATCTGGCAGAGCGCTATGAGGGCTTCGGCAATGCGGTGAAGCAGGTCATGGATCGCCGCAACCAGGTGCCGGGGCTCGAAGGCGTGGTGGCGGAGCTTATTCAGGTGCCGAAGAAATACGAGGTGGCCATTGAAACGGCCCTAGGCGGCAGTGTGCAGAACATTGTGACCCGGGACGAGCAGACCGCGAAGGAAATGGTGCAATTCCTGAAAAAGAACCGCTACGGAAGAGCAACCTTCCTGCCTCTCAGCAATATCCGTGGCCGCCGGGACGAGAACTGTCTCCGGGCCGCATCGGAGGAGGGTGCCATTGGCCTGGCCTGCGATCTCATTGACTATCGGCCGGAGCTGCAGGTTCTCGCCGAGTATCTCCTGGGCCGGGTTCTGGTGGTGGACAACATTGACCATGCCCTGCGCATTGCGCGTAATTACCGGCAGAATCTTCGGATTGTAACCCTGGAGGGTGATCTTCTGAATCCGGGCGGTTCCATCTCCGGCGGTGCCTACCGGAACAGCTCCAATCTGATGAGCCGTCAGCGGGAACTTGAGGAGCTGGAAAATCAGCTGCTCAAGACAGCGGATCGGATTGCAGAATTGCGGAAAAAGAAGGAGACGGCGGAAGCAGAGCTCAGTGCATTGAAAAATGAGGGACAAACTTTGCAGAAGGAAGAGCAGGAGCTCCTGCTTTCCCGAAATACCGCAAGTCTCGGCATTCGTTCTATGCTGAATGCCAGCTACAGCGAGTTTTCGGCAAGAACAGGCTTTGCGGCAGAATCTCTGAATCGTCTGTCCAGAGAGCTGACAGCGGCCTTTGAAGCGTTGGCCAATCTGGATGCGTCGGCTGAAAACAGTGCGCGCAGCATTGCTGAAAAGAAAGAAAAAATAAACACCCTTTCTGCAGAAATGCAAAAAGCGGCCGAGGAGGCAGAAATCCTGCAGAAAAAGGATGCGGCACTGGCCAAACAGAAATCCGAGATGCTCAATGCGCAGAAAACCGCATTCAAGGAGAAGGACAGCATTTCTGCAGAGCTTGTGTCTCTGCAGAAGGAGGCCATGCGTGTCGCGTCCCAAAAGGAAAAACTGAGCCAGCGTATCGGATCCCTCACGGATTACATGCTGGAAGAGTATCACCTGACCTACCAGGCGGCAAAAGATAAAGCGGTATTGGATGACACGGCACTAAGTCTTCTCCGGTCACAGACTGCGGATTTGAAGAGTCAGATGCGTGCCCTGGGTTCGGTAAATCTCGATGCCATTGAACAATACAAAGAGGTTTCCGGCCGCTATGAATTCCTGAACACCCAATATCAGGACCTCGTACAATCAGAGGAGAGTCTGCAAGGCATCATCCGGGATCTCGATAATGGCATGCGGAAGCAGTTCCGCGAAAACTTCGCGATGATTCAAAAAGAATTTAATCGTGTTTTCAAGGTGCTCTTCGGTGGTGGACAGGGACGGATCGAACTGGACACAGAGGATGGTGACGTATTGACCTGCGGCATCAGCATCATTGCAGAGCCGCCGGGAAAGAAGCTTCAGAACATGTTACAGCTTTCCGGCGGTGAGAAGGCTCTGACAGCCATTTCACTGCTCTTTGCCATTCAAAGTCTCAAGCCCTCGCCTTTCTGTCTTTTGGACGAGATCGAGGCGGCGCTGGACGACTCCAATGTGGCGCGTTTTGCCGGATATCTGACAAATCTCACGGAACACACCCAGTTCATCGTGATCACGCATCGCCGCGGCACCATGGAACGGGCAGACCGGCTTTTCGGCATTACCATGCAGGAAAAGGGCATTTCAGCACTGGTTTCGGTGGATCTGGTACAGGACCAGCTCGACAATTGACAGAAGGAGGAAGCATGAATTTTTTTTCCAAGCTGATCAACAATATTTTTCAGTCCAATGAAGTAGCAGACGACAGCTTTTACGAGGAGCTGGAGGATGCCATGATCATGAGCGATGTGGGTGTGAACACAGCCATGAAGGTGATTGACGCAGTGCGTCATGAAGCAGACCGGCAGGGTGTGAACATGACCAGAGATGTGAAGCGGATTTTGCGGGATTATCTCTATGAACTCATGCGGGTGGATGATTCCTACTATGATTTTGAACGCGAGAAGAGCATTATCTCGGTGATCGGCGTCAACGGTGTGGGAAAGACCACTTCCATCGGTAAGCTGGCGGCCAACTTCAGAGGCAGAGGCAAAAAGGTCATTCTGGCCGCAGCGGATACCTTCCGGGCCGGGGCCATTGAGCAGCTCTGTGAGTGGGGCAAGCGCAGCGGTGTGGATGTGATCCACCAGAAGGAGGGTTCGGACCCGGCTGCCGTGGTATTTGATGCGCTGCAGTCCTTCAAAGCGAAGCACGCGGATCTTCTGATCATCGATACGGCAGGCCGTCTGCACAATAAGAAAAACCTGATGCAGGAGCTTGGCAAAATCAACCGCATCATCGACCGGGAGTTTGCTGAAGGCTATCGCGAGACCCTGGTGGTATTGGATGCCACCACAGGACAGAATGCCATGAGCCAGGCCCAGATCTTCAAGGAGTGCTGTCAGGTCACCGGCATTATCCTCACCAAGATGGATGGTACAGCCAAGGGCGGTATTGCACTGGCCGTACAGTCGGAGCTGGGTATCCCGGTGAAGTACATCGGCGTGGGAGAGAAGGTATCTGATCTTCAAAAGTTCGATGCCAAGAAGTATGTAGACAGTATTTTTGAATGATGATTACCCGGATGAGCATATGGGTGCCCATCCGGGAAAAAACGTTCAGGGGGGGAGTATGAAAATCTATAAGAAACTGATGAATGCCCTTGCGGCAGTGGAGAAAATCGTGCTGGATCTGTCGATTCTGCTGATTCTCGTGCTGACCGTGGGCAATGTTTTTTCACGAAAGGTGATTCACCAGTCCTGGTCCTTTACGGAGGAGCTGGTGGTGGCTGTGTTTGTTTTGATCACATTGCTGGCGGCAGCGCTGGCCTGCCGGGAAGGTGAGCTGGTGAACCTCACCATCCTCACAGACCGTCTGCCGAAGAAGATCCGGAAGGGATGCCTTCTGATCAGCACGGTACTGTCTGTGCTCTTTACAGCGGTATTGTTTAAGTACGGCCTCGACAAGGTGCTGACGCAGCTGGAAAACGGCAAGCGTACCTTCGTTTTGAACTGGCCGGAATGGATCTTCTGGTCCTTTGTGCCCATCGGCGCAGCCTGCATGATTCTGCATTTTGTTGAATTCTATCTTGACAGCTGTGGAAAGGAGGACAAGTGATGATCAGTGCGGTTCTTTTCCTGTCCTTCTTTATCTTCCTGCTTATGGGCATTCCCATCGGCATCTGTCTGGGCCTTTCGTCTGTCTGCGCCATTCTGTATTCCGGCACCAGTCTGACCATAGTGGCCACCAATATGTATTCCGGCATCAGCAAATTCCTGTTGCTGGCCATACCTTTTTTTGTGCTGTCCGGAAACATCATGGCAAAGGCCGGCATTTCCCGCCGTCTCATTCGTTTCGTCAATACCTGTGTGGGGCACAGAAGAGGCGGTCTGGCCATTGTCTGTGTCATTGTGGCCTGCTTCTTCGGCGCCATTTCCGGTTCCGGACCGGCTACCGTGGCGGCCCTTGGTGCCGTACTGATTCCGGCTATGATCGAGGAAGGCGGCTTCGGTGCACCTTTTGCATCGGCTTTGATGGCAACAGCCAGCTCCATCGCCATCGTCATCCCGCCCAGCATTGCCTTCGTGGTCTATGCTTCCATCACCGGTGTCTCGATTGCCGACATGTTTATGGCCGGTATTGTGCCCGGCATTCTCATGGGCGTGGCCCTGATCGTGGTGGTCATGATCGAAGCCAGAAAGAAAAATATCCAGTCCACCCAGAAAAAAGCCAGTGCTGCAGAGCGCTGGGCCGCTTTTAAAGACGCCTTCTGGGGACTTCTGATGCCGGTCATCATTCTGGGCGGTATCTACGGCGGCATATTTACGCCGACAGAGGCAGCAGCAGTGTCCGTGGTATACGGACTCTTTGTGGGAATCTTCATTTACCGGGAGGTGAAGCTGCAGGAGCTTCATGACATCCTGATTGACTCAGCGAAGACCACCGGCGGCATTATGATCATTGTGGCCAGTGCTTCTCTGTTCTCCTTCGTCTGCACCAAGTTCGGCATCGCTGATGCGGCATCACAGCTTCTTGGCAGCATTGCCCACAACCAGTTCACCTTCCTGCTGATCGTCAACATTATTTTCCTGATCGCAGGCTGCTTTATCGATGCCAACTCGGCCATGTATATCTTTATTCCCATCATGCTGCCGGTATGCAAGTCCCTCGGTTACGATGTGGTGGCCTTCGGCGTGGTGGCAACCGTGAATCTGGCCATCGGTCAGGTGACACCGCCGGTGGGTGTGAACCTCTTTGTGGCCATTGCAGTGAAGCTGAAGGAAGGCATGGAAAATGTGGATATTCCGAAGATTTCCCGGGCAGTGGCACCGATGATCTTTGCGAGCGTAGTGGTGCTCTTCCTCATTACCTATGTGCCTTCCGTGTCGACCTTCCTGCCAAAGCTTCTGGCAGCGGACGGCGGCTATACCGGCACCGCGACTGCCGGTGAGGCTAATGTTGGCGGTTCCGACAGTGCCGACGAGGACCTGACGGAAATCGGTGACTACAGTGATCTGGGCTGGGAGGAGCAGACCTGGAACTTTACCTGCTCCACCACAGAGACATCTACCTGGGCAGAGGGCGGCCGCCGTTTCGGAAAGCTGGTGGAAAAAGCCACCGGCGGCAAAATCAAGGTAAACGTTTATGCAGCGGACCAGTTGACCAACGGAAATCAGAGTGAGGGTATTCAGGCGCTGATGAATGGCGATCCGGTACAGATTTCCATGCACAGCAACCTGATTTATTCTGCCTTTGATCCTCGCTTCAATGTGGTTTCGCTTCCTTATCTTTTTGATTCCGTGGAAGATGCGGACACCATGCTGGATGGCGAGGCCGGTGAACTTCTGAAGGACATTCTCAGCGAGTACGGGCTCCATTGCATGGGGATTGCCGAGAATGGCTTCCGTGAGCTCACCAACAGCGTGCGGGAAATCAAGTCTGTGGAGGACATGAAGAATCTGAAAATCCGTGTGGCGGGTTCCAACCTTCTGATGGAGTGCTATAAGCGCTGGGGCGCTGATGCTACCAATATGAACTGGTCCGAGACCTATACGGCATTGCAGCAGAAAACGGTAGAAGGACAGGAGAATCCGCTTCCGGCCATTGATGCTGCCAGTGTGCAGGAGGTACAGCCCTACTGTTCCATGTGGAATGCCAATTATGACTGTCTCTTCTTCTGTATCAATCAGGATATCTATGATGCGCTGACACCGGAGCAGCAGGAAGTGATCGATGAATGCGGAAGACTGGCCGTGCGCTACGAGCGTGAAATCAACCGTTCCGGTGATGCGGAAATCATGAGCCGCTGGTCAGAGAAGAATGGTGTGACCATCACAAGCTACGAGGATCTGGACATTGATTCCTTCCGCAATGCGGTAGACGGCATCGATGAGTGGTTTGTCAATGAGCTGAAGAATCAGGGCTATGCGGATGGCGAAACCCTGGTGAAGGCGTTCCGGAAGAATTGATCGAAGAAAATGGTGGCCCGGATGGGCACCCCGCCATGAAGCTAGAAAGTGGCTGTCCGGATGGGCACCCGTCAGCCAAGCTGCCGCGAAGCCCATCCGGACAAGCGCTGAGCCCAGGCAGATAACTGCCAAGAAAAATACTTGACAGCCCTTCCTCTCTTTGCTATCATAGCTGAGGTTTGGAGAGGATTTGATGGAAGACTTTGTGATCAAAGGCAATCTGTTTGAGCTTTACGGCGGATTGCTGAAGGAAAATCAGAGAAGAGTGTATGAGTACCACATCGTGGATGACATGAGCTTCAGCGAGATCGGTGAAGAGCTTGGCATCACACGACAGGCGGCACAGGAGCTCTTTCGAAGAGCAGATCAAAAGCTGGCAGAATCAGAGGCAACTCTGGGGCTCGAAAAACGGATGCTCCGCATTCGGGCACTCGCCGAAAGAATTCAGACAGAATCCTCCGAAGCGGAGATTCGTCGACTTGCAGGAGAGATCATAGATGGCATTTGAGAATTTATCCGATCGTTTAACAAATATATTTGCGAATCTGTCCGGTAAGGGCAGACTGTCTGAGGATGACGTCAATGCAGCGCTCCGGGAAGTGCGGATGGCGCTTCTTGAGGCCGACGTGAACTTCAAGCTCGTAAAGGATTTTGTTGCGAAGGTGAAGGAAAAGGCCATTGGCGAAGAAGTTCTCAACTCACTGACACCGGCCCAGATGGTGGTGAAGATCGTGAATGAAGAGCTGACCGAAATGATGGGCTCCGAAACAACAGCAATCAAGTTGCGACCCCAGAATGAAATCACCGTCATCATGATGGTGGGTCTTCAGGGTGCAGGTAAGACGACCACCGCCGCCAAGCTGGCCGGTAAGTTTAAACAGCAGCACAGAAGACCGGTGCTGGTGGCCTGTGACGTGTATCGTCCGGCAGCCATCGATCAGTTGCGGGTTAATGCAGAAAAGCAGGAGGTCCCTTTCTTCTCTCTGGGAGATAAGGTAAATCCTGTGGATATCGCAAGACGTGCTGTGGATGAAGCGAAGCAGAAGGATTACAATGTTGTCATCCTGGATACTGCGGGTCGACTCCAGATTGATGAAAAGCTCATGGATGAGCTGGCCAACATCAAGAAGGCCGTACAGGTAGACTGGAGCATTCTCACAGTCGATGCCATGACCGGACAGGAAGCCGTAAACGTCGCCGAAACCTTTGTGGAACGGGTCGGCATTGACGGTGTGATCCTGACCAAGTGCGACGGTGATACCCGTGGCGGTGCAGCGCTGTCCATCAAGGCCATGACCGGAAAGCCAATCCTGTATCTCGGTATGGGCGAGAAGCTTTCAGAACTGGAGCAGTTCTATCCCGATCGTATGGCGGGACGTATCCTCGGCATGGGCGATGTGCTTTCTCTTATTGAGCGGGCACAGAGCGAGCTGGATGAAAAAAAAGCTCGGGATTCGGTACGTCGGATGTCAAAGGGTCAGTTCAGCTATGATGACTTCCTGGACCAGATGGGACAGCTGCAAAAGTTGGGCGGTCTGGGCGGCATTTTAAAAATGCTTCCCGGTATGGGCAAGGCACTGGATTCCCTGGACCTCGATGAAGCCGAGAAACAGATGAAGCGCGTCAAGTCCATTATCCAGTCCATGACATTGAAGGAAAGAGCCAATCCGAAGCTGATGAACCCTTCTCGAAAGCGGCGTATCGCTGCCGGTGCGGGTGTGGATATTTCGGAAGTCAACCGGCTGGTTAAGCAGTTTGATGAAATGCAGAAGATGATGAAGCAGTTCGGCGGCTCCATGAAGGGAAAACATGGCGGTTTTCCGGGTCTCGGCGGCATGAAGGGTTTCCCCGGCATGGGCAGAGGCGGCAGAATGCCTTTTTAAACAGGTTTTAGCAGTATAGCTGTTAAGATATACATTATTTCAAAAATTCAAAGGAGAATAAGACAATGGCAGTTAAGATCAGATTGAGAAGAATGGGACAGATTCACGCACCTTTTTACAGAGTAATCGTTGCTGATTCCAGAAGCCCGAGAAACGGAAAGTTCATCGAGGAGATCGGTACTTATGATCCGAAGCAGGAGCCGTCTGTGATCAAGATTGATACAGAGGCTGCTAAGAAGTGGCTTGCAAACGGTGCACAGCCCACAGAGACTGTTGCTAAGCTTCTGAAGATCGCTGGTATCTGAGACTGCTTTGCTTAAGTGCTGCAAGAGGCAGCATGACAGTCGGCAGAGATTGGAGTCCGAATGAAGGAATTACTGGAAACCATTGCAAAATCCCTTGTGCAGTTCCCGGATGACGTAAAGGTCACAGAGGAAAACAAGGACGGCGAGATTGTTTTGACCCTGTCTGTCAATGAGCAGGACATGGGTAAGGTAATCGGCCGTTCGGGACGTATTGCAAAGGCCATTCGCTCTGTCATCAGTGCGGCGGCATCGAAGGCGGAGGTAAAGGTCTCTGTAGACATCCGATAATACGTTGCAGCAGGGCTTGTAGAATCGCACACGGCTTGTCCGGGTGCGATTTTTTGGCGGAATACGGTGTGGACCGAGGAGGTATCATATGCTGAAACAACTGCGCGTGGGAACCATCGTGACAACCCACGGACTGAAGGGCGAAGTAAAGGTGAAGCCCAGCACTGAAGATCCGGATCGTTTTCTGGATCTGGAGAAGGTTTATCTGGAACCGGCATCCAGGGGCTTTCGCAGAAAAGAGACCGAGCAGCGCATGCTGGAGGTGGAATCTGTTCGTTTCCACCAGAATATGGCCCTTCTGAAGTTCAAGGGATTGGACCGCATTGAAGATGTGCAGAATCTTCGAAACTTTGATCTCCTGGTGGATCGCGAAGATGCCATTGCACTGCCGGAGGGTGAGTACTTCATGGGGGATCTCATCGATGTACAGGTCATCACCGATACCGGCGAGGTCCTTGGCCGGGTGAAGGACATCCTTGAAACCGGTGCAAACAACGTATTGGTGGTGGCCCGGGATAACGGCAAAGATCTTCTGATTCCGAAGGCTCCGAACTGCGTTCTGGAAATGAAGCCGGAAGAGGATTATATCAAGGTACACCTTCTGGAGGGACTGCTGGATCTATGAAAAACTACTATGTCATGACCCTGTTCCCGGATATGATCATGAATGCCGTGAATACCTCCATCACTGGACGCGCCATCGAGGATAGTAAAATCTATGTGGAGGCGGTGGACATTCGCAAATACACAAAGGAACGGCATGGGCATGTGGATGATGCGCCCTACGGCGGTGGTGCCGGCATGCTGATGCAGGTACAGCCGATTTATGACTGCTATACGGCCATCACAGAGAAGCTGGGACGGAAGCCTCGGGTCCTCTATATGTCTCCTCAGGGACGTCGCTTTGACCAGCGCTTTGCCGAAGAACTTTCCCGGGAAGAGGACTTGATCTTTCTCTGCGGTCACTATGAGGGCGTGGATGAGCGGGCTCTGGAACTTCTGGGCACAGAAAATGTCTCCATCGGAGATTATGTATTGACCGGCGGCGAATTGCCGGCCCTCTGCATGATCGATGCGGTTTCCCGTCTGGTGGAGGGTGTCCTAAATAAGGAAGCCAGTCACGAGATTGAGACTTTCTCGGATGGTCTTCTCGAGTATCCCCAGTACTCCCGGCCGGAGGAATTTATGGGCATGCATGTCCCGGCCATTCTGCTTTCCGGAGACCACAAAAAGGTGGACGAGTGGCGACACCAGCAAAGCCTTCTGCGGACGCAGCAGCAGCGACCGGATTTATATGAAAAATACTATGCAGATCATCCTGAGGAGTTTGCGCCGAAAAAGCCAAAACGCAGACGGCACAAAGCTACGGTTGAGACGGAAGTGGTGCAAAACCCGGCAAGCGAAAACGAAGACATTATCCTGTGAAGAAGTGCTTGCAATCCAGAGAGTGACGTGGTATATTATCAAAGTTGTGACTTTAAGAGATGTTCCGCTGACGGCGAAACGGAGATCGTGAATGAACATCGAATAGATATTAGGAGGTAACACAATGACAAACTATGAGATCATTAAGGGCATCGAGGATGCTCAGCTGAAGAGCGAAGTTTCCAGCTTCAAGACCGGTGACACTGTTAAGGTGTACAACAAGATCAAAGAGGGTAACCGTGAGAGAACACAGATTTTCGAGGGTACTGTTCTGAAGATCCAGGGTGGTTCCAACAGAGCAACCTTCACTGTTCGTAAGACCAGCAACGGCGTAGGCGTGGAGAAGACTTGGCCGATGCACAGCCCGCTGGTTGAGAAGGTTGAGGTGGTTCGTTCCGGTAAGGTTAGAAGAGCGAAGCTGACCTACCTTCGTGACCGTGTTGGTAAGGCTGCCAAGGTTAAGGCTGCGAAGTAATCTCTTCTATATAATAATAGCCTGCAGGGCGTCCTTTTCGGAGGGCGCCCTTTTCTTAATATCAAGGCAACACGGGAGGAAGGATGACAGAGAGGAATATTTTGCAGCGCTGCTGCCGGGGACTGGTCAATGTTATCGTTCTGGTTTCGCTGGCCTGGTTTCTGGTGTTCGGCTTTTTCACACAGCTGACCATATCGGGGCACAGCATGGATCCCTGCCTCAGCAGCGGCGATACGGTCATGCTGGATACACTGAACTATCATTTCCTTTCTCCCAGACGGATGGATGTGGTGGCCTTTCAGCGTTCTGACGGAAACGTCAATGTGAAGCGCGTGGTGGGCTTACCGGGAGAAACCGTCATTATCCAGAACGGGCATATTTATATCGATGGAAAGCTGCTGGAAACAGACAAGATCAGCGAAATCAGCCTCAGCGGATTGGCGGAAAATCCGATTACGTTGCTGCCGGACGAATATTTTCTCATCGGCGACAATGCGGATTCCTCGGAGGACAGCCGTTTTCAGAATGTGGGCAATGTCCGTAGCAGTCAGATACTCGGGAAGGTATGGCTAAGGGTACTTCCCCTTCGGCGCATCGGCTTGATTTGATCAGATAGTGGAGTAGGAGAACAGATGAACATTCAATGGTATCCCGGCCATATGGCCAAGGCAAAACGAAATATGCGAAACGATCTGCAGCTGGTGGATCTGATCATCGAGATTGTTGACTGCCGCTGTCCGGAATCCAGCCGGAATCCGGATATTGACAGCTTCGCCAAGGATAAGGCCAGAATTGTGCTGCTGAACAAGGCCGATCTTGCCGATCGGAAACAGACCCTGGCCTTTGCAGAGTATTTCCGGAAGAAGGGCTTCTATACCCTGGAAATCGATGCCCGGAGCAAAGGCACGCTGAAGAAGCTGAATGCACTGATCGACACGGCCTGTGTGCCCATCGTGGAACGGAACAAAAAGAGGGGCATTCAGACACCGGTGATCCGGGCTATGGTGGTTGGTATACCAAATGTCGGAAAGTCAACATTTATCAATTCTTATGTTGGCAAATCCATGGCGAAGACCGGCAACAAGCCGGGTGTCACCCGCGGAAATCAGTGGATCAAGGTCAATCCGAAACTGCAGCTCCTCGATACGCCGGGCATTACCTGGCCGAAATTTGAGCGTGAAATCGTGGGCATGAACCTTGCCATTATCGGCTCGATCAATGATCAGATCCTGAACATTGATGAGCTGGTATTTTATCTCATCAAGTTCCTGGTGCGCTATTATCCGGATGCGCTGATCGAGCGTTATGGAGAGAGTCTGCGGGGACTGGAGGAGGCACTGCCGGTGTTCGATGAAATTGCGCGACGTCGAGGCTGCGTGCGAAAGGGAGGCGATCCCGACTATACGAAGGCCGCGAAAATCGTGCTGGATGACTTCCGCGCCGGACGTCTCGGAAAGATTACACTGGAAAGTCCGATGAAGGATAAAGCAGAAACGGAAGGGGAAGGAAATGCTGAGAACGCTGAAGGGTGAACGGCTGTTGCAGGAACAGCAACGCCTGCAGGCCATGCACGAATATGAAAATCAGTACCCGTCCCTAAGTTTCATCGGCGGCATTGATGAGGCAGGCCGCGGTCCCCTGGCAGGCCCCGTGGTGGCGGCCTGCTGCGTACTGCCGCGTGACGTGGAAATCCTGTATCTCAACGATTCGAAGAAGCTCAGTGAGAAGCGTCGGGAAGCGCTGCTGCCGGAGATTGAGGAGAAGGCACTGGCCTTCGGCTATGGAATTGTATCAGAACAGCGCATCGATGAAATCAATATATTGAACGCCACCTACGAAGCCATGCGAATCGCCATTGCGCAGGTGGAAGAGAAACTCGGACGCGCGCCGGAGCTTCTCTTAAACGATGCCGTTACCATACCGGGGATCACCATTCCACAGCTTCCGATCATCAAAGGCGACGCTAAGTCTGTGTCCATTGCGGCCGCCAGCATTATCGCAAAGGTGACAAGGGATCATCTGATGCTGGACTATGACGAGAAGTACCCGGCATATGGCTTCGCCAAGAACAAGGGCTATGGCACGAAAGTACATATCGAAGCGCTGAAGCAGTACGGCCCCTGTGAAATCCACAGAAGAAGCTTTATCAAGAACTTCGTGGAGTAACAGGTATGCCGAAAAAAGAAATGAACTTTCGAAAGGGTCGGATGCATGAGCAGCTGGCCCTTTCCTATCTTCAGGAGAAGGGTTTTCAGCTTCTCGAGAAAAATTACCGCTTTCATCGTAATGAAATCGATCTCATCATGCTGGACCGAAGCCGCACGCCCTATACCTATGTCTTTGTGGAGGTGAAGTCTCGGAGCTCCCGGTTTTACGGAGATGCATACAGCGCGGTAAACTACCGGAAGCAGCAGAGCATCCGGACAGTGGCTTTGCAGTATCTTCAGGCGCACCAGCTTTCCTTCTATCATACGCCATGCCGTTTTGATGTGGTCTGCTTTGATGAAGAAAAAATCTCACATTATGAAAATGCCTTTTGATATTCCCAGCGGCTATATCAGTTCTAGGCAAGCAGTATGGCCTTTCTATGGAATTCAATATTGACAGAGCAGTACAAAAGTGGGATAATTCACCTAACCTAATGAAAGGGGTACGCAAGGAAGCCATGAATAATATGTACATGAGTCTTGAACTATCTGTCATTATTATTCTGATTAACATTATTGTCATTGGCAGTAATGCTTGTTTGCGTGGCGCTTTTCAGGGTAGATAATGACAAATGAGTCTGATAACCTTGCAGCGTTACGCTGCAGGGTTATTTTTTTTCGCGGGAGCGTTGTTACTGTATTTGGAGGAGCAGATGAGATTGAATGGAGCCAGAATCCTGATTGAGGAATTGATCAATCAGGGCGTCGATACCGTTTTCGGTTATCCCGGCGGCGCTGTGTTGAACATCTACGATGAGCTGTATAAGTGCAGTGATCGCATCAACCATGTGATCACCGCACATGAGCAGGGAGCCTGCCATGCGGCAGACGGATATGCCAGAGCCAGCGGCAAGACGGGTGTGGTGATCGCCACCAGCGGTCCGGGTGCTACAAACCTGGTGACGGGCATTGCCAATGCCAACCTGGATTCGGTTCCCCTGGTAGCCATTACCGGAAATGTATCCATGGATGCACTGGGACGAGACAGCTTCCAGGAGGTGGATATTGTCGGCATTACCCAGCCGGTGGTGAAGCACAATTTCATGGTGCGCGATGTGACCGAATTGGAGCAGACCATCAAAGAAGCCTTTCTCATTGCCAACACCGGCAGAAAGGGACCGGTGCTCATCGACATTCCAAAGAATGTGCAGATTGGTTCCTGCGAATATGGTATCGCTGTGGTGCCGCGGATGCCGGATAAGCCGAAGCTTTCCTATAAGAGAGAGCTGGTGCTTGAGGCCATTCGCAAGGCGGAACGCCCCTTTATCTACTGCGGCGGCGGTGTACAGGCGGCAGATGCCGGCAAGGAACTGCTGGAGCTTTCCCGGCGGCTGGATGCTCCGGTGGGTCTCAGCATGATGGGACGGACCGTGCTGCCGGATTCCTATGACTATAATCTCGGCATGTGCGGCATGCATGGCATTTACGCATCCTCCAAGGCCCAGTCAGAGTGTGATCTGATGATTGCCGTCGGTGTTCGTTTTTCCGACAGAGCCACCGGCGATATCAATGAATATACCAGTAAATGTACAGTAATTCATATTGATATCGATAAGGCTGAGCTTGGCAAGAATGTGCAGCCGGATCTTTCGGTGCAGGGAGATGTGAAGGAAATCCTCACAGATCTTCTGAAGGATCTGGAGGGGCAGCGGCATCCGGAGTGGCGGAAGCTGATTGAAGAATACAAGAAAGAAGGCCCGCCGGAGCGTCCCGGTGCGTTCTGTCCGAAGAATATCATCGAAGCAGTACGAGAGCACATGGAGGACAGCACCGTCATTGCCACAGACGTGGGACAGCATCAGATGTGGACGGTGCAGTACTATCACTTCGAGAAGCCCAGAACCTTGTTGACCTCCGGCGGTCTCGGCACCATGGGTTACGGCCTTGGCGCTGCCATCGGCGGCTGCATCGGCTCCGGCCGTAAGCGGACGGTTCTCTTCACCTCAGAGGGCTCCTTCGGTATGAATCTGAATGAGCTTTGTACCGTGGTGAGTCAGGAACTGCCGGTTACCGTCGTGATCCTGGACAATAACGTACTTGGTATGGTACGACAGTGGCAGGGCATCTTCTATGGCGAACGCTATTCTCAAACAACGCTGAACCGGAAGACGAATTTCGCTGCATTGGCCGACGCCTTCGGTGCAAAGGGATTCTCTGTATCCAGTCTGGAAGAGCTGGAGGAGGTTCTGAAAATGACAGATACCGGTGACACCGGTTCCTATGTTATTGACTGTCATATCGACATGGATGAAAAGGTTCTTCCGATGATTCCGCCCGGAAAGTCGATTAAGGATATCATTTTGAAGGGCTGAGGCAGTAAGGAGAAACATGAACAAGTTTACAATTTATCTGTGGGTAAACAATCGCTTCGGCGTGCTGAACCGCATTACCGGTCTTTATGCCAAGCGCTGCTATAATATTGAATCCATTCATGCCGGCCCCACCGAGGTACCCGGCGTGACAAAGATTGAAATCGTCTCCACCGGAGACGAATACCTGCGCACACAGGTGGTGTCCCAGCTGGAAAAGCTTTATGATGTAAGGAAGGTAGAGCTCAGCAACGTGACAGATTAAATCGGTTTAGAGCTGTCATGCAGCTTTAAATATAACAACACATATTCAGTAGCCAGGTTAACTGCTGAATGAGACCAAGGACAAAAAGGAGAAAAAACGATGGCTATTATGTATTATGAGAAGGATTGTGACCTGAATCTTCTGAATGGCAAGAAGGTTGCTGTGATCGGATATGGTTCACAGGGACATGCGCATGCCATGAACCTTCGCGACAGCGGCGTAGATGTTGTGATCGGCCTCTATGAGGGTTCCAAGAGTGCAGTAAAGGCAAAGGAGGACGGCTTCACCGTTCTGACCACTGCTGAGGCTGTAAAGCAGAGCGATCTGATCATGATCCTTGTCAACGATGAGAAGCAGGCTGCTCTCTACAAGAAGGACATCGCACCGAACCTGAGAGCAGGTCAGACACTGGCTTTCGCACACGGCTTCAACATTCACTTCAACTGCATCGTTCCCCCTGCTGATGTAAACGTAATCATGATCGCACCGAAGGGCCCGGGACATACCGTTCGTTCTCAGTATGTAGATGGTAAGGGCGTTCCTTGTCTGGTGGCTGCAGAGCAGGATCCGGCCGGCAACTCTCTGGATGTTGCAAAGGCTTACGCTGCTGCTATCGGCGGTGCACGCGGCGGTCTTCTGGAGACAACCTTCAAGGAGGAGACCGAGACCGATCTCTTCGGTGAGCAGGCAGTTCTCTGCGGCGGCGTATGCGCTCTGATGGAGGCTGGTTTCAACACTCTGGTTGAGGCAGGCTACAAGCCGGAGAATGCTTACTTCGAGTGTATTCATGAGATGAAGCTCATCGTTGACCTCATCTTCAATGCTGGTTTCGAGGGCATGCGTTATTCCATCTCCGATACCGCTGAGTACGGCGATTACACTGCTGGCCCGAAGATCATCGGCGAGGAAGCAAAGAAGGCAATGAAGCAGGTTCTTTCCGATATCCAGGATGGTACCTTTGCTAAGGATTGGATCCTTGAGAACCAGGCCGGCAGAACTCGTTTCTATGCTATGAGAAACGCACATGCCAACACCCTGGCTTCCGAGACAGGCCGTGATCTTCGTGCGAAGATGGGCTGGAAGCAGGTTCAGGATCTGGACAACGCGAGATAAGGAAAAGAGCTAGAGCAGGAGATAAATCATCATGGAATTGACACTAGATCGTGTGTACCAGGCTGCACATGTGCTGAAGCCGGTGATCAACCGGACAGAGCTTGTACATGCCACAAGAATCGATGCAGGCTGTGACCTGTATCTGAAGGCAGAGAATCTGCAGAATACAGGTTCCTTTAAAATCAGAGGCGCCTACTTCAAGATTTCGACGCTGACAGAGGAAGAGAAAGCAAAGGGTGTTGTGGCCTGCTCCGCAGGAAACCATGCCCAGGGTGTCGCATTGGCAGCAGCAAAGGCCGGTGCCAAGTCCACCATTTTCCTTCCGGCCATTGCACCGATTTCCAAGGTGGAGGCCACCAGAGGCTACGGTGCAGAGGTGCGCATGATCGACGGTGTCTATGATGATGCCTATGCCGCTTCTGTCGCTTACCAGAAGGAAAGCGGCGCCGTATTCATTCATCCCTTCAACGATATCGATGTCATTGCCGGACAGGGAACCATCGGTATGGAGATCTGCGATCAGTTGGAGGATGCGGATGCGGTGGTGGTACCCATCGGCGGCGGCGGACTGATTTCCGGCGTTTCCTTTGTGGTGAAAAAGCTGAATCCGAAGTGCAAGGTTTATGGTGTACAGGCGGCAGGCGCTCCTTCCATGGAGCAGGCCTTCCACAACCATAAGCTGGCGGCACTGGATACTGTGCACACCTTTGCCGACGGTATCGCGGTGAAAGCCCCCGGTGATGTCACCTACGATATGGTCTGCAAGTATGTGGACGATATTGTAACCGTGACAGAAGACGAGACGGCAGCCGCTATCCTTTCTCTCATGGAGAAGCAGAAGGTGGTTTCTGAGGGTGCCGGTGCGGTTTCCGTGGCGGCCGTGATGTTCCATAAGCTCCCTATTGAGGGTAAAAAGGTAGTCTGCGTGGTTTCCGGCGGAAACATCGATGTGAACATTCTGTCCCGCGTTATCAACCGCGGTCTCATCAAGACCGGACGTAAGGCTTCTCTGACACTGGCGCTGCTGGATAAGCCGGGTCAGCTGACAGAGGTTTCTTCCATCATTTCCGAGCTTGGTGCCAATGTCACCAAGGTGGATCATAACACCACATCCGAGGATATGGATGTTAATGACTGCTATCTGACCGTGCAGATGGAAACCAGAGATTTTGAGCATGTACAGCGCATTCGCGAAGAATTCGTTGCCCGCGGTTTCAAGATCATTGAATAAGACGGCGGTTTGATACTGCATAAGAGACCGGTAAGGCCCGCCCCATCAGGGCGGGTCTTTCTTTTAGGATCAGCAATACTTCCCTTATTCACGATCATCGGTTAAGATATAGAAATCACACAAGAAAGAAATGAGGAATTGTTTATGACAGGTGCGGATGCGTTGGTTAAATGTCTTGAAAAGGAACAGACAGAGTATGTCTTTGGTTACCCCGGCGTGGCCATCTGTCCTTTTTTTGACAGTATCTTAAATTCGGACATAAAGACCATTCTGGTGCGTGAGGAGCAGAATGCTGCACATGCAGCGAACGGATATACACGTGTCAGCGGAAAGGTGGGCGTCTGCGCTGTCACCAGCGGACCGGGTGCCACCAACATTATCACAGGCATCGCCACTGCCTTTGCGGACAGTATCCCCATGGTGGTGATTACAGGTCAGGTGAACAGTCACTTGGTGGGATCCGACGTCTTCCAGGAGGCGGATATCTGTGGTGCCTGCGAGAGTTTTGTCAAGTTCAGCTATGGTGTCCGGGATGTAAAGGACATTCCCCGCATCATGAAGGAAGCTTTCTATATCGCAAACTCCGGCCGTAAGGGACCGGTACTCATCGATATTCCCATCGATGTGCAGACGGCGGAACTTACAGACTTTCGCTATCCGGAGGAGGCAAAGCTTCGCACCTATAAGCCCACCGTGCAGGGCAATGAAGTACAGATCAAGAAAATGTTCAAGCGACTGGAGGAAGCGAAGCGGCCGATCATGTGTATCGGCGGCGGTGTACATCTCGCCCATGCAGAGCAGAAGGTGAAGCTTTTTGCGGATCGGAACCAGATCCCTGTGGTTTGCACAATGATGGGCATCGGTGTCATGGAAACCAACAATCCCATGTTCTTCGGCATGGTGGGAAACAACGGTAAGGCCTACGGCAACCGGGCCATGAATGAAGCGGATATGATCATCATGGTGGGCGCCCGTGTGGCAGACCGTTCCATCAGCCAACCGGATCTTATCACAGAAAACAAAACGCTCGTGCACATCGACGTGGATCCGGCGGAAATCGGAAAGAATGCAGGACCGGAAATTCCGCTGGTGGGAGACATTGCCAGCGTCTTTGACCGTTTCAACCAGCTGGATCTCAAGGCGGAATACTACGAGTGGATCCGTACACTAAATTCCTATAAGAAGGAGTCTGAAGACAAGCGTTTGAAGGCATTGCTGGCAAGAATGCAGAAAGCGACAAGCGTAACGCCAGAGGAATTCGTTTACCGACTTTCCATGAAAATGGCCCGGGATGGTGTCTATGTGGCTGACGTGGGACAGAATCAGCTCTGGTCCTGCGGCAACTACCAGATGCGGAACGGCATCTTCCTGACTTCCGGCGGCATGGGCACCATGGGATATTCCGTGCCGGCAGCTATGGGCGCGAAGCTGGCCGATCCGAAACGGCAGGTCATCGCCGTCTCCGGCGACGGTGCTTTCCAGATGAGCATGATGGAACTGGGTACCATGCGTCAGTATGGCATTCCTGTCAAGATCGTTGTGGTGAAGAACAATGTCCTGGGACTTGTGCATCAGTATCAGCATTATACCTATCATGATCGTTTCTCTGTGACAGACCTTACCGGCAGTCCGGAATTGGATATGCTGGCGGCAGCCTATAAAATGCGATATCTCCGGCTCAGCGATAATGCATCCATAGAGACAGTGCTGGACGATTTCCTGGCCAAAGACGAATCCGTTCTGCTGGAAGTTGATGTGGATCCGAACGAGGTGGTGTAATGAAGAGAATTTATTCGGTACTGGTGGAAAACAGAGTCGGCGTGCTCTGTAAGGTGGCTGGCCTGTTCTGGCGACGCTGCTTCAATATCGATTCCCTGGCGGTGGGAGAGACGGAGGATCACGCCGTTTCCAATATGGTGATCGTCTCCAGCGGTGATGAACGTACCCTGGAGCAGATTGAAAAGCAGCTGAACAAGAAGCTGGACATCATCAAGGTGCGGACCTTCGGAGAGCAGGAGGCCATCTGCCGGGAGCTCGTGATGGTGAAAATTCGCTACAACCGGGAAATTCGGAAGGACATCATGGAGAACTGTCAAATCATGGGAGCCCGCATTGTAGACCTTGGCAAAAATATGATGACTATCCAGATGTGTGATATGCCCGAGCGCGTCCAGATGTTCCTGGATACCTTGAAAGGCGTCAGCATTGTGGAGATTTCCAGAACCGGCACCCTGGCCATTCAGAAGCTCTCTGCGGCAGAGCAGGGATAAAACCTGGGATGCTTAAAACCATCAGCCACAGATAACTATAGATTTGTTTAGTGACTTGAATTTATTTCATTGTCGTAGTACAATGCAGGAAGTTCAAGTAAAAGATACAAAAGATTCCAAGGAGGTTCATCATGAAAGTCGTTTCTACAAGCAATGCACCCGCAGCCATCGGTCCCTACTCCCAGGCATTTGTGACCGGCAATCTTCTGATTTGCTCCGGCCAGATCCCCGTAGATCCCGCCACCGGCGCTGTCGGTGAAGGCATTGAGGCACAGGCTACCCAGAGCTGCAAGAACGTGCAGGCCATCATTGAGGCAGCCGGTTCTGACATGTCCAAGGTTGTGAAGACTACCTGCTTCCTGGCAGATATTGCTGATTTCGCTGCATTCAACAGTGTTTATGAGAAGTTCTTTATCTCCAAGCCGGCACGTTCCTGCGTGGCCGTTAAGGATCTTCCGAAGGGTGTTCTTTGCGAGATCGAGGCCATTGCCGAGGTTTGATAGAACACATTGACGAATCGGTTATGAACAAGTAGAATGCAAAAGAGAGGCGCGTCTTTCGTGCCTCTCTTTTGCTATCACTGACCACTATCCCGTGGGCATCCGTCAATCAAGCTGTCGCGAAGCCCACGGGATAGTCACAAGGAGTCTGTTCTATGTCAACGTCCGTACACCATTTACCACGCATCATGCTGGCGGCCATGCACAGTGGCGCAGGGAAAACCACCATTACCTGCGGCTTGCTGGCGGCCTTCCGGAAACGAGGCCTTCAGCTTCGGTCCTTTAAATGCGGGCCCGACTACATTGACCCGATGTTCCACCGGCAGGTACTGGGAATTCCCGGCGGCAACCTGGACAGCTACTTTACAGAGCCCATGCGGCTCCGGCGGATTCTTTGCGAGAACGCCGAAGATACTGACCTCACCGTGCTGGAGGGTGTCATGGGCTACTATGACGGTCTTGGGGGCATCAGCACTGCGGCAAGCTCCTACGAAATTGCAGAAATCACCCATACACCGGTACTCTTGATTGCAGATGCAAAAGGGGTCAGTGTTTCTCTTTGCGCTGCAATCCGCGGGATGCAGGACTATGGCGATGATAACGGCAGCCAGATCGCCGGGATCATTCTGAACCGAGTGTCCCCCATGTTTTATCCGCGGTTAAAAACACTTGTGGAGGAAAACTGCGGCATTCCGGTGCTGGGATACCTACCCGTAGATGCTTCGCTGCAGCTTCCCTCCCGGCACCTTGGCCTCGTGAAGCCAGAGGAATTGCCGGATTTTCAACAATGGACGGAGCGCCTTGCAAACTCTGTAGAAGCGCATTTTGATTTGGAAAGAATTCTGACCATTGCCGGGGCAGCAGGTGATCCTGGTGAGACGGAGGAACTGTCGAAAATGGAAAATCATGCAGCGGAAGAAGGGGTGAAGCAGATGAAAAAAATCAGACTCGCCGTGGCAGAGGACGCGGCCTTTCAGTTTGAATACAGTGAAAATCGTGCGCTTCTGAAGCGACTCGGGGCAGAGCTTGTGCCTTTCAGTCCCCTTGCGGATACACGCCTCCCGGAGAATACCGATGGCTTGATTCTTAGCGGCGGCTATCCGGAAAATCATGCCGCAGCCCTTTCGGCTAATGTCGTCATGCGGGAAAGCATTTTCCGCGCTATAAAAAAGGGCATGCCTACCATTGCAGAATGCGGCGGCTTCCTCTACCTATCCAGCGCCTTGGACGCTCATCCCATGTGCGGCCTTTTTCCGGGGCATGGTGAAAAGCAGGAGAGGCTCACCCGCTTCGGTTATCTGGAGGCGCGGTTCCCGGTGGGCGGGCTTTTCGGTCCGGCGGGTACCTGCGTGCGGGGGCATGAATTTCATTATTACGACACGGAAGCGAATGGCGTGGATGTCGAGATTTCAAAGCCAAAATCCGACCGACAGTATCACGCCGGTTTTTATTCCGAGACGATTTATGCCGGGTTCCCGCATTTTTATCTCGAGTCCAATCCCACGGCAGCGGAGGCCTTTCTTGCGGCCTGCCGACGTTTTCACGATGCCCGGGAAGCCAAGATGCATTGGGACCGGATTGCGAAGCCCATCGACTCTCTGGGAAAGTTGGAAGAGATAGTGGTGCAGCTCTCTGCCCTGCAGGGTAATGTCTCTGGCCCGACACTTTCTAAGCGCGGACTTCTGATTTTCGCGGCAGATCATGGCGTGCTGGCGGAAGGCGTCAGTCAGACCGATGCTTCTGTGAGCCGCATTGTGGCGGAGGAACTGGCGAGCGGCCGGGGTGTCACCAGCCGCCTTGCAAAGCGTGCCGGGGCGGATGTGTTTGTGACAGATGTGGGGCTCCTGCCGAAAGAAATGGATCGCCATAGTCCCGAGGCTCCCGATGCTACTGAAGATACTGGGAGTACATCAGCTCTGGAGAAATATCCGGCGATAGTGCTTCGCCCCGGAACGCTTCTGCCTTTTTCGGTAGGATACGGCACCCGGAATCTCGCAAGAGAATCCGCCATGACGCGGGAAGAGACATTGCATGCCATAGACATTGGACAGAAAATGGTGAGAAAACTAAAGCAGGAAGGCTACGAAATCCTCGGCACCGGGGAAATGGGCATCGGCAATACCACAAGCGCCACAGCTGTCTTTCTCGGGCTTCTGCTGCAGCAGTGTATTCCGGACATCTGGAGCAGCAAAGTGCAGAATCCGGTATATCAGGAGACAGTGGGCGCGAATCTGCAGGATGAGACTGCGTATCTGCCGTGTCTGGATGCCTTGCTTCGACAGTTTGTCGGGCGCGGTGCCGGTCTCAGTGATGAGGGCCTCGAGAGAAAGCGTACAGCCATACGCAAGGGCCTGCTTCGCATCCATACAGACAATGTCCGAGATCCCCTGACGGTGCTTTCAGAATTGGGCGGTTATGAGATTGCCGCCATGGCGGGAGCCTTTCTGGGTGCAGCTGAAGAGAATCTGCCGATTCTTGTGGATGGAGCCATCTCTGCGACAGCCGCGCTAGTGGCGACCTGTATGGAGCGACGTGTAAAAAACGTAGTGTTGGCATCCCACCTTCCCCGGGAAAATGTCGGAAGAACAGCACTGCAGCTTTTGGATTTATCTCCGATTCTGGATGGTGATCTGGCGCTGGGGGAGGGAAGCGGTACAATGCTTCTATTGCCGCTCCTCGATATGGCACTGGAAATCTACCGGGAAATGGGCAGCTTTCAGGACATACAGGTGCCGCAGTATGAGCGCTTTCGCTAGCCTACTTCTCTATGCTTTTCTCAAGGGCTGTGCTATAATGTACCCTGTATGCAACGATTCCCGGCTATGATGTCGCGGAATCCTTTTAGGAGGTATTATGGAAGCGAAGGACGCAAAAAAGAAGATCATTCTTACCGGTGACAGACCTACGGGCAAACTGCATCTCGGCCACTATGTGGGCTCTCTGAAGCGCAGAGTGGAGCTGCAGAATTCCGGAAAATTTGATGAGATCAATATACTTGTGGCAGACGACCAGGCTTTGACCGACAACTGGGACAATCCGAAGAAGATCCGGGACAACATCATTGAAGTAACACTGGATTACCTTTCTGTGGGTATCGACCCCAACAAGTCCAATATCTGCATTCAGAGTGCCATTCCGGCCCTCCATGCATTGACCTTTTATTACATGAATCTGGTGACCACCCAGCGTCTTTCCCGGAATCCTACGGTGAAGAGCGAAATGAAGCTCCGTGGCTTTAACGGCAGTGACAGCGAGAACGACAACGAAGCCGGACTGCCCGCAGGCTTTTTCACCTACCCGGTTTCTCAGGCCGCCGACATTACCGCCTTCAAAGCCACGACGGTACCGGCAGGTGAGGACCAGATGCCCATGGTGGAGCAGACCCGGGAAATTGCCCATCGCTTCAACCAGACCTATAACTGCGACGTGCTGGTGGAGCCGGACATTCTGATTCCGGAAAATGCTTCCCAGCGTCGTCTGCCGGGCACGGACGGAAAGGCGAAGATGTCCAAGTCTCTGGGCAACTGCATTTATCTTTCAGACGATGCCAAGACAGTGAAGACCAAGATCATGGGTATGTATACCGATCCTACACATATCAATATTGCAGACCCGGGACATGTCGAGGGCAATATGGTCTTTACTTATCTGGATGCCTTTTCCAGAGAGGATCAATTCGCGGAGTATCTGCCGGAATACCGGAATCTTGATGAAATGAAGGAGCACTACATGCGGGGTGGTCTCGGCGATGTAAAGTGCAAGAAATTCCTGCTGAAGGTCATGGAGGAGCTGCTGACACCGATTCGCGAGGAGAGAGCACGTTGGGCCGCCGACATTTCCCAGGTATACGATATCCTGAAGGCAGGCACGGAGCATGCGGTGAAGGAGACCAATGCGACACTGTCTGAGGTGCGCGAGGCAATGCGGATCAACTATTTCGATGATCGCTCCATTATCACGGATTGGGATGCATGGGTACATGGAAATCACGGGGCCTGAGAGGCTCGGAACTTGAGGGACTCATCAACCAGACCATAGAAGCTTACCGGGAGAAGAAGCTGGCACTGATCCAGAAGATCCCGACGCCCATCACGCCCATTGACATGAATAAGGAGCATACCCAGATTACACTGGCGTACTTCGAGAAGAAGTCCACCGTGGACTACATTGGCGTTGTGCAGGGCATTCCGGTTTGCTTCGATGCGAAGGAGTCCCATCAGGATCTCTGGCCCTTGAAGAACCTGCATCCCCATCAGGTCAGCTTTATGCGGGACTTCGAAGCGCAGGGGGGCATCAGCTTCATTGTTCTGTCCTTTACGACCCGGGGGGAGACATACTATGTTCCCTTCCGGGATATTCTGTTTTTCTGGAAGAGAATGGAGGACGGGGGAAAAAAGAGCTTCAATTATACGGAACTTGATCATAGCTATCAGATCCGCAGCCATAGGGAAATGCTGGTGCATTTCCTGGAGCCACTGCAGAGGGATCTGGCCTGGCGTGATGCAGAAGGAGAAAAGACATGAATATTATTGTCGTAGGATGCGGCAAGGTGGGACTGACGCTGGCCGATCAACTTAACCATGAGGGACACAACATTACCATCATCGACAGCAACGAGAAGGTGCTGCGGCATGCGGTGGAAACGCTGGATGTTATGGGAATTCAGGGAAACGGCGCTATGCTGAAGACCCAGAGTGAGGCCGGCGTGAAGGATGCGGATGTTCTGATCGCCACCACGGACTCTGATGAGATTAATATGCTTTGCTGTCTGATTGCCAAGAAGGAGGGCAATTGTGCAACCATTGCCCGAATCCGGGATCCGCAGTATACAGATGAGGTGGTATATCTTCGGGACGAGCTGAATCTGGCGCTGGTGATCAATCCGGAGATGGCAGCAGCCAAGGAGGTGGAACGTCTTCTGCGTTTCCCCTCGGCCATGAAGATTGACAGCTTCTCCCGGGGACGTCTGGATCTGATCCGCACCAAAATCCCGGAGAAGAGCCGTCTTTGCGGGCTGAAGCTGTTCGAATTACCGAAAATCTGTCATGTGGAGGTGCTGATCTGTACCATACAGAGAGCAGGAGAGGTGATGATTCCTTCCGGTAATGACGAGATCCGGGCGGGAGATGAGATCAGCTTTATTGCGAAGCCGAGCCAGGTTATACAGTTCTTTTCCAATGTTGGCATTGACTACGTGCCCATTAAGAGCTGCATGATCGTCGGCGGCGGCAAGGTGAGCTATTACATTGCCAAATATATTCAGGAAACCAAACTGAATATCAAGCTGAAGATCATTGAAATGAACCGAGCACGCTGTGAGTATCTGGCATCGGAGTTCCCGAAGGTCACAATCATCAACGGTGACGGTGCGGATCAGCAGCTTTTGAAGCGTGAAGGCATTGAAAATATTGATGCCTTCTGTTCCCTGACCGGCTTTGATGAGGAAAATATCATGCTTTCGCTGTATGCCGGCAAGCTTTCCAAAGCACGTCTGATCACAAAGATCAACCGCATTGCCTTTGAAGACGTAACCAATGAAATGAATCTGGGCTCCGTGATCTATCCGAAGCAAATCGTGGCGGATCTGATTGTGCAGTATGTTCGTGCGCTGAAGAATTCCGAGGGTTCCAATGTTGAGACACTGTACAAGATCGCGGACGGTCGTGCCGAGGCGCTAGAGTTTAAAGTTGGCAGTGATCCTGAGCTCATCAACAAGACCTTTGCGGAAATGAAGCTGAAGCCCCATGTGCTGGTCGGTGCCATCATTCGTGATCATCGGATCATTACACCACGAGGCAGTGACTTCCTGCTTCCCGGAGACCGGGTTATTATTGTAACCACGAACACTGGGTTTAATGATTTAAATGACATTCTGGCCTAAGGAGTAAGTCTATGAATTTCAGTATGATTGTATATGTCCTGGCCTGGGTGCTACAGATCGAGGGTATCTCGATGGTATTTCCTCTGATCTGCGCTCTGATTTACCGGGAGCCCACTGCGCTGACGATTTTTCTGGTAGGCGGTATTTCCTGGATGGTGGGCAAACTCCTGAGTATGCGAAAGCCGAAGAAGATTGCCTTTTACGCCCGGGAGGGCTTTGTGGCCGTGGCGGGCTGCTGGATTGTCCTTTCTATCGTTGGTGCCTTGCCCTTTTATCTTTCCGGACGGATCCCCAGTTTTGTGGATGCACTTTTTGAGATCGTATCCGGATTTACCACAACAGGATCTTCAATACTGTCAGATGTGGAAGCACTGGGTAAGGGTCTGATTTTCTGGCGCAGCTTTTCCCACTGGATGGGCGGCATGGGTGTGCTCGTTCTTGTGCTGACGGTGCTTCCGCTGGGCGGCGGCTACAATATGATGATCATGAAGGCAGAGTCACCCGGACCGGACGTCAGCAAGATGGTCCCCAGAGTGGCGGATACGGCAAAGGCTCTGTACAAAATCTATTTCGTCATGACGGTTGCGGCCATCATCGTTTACCTTTTGTCTGGTATGACCTTGTTTGATGCGCTTTGCATCGGCTTCGGTACGGCAGGTACCGGCGGCTTTGCCATTCGGAATACGGGTATGGCGGACTACAGTATGCTGAGCCAGTTTCTGATCACAATTTTCATGATTCTTTTCGGTGTGAATTTCAATGTATTTTATTTTATACAGCAAAGGAAACTTCGTGAAGCATGGCAATGTGAGGAGATGCGGGTCTATTTTCTGATCATCGCAATATCCACCATTTTCCTGGCCTTCAGCAATCTGTCCATCTGCAATGGCCAGTTTCTGTATTCCCTGCACCATTCCTTCTTTACCGTGGGTTCCCTTATCACAACCACCGGCTTCGGTACTCTGGACTTTACGCTTTGGTCCCAGCCAGCCCAGATGGTACTGTTGTTCCTGATGTTCAGCGGTGCCTGCGCAGGCTCCACCGGCGGCGGCATCAAGGTGTCCCGACTTCTCATCATGTTTAAGGAGGTGGGGAAGGAGCTGCATATGCTGATCCATCCGGAGGCCGTGAAGCACATTCGCCTGGAAGGGAAGAGTCTTGAGCACAGTGTGGTGCGTTCCGTGAATTGCTACCTAATTATGTATTGCCTGATCTACCTGATTTCTGTGTTCATCATTTCTTTTGATGGCTTTGACTTTACCACCAATTTTTCAGCCGTTGCGGCCACATTCAACAACATCGGACCGGGTCTGAGTCTGGTGGGACCCAACAGTAACTTTGCGGCATATTCGGTATTGTCAAAACTGGTACTGATCTTTGATATGCTGGCAGGCAGACTGGAGATTCTGCCGATGCTGATTTTGTTTTCCCCCAAGATGTGGCGGAAAACGGTATAATCTGAGCAGATAATGCATGCATTGTTTCAGGAGAATTAGGAGAGAAATTTATGGAGAAAAATGACATACTGATTGTACATGGCACCAATTACAAGGAGATGGTGAAGCAGATTCTGGAAAAAGCTGACATTGCCGCAGAAATTCCGAACAAGGACGCGGAAATTGCGCTAAAGCCGAATCTGGTGACCAATTGCACGCCTTCCGATGGCGGCACCACACATCCGGAGCTTTTGTCCGGCAGCATCGAATACCTGCAGGAGCATGGTTTTCAAAACATTGTGATCATGGAGGGCTCCTGGGTGGGTTGCGGCACCCAGAGTGCCTTCAAAATGGCCGGTTATGACAAGGTTTGCCAGCAATATGATGTACCCTTTGTGGATCTCCAAAAGGACAGCTCCACGGAATATGACTGCAAGGGCATGAAAATCCGCATTTGTGATCGGGCTATGAA
The DNA here is from genome assembly GCA_963623925.1 of bacterium. Classification (GTDB taxonomy): domain Bacteria; phylum Bacillota; class Clostridia; order Lachnospirales; family Lachnospiraceae; genus Oribacterium. The sequence goes on along the minus strand of CAVFNN010000003.1, from coordinate 62,340 downwards.
GGCGGACTACTTGATCAATATGCCGGTTCTAAAGGGGCACTGCCAGACCGTGGTAACCTGTGCTCTGAAGAACAATAAAGGCATCATACCCAACAGTGAGAAACGACGTTTCCATACCTTGGGTCTCCATAAGCCTATTGCGCATCTCAATGTGATGGCGCCCAACAGCTTCATATTGGTGGACAACATCTGCGGTGACCTGGACTTTGAGGAAGGCGGCAATCCAGTACAGATGGACCGGATTCTGGGCTTTAAGGACCCGGTGCTCTGTGATGCCTATGTCTGTGATTGTATGGGTTATAACATCGAGGAAGTGCCTTATATCGGCATGGCAGAATCGCTGGGCATCGGATCAGCAGATACATCGAAAGCCAATCTGATTTACCTGAACGAGGCCCAGGACGGCAAGAGCAAGAAATTCCCGTTAAGCTATAAGGTGAAGGGCCTGGCGAGATATACAGAGCCAAAGGATGCCTGTAGTGCATGTTACGGATCCTTAATCCATGCCTTGAATCGTTTGAACGAAAATGGTGAATTGCATAAAGGACTCCCGAAAATCAGCATTGGTCAAGGCTACAGGGGCGAATCCGGTGAAATTGGTATCGGACATTGCACAAATTGCTTTGCCAAGTCATTAAACGGTTGTCCGCCGAAAGCTGCGGATATTTTGCAGTTCCTGCGGGATAACTGGATTTGACATGTTTTATGCGGTTAAACCAAGATTTAACCGCATATTAAATAGGGAAGGTGTATGGGCTCTTCTACCCTCAGCAGACAAAATGGCTGGTGCTGCCGAGTGGGACAAATTATGAAATATAAAAACCCGGGTAATGAATACCCGGGTTTTTCGTGTGCATTATTTACTTCATTCCCATACGGATCAATCCGATGACTTTGCCGAGAACAGCACAGTCCGGAACGATGATAGGATCCATATGATCGTTTTCCGGCTGCAGACGGATGTGTCCATCTTCCTTATAAAAACGCTTTACGGTTGCGCTATCGTCCACCAATGCAACGATGATCTCGCCGTTTTCACAGGTGTTGTCCTGCTCCACAATGACACGATCTCCATTCAGGATACCGCAGTTGATCATGGAATCGCCCTTTACCGTCAGCATGAACACTTTCTTGTTGGGCAGCATATCCACCGGAATCGGGAAATAATCCGTCACATTCTCTTCAGCCAGCAGAGGAATACCTGCTGCTACGGTGCCAACCAGAGGCACCTGCGCTACCTCGCGCTCGGTATGTGCCTGAAACTCCTTGGTCAGAATCTGCAGGGCACGGGGATGAGAAGGATCTTTCTTGATCAGTCCCATGGTCTCCAGGTCGTTGATATAGCCGAATACACTGGAGGTGGACTTCAGTCCCACAGCCTGGCAGATATCGCGAACGGAAGGCGGATAATTGCGTTCCAGTACGCATTTACGGATGTACTCAAATACAGCCTTCTGCTTCGGTGTCATATTGTTCGGATCCGGGTTTTTCTTACGTCTTCCCATAGCTACTATCTCCTGTCTTTCCAGTACTATTGTGCCTCATATTCACGAAACGATTGTTTTATCGATATTGAGAATATATCATATCACAAGCAAAAAAACAAGCATATTCGAACGCTTGTGCGAACAGAATATCACTTTTCTATGATTCAAAGTTCCTTCGGGTCCAGAACCTTCTTGCCGTCGGACCAGATCTTCTCCAGATCGTAGAAGAAACGCTGCTCCTTATCGAAGATGTGGATGATGATGTCATTGAAGTCCAGCAGTATCCATCCTGAATTGGCCTGCCCCTCTGCACGGCGCAGATCATAATGCAGCTCGGCCATGCGATCCTGCACAGCATCAGACAGTGCATCCACCTGACGGGCATTGTCAGCGGTTACGATCACGAAATAATCGGCAATGACGGACACACCAGAAATATCCAGAATGCAGATGTCCTCACCTTTTTTCTCATCCAATACAGCATAGGCTGCCTTTACCATTTCACGGGACAGTGTATTTGTCATAGAAATTCACTCCTTATAGAATATACATTTACAAATATTTTAGCACATAAATGTCGATATGACAAAGATCTTATGAACATTTTTTCGCAAGATCACGATAATACGCATAGGTTTTTAGAGAAGAACTGCAGATTTTGTCGCCGTTTGCCTCCAAATAGCTTACGGTATCCTGAAGAATCTCATAAATCGCCCGGTCCAGATCGATAAAGGCCAGTTGACGAATTTCCGGAAGTCTGTCGGCCTTGAAGCGCCGCGCCTCAATATAATCTGCGGTAAAGACGATCTTTTCCAGAAGGGTCATATTCGGCCGCCCAAGCGTATGATAATAAACGGCAGAAAGAATCTCCGAATCGTTGATATCAAACAATTTGCGGGCATAAACTGCACCATAAACCGAATGAATCACCTGGGGACTCGCCAACATTTCCTCCGTCAGCGTCACATGATCCTTTTTGCAGGCCTGTATCAGCTCCTCTTTGCTGAAATGCTTTGCACAGTCATGTACCAGTCCGGCCAATTCAGCCTTTCGGATATCCGCACCGTAACGCATGGCCAGACAGACGGAGGTAAAGCTGACACTGAGGGAATGCTCATAACGATCCGGCTTCAGCAGCTTTTTCAGTCGCTCCCGGATTGTGTAAATTTCATTCATGTCCAGCTTATTCTGTTTCTTGTCCTTCTTGCTGTTTTTATCTCCTGCCATGGTTTCACTCCTGTCCTGTTGTTTGATAGAGTCCTTTTTTCAGAATATAATTCCGCACCTTTTCCGGAACAAGTCCTCGCAGTTCCTCCCCAGCCGCCGCCCGTCGACGGATTTCCGTGCTGGAAATATTCATCTCCGGGAACGGCAATATCTCTATGCGTGCCCCGTAATGCGTTCTCAGGTACTGAACTTGATGCTGAAAGCGCTGTGCAGACATTGTACCACCCTGTTCTCTTTTGGCTGCCGTCAGTACCGCAAGCTGCAAAATCACATCGAGTTCATGCCAGCTTTCTAATGAATAGAGCTGATCCGCACCGAGAATAAAGTGATATTCTGTATCCGGACACTGCGTCTTCAGTATTCTCAATGTGTCTGCAGTATAGGTTTTTCCCTTTCTTTCGCCTTCGATGCCAGATACCCGAAATTTCTTTTTCCCGGAAATGGCCAATGCCGTCATCTGCATGCGGTCCGCAAAGGAAGTGAACGTGTGCTTATCTAGGTAGGGAACTGCAGCCGGCAAAAACCAGATTTCATCCAACTGCAGATTTTCAAGGGCACAATCTGCCAGCGCCAGATGCGCATTGTGAATCGGATCAAAAGTGCCACCCATGATACCGACACGACGCAGACATTTCTCCATCATATTTACTCCGAAAACTCCAAAAGCCCCGAAGCAGTATCCTGCCCCGGGGCGAAAAATCAATCCTCCTGCGCTTTCTTGCCCAGCTTTATATCATACTGTCTGTCCTTCGGATCCTTTGCCGGCTTATAAAGAACAATCTTTCTGCCAATCACCTGGACAAGCTCAGATGCGGAACGTTCTGCCAAGGTATAGGCGATTTCCTTCACGTCATCGTCACAGTTCTTAAGCACGTTGATCTTCACCAGCTCGTTCTTCTGCAGATTCTCCGCGGTTGCTTCAATAAACTCCGGTGTCAGGGAGTTCTTGCCGATGGAAAGCACCGGATCCATATTCATAGCAGCGCCCTTCAGCAAAGAGCGATGCTTGCTGTTTTTAATGTAGCTTTTCATTCCTCTTCCTCCGTATTCTGGCCAAAGCGGTCATCCACAAATTCATCAAGATCGCCGCTATCATAGCTTTCTGTATCAAGATACTCAAACTCATGGCCATAAAGCTTGATGGTATCTCCCTCTTCCAGGCCCATCTTCTTCAACTGCTTGATTACACCCTGTTCAATCATAAAGCGCTGGAAGAATTCGAAGCCCTGCTCAGCTTCCAGATTGGTATAGCCAAGCATCTTCTCGATCTTCGGGCCTTCCACTGTGAAAACACCTTCGGCCGGATTGCCGTATTCGATGGGCAATGCTTCGATATTGCCCACAGTACGAAGATCAAATTCGCTCTTGTAGGTGATGGGCGCATTGCCTACCTTCTCCACATACTTCCAGGTTTCCTCCAGGAGGTCCCTGATGCCCGTATTGGTGGCCGCAGAAATAGGAATGACATGAATGCCCATCGGCTCGTATTTTTCCTTCAGCAGCGTCACAGCACTGTCTGTGCCCTGCTCATCAATGCAGAGATCTGTTTTGTTGGCCGCAATAATCATGGGACGCTTCAGAATATCCGGATCATACTGCGCCAGCTCTTCATTGATCACCTCAATGTCCTGCAGCGGATCTCTGCCCTCGGTACCGGCTGCATCCACCACGTGGATCAGAACCTTACAACGCTCGATATGCCGCAGGAACTGGTAACCAAGGCCAACGCCCTGAGAGGCGCCTTCGATCAATCCCGGAATGTCGGCCATAACAAAGCTACGGTCACCCTTCAGGTTGACCACGCCCAGGTGCGGATTGATGGTGGTGAAATGATAGTTGGCAATCTGGGGGCGTGCATTGGAACACATGGTCAGAATGGTGGACTTACCCACATTCGGGAATCCAATAAGACCAACATCAGCAATGACGCGCAGCTCCAGCCGCACAATCAGCTCACGGGATTCCTGCCCCGGCTGTGCAAACTTCGGTGCCTGCATGGAAGGTGTCGCGAAGTGCATATTGCCAAGACCACCTTTTCCACCATGCAGTATGGTGATTTCGGTATTGTCTCCGGAAAGATCTGCAATGATCTTACCAGATTCATCGTCACGAATGATGGTTCCCTCAGGTACACGAATCACGAGATCTTTACCGTTTTTTCCATGCATGCGTTTTCCGCCGCCCTCCTCACCGGGAGAAGCCACGTAACGGGTTTTGTGCCGGAAATCCTCCAGCGTGTTGAGGCCCTTGTCGATTTTGAAGATAATGTCTCCGCCTCTGCCACCGTCACCGCCGTCCGGACCGCCGGCAGGCACATAGAGCTCTCTGCGGAAGGAAACGTGACCGTTGCCGCCCTTGCCGCTTTTGATGAAAATTTTTGCTACATCTGCAAACATATTGTTTCCTCTCGTTTTATATCTATAATATCAGTGGATAAGCAAAAGCCCCACACCGGAAATCCGGCATGGGGCTCATTGAGTTCAAATTACTCTGCAACTCTGGGAAGAACAGAAACCTGCTTCTTGTCTCTTCCAAGACGACCGAACTTCACAACGCCGTCAACCTTGGCAAAGAGAGTGTAATCATTGCCCAGACCTACATTAAGACCCGGATGAATACGTGTTCCGTTCTGCTTGTAAAGAATGTTGCCTGCCTTAACGAACTGACCGTCAGCTCTCTTGGCACCAAGTCTCTTGGACTCCGAATCTCTACCGTTCTTGGTAGAGCCCATACCCTTATGATGAGCCATTTTAAATTGCCTCCTATCTGCTTAATAAAAACTATCAGCCGATTGAATCAATCTTCACTTCAGTAAAGAGCTGTCTGTGACCGTTCTTCTTGTGATAGCCTGATTTTCTCTTGTAACGATAAACGATGACCTTCTTGGCCTTGCCGTTCTTTGTTACGGTAGCGGAAACCTTTGCACCTTCAACAACCGGTGTTCCGATCTTCATTGTGCCGTCATTAAGAACAAGAACCTGATCAAAAGTAACCTGATCGCCTTCGTTCACATCAAGCTTCTCAACTCTGATGACATCACCTTCGCTAACCTTGTACTGCTTACCGCCAGTAAGAATAACTGCGTACATTACGAGGGTACCTCCTTGAATTTAAAACTCGCTAGCTTCGGCAGCCTTCGCAGTGAAGACATTTCAAACCTCGCTAAGCGGCATACTTCAGTAGATTACAGGATTTTTCTTCGACTGTCAAGTATTTTCCTTGCATTTGCAAAAATAATATCCTGACGGATTCAGGATTCCATACGATTCTCTACATAGACCGCATTCTTTCGGGATTTCGCCCGATACATACGGAAATCCGCCTCAGCAATGGCTTCCGCCGGTGTGAGTTCTCCGTAGATACCACCGATGCTGACGGTCAGATGACTTCCATTGCCGTTAGGCAGGGAAAGTGCCTCCACCCTCTGGCGGATCTGTTCCAGCCTTTGCCGGAAACTTTCCACATCAGAATCTCCGGTAATGATCAGAAACTCATCGCCACCGTAGCGAATCAGAGAATCCTGCTCTCTCAGGCAGCCGCTGACCGTATCGGCAACCCTCCGCAAGGCCTCATCTCCCGCCAGGTGCCCCAGCCGGTCATTCAGTTGCTTGAAATTGTCAATGTCCATCATGGCGATACCGGATTTTGCACGCAGTCCGGAGAGCTGTTCTGACAGGTAGCGTCGATTGAAAGCAGGGGTCAGGCCATCACGATAAATACCCCGTGTGTAGTCAGAAACATGCTCATAAAGAATATCCCGGCTCCAGGTCCCCACCAGAACCTCGTCCTTCAGCTCAATAACGAGCTCCAGTACCACGCTTCTGCCTTCCAGCTCAATGTACTTGGAAATCACCTGAAATACTCTATGATCTGCTGTAAACTCCAGCTTTGTGTGCTGGGATTTTTCTATAAAAGCCCTTGCGGAAATGCAATTTTCGCAGCGATGATTCTTGCTCCAGACCTGATAGCAGGCATGCTTCGTACCGTTGATCTTTCCGTCTGCATCCAATTCCAGGACCTCTGTCTTTTCCACATCTACAATACGAACGATGTCAAAAACACTCCGAAGATCCTGCATGACATGCAGAAGGCCTGTGCCTGTGGAAATATTGACCGGCTCTCCCGGATCCGCCAGCATTTTATTCTGAACGGAGTGAAGGTGCACGATGACAGCGATGCAGATGGCAGTATTCTGAAGAGACCAAATCGTTTTCAGTTTTGCCTGATACCAGAGCAGACCATGCGCCGAATGAATCGGCAGCAAAAGCTCTGCTGTAGGATGCGCAGCATCGGTCTCCCGGAGGACACTGTCTATCCGTTCCTGATCAGCGGTTTCCAGCGCCAGCAAAGCATGTTCCTCCGGCATCTGCAGACTGCTTTTGGGGGCCAGCAACGAGGCTTCCTTGCCGGAAAGCCGCAGAATCCGCGACTGAACGTCATACTCCAGCAAAATCCCCTCGTCTTCCGCCTCTATTGAAGCGAGCTTTTCGTCCTTCAGGTTCAGAAGATCCTGCAAGCGGTTCTGTCCGGTCAGATATTTTTCCTTGATGACATCCTGCGTAACCCGCTGTGCTTCAGAGAGATAGCGCTGACTCGGCAGGCTTTGTTGCAGCTCCTGTCGAAGACTGTCATGGGTGTCAATGAGGCACTCCAGCAGCAAAGGATTAAACTGCCCGCATTCGCCATCCAGGATCATCCGTATGGCATCCTCATGGGAATAGGCCGCCTTGTAGCAACGCACAGAGGTCAGGGCGTCATAAACATCCGCCAATGCCACCACCTGCGCCGAAATAGGGATCTCATCTCCCTTCAGCCCGTCCGGATACCCCCTTCCGTCAAAACGTTCGTGATGCCAACGACAAATTTCATATGCATATTTCAGCAGCGGTTCATCTTTTTGCTGTCTGGGCAATTCATCCAGAATTTTGGCGCCGATCGTGCAATGCTGTTTCATGATCTCATATTCTTCTGCTGTCAGTTTACCCGGCTTGTTCAGAATATTTTCAGGAATATTGATTTTTCCGATATCATGAAGTGCAGAAGCTGTGCTGATCATGGAAATGTCAGCACTATTCAATGTGTATTGATCTGTCCGGTGCAAAAGGGCCTCCAACAGCAGTGCCGTGGCCTTTTGAATGTGCAGGACATGCAGACCACTTTCGCCATTTCGGAACTCCACAATATGGCTCAGAATGTTCACCATCAGGTTCGCATTCTTTTCATTCTCATAAACCTGATCGGAGATAATGCTGGAGAGGCGCTTCTGCTTGGCATACAGCATTAACGTATTGACCACCCGATGGCGTACCAGCAGAGTATCAAAGGGCCGCTGGATAAAATCCACCGCCCCCAGATCATAGGCACGTTCCGCATAAAGAGAAGGCTGTTCAGCAGATATCATGATCACCGGAATTTCCTCAATCCAGTGGTTTTTATTCATGATCTCCAATACCTGAAAGCCGTCCATTTCCGGCATGACGATGTCCAGCAGCAAAAGGTCAATAAAAGGATCATTCTGCAGAACCTGCAGTGCCTCCCGTCCGTTGGACACCTCTAGGATATCGTATTCCTCCCCCAGCATTTCCCGCAGAAGACTGCGGTTCATGGCAGAATCATCCACAATGAGTATTTTCTGTCGGTCGTTCATAGTCGTGTCACTCAGCTCCTGATTATTTGATGAGTCTTCTGTAATACGGGTAATTTGCCGTCACCTCGTTGACGGATACATTGTTGGCAGAGGAATTTTCATGAATGGCAATCATGTTGCCGTTGTCTGCCCAACAGAGGAACATCACTACATGACTGTCCGTTCCCGGTCGCACCACGATATCGCCCGGCTTCAGGTCTGCCCGGCGAATCTTCTCGCCGCAGCCGATCAAATTGGCGGTGCTGGCCGCGCCATTCAGATTGTCTCCGAGGGCTGACCAGTATACCCAATGAATCCAGCCAGAACAGTCCAGACCGCGTAGAATACGCCCCTTATAATCCGCTTCGGTAACGGAGCCAAAGCCATTCCCCTCAAAGCCCTTGCAGGAAGCCTTTCCGCCGTAGTAGTAGGGAATCTTTCCCACAGAGGAAAGCGCATAGCGCACCAGCGTTTTGCGTTCTTCACTGATATCCTCAGGCAGCTTATCCAGATAGGAGGAAATTTCCTCCTCGGTGAGTGGTGCTTTCGGATCTAGGGTAGAAATGCTGAGGCCATAGGTTTTGAACCAGTCCTGGGCAATCAGCGTGTTTACGCTATTTATGTTTTCTTCCGTCCATCCCTGCCAGAGCGGATCGGTTTTCTGCGCATCTTCGGCTTCCAGTGTATCATCGGCAGTGATGGAAAGCGCACGGAGTCCGTTGCTTTCTTCAAAGCCGTAAATGGTGACAGAAATGTTGAGATCCACATGTCCCGGACAGTAATTTTTGCTGCTGGGATCATCGGATCCGGAAGAATCGCTTGTTGCGCTCTTTGTACCGGATTTGTTCTGTTCACTTGCTTTGTCAGATGTCTCTGCAGCCGCAGCGGTTGTGGTTTCGCTCTGCGCATCGTCTTCGTCATATACCACAAAATTATTGTTGGCAACCGTTTTTACGCCGCCCCTGGAACCAGTGGCCAATGTCGTCACCGCGCCGCCTCTTCCACTGCCGCGGTAGGACATCTGTGAAAATACAAGCATATCCTCGCTGTTGTCACTGCCCTGCGTCTGCGCTGCAGCTGTCGTGGTTTCCGCAGGACTTGTTGTCTCTGCAGAGCCAGTCGTCTCCGCTGCCGTCGTGCTTTCCGCTGCACTGCTTTCTGCAGCAGTGCTCTCATCTGTTGTCGAAGAAGCATTGCTGGTCAGCGGGATTTCCGTGCCGTAATCCTGGGTTTCCGCTGTGCTCTCGCTGTCAGCAGAGGACAGCGCACCACCGGCATATTCCTCAATGGGTGTGAAATGCACAGAGCGACGTCCATTGGCATCCCCCTCTGCATAGCTGATCACATACTGCTTTCCGTCAATGGTGGTGACATGAAGCTCGTTTCCATTGCCATCCTTTATCGTATACTCTCCGCTTTGATTTTCAATGATTTCTGCCTCTGACAGATTGATCTCTGTATTGCCATCGCTGAGAATACGCTCCTGGCTATCGGTCTGCGCCTGCTGCTCTTCGTAGGCGGCTTCGTCCGCTTCCTCTTCTTTAGCAGATTTGTGTATACAGCCGTCATCATAATAGACATTGCCGATACTCACCCGATAAGAACGGGATTTCTGATAAAGCTCCAGACAGATTTTCTCATAGGTTTCGTAATCCAGGTAGTCATGGTAATAGCAGTAAACATTGGCCATGGCCATGATGTCCTTCACGTTTGAGTACTCACTGACACGCTGGCCATCGGCATCATAAAAGCTGAAATTCACATTTTTGAAATTCGGTACATACCAGCTGCTGGAATCAGAAGCATCCTGTGCAGACGCATTGGGGTTATATTTTCCCAATACACGACTGGTGCTGATGCCGAGTTCACGGCACATCTCTCTGGGGCTCACACCAGCCAGATCGTAGATTCCGGCAATATACTGGGAATCCTGGCTCATAAGCTTCTGATAGATTTTACCGGCATAGGAATTCAGCACATCCGATTTGTCCTCGTCTGCACCGTAAAAGTAGATGAGATTCAGTTTATCTGCCGCCGGCTGAAAGTCATCCTCTGTTTCATCATCATCGATTTCAGCAAGAGCAGAATGAATGCCAGAAAAGGCAGGTCCCGTGGCCTCCGGTACCGTATCCGGTTTGCTGATATCTGATGCCGTAGCAACGGGGACGGGATTGGATGCCTGGTAAAACGCATTGGCCAGTATGCTGACGCTAAGGCCAGTCAGTACCATGAGACATAGCCCCAGCTTCTGCTTTTTTGAAAAATTATAATTCTGTCTTAAGTTTACCATCTATGCGGTTACTGCTCCTGTTTTGATTTTAATGCTGCGCAGATGCTTCAGCAGCTTCTCAAAGTACGCCGGATAGGGAGAATCAAATTCCATATACTCTCCTGTCCCCGGATGAACAAAACCCAGAATCTTTGCATGCAAGGTCTGTCCTTCCAGTTTAAACGGACAGTTCCGGGGGCCATATACATCGTCTCCCAAGACCGGATGACCAATACTGGCCATATGGACACGAATCTGATGGGTGCGGCCGGTTTCCAGCTGACATTCCACCAGGGTATAGTCTCCAAAGCGTTCCAGAACCTGATAATGTGTAACCGCTTCCCGACCGTTCCAATGATCAATAGCCTGTTTCTTTCTGTCCTTCTTACTGCGACCAATGGGCGCGTCTACTGTACCATTCTCTTCTTTTATGTTGCCGCAGACGATGGCAACATATCTTCTGGTAATGGAATGTACCTTCAGCTGCTCTGCCAGGGCCTTATGCGTTCTGTCGTTCTTGCAGATCACCAGCAGTCCTGTGGTATTCATATCAATGCGATGCACAATGCCGGGCCTCTGCACGCCGTTGATAGAAGACAGATCCGCCCCGCAATGATGCATCACAGCATTCACCAATGTACCACTTTGATGACCGTTGGCCGGGTGTACCACCATTCCCTTCGGCTTATTGACAATCAAAAGATCTGCGTCCTCGTATACAATATCCAAAGGAATGTCTTCTGCCACGACATCCAATGTCTCCGGTGCCGGAAGCGAAACAGAGAGTCGATCACCAATTCGCAGCTTCACACTAGCCTTTACCTTTTCTCCATTCAAAAGTACATCGCCCTCGTCAATTAATTTCGCGGCATAGCTTCTGCTCAGGGAATACGCCGGCAACAGTGTCAGTGCCTGATCCAAACGCTTTCCCACAAGGGCATCATTGATTAAGATTTCTTCTGCCAAGGGCAATTCTCCTTCATAAAAGCAAAATCCTCATCCTTATAGACAAACAGGAAAAGAACAACCATAAACAAGCAGCCACAGGTTACGAAAATGTCCGCCACATTAAACACCGGAAAATCGATGGGCATAAAGTAGATAAAATCCACCACGTAGGCCTGTCGTACCCGGTCAATGAAATTTCCGATGGCTCCGCCAAAAATCAGAAGACAAACCAGACCGGCCGGAAGATATTTCTTTTCTTTCGGCAGCATGCCGACAAAGAGGAGGATTCCCAGCATAACCACCACCGTGATAATGTAGAAAACCCACTGTTTTCCATTCAGAATACCAAAAGCGGCTCCCCGATTTTCAACATAAAGGAACTCCAGAACATGGGGAATGATCGGAATGGCAGGCTGTCCCTGCAGCTTCTCCACCGCCAGCATTTTCGTGAGTTGATCAGGGATGATCAGCAGAAGCCCCACAATCAGAAAGCCCAGCATTCTGCCCCAATTCAGTTTATTCATGCATGTCCTTTCCTGTAATAAAATTCAGTCCATCCCGCATCTGTGCATCTCCTACACTGCGGTCAACGAAAGCATCTCCCAGAGCATGCAGCAGAATAAAGCGTACCTGTCCATGGTCCATCTTCTTGTCCTTGCGGGTGGCCAGCAAAACCTCTTCTGGATCCAAGGGCAACGTAAGTGTGGTATCCAATCCGACACTTTCCATCAAATCGCAGCACTCCCGGTACTCTGCATCAGAAACTGTTCCGGAAATGTGCATGGCAGCCAGACAGCCCAATGCAACACACTGCCCGTGACTCAAAGCGAAGTTTGAGCATTTTTCAATGGCATGGCCAAGGGTATGTCCAAAGTTCAGAAGTTGCCGAACGCCCTTTTCTCTCGGATCTTCTTCTACAACAGCGCGTTTGATGAGGTTGGAACGATATACCGTCTCCTCCAGAACATCCGGATCCCGCTGCTGCAGTGCCGCCTTATGAGAAAGCAGATAATCATAGTAGCTTCTGTCGCGAATCATACCATGCTTGAGCACTTCTCCCATACCGGAAGCATACTGTATCCGATCCAGGGTATGGAGCACAGAAATATTGGAATACACCAATGCCGGCATATGAAAAGCACCGACCATGTTCTTATACTGCCGGAAATCCACACCGGTTTTGCCACCGATGGAGGAATCCACCTGTGAAAGCAGTGTGGTAGGGATCTGGATAAAGCGAATGCCGCGCATATAGGTAGCCGCGGCAAAGCCCGTCATATCGCCGATGACGCCACCACCCAGAGCCACCAGAAAATCATTTCGGTCGAAATTGTCCTGAACAGCGCGTTCGTAAATTTTCGCAATGCTGTCTGTGTTTTTGTATTCTTCTCCCGCCTTCAGCACAATCGCATCCAGTGTTTCGAAGCAGTGGGACAATTCATTTTTCACCGCCTCCAGATACAGCGGGGCTACATTGTCGTCCGTGACAATCAATGCCCGACGCCCGTCAGTACCCAAAGCAGACACTGTTTCTGCCAAACGCGTGAAGTCTCTCTCGATATAAATATGATAGGAAAAGACACCATTGAATTTTACTTCCATTTTGTGGGACATGAACTATACCTCTTGATAAAAACAAGAGGGGACATACCCATAACGGATATGCCCCCTCTACGCCGCAATTTACATTCTGAAGTTCAGGCCGCTGACATTGAGATCTGCACCGCCAGAAAGCATATTCTGAAAATCGCCGGACAGCTCTACATTAGCAGGTGATGCAATGAAAATATAACTGGAGATCTTCTGAAGATCACCATCTATAGCAAATACAGAACCGGAGGTGAAATCAATAATGCGCTGTGCAATTTCCATATGCAGGCCTTCCATATTGAGGACAACGGCCTTATCATTAAGAAGATATTCACTGATGGTTCTGGCATCATCCATAGAGCTGGGCTTAATCATAGTAACCTCTACGCTCGGCTTCTTCATGGATGTCACGTTTGACTTGGTCTTTCCACCAAACAGACGCGGTCTCGGCTGCTCCTCATCCTCCTCAAAATCATCCTCTACATCAGCGGTCGATTTCTTTGCAAAAAGGCTAGGGCGGCGCGGCTCCTCGTCACGATACTCATCATCGAAGTCATAATCTTCATCAAGATCGTAATCATCTTCCTGATTCAATCTCAGATTCTTCATAATATTTGTAATAAAGCTCATTTTCATTCTCCAGTTCGTTATCTTCTTTATTCCTTAAACTATTGTAAACAATTTTGAGTCCTTGTCAACCTTGAATCCGTACGGTTTTTTAAAAAACGTTACTGATAAATAATCTGTCCTTCTGTCACCAATGAGGCATCCAGCACAATATGGTCATATACCGAAATACCATAATCGGTATTTTCTTCCACGATCAGATATTCATTGGTGGATTCCACCGGAACAATCTGACGGAATACTGCATAACCTTTGTTGATATTGTAAACGCCCTGGATCGTTTTGGTAGCGCCAACACTATAGCTTTGATCGCCGCCTTCCTTCACCAGTAGATCATTGGTATTGATCTGCCCGGAAGAAGCATCCTTCGGAATGCTCAGATAGCAATACTGTTCATCCACCCGATAGATTTCAGACTCCACAAAATCCTGACTGCCGTCTGCCTGTCGACGCAGGAAGCCGGTTCTTCCATCTGTCTGCTGCACCAGAAAGCTCTTGGGTACCACAAAAAATTCCTTATCCGTCACTGCCGTGAGCGGAATCTTCAACCCCTTCTCTTCATCTGTCTGCACTTCGAATGTTATGTAGCGCTCACTGATGAACTCCTCCATAAGCTCGTTCATACTAATCTCACCGTAGCTTGCACCGTCGGAGCCGATGAACATAGAAAGGGTTGCCGTAGTATCCAAATCCAAGTCCGGAAAATGAATCGTTACGGATTTGATGTCCTGATACCGTGTCTTCTCCTCATCTGTCAGCGGGAACACGATGGACCATGTAGAGCTGGTCACCAGCTTACAGACCGGCTGACCGGCCTCCGCCAGCTCTCCTGCTCTGGCCACATGTTTTTGTTCGCTGCTTTCATCGAAGAGTGCTGCCGTGACATCCTCTGCTTTCAGGCCTTCGTGTCCATCCACCGTGTAGGAAACCACACCCACAGTATCTGCAGAAACACGGGTATAGGAGATACCCATTTCAGAAAGCACCTGATCCAAATCTTCGGCAGAAGTAACACCTGCGTATTCGAGCGCCGCCGCATCCAAAGTGGATTTCGCGTCGTAGAGACTGGAAAAGTTTTCATTCTGAAAGTTTTCCGAAAACGCCGACAAACGATAGCAGATATCCGACAGCTGATCAGCACTGAGCTCCGTAGTCATCTCCGGATGCTCATCCAAATACTTCTCCATGCTGCCGGTTTCGTCGATGGTATAAATGCTGGATCCGACAGCTGTCCGTTTTCCCTCCTGCACATAATAATGTATGTAGCCGGAGCTCTGGGCCGTCTGCACCGTTTCTTCGCGGATTGCAATACCGGTGAAACTGCTTTCCTTCACGATGCCGCCCTTCGGTACCTCATAGAAACGAATCTGTGAACGGGTCAGATAAGCGTATACACTAAAAACAATGTAGAGAAAGATAATCAGAAAGATTATCATCCCTACATTGAAATTAAATGGCTTTCTGTATTTAATTACATTTTGTTTTTCAATACTCTGATTTTTTGCTGCCATTCGAAAATCGTATTACAGAGCGATTGCGACGTCCTTCTTTACGCTCTCCGGAAGCTCCTCAGCATCCATGGAAACGCTCAGTACAAAGGTAACGTTGTACTTCTCGCCCAGTCCTTCCAGTTTTGCGATACAGTTGGAAATGTCTGCGCCCTCAAGTCCGGAAAGCTTCAGGAAGCTGTCCATAAACATATACTCAAGATCGTGATCCTGAGAAACGATGCCGCTGATGAAACCAACGAAAGCATCTTCGCCCTCAACAGGGAACTCGTTCACGTTAATGAGACGGATCTTGTTGTTCAGCTCATACATGTGAGATGCGGACTTGTCAAGAAATACAACGCTGCCGTTGGCTTCCTTGATTGCTGTGTTTGCCTTGTCGAGAAGCTGCTTTGTCTTGCCCTTACCTCTCTTACCTACGATCATCTGTACCATAGTCAGTACCTCCTAACTTGTAGTAAATAAAGTATATTACATATGGGGGTGGTTTTCAAGTTGAAACTTCCCCTAATGCAGCTTAAGCAGTAAATTTGTCATGTTCTCGTAGAGGTCGTCTTTGGTCTCTCCCTGCATCACGATGGCGATGTATTCCTTGCCGCTATCGTCCTTCCGCACAGCCATGGCCAGACAGTATCCTGCCTTTTTTGTGGTGCCGGTTTTGCCGCCGAGAACCGTGATCCCCTCCGGTGTCTCCTTCTCTCCGAGAATGTACAGGTTGGTATCCTTCCAGGTCTGGGATTTGGGCTGGCCATTCCGATCCTTGTAGTTCACCGCATAGCTGTCACTGCCGACAATCTCCCGGAATGCATCATATTTCATTGCCTCACGAAGTATCAGGTAAATGTCGTATGGCGTCGTGTAATGGTTGTCATCCGGCAGACCATTGGGATTCACAAAATGCGTTCCGGTACAGCCAAGTCGCAATGCCTCCGCGTTCATCATATCTACGAAAGCATCCACAGAACCAGCGGTGGCTTCTGCCACTGCAACAGCAGCATCATTTCCTGAGGGAAGCAGCATACCATACAGCAATTCCTCAATCGTCAGGGTCTCTCCCGCCTGCAGCCATGCTGTGGAGGAGCCGCTGACCTTAATGACTGAATTCTGTGTCACGGTAAATTCCTGTTGCAAATCTTCGACATTTTCCAAACAGACCAATGCCGTCATCAACTTGGTGATGCTGGCCGGATAGCTCCGCGTATACGGATTGGAATAGGAAATCGACTCCGGATGACCATCCGCGCTCAGCTCCACAAGAAGAGAGGTGGGACTGCTTACGTCGTTATTATTGAAATCCGTTGTGCCGGGAACGGCCAAATCATAGGCAAAGCCATTGGCCGCCAGACCGGCTTCGCCTTCGCTGCTGTTTACGGAATTCATTTTTGTCAATGCAGTATCTGCATTGAACGGCTTTTCCAGGGCGCTACTACAGCCGGAAAGCAAAAACAAGGAAAAAACAACCGGCAGTAAGCCTTTCACAAGTTTACGGCCGGTCAGTTCCTGTATCAAATTTCTTTTGTGTGTCATGCTCAGATGTTTCTCCACTCCAGATCTCCCCGCTCCAATGCGTGGATCAAAAGCTCTGCCGTTGCCAGATTGGTTCCGATCGGAACATTATAGGTATCACAAAGCCGCACAATGGAATTTACCTCTGGTTCATGATCCTTGGCATGCAGCGGATCACGAAGAAAAATAACCATATCAATATTTCCCTGCTCGATCTGTCCTGCCATCTGGCGAGATCCCCCGGTCTCACCCGGCAGAAATTTATGAATCCGCAGGTTGGTAACCTCTTCAATAAGAATGCCTGTGGTACCGGTAGCATAAAGCTCATGCTTACTGAGAATCCCCCGGTATGCAATGCAGAAATTCTGCATCAGCTTTTTCTTGGAATCATGTGCGATCAATCCGACGTTCATGTTCTCTACCCCCTATTCCTGTATTCCTCTATGATTTTCTCTGTAGCGCAACATTCAGGACAATTCCCATACCGGCATAAATGGAAATCAGTGAACTAACTCCTCTCGAAAAAAACGGAAGCGTAATTCCGGTGTTCGGGAACAATCCCGTGGCCACAGCAATATTCGTATAGGTCTGGAATCCCAGCCATGCCATCATGCCGACGCAGAGCAGTCTCCCGCTCAAGGTCCGGGCTCTCGATGCTATTATAAGACATTCAAGAATAATTAACAAGAACACAATGATGATAATGACGGATCCGCGGAAGCCAAGCTCCTCTCCAATTACCGAAAAAATAAAGTCATTGTCGCTCTCTGAAAGGAAGTTTCCGTTTTTGACAGAGAAGATGGAGCTGTTGTTCAACCCCTTTCCTGTCAGCATGCCGGAGCCGATGGCCAGCAGGGAATTCATCTGCTGATAATAGCTCTGGGGATCCGAAGAGGGATCCAGGAAGGTCAGGATACGGGTCGCCTGATAGCCCTGAAGAAAAGGAATTTTGTCATACAGTCCCGATTGAAAGAGATAAATGAAAATCACCGCAAAAGGAACAATGGCCAGCACAACGCCCAGAATCCAGCGCGTGCTGATGGGCGATGCAAAAACCATCACAGCCACGATGACCGTCATGATAATCGCTGTAGACAAATTCGGCTGCAGCAATACGAGTCCCACCGGCATGGCAAAATACAGCAGCAGAAGCACTACCGTATGCGGAGAGTTGATGCTGTCTTTCGCTTTATTCAGGTAATTCGCATAAAAAATGATAAGTCCGGCCTTCACAAACTCTGCCGGCTGCACCTGCCCCAGGACCGGGACAGTAATCCATCGCACTGCACCATGTCCGCTGGCCGTACCGTAAATCTTTACACCGGCCAGCATAAGCACACAGAGTAAATAAATCAGATTGGCCTGCTGCGTGATTTTCCGATAGTCAATCAGCGATATGCCGATGCACAGCGCAAGTCCTGCACAGGAGCCCATGATCTGCCGTGCCACTTGGGGATCATGAAAGTCCGGTGCAGACATGGCGGAACGTACAATCAAGATGCCCATAACGTTCAGGAACACCATATAGAGCACCAGACGAATATCATATTTTCGAAAATTATAGTCAAATTTCATTTTGTCTTGATTCTCCCGGGCTTAGTCAGATACGTTTACAGCAGAAACATAGGAAGCATCCTGTGCCAGAATCTGATCCAGTGTGGTCTTTCCAAAGCAGTAGTTGTAAACCTGATTGGCCAAGCTTGCGGCATTGCCGGAGGAATAGCCGTAGGAAATGTTCACCGTGACACTGATTTCCGGATCCTCTGCCGGTGCATAGGACACAAATACCGCATGGTTTCCGCGGTCCTCACGCTCCTGGGCCGTTCCGGTTTTTCCGGCCACCGTGATATCCTGTCCGGCAAAAACCCGCTTGGCCACACCATCCGTAATCACCTTCCGAAGACCCGTATGCACCGCGTTCCAAGTCACCTGACTGAAGCTCAGTTCTCTCTCCACCTCAGGCTCAATGCTTTCCAGCACATTGCCATCGGCATCCGTAACTTTATCCAGGATAGACAGCTTGTAGAGGGTTCCGCCATTGGCCATCGCTGTGATATAGCGAGAAAGCTGCACATTGTTGTAAGCATGGGTACCCTGACCCATGGCAGAACGCTCCGGGTCAGAATCAGAAATCCTGGGCTCTGCCTCATCAATTTCCACACCGCTCTTCTCATCCAAGCCAAAAAGTCCGGCGTACTTTTTGATGCGTTCCAGTCCCATCTCCTGATCATAGTTGCCATCAGCATCCGTGGACAGGCGATGACCCAGATCCGCGAAGAAGAAGTTGCAGGAGTTCATGATACCATCCACTATGTTCTCCTCGCCATGGGTGGAAGGCCAGATCCAGCAGCGAATGGCCGGTGAAACTTCCTCATATTTACCGGTACAGTCGATGACGGTGTCCGTGCTGATAACACCCTCCTCCAGTGCAGCCACTGCAGTGATGGGCTTAAAGGTGGAGCCGGGTGCCAGCTGGGTCTGGGTAGCACCATTCAAAAGCGGCAATGACAGATCCGCATTGCATTTTCGCAAATAATCCGGATCGGAAATGCGATTGTTGTCAAAGCCGGGATAGGTCACCAATGCCTTTACCTTTCCGGTATTCACATCTGTCACCGTGACAGAGCCATTGCAGGGATCCAACGCCAGCTGGGCCGGCGTCAGTTCGATGCGACGAATCTTATCCATCAGGAAGGTATATGCAAAGTGCGCATCTCCTGTCGAAAGCTGCTGATAGGCTGCAGAATCCGGCTGCAGAACGCCCTGCTCGAACAATGCCATCAGCAGCAAATATCCCGGAATGGTTTTGTCCGCAATGGCATATTTATAAAGACTCTTTTCAAAGTCCTGATCTGCCGAAAGCTGTGTCATCAGCTTATCAATGAACAGCCCGTAGATACTTCCCACATCGGAATATTCCGTTTCCAGTTCCAGCCTTGAGGTATCCAGCCAGGATTCACTGATACCCGTAAGGATGAAGTCATGGAGGGAAATGCTGTCGTTTTTCCATGCCGTGTAGGCTTCAGATTGGCGATAGCTCTGGTTTTCCGTGTCAATGATGCCGGAGGATTTCCCAGTGAGATAATCATAAATATAGACCACAAAAGCCTGCATATCCTGCGGAAGCTCCTTCAGCGTACCACCGCCATTTTCCAGCATACTGCGGATTTCAGAAAGCTTGGTCTCCTTGTCGGCTGCAAAAAGAGCTGCGATCTGCTTCTCTGCCGTACCTGCATCGGCAGCACTGAAATGGCTTCTATCCAGCACATTGTTGTTGATGAGCTGGAAATAGGCGTCCTTCAGCGGGATCATGATCTGGGACTGCTTGACATTTTCTGTGTCGACATCATCATTTTCCGTAATCTTGGACACCAGGATACCGGCCAGTTCCTGCTCCAGCAGATGGTAAATAGCAATCTGGTCATCCGCAGAAATTGTGGTATAGATATCATTTCCCGATTTCGCCTCGGTTTCCGAAATCACTTCAATGATGGAACCCACAGAGTTCAGATACATGGTCCGATGGCCCTTCTGACCTTTCAGCACACTCTCCTCACTTTTCTCCAATCCCCATACACCGACAGTGTCATTGGCCGCATAGCTTTCGTCGGTTTTCTGCAGCTCCTTCAGCTGCTCCTCCCGCACCTGTCCGGTATAGCCCACAATATGCGAAAGATACGGCGCATAATTGTACTTCCGCACCGAAACACTGGCCACCTCGACGCCGGGAAGTTCCCCGCGGGATTCCTCGATTTCCGCCATGCATTCGCTGGAAATATTTTCCACAATGGTGGTGGAAAGGTACTTCTGGTACGCCGTGAGTCGCATGGTATAGAGGATATTGATCATATCCAGAAGGGTTGAGTTGCTGGGAATAATAGGATTCCCGCTGTCATCCTTCATCTTATCAAAGTTATATCGTTTCTTTGAATAATTAAAAATCGCCTCTGCATCCTGGCTGAAGGTACTTTCCGAAAGATCCTCCTCATTACGACCGTAGGCCTGAGCGATAAAACGGCGTCGTTCCGCTTCGGAGTTGGTGGTAAAGGAAAAATTTCCGTCACTGTCCATGCTGATCTTGTACTGTCCCTTCAGGGTATACTGATATTTTTCTACAATCTCCGCCAGCTTCTTCAGCATCCGGTTTCTCTTGTTAATGCCGCTGTCCGTGGTATCAAAGGAATCTGTATCTGTGATGGTAACATTGTACTGCAGGGCATTGTAGGCCAAAAGCTTGCCGTCCCGATCATAGATATTGCCGCGGGTACCGGCTGTGGTGGATTCTGCCAGAATTCTTTCCTGATACTGCTGCAGGTATTCATTGCCATGCAAAATCTGCAACTGAAACAGCTGCACAATCAGAACAGAAAAAAGCGCGGTGAAGGCAATGGCCAAAGCAAATAGCCGGGAAGAAAAAACTCTTCCCAGAATCTCTTTGATCAAATCCCAGATCTCTCTTAGCATTCTTTAACGCATCCTCCTCAGCCCATGCTGTCCATCTTCCGTGCCGCACTGAAAAAGGAACGGTACAACACCAGTGTTACCAGCATGGAGAACACAATTGACGGGAAAACAATATGCAGAAAATAGTACGGAATATCCAGTTTTGCGCGAATCAAAAAACGGAACACATAAATATACAGGTGATAGCTCAGCTCGCTGAAGACGCAGATCACCATGGGAAGCGTCAGATATTCCTCATAATAGAAACGGCTGAAAAAGCCATTGACGTAGCCGATGAAAATGAAAATCAGGCTGTAGAAGCCAAAGGGGCCTGAGTAAAACATATCCATCAATAGACCGGCGCCGAGACCATACAGCATGCCGGGAAGACTGCCGTGCATGAAGCCGAAGGAAAAGGTCAGAATCAACAGTAGATTCGGCGCTGCCGACAGGAAAGGAATCAGCGGCACAACACTGGTCTGAATCAGAAAAGCCAGCAGAATGGAAAACACATAAAACAGAATGCGCAGCCATTTCTTCATTCGCCGGTTCAAAAAAGTTTTCCGTTTTCCAGCCCTCACTGGGATGCCTCCGTTTCCGCTGTTGTTTCCGCAACAGTCGTTTCTGCCGTTTCAGTCTCAGCTTCCACTGCTACGCTTGTCTCCTCGCCGGAATTCTCATCCAGGAAGGAATCCGATTTCAATGTGGTGATCACCAGGACCTCGCTCATATCATCGAAATTCGCTGCCGGAATCAGATAACCGTTCTTCATCAGCCGCTTTTCATCTTCGCTGACATCCACTGCATAGCCCACCAGAATACCCGGCAGAAATTTTGCCGAGATATTACTGGTCACGATGCGGTCACCATCCTGTATGGGTGCATCCTTATTCATATCTGTGATGCGAAGCCGCCCCTGCTGATACAGCGTCAGATCTCCCGCTACAATGCAGGTATCGCTGGACTGAATACCCATGCAGGAAACACGGGATTCATCATCAATGATGGAGCGCACAGTTGCATAATTCAAACCTACGTCCGTCACAATGCCCACAAGGCCACCGTTCGCCATCACATTTTGATCTACCCGGATGCCGTCCCTGGAGCCCTTGTCGATGCGGAAAACCTGAAACCAGTTTTCGCTGTCCTTGGCAATGATACGGGCCGCCACCTTCGGATACTGCAAATACTCCTGATCCAGCTGATAAAGCTCCCGCAAACGGGTGAGCTCCGCTGCATTCTGCTTCAGAATGTTGTTTTCCTCGGTCAGCGTATCCACCTGCTCCTGCAGTGTCTGCTTGGCCGCCTCTGCCTCTTGCAGTGTTTCATGATTTTTGAGATGCCGGTAAATACCGAAGCCCACACGATTGACGCCGGTCTGCACTGGCACCAAAATATAACCGATGGTATTTCGGATAGGATCTGCCAGACCGCCCTTCACAGAGGAAAGGGCAATCATCATGATGCAAAGCACCGTCAGGATGATGTATATATATTTGCTCTTTTTGTTATCCACTAAATCAAACCCTGCTTTCGGAAGCTGTAATAGCGGTTGTCTCCGATGATGATATGGTCAATGAGTTGAATTCCCACCATACGGCCCGCCAGCTCCAAGTCTCTTGTAAAATGAATGTCCTCATCGGATGGTTCCGGATCACCGCTGGGGTGATTGTGCACCATAATCATGCAAACTGCAGAAATACGGATTCCCTCTGCAAAAATTTCACGGGGCGACAATGCCGTCTGACTACAGGTGCCTCTGGAAACGACAAAGTCCCGGATGAGACGCTTATGGTTATCCAGATATAGAATATGAACGGTTTCATATTCGAGATGGCGCATATCCTCCTTCAGATACCCGGCCACACTGTCCGGATCCCGGAAGTCAATCTCAGATACTCTCCGCCGCCGTTTCCAGATCCGGGCGGAGATTTCCCCGATGGCGCAAAGCTCCATTGCGCGGATCGCGCCCACGCCCGGAATCTGCCGGTACTCGGCTTCCGAGACATGCGCAAGCCCCACCAGCCCGTCATACAACGGATTGATATGGAGAATCTCCTCAGAAAGCTCCAGCACGGTTTTACTTCTGGTACCCGTGCGCAGCAATATGGCCAGCAGCTCCTGGTCAGTCAGAGACTTCACACCATACATCCTGCACTTCTCACGCGGCTTTTCTTCCGGATTCATTGTTTCAAAGTTGCTCATATTCACTCCTGTTCTGTCAGAAAAGCAGGAGCCCACATAATTGACTTATTTTAGCACAGAACACTTGTCATAACAATTCCTTAAAGCTGAAATAAGTATGAACAATCATTACGAAATGGTCACGAGGCCCTTTTCCCAGAGCTTCTGAACAGACATCAGGATACCAAGCTTCGCATGGTACCAGGTGAGTCCGCCCTGGAAGTAGACATTGTAGGGCGGCTTAATGGGGCCATCGGCAGAAAGCTCAATGCTGGAGCCCTGTACGAAGGCTCCGGCAGCCATAATCACCTGAGAATCATAGCCCGGCATGGCATCCGGCATAGGCGTCACAAAGGAGTCCACCGGTGCAGCGGCCTGAATGCCCTGACAGAAGGCAATGACCTTCTCCGGAGATCCCAGAGTGATCGCTTGGATGATGTCGTTTCGCTTCGTGTCCCCGTGGGGATGGCAGGAGAAACCGAGCCGCTCATACACATTTGCCGCAAAGATGGCAGCCTTTTCGGCACCGGCCACAATGGTGGGTGCCAGGAAGAGTCCCTGATAGAAAGGACGGTTCAGGTCCAGAGAAGGGCCGACCTCCTTGCCGAGACCCGGAGTGGTGAGTCTTATGGCGCAGCGCTCAATACATTCCTTTGTACCGGCGATATAACCGCCGATGGGGGCCAGTCCGCCGCCGGGATTTTTGATAAGGGATCCCACCACCATGTCAGCACCGTAGGCACTGGGCTCTTCCCGACAAACAAACTCTCCATAGCAGTTGTCCACCATACAGATCACATCCGGTTTGATACCCTTGATGAAGCGGATCAGCTCTCCGATCTGCTCCGGACTGAAGGTATCTCGACTGGAATATCCCTTGGAACGCTGAATCTCCACCAACCGTGTCCGTTCATTGATGGCCGCACGAATCTCATCATAGCGGAAGGAGCTGTCCGGGTTGAGGTCTACCTGCCGGTAGGTAATGCCGAATTCCGCCAGAGAACCGGCAGAAGGCCGTATACCGATAACTTCCTCCAGCGTATCATAGGGCTTTCCCACGGGGGAAAGAATCTCATCACCGGGGCGAAGATTTGCCTGGAGTGCGATGGCCAACGCATGTGTACCGCAGATGATCTGCCCCCGCACAAGCGCATCCTCTGTGCCGAAGACATTGGCATAGACCCGCTCCAGCGCATCTCTTCCGATGTCGTCATAGCCATAGCCGCTGGTGCCGATGAGATGTGCTTCACTGACCCCGGCATCCTGCATGGCCTTCACCACCTTCAGCTGATTGTATTCTGCAATTTCATCGATCGCCTGAAAGCGTGCCGAAAGCGAATCCAATACCGGTGTGCAGAAATCCTGCACCTCACGGCTTATGCCCAGCGCGCTGTACATTTCCTGATTATCCATTTTACGATTTCATCCTTTTCATAATTAAATTTCGAAATATCGATCCATTCAGCGGCTGCCTCCCGGCGGAACCAGGTCAGCTGCCGTTTCGCATAATTCCGGGAATGCTTTTTGATGGCCTCCGCCGCCTCCGGCAGACTGCATTCCCCATTGAGATACTGCAGCATCTCCTTATAGCCAATGCCCTGCATGGAGGTATGATCCGGGGAAAGTCCGAGATCCCGCAGCCATTTTACTTCCTCCAAAAGGCCGGCAGACATCATGCTGTCCACCCGGCTGTCAATGCGGGCATACAGCTTTTCCCGATCGTCCGTCAGGACAAAGAAAGCCGCATCATATACCGGCGGCCGCTGTCGTTCTTCTTCATTGTGCCGGGAAATCGGCCTCCCATGCAAGGTATAATACTCCAGGGCTCGAATCACCCGCCGCACGTTGTGGGCGTGGATTTTTTCGGTGGAAGCCGGGTCTACCGCCTGCAATCGGGCATACAACCGGTCCGGTCCCCCCTCTTCTGCGGCTTCCCTTTCCAGCTGCTGCCGAATTTCCTGCTGCCTTTCATCCGGCTCCTCAGAAAAATCAATGCCATACAATAAGGCCTGAATGTAAAAGCCTGTACCGCCCACCAGAATCGGAAGCTTATCTTTCGCGTAAACCTTCTCTATGGCTTCTGCTGCCATTTTCTGGAAAAGAGACACATCATAATTCACGGCGGGATCAATCACATCAATGAGATGATGGGGAATGCCCTGCCTTTCCGCTTCCGTGACCTTCGCAGAACCGATGTCCAGTCCGCGGTAGACCTGAACGGAATCTGCAGAGATGCATTCACCATTCAATTCCTTTGCAAGTTCAACAGAAACTGATGTTTTCCCCACTGCCGTAGGCCCCGCCAGAATCAAAAGGGGACGCTTATTTGCCATGTCGTTCTCCTTATACGATACGTTTAAACTTCTTCTCCAGCTCCTGCTTGGACATGGAAATGATGGTGGGCCTTCCATGGGGACAGGCATAGGGATTGTCCAGCTGCAGAAGCTCTGCAATGAGGGCGTCGGCTTCCTGAACACTCAGCTTGTTGTTGCCCTTTACGGCAGCCTTGCAGGACATAGATGCCAGCTTATCATAAATACTGTCCGCCGTGGTCATGCCGGTTTCCTCCGACAGATCATCCAGGATTTCCAGCAGCAGCTCCTTCTTGCCGATTTCCGGAAGATCTGCCGGAATGGCGGAGACGCTGTAGTCTCTGCCGCCGAGGGAACTGATCTCGTAACCGAGATGTTCAAAATATCTCTGATACTTCTCCAGCATCAGCGCTTCATCCGCGGACAAGGTCAAAAGAATTGGTGGATTCAGATACTGGGAGACAGGCTTCTTCTGCTTCAAGCGCTTCATCATCCGCTCAAAGTTCACCTTCTCATGGGCCGCATGCTGATCAATGATATAGAGTTTTTCATCATATTCGATCAGCCAGTAGGTATTGAAGAGCTGACCAATGATCCGGTGCGTTTTCCGGGCCTTTTCGCTGAGGAACTTCTCTGTGAAGAGACTTTCCTGCTCCGGCTGCTGCTTTGCAATCGTGGCGTTTGCAACAGATTTTTCTGTCGCAGTCGCCGATACTGAAGCCGTCGAGATCAAATCAGCCTTCGCACCATAAGCGACCGTGCCTTCGGATAGCCCCGCGGAATGTCGAATTTCTCCGGCATCGGCAGATTTCTTCTTCGCCACCGGCATTTCCTGCCTCAGTGGCTTTTCCATTGCCATGCCCGGTACCTCCGGCCTCACCTTCTCCGGCTTTTCCGGCTCGCTTTTCTCGACCTTCTCGACTTTTTCCGCTTTCTCGATCCTCTTCGGCTGTGTATTTACCGCAGGCTTCCCCAGCACGATATCTTCCTTCGGTCTTGCGGCTATCGGAAGCGAGGCAGAAAGCTTTTTTTCCATCTGTCCGGCGTGTGCCATTTCCCGCCTATGCTCGAAGGGCTCCACATGGGGAACCGTCCCGGCAGCAGGCGCGACAACATTATCCTCGGACAAAAGGTCAAGATTCACCACCAGCTCCGTTTCGTGAAGGGCACGGCTGATGGCATCCACCATACAGTTATAAATGGTCATCCCGTCGGAAAAGCGCACCTCCAGCTTCTGGGGATGAACGTTCACATCCACCAGCTCCGGATTGAGGTCCAACAGAAGCACCGTAAAGGGGAACTTGTGCTGCATGAGAAAGGCCCGGTAGCCGTCCTCGATGGCCTTTTGCAGCAGCGGATTCTTCACAAACCGGCGGTTCACAAAGTAAATCTCAAAATTCCGATTGGAGCGGTTGGTGGTGGGCTTCCCGAGAAAACCATGGATGGTGATGGCAGGAATACCCGTGAGCTTTGACGGCAGGTAAGACTTCTTCACAGTGATCAGCTGACTGGCGATTTCCCGGCCGAAAATGGCATAGATCACATCCATAAGGGAACCGTTGCCGAGCGTCAGAAGCTTCTGGCGGCCATCCTGCAGAAAGCGGAATGCCACCTCCGGATGGGCCAGCGCTTCTTTTTCCAGAATGTCCTGAATCCGGGCTGCCTCTGTGGTGGGTGATTTCAGGAACTTCTTCCGGGCCGGTACATTATAAAAAAGCTCCCGTACCACGATGGTGGTACCGTCCGGCGCACCAATTTCTGAAAGTTCCTTTTCTTCGCCGCCCTCCATGAGGTAACGGGTCCCCAGAAGCTTGTCCTGCCGTTTGGTGATGAGTTCTACCTTCGATACCGCCGCAATACTGGCCAAGGCTTCACCCCGGAATCCCAGCGTCGCAATGTGACTGAGATCTGATGCCGCACGCAATTTGCTGGTGGCATGCCGGAGAAAAGCCAGCCGCACCTCGTCCTTCTCGATGCCGCAGCCGTCATCCGTGATACGGATCATGGAAAGCCCACCGTTTCGGATTTCCACAGAAACCGAATGCGCACCGGCATCCACAGCATTTTCCAAAAGCTCCTTGACAATGCTGAGGGGGCGTTCAATCACCTCTCCTGCCGCGATTTGATTGATGGTTTCATCACTTAGGAGCTGAATGGGCATAGCCTTCTCCTTTCCTTCGATAAAGAGGGCAGCGATTATGACTGTGCTGCCAGTTCTTTCATTTCATAGAGACAATTTATCGCCTCTAACGGCGTCATGCGGTTCAGATCCAGATCCTGAATATAGCTGAGAAGCTTGTTTCCGGCAGCCGAAGCATCCTTGTCCAATGTCTTCTCATGATTTTCAATGCCTTGCTGTCCTGCCGGCACTTCTTTCCTAGAATCTGTATCTCCGGCAGACGCCGTCAGCTGCCGTGTCTTGGCAAGAATATCCGCTTCGGAAAGCTCCGCCGCGATTTCCTTGGCCCGGTCAATCACCGGCTGCGGCACACCGGCAAGGCGCGCCACATCGATACCGTAGCTCTGGTCTGCACCACCCCGGAGAATTTTCCGGAGGAAAACAATATCCTGACCATGGTTGCTTACGGCAATGCAGTAGTTTTTGACACCGGCAAGCTTTCCCTCCAGCTCAGTCAGCTCATGATAATGAGTGGCAAAAAGCGCCTTGGCCTTCACCGTGTTGCTGAGATACTCCACCACCGCCCAGGCGATGGACAGACCATCAAAGGTACTGGTGCCCCGGCCGATCTCATCCAGAATCAAGAGGGATCTGGTGGTGGCATTGCGCAGAATGTTGGCCACCTCGTTCATTTCCACCATAAAAGTGGATTGTCCGCTGGCCAGGTCATCCGAAGCACCTACCCTCGTAAAAATTCGATCACAGATAGAGATGTCTGCCTCCTTCGCGGGCACGAAGGAACCGATGGAAGCCATCAGCGTGATCAGCGCCACCTGCCGCATATACGTAGACTTTCCGGCCATATTGGGACCGGTAATGATGGCGATGCGGTTTTCCTCGTCATCCAGCAGAGTATCGTTGCTGACGAAACGATCATCCTTCAAAAGCTGCTCAATCACCGGATGCCGACCATCCCGGATGACAATACGGCCCTCATCGTTGATTTTCGGACGCACATACTGGTTATCGGTGGCCACCCGGGAAAGAGAAACCATGCAGTCCAGAATCGCAATACAATGACTTGTTTTCTGCACACGGGCAATGTTTTCACCGATACGATCCCGCACCTCGGCAAACAGCGTATACTCCAGCGTATTCAGCTTTTCCTCCGCCCCGAGAATGATATTCTGCAGTTCTTCCAGGCGATCCGTGGTATAGCGCTCTCCATTGGCCAATGTCTGCTTCCGTATATAGCTGTCCGGCACCTGATTCTTAAAGGTGTTGCTGACCTCAATGCAGTAACCAAAAATCCGGTTATACTTGATTTTCAGTGTTTTGATGCCGGTCTTTTCTCTTTCCTCCGCCTCAAGATCCCCAAGCCACTGCTTACCGGAGAGCCGGGATTCCCGATAACGGTCTGCTTCAGCGTGGTAGCCTGCTTTAATGACACCGCCGTCCTTGGCAGACACTGGCGGATCGTCCACAATGGCCGCATCAATAAGCTGATAAAGATCCTGCAATTCATCAAGATCCGCATGGAGAGACGTCGCCAGAGCAGATTGAAAACCGGAAAGCTGCTGCCGAATGGCAGGCAGCAGCCGGAGGGATTCCTTAAAAGCCACGAGATCCCGGGGATTTGCGGACTGGTAGCTGATCTTTCCAAGAATACGTTCCAGATCATAGATGGAATTCAGATACTCTGCGAGCTCTTCCCGGTCGATATACCTGTTGCAAAGCTCCTCCACAAAGTCCTGCCGTCGCAGAATCTCCGCTTCGTCAATGAGCGGCTGCTCCAGATAACGGCGCAGCAGTCGGGCCCCCATGGCCGTCTTTGTTTTATCGAGCACCCAGAGCAGCGAGCCTTTTTTCTTCTTTTCCCGCATGGTCTCGCAGAGCTCCAGATTCCGCTGCGTCGCGGTATCGATGATCATATACTGGGAGCTCTGGTAGTAACGGATATTCGCGATGTGCGCAACAGAGCCCTTCTGGGTATCGTAAACATAGCGGAGCGCTGCAGCAGCAGAAAGCCGTGCATGCTTCCGATCCGCGAGACCCAGCCCTGAAAGACTGGCATGGAAATGCTTTTCCAGCAGCTCCCGGGCCTTTTCCTCACCATAATTCTCCGGCGGAAGCTCTGTGATGATGAGGTCAAAGCGGCCCTTCAGCTCCTCCGGATCTATGCCGGACTGCGAAAATTCATGATTCACCAGAAGCTCGGAAGGCGAAAAACGGCTCAGTTCATCGTAGACAGCCCGGGCCTCTCCACAGCTTGTGGTGAGAAATTCACCGGTGGAAATGTCAACGGCCGAAATGCCGAAGCCCTGGGCATCACAATAGATGCTCATGAGGAAGTTATTTTTCCCCTCCTCCAGCGCGGATTCTGCGGTCAGCGTTCCCGGCGTAACCACCCGGATCACTTCGCGCTTCACAAGCCCCTTTGCCAGCTTCGGATCCTCCACCTGCTCGCCGATGGCCACCTTGTAGCCCTTGGCCACCAGCCGGGCAATATAGCCCTCTGCCGCATGATACGGAACGCCGCACATGGGGGCTCGCTCTTCTGCGCCGCAGTCCTTTCCCGTCAGCACCAGATCCAGTGCCTGTGAAGCGGTTTCTGCATCCTCATAAAACATTTCATAGAAATCGCCGATACGATAGAAAAGCAGCGCATCCGGATACTCCTTCTTCGTATCCAGATACTGCTGCATCATAGGCGAAAGTTTTTTTTCAGCCATTCATTCCCTCATTCATTGACCAGAGTTCCGTAATAATAGAAGCCCATGGATTTGTCCAGCCGCACCGAAACCAGCGCACCGATGAGCGCGTCGCTGCCTTCGAAATGCACCAGAATGTTGTTGGAAAGACGCCCCGTCAGGAATCCGGGCTTTTCATTGTCCTTTTCCTCCACCAGGACCTCCATAATCCGACCCTCGTCCTTGCCTTCGTTTTCCGCAGAACTCTGCTTCACCACATCGAGAAGCTTGGCAAAACGTAGCTTTACCACCTCGGGATCCACGGGTTCCCAATTCGCCGCAGGGGTGCCGCTGCGCTTTGAGTAGATGAAGGTAAAGGCAGAATCGTACTTCGCCTCCTGTACCACGTCGATGGTATCCTGGAAATCGCTGTCCGTTTCCCCGGGGAAGCCCACGATGATGTCCGTGGTGAGGCTCATGTCCGGCAATTCCTGCCGAATCTTCCGCACCAGCTCCAGATAGCTCTCCTTCGTATAATGTCGGTTCATGCGCTTCAGAAGGGAAGTGGAACCGGACTGCAACGGAAGGTGAATATGCCGACAGATCTTCGGCTCCTCCTTCATGACCTGGATCAGTTCATCTGACAGATCTTTCGGATTGGAGGTCATGAAACGGATGCGGCGAAGCCCCGGAATCTCTGCCACCATACGAAGAAGCGCCGGGAAGCTTACCGCGCCTTCCGCGAGGTCATTGCCATAGGAATTGACATTCTGACCGAGAAGCGTGATTTCCTTCACGCCATCCTGCACCAGCCGCTCACATTCCTGCAGAATATCCCGGGCATTTCGGGATTTCTCCCGGCCCCGTACATAAGGCACAATGCAGTAGGTACAGAAGTTGTTGCAGCCGTAGCTGATATTCACGGAAGCCTTGAAGCGGAACTTACGCTCGGAGGGCAGGTTCTCTACGATAAGCTTGGTATCCTCGATAACCTCCACGGTTCGTGCGTCCTTCCAGAGGGTTTCGAAAAGGAGCTCCGCCAGCTTGTATACATTGTGCGTTCCGAAGATCAGCTTCACATAGGGATATTTCTTCCGAATGGTCTCTACCTCTTCTGCCTCCTGCATCATACATCCCGTGATGCCCAGAATCATGCCCGGACGATTCTCCACCTGATGCTTCAGTCGACCGATACGACCGTAGAGCTTCTGGTTGGCATTCTCCCGGACGGTACAGGTGGTGAAAAGGATCACATCACAATCCCGGTCATCCTCGGTTGCGGTATAACCGCAGGCTTCCAGAATGCCGCCCAGCTTCTCCCCGTCCTTTGCCGACATCTGGCAGCCGATGACATTGACCATGAATTTTGCCGCATAGCCGTCCGCCTTCTTCGCTTCTACCAGATCCCGTACCCGGTCCATAAAATAATACTGCCGCTCCGGCTCCTCCGCCGGGGCCTTCCGCATGATCTCCAGAAAGGCATCCTCTCTGTTCTTTGCGTTGATTTCCATTACCTCACCTGTCCGTTTCCGTATATTGTGTACTTAGTTGTGGTCAGCTCCCTGAGTCCCATGGGGCCTCTGGCGTGGAGCTTCGCCGTAGAAATGCCGATTTCTGCGCCGAAGCCGAATTCTCCGCCGTCTGTGAAACGAGTGGACGCGTTCCAGTAGACGCAGGCAGAGTCGATGCCGTTCAAAAAGGCCTCGGCGTGAGCCTTATCCTCTGTGATGATGGACTCGGAGTGCTTCGTGGAATAACGATTGATGTGTCGGATGGCTTCCTCCACAGAGCCCACTGTTTTCACCGAAATCTTAAGATCCAGATATTCCGTACCAAAGTCCGCCTCTTCTGCTGCCTTCAGATAGTTCTTATCCAATGTCGGCACTTCCGACAAAAGCGAAAAGCTCTCGGGATCTGCGTAGATCGTCACCTTCTTTTCGATCAGTGCCGCTGCCACCGGCAAAAGCACGGAATGAAGAACCTGACGATCCACCACCAGAGACTCGCAGGCATTGCAGACACCCGTGCGCTGGGTCTTCGCATTCACCACGATGGGCACGGCCTTCGTCACATCTGCCGTTTGATCTAAGAAAATATGGCAGTTACCGGCGCCGGTTTCAATGACGGGCACCGTGGCATTCTTCAGCACCGCCTGGATAAGCCGCTGGCTGCCCCGGGGGATCAGCACATCCACGTAGCCATTTAACTGCATAAATTCCCGGGTGGTTTCATGACTGGTGTCCTCGATAAGCTGAAGCATGTCCGGATTCATCCCAGCAGCAGCAAGTCCTGCCCGCAGCGCCTTCGTGATGGCGAGATTCGAGTGAATGGCATCGGAACCGCCCTTCAGAATTACCGCATTGCCGGATTTTAAGCAAAGCGAAAAAGCATCGCTCGTGACATTGGGTCGTGCCTCGTAAATGATGCCGATGACACCGATGGGCACGCGCTTTTTCTCGATATGCAGTCCGTTCGGGCGCTCGATCCTTTCCACAAGCTCTCCCACCGGATCCGGCAAGGTCACGATCTTCTCCATGGCCTCGGCCATGGCTTCAATGCGGGATTCATCCAGAAGCAGACGATCCTGAAGACTTACCGGCATATTTTTCTCTTTGGCATGCTGAAGATCCCGGGCATTCTCCCGCACAATCTCCGCGGCATGTTGCCGTAACGCTGCAGCGGCTGCCTGCAGTCCCTTATTCTTCTCTTCTGTGCTTACGTTCATCAGAGAAAGGGCAGCCTCCCGGGCCTTTTCTCCCATTTTGATGAGCTCTGTCATTTGTGTACCCCCGCGTCTACGAATTCGATACGGTCCAGATGTCCCCGGAGATTTGCCTTCACAGCATCAATATAGGCTCTCCGCAGCAGCTGCTGCTCGGCCTTTTCCTCTGCCGTCAGGCCCTCTGCTGTTTTTGATTTTCTGTACAGTTCGTTGATTCTCTGAATTTCTGCCTCTGTGACCATACTACTCCTTAGTACTCTGCAATATATTCCAAAAGATTAAAGTTCTGATTCTGATGGGCAGCAAAAAGTGTGCCCACCGGCTCGCCGTTTATGATGTCGGAAATGACATCGGCATTGGTGAAATGTGCGATCACCATATCCGAGCCGGAATCTGTGGCAATCCGGGCCGCCGCAAGCTTCGAGGACATGCCGCCGGTACCTACGTTGGAGGACGATCCCTTGCCCATTTCCAGAATATCCTCCGTGATGACGGGAATAAAGTCGATGAGCTTTGCCGCCGGGTTCTTCTTCGGGTCATCCGTGAAGAGTCCGTCGATGTCCGACAGCAGAATCAGGAGATCCGCATGGGTAATCGCCGCCACAATGGCGGCCAGCTGGTCGTTGTCTCCAAAGGTCTCCACATGAGGAATCTCCGCTGTGCTTACCGTATCGTTCTCATTCACGATGGGAATGGCCCCAAGCTTCAGAAGTTCCGAAAAGGTATTGGAAACATTCTGCCGGGAATCCTCCTCCAGCATGATGTTCTTCGTGAGCAGAAGCTGCGCCGCCGTCTGGCTGTATTCCGAAAACATCCGCTGATAGGTCATCATGAGCCGGGCCTGTCCCACAGCGGCAAAGGCCTGCTTTTCCGCCATGTCATGGGGCCGCCGCTTGACAGACAGGGCGTGCCGTCCGCAGGCGATGGCACCGGAGGAAACCAGGATCACTTCCTTTCCCTCCTCCTTGAGGTCTGAGATGACCCGCACGAGTTTCTCGATCTTCGAAAGATAGAGTCCGCCGCTTTCCTCGTGGGTAATGCTGGCGCTTCCCACCTTAATGACGATGCGTTTTCTGTCCTTCAGTGTTTTCCGCATTTCAAGCTTGTCCATTGCTGTCCTCCTGCTCCCTGTAAGCTCTGAGAATTTCCTCTGCCACGCGCATGCCGTCCATGGCAGCGCTCATAATGCCGCCGGCATAACCGGCTCCTTCACCGCAGGGATAAACCCCGGGCAGATTGGAAAGAAAGTGTTCGTTGCGGGGAATCCGCACCGGGCTGGAGGTTCTGGCCTCCACAGCCGCCAGCAGTGTGTCCGGTCGATCAAAGCCCCGGATCTTGTGTCCAAAGCTTTCCATCCCCTCCAGAAAGCTTTCATTGTAGTCATTAAGGGTTTCGTATTTCGAGCCAGGTGCAAAGCGGAAAAGACCACCCAGCCGGGCTTCCTGGTACTGTCCACGAAAAACGGGGGTAATGTCTTCTGCGCCACTAAGCGGCACCTGCGAATCGAAGACATTGCCCTCAGCGGCTGTGGTGCCGTCTACGTTCGCAAGAACATCTTTTTTGAAATCCCCAAAGCGCTCCATGGGGATTTTTCCATTGCAAAGCGCATAGGCGCGTTCCTCCAGCTCCCGCTGCAGCGCGATACCGCCCAGCGGCTCCTCGAGACCGTTGTAATCCGATTTTCGGATGGTCACGATAATGGCGGCGTTGGCGTTCTTACTGTCCCGGGCGTGGTAGCTCATACCGTTCACGGAAAGACGCCCCTCTTCTGAAGAAGAATTCACCACATAGCCGCCGGGGCACATACAGAAACTGTAAACACCACGACCGGATTTTGCGGTATGGGTCAGCTTGTAGGCACCGGGGCCCAACAGACGCAGCGTTTCCGCATCCACGTCACCGTACAATGCCCGATTGATCATGGACTGGGGATGCTGTACCCGGAAGCCCATGGCGAAATCCTTCGCTTCCATATGAAGGCCCTGCCGATACAATTCCTCGTAACTATCTCTCGCACTGTGGCCGATGGCGAGTACAACGGGATGCTTCTCCCCCTCGCCGGGGGTGTATTCGTACTTACTGTGAAAACGGATCTCGCCGCCAAGGGACTGGATCTCCTCCCGGAAGGAGCGTACGATGGACAGCAATGCATCGGTACCCACATGGGGCTTTGCATCGATCTGAATATCGGGATCTGCACCACGATGGACAAATTCCTGCAGCACGAAGCGGCCGCGGCCGTCGGGATCCTTCACCAGGGTGTTTAACTTGCCGTCCGAGAAGGTACCGGCACCACCCTCTCCGAATTGCGGATTGGATGTGGTGTTTAATTTTCCCTCTTCCCAAAGAGTTTCCACATCTTTTACCCGTTCCTCAACCGCAGCGCCCCGCTCGTAAATGATGGGACGGGCACCGGCCCGGGCCAGAAGAAGCCCCGCCAGCATCCCCGCCGGACCGAAGCCCACGATCACAGGACGGTTTTCCTCTCTGGAAAAATAAGCCTCTGCCGACATGCCCTTGATCTGTTTTGGCAGTGCCGGTTCTGCATACAATGTTTCCGTGTACAGACTGACGTCCCGGTTCTTCAGCTTCTTCACAAGCTTTTCTTCATTGACGCCGGACAACTGAAGTGCGACCGTATACGAGAAATAGAGCTCCGGCTTCTTCCGTCCATCAATGGAACGCCGAAGAAGCCTAAGCTCCGTGATCTGTTCTTTTCGAATATGCAGGAGCGTCGCACATTTTCCGTACAGATGCTCCTTTTGTCCCGTTGCTTCCTTCACGGGAAGCTTCACCTGGTTGATTCTGATCATACATTCTCCCAATCAGCCCATTTATATTTGCACTGATAAAATAGAATACTCTATTCTAAAGGGAGAATCAAGCACTCTCACGCCATGATCAGGATTTTGTCCCCGACTTCCACAGAATTATAAAGGATATCGAGATCCGTATCCCGCATGCCGATGCAGCCCCGGGTCATGTCGGTGTCCTGCCGATTTCCATGAATTTCGACGGCACCGCCCAGTGCGGTATACCAGTTCGGCGTGCCGCCGCTTTCCAGGGCCGCGATGATCTCGTCATAGATTTCCTGGGTAATGATGCCGTTCTTCAGTCCCCGCTCTGCGTCCTCCTTCTCCGGATAGCTGACACCGAGGGCCAGATGATACTGGCTGTTCGGATTCTTGAGGCAGACATAGAACTCTCCCTCGGGCGTCTTCATGTCCCCGGAAATTTCCTTATCTCCCGTTTTCGCACTGGAGGTAATGACATAACTCTGCGTCTTCTTGCCGTTCTGCCAGAGCTCCAGAAAGTGGGTACTCTTTTTCACCACGATCACCCGGCAGTTTTTGCTTCGCTTCGCCATATCCGCTGCATCAATGCCGCTGCTTGTGACCGGATTTCCATTGCTGTCCACATAAACATTATCCGGTGTCACCCGGTTTTTTTGCAATTGTCCATTCTCATAGTAACGGCGCTTGCCACCCACGGTCTTCCAACCGGTAAAGCCGGTGGCCGTGGGACCACTCTGGTACTGTGCAATCTCCTGCTGCGTCAGCGCCCGGGCCTGGGCCTGGATATTCATTGTTATGCCAAAGAGCAGCAATATCAGTAAACTTCGTGTCGAAAATCGTTTTGTCATTTTCCGCCTCCTTGTTTCACTTTTCGTATCATAACACGAAGGCATAAAACGGACAATTTACGGTACTCTTACGAAAAAATTTATTCTTTATCTTTTTGGTGGTTCAATTCCTTTTCCGTATACATTCGCTGATCAGCCAGAATCCGGAGTTGTGCGACATCTGCAGCTTCCTGCGGATAGCAGGCATAGCCACAGCTGACACCTAGGTGCAGAACTACCTCATCAATTTCATAAGGTGTCAGAATCGACTGCACAATACGCTCTTTGACCTCCTCGCAGCGGGTATTTTCCATCCGTGCATCAATGATCAGTGCGAATTCATCCCCACCGATGCGGAAAGCATAGTCCTGCTCCCGGATGCATTCTCCCAAGCGTTCCGCCACCTCTTTCAGGAGTTTGTCTCCCATATCATGTCCATAGGTATCGTTCACCGGTTTAAAGTGGTCGAGGTCCAGGTAATACAGCACAAAGGGACGCCGCTGCTCCTCTTTTTGATGCAGGATGCTGCTGAAGCAGCGTTCATTGAAAAGCCCGGTCAGACCATCGGTATTGGCCAGATTTTCCAGGGCTATGTGCAGGGTTTTCTGCTGCTCCAGTTCAATCCGGTTTCTCATGGTCATGTTGTGCACGATCAACACGCAGAGACAAAGCGCCAGCCCGGTAAAGGTCAGCATGGTGAGATTCAGAATTTTTTGACTGTTGGCATCTACAACATCTGCCCACACAATGCCAATGATCATCCAGTCATTGATGCCTGTGGGCTGGTAGGTCAGGTAATAGGACGCAGTCGGCGTTTTGAATTTCGCAGTTCCCCGCTCTCCTTGTGCAATGCCGTTCTCTACAGCAGCATATGTGCTCTCGGTGAACATCACCTTCGTCTGCAAAAACGTAAACAGGTTATCCAGCGTTTCATTTTCATCCCGCGGCGCCAGAGAAACCACTGTCTCTCCATGGGCATTAACCAGATAACAGCTGCTTTTTTCACTGTATACTTCCTTGGCAATCATGGATTCCACAATACTGGCATCATAGCTGATGGCAATGCCGGTATAGGTGACATTTCCCATGGAAAAGGCCTCACTCAGCGGCATGGCAAAGACGATCTTACGAATACCGCTGCTGGCCATATAAGTGGAAATGACAGGCTTGTCCATTTCGAACATCTTCTGAAACGCGGTCCGAATACTGTCTGCTGTTCCCTTCCGACTGTTGGACGTCAGAAAATCACAATCCTCATTGAAAACATAAAAATCACTGTACTGCCAGTTGTTTTTCCGATGGGCAAAGGCATCCCAATTTTTCATTTTGTTCTCAGACTGCGAAATCCCCTGAAGATAGTCATCCCAGTCTGTGAGGGCACTCCAGTTTCGCTGGGTAAAGAGGGTAAAGGTCTGGTTGGTCTGGGCGTAGGTGGCCAGCAATTGCTGCGCATTCCCCACATAAATTTCATGGTGAATATAAGTATGAAAAGCCACTGCTGCCAATGTCATGAAGACAAGGAACAGCAGTGACAAAATCGTTGCTCTGTTGGATTTTTTTAGATTTTTCATCGGAAAAGTAGATTCGATTTTACGTCCAAAGCGCGCCTGCCCGCAGGGACTTTGTGGAAATATAGTCATCCAGTGCGCGCAGCAGATCCAGTGCACTGTTGAAGCTTTGGCTTTCATTTTCCTGGTCCAACCAGAAAATTCCTGCCCAGTCCGCATGCAGCCGCTGCTGACATTCCATCACAATGGTCGCCAGCTTGCCTGTTTCCTCCGGCAGCCTGCCGTCCTGGGAAAGCTCATAGAGCCGCTCGCCTTCACCGGGCTTCCGCTGCCGTCTCGGATGTGCCGGCTTCGGTCCCCGCCGGGACCGAAAATCCCGATAAGCCACTGCGCTCTCAGGAAACGCCCATTCGTCATAGCGAATCTCCAGCTTTAACAATAAATCCAAGCTGGAGGCAAATAAGAGTGGCTCCCTGTCATATTTCGTATAAATTCGTCCGCTGAAATCGTTCTCGCAGTAATTGTCTACCGCGATCAGCACAATATTCGGTGCATAGCTGTCTGTGTAATTCATGTTCCGTCAATTCCTTAATAGCCGTTCATTACATCTTATTTTAGCACAGAATGATTCACAGCGGTATATGAATATTTACAAAATAAAGGCCCAGAAAAAGACTTAGATCTGTGACAGCTCCGGATACGATGCGATGGCGCCTTCCTTCTGCACACTCCAGGCGCAGAAACGATTCGAAAATGCCAGGCACTCTGTCAAAGTACGCTCATCCACTTCGCTCAGATGCGCAAGATCCACCTGCTTTTCTTTTAGCCGCCAGAGGAAGGAGCCGATAAAGCCATCCCCTGCGCCTGTGGTATCCACGGCCTTTACTTTTAAGGAAGGAGAAAATGCTTTCGCATGCCTTGTATAAGCATAAGCGCCCTGACTGCCGCAGGTGAAAAGAATAAGCTTTACGCCCTGCTGCAGAAGCACCGGAACCGCACTTTCGATATCCTTTTCTCCGGTAATAAATTCCAGTTCTTCATCAGAAATCTTCAGAATATCACTCATCGAGATAAAGGTATTGACTCTGCGCTTCAGAAGCGAAAGATCCTCCCAAAGCGGAAAACGCAGATTCGGATCAAAACTGATGATGGCTTGCTTC
This sequence comes from bacterium, assembly GCA_963623925.1. Lineage (GTDB taxonomy): Bacteria > Bacillota > Clostridia > Lachnospirales > Lachnospiraceae > Oribacterium. Next base: position 22,792 of record CAVFNN010000003.1, on the reverse strand, counting down.
TTCTTTGCGTATTCAACAGCCTTGACATGGGCATCCTTCATCGGAAAATCTCCAAGGGAGACACTGCAGAAATGAAGGGCATAGGCATCCTCAAACCATTCCTCCTTCAGCTGTTCCGGCGCTAGGAGCATATCCGCCGACGGCTTTCTGTAAAAGGAGAAGGTTCTGTTGCCGTCCTTTTCGAGGCTCACAAAAGCAAGCGCGGTGTTCGCCTGGTTTGTAAAGCTGACCATTGTGGTATCTATACCGTAAAAATCAAATTCATGGAGGATCTTCTTTCCGAAGGGATCATCTCCCAGCTGCGTGATGATGGCAGAAGTACCGCCCAGCCGCGAAAATGCGCCGCAGACATTGGCCGGTGCACCGCCCACCTTCGGCGAAAATGCTGTCACTTCGTCAAAATCACAGCCCGTTTTGTTCGGGATAAAGTCGATCAGCGCCTCACCAATCGCAATAAGCTTTTTATTCTCCAAGATCATTCACCTCCATACCACGCAAGGGATAGACAAGCGGCGCAATGCCCTTTGCCGTAATCTTCACCTTATCCTCTTCAGGATACATTCTCGTGCTGAAGACAATTCTACCATCATTCAAATAGATTTCCAATGCACTCTTGTCCGCAACAACACGAATATTCGCGCAAACATCAAGCTTCGCTCTTCGAATGCTTCTTCCGCAGCCAACATTATCCGCTAAAAACCGAAGGCAAAACAGCTTTCCATCCCAGCATAGTTCTGTGGCATTATCGATCCGGATGCTGAAGGGATTCTCTACTGCAGAAACCATATCAAAGGGCAGATTTAAAGAAACCGGTGTATCCTCCTCCATCTGCACCGCCTCGCCGCGAAGTGCAGCAAGCTCCTGTATGGGATTCTGCCGCAGTGTTCCATCCTCTGCCCTCGTAATTTCCCGGGGCAATGTCAGACAATGCTGGTAACCAAGGGCTGTCGTCGGATTGGCATAAGGGATGTCGCCTATGCCCATCCATCCGATGAGAATTCTCCGCCCATCCGGCGCTTCGAAGGTCTGTGGTGCATAAAAATCAAAGCCCTTGTCCCATTCCTCGAAGGATGTCAGGGTATGGTCATATTGAAAATAGCCGGAAGAATAGACATTCTGATGTGCTGTCTCCGTATGCACCATTCCCTGGGGCGAAAGGCTCAAATACCTGTGGCCGTCAACATCAAAGCAGTCCGGGCACTCCCACATATAGCCGAAATCCGCCACGGCATCAGATCTGTCATAGTGCCAGTTCTCTAAATCCAAGGATTCATAGAAAAGCACACAGCCCTTATCGTCGCGGGTTCTGGCGCCGAGCACCATCTTCCACTTGCCGTTCTCACGCCATACCTTCGGATCCCGCACATGGCAGGAGCAAAACGAGGGATAATCTTCATTTCGGAACACGATCTGCTTTTCACTCATGTGTATACCATCTCTGGTATACACATGAATCACATTGGCTTCTCTTCCGCTGTTTATATAGTCATAATTTCCCGCATGTTTCACATTTCCCGTGTAAAAGAGATGCAGCGTGTCATCATGAACAACAGCACAGCCGGAATAAACACCATCCTTGTCTTCAGCAATATCCGGGAACAGCACCGTGCCGGTGAATTCCCAGTGCAGGAAATCCCTGCTTTGGTAGTGGCCCCAGCATTTCTTGCCGCTGCCGTCTGCCTGATCCGGTGCATATTGAAAATAGACGTGGTAAAATCCGCCGAAAAAGCAGAGCCCGTTGGGATCATTGAGCCATCCCCGGGGCGGTTCAAGATGCAGCGCCTGACGCCATTTTCCATCCATAAACATGCTGACTTTACTCCTTTGTAAGTGAAAGCAAACCGTCGCCGATGCCGACATTGCCCTTTGTCTGCAGTTCGATCTTTGCATAATCGTCGGAATTTGTGACAATGACCGGCGTCACCAAAGGATATCCCTTCGATTTGATGAAGTCCATATCAAAGGTGATCAGTGTCTGGCCCTTCTTCACCTTGTCTCCTTCTGCGACGAAGGCCTGATAGCCCTCACCGTTGAGTTCTACCGTATTGATGCCGATGTGGATCAGAATTTCAGCGCCATTGTCGAGAGAAAGGCCGATGGCATGCTTTGTGTCAAAAATGGTTTCCACGGTGCCATCTGCCGGTGCAACAACCTTGCCCTCACACGGCTCAATGGCTGCACCCAGACCGAGAACGCCCTTGGCAAAGGTTTCATCCGGCACTTCCTCAAGCGGAATGGCGTTGCCGTTTAAAGGCGCGGCGATGACATTATCCTGCGCAGAAACAGCGACCTTCTCTTCTGCTGCCGCATGCACTTCACTGTCTTCTACCGTCTCAGCAATTTCCTCTTCTTTGATGCCCATCACCCATGAAACAGCAAAGGCAACCATGAAAGCCACCACAAAGGTAAGCAGGTAGCCAACAAAAGAATCCACCGTGATCAGAAAACCGAAGAGACCGGTTACACCGTTTGCCGTTGCATAAACATTCATGATAGAAGCAACAGCACCACCGCAGGCACCACCGATCATACCGGCGATGAAGGGACGTCCGAAACGAATATTTACACCGAAGATGGCCGGCTCGGTAATGCCCATGAAAGCAGAAAGGGAAGCCGGAAGCGCCATTGCCTTGGTCTTCTTGTTCTTTGTCTTCAGAGCCACAGCCATAGCGGCTGCGCCCTGGGCCACATTTGCAGCGGTTGCGATGGGCATCCAGGTGTTCATGCCATTGTTGGCCAGCATCATCATTTCAATCGCATTGTACATATGATGCACACCAGCCACCACAGTGGGTGCATAAACACCGCCCATGATGAAGGCACCTACACCGAACGGAATGGCAATGAGGGCCTGCGCACCGATGAGAACCCAGGACTCGATCTGTGCAAATACGGGGCCGATAACGGTCATGCTGAAGAATCCGGCCACAAGAACCGATACCAGCGGCGTCACAAAGAGATCCAGCATCTCCGGCACTTTCTTGTGCAGCGGCTTTTCAATGGCAGACATCAGCCAGACAGAAAGGATCACAGGAATAACATGGCCCTGGTAGCCGACATTCTGGATATTCCATACGCCGAACCATGACCAGAGGGTTGCGGTTTCTGCACCGCTGGCAACCGTCCAGGCATTGACAAGATTCGGATGGATCATCAGCATACCGATGACTGCGCCCAGATACTGGTTTCCGCCAAAGATCTTTGCCGCAGAAATGGCGATCAGGATCGGCAGAAAAGTCAGCGCCGTATTGGAGAACATGTTCAAAAGCTCATAGAAATGAGAAGAGGACATGCCGGGGAATACCTGTACAAGACCACCCAGAAGACCATTCAAAAGACCGGTGGCCACGATGGCCGGAATGATGGGCACGAAAATGTCACCGAGGCTCTTGATGGCTCTCTTGTACCAGGGTGCTTTGGAAGCAGCTGCCGCCTTGACGTCTGCCTTTGTGGCCGCCTGCACACCGGCTTCCTGAATGAACGCATCATATACCTTATTGACGGCACCCGTTCCGATGATGATCTGCAACTGTCCCGCAGCCTCGAACACACCTTTAACGCCGTCTATAGACTCCAGCGTAGCCTTCTTCACCTTGGCATTGTCCGCGATCACCAGTCTCAGTCTCGTGGCACAATGTGCAGCACTGGCCAGGTTGCTCTTCCCGCCTATGGCAGAAAGAATTTCATGCGCCGTTTTTTTGTAATCCATAAAATATCCCTCCCGCATTTTTTGATTTCATATTATTTGTGAAACCGATTTCATTTGATAGAAATATTGTACATAAAAAAATGCGTCTTGGATATTGACAATTATAGATAAGCTTTTCAAGGGAAATAGTGGGTTTCACACAGTTTCACAGGATGCGCCGCGATTTGTGGATTCCCTTTCCACAATTTCATAATCCAGCTTCATGATTTTAGGCACTTCCGAGCTTCTGCCGATCGCATGCAGCAGCATCTGTGCCGCCTCTATGCCCGCTGTCTTATAGTGAAGCCGCGCCGAAGTCAACGGAACGGCGGTGACAGCGCCAAGTTTGGAATCCCCGACACCGCAGAGCATCAGATCCTCCGGAATCCGGATCTTATTTTCGCGACAATACAACATGGCACCTGCCGCGATGCTGTCTGTCGCACAAAAAACGAAATCCGGCGTCCGCTGTCCCTGCATGATTTTTTTCGCGCAGTGATAGCCTGCATCAATGGTAAAAGCAGAGATGGCCGTGTTGCTATGGTGCAAAACCATACCATGCTTTGCCAGGGCATCCAGAAAGCCCTTGTGTCTGGCTTCACCCGATGCCTTGTCACTGTCGGTGACGCCTATGTATCCCGGAATTTTTCCGCCCTTTTGGATCATCAGTTCTGTCAATGCATAGGCGGCGCCGTAATCGTCATGGCAGATACTGTTGAAGCCCTTGTACTGCTGCCCGACAATGACCACCGGGATATGCATCTTGTTCAGAATCGAACGATGCTTGCTGCTGAAGATGGTGGCCAACAAAATCACGCCGTCCACCCTGTTTTGACGGAACAACTCCAGATATTCGATTTCCTTGCTGGCGTCATTCGCGGTGTTCACGAGAATGATCTGGTACCCCTGTTCGGAAAGCACCTGGCTGATCCCTTCCGTGATCCTCGAACAGCTTTCACTGGAAAGCTTCGGCAAAATAACTCCCACCAGCTTGGTAACCCTAGTTTTGATGGCGCTTGCGGAAAGGCTGGGCGAATAGCCCGTTTCCTCTATCGCCTTCTGAATCAACTCCCGTTTGTCATTACTGAGATATCCCTTATTGAAATATCGGCTCACAGCAGACTTCGATACACCGGCATAGTCCGCAAATTCTGAAATGTTCATCTTCTGTTCCCTTCCTACGCTCACTTTCATCATAACGATCTAGGCTTTTTTACAGACTATGTTTTTCCACAAAATCCATAGCACAAGGCTCAATGCCATTCCCAAAACAACGTCCACAACAGAATGCTGTTTAATAAACATCGTGGCCAGTATAATCAAAACGGAGATCACCAATATCCCACACTTCCAGCACTTTGATATATCGCGACATTCCAGCACCGTCAAAAGGATCGCCATGGTACTGGAAACATGCATGCTGGGGCAGACATTCTGCGGCGGGTCCCCTGCCCGCAGAATCCGAATGGCCATGGAACAAACATCACGACCGGTCAGCGGTATGCGGATGTCGATACCGTTCGGGTAAACGAAATAGACAATCAGGCAAACGGTATACCCGCCAAAGAGAATAAAGCAGAGCTTCAGAAAATCTTCCCGCGTCCCCAGTACCAGAAAATAGAGCAAGGCTCCCGGGAAGAGAAGCCACCAAAATGCGTAGGGAATGAAAAATACCGGAATGGTGGGAATCCACTGATCCCACGGGCAATGAATCAGATGGTACTCTTCCACCGGAAAAAGCTCCAGGAAAGCGAACACCACAAGGTAAAGCGGAATATACAAAAGCCACAAAGCATAACGATGGCTTGTCAGCCAGCTTTTTAGATTTTCCTTCTGTCCGGTACGCTTATGATTTGTATTCTCTTCTTCAAACTTCCTGCTCATATTTCCTCGCATAACTCAAAAGCGGCGATGGGGTTTCCCATCGCCAATACCGCATCTTAGGACGCCTGTTCAAACTGACTTTCGTAAAGCTTAGCATAGAAGCCTTTCTTGGCCAGGAGTTCCTCATGCTTTCCCTGTTCGATAATGTTTCCGTCCTTCATCACCAGAATCATATCCGCATTGCGCACCGTAGACAGACGATGCGCTACGATAAAGGAGGTTCTGCCCTCCATCATGCGATCAAAGGCATGCTGGATGTGCAGCTCTGTTCGTGTATCGATGGAGCTGGTGGCCTCATCCAAAATCAGCATGGGCGGCAGGCGCAGCATCAGACGGGCAATGCAGAGAAGCTGTTTCTGTCCCTGGGACAGGGAACCACCATCTTCCGCCAGTACCGTATCATACCCCTGCGGCAGCCGCCGAATAAAGCCGTCGCAGTGTGCCTTTTTGGCTGCTTCCACGATCTCCTCCATGGTGGCCTCCGGCTTGCCGTAGGAAATATTATCCCTGATGGACGCTGACTTTAGCCAGGTTTCCTGCAGCACCATACCAAAACTGTTCCGCAGGCTCTCCCGGGTCATCGCGCGATTGTCTATGCCATCCACACGAATATGTCCCTCATCCACCTCGTAGAAACGCATCAAGAGATTGATCAATGTCGATTTGCCGCAGCCGGTGGGTCCCACAATGGCCACGGTTTCACCGGGATTCACATGTACATTCAGGTTCTGCAGCAGCTTCTTCGACTTATCGTAGCTGAACCAGATATGATCAATGTCGATTTCTCCTTTTGCCTCTGTTAGCACAGCCGCATCGTTCGCATCCGGTTCCATTCCCGGTTCATCGATCAGTTCAAACACCCGGGCTGCACTGGCCAATGCATTCTGCAGCTCGGTCACCACGCCAGAGATTTCATTGAAAGGCTTGGTATACTGGTTGGCATAACTCAGGAAAGAAGTCAGCTCTCCCACCGTCAGTGCACCACGAATGGCCAAACCGGCACCGGTTCCTGCCACAATGGCATATACCAGAGAGTTCACAAAACGCGTCAACGGATTGACCAGAGAGCTGTAGAAAGTCGCATTCATGGAATATCCGGACAGAGTTTCATTGATCTCGTCAAAACGCTTCTGGCTCTCCTCCTCATGAGAAAATGCCTTCACCAGCTTCAGATTGCCAACCATCTCATTGGTAAACGCCGTAAGCGTACCGCGGGATTCCGACTGATGCCGGAACAAGCTGTAGGTCTTCTTCGCGATAAATCCCGCCACCAGGAAGGAAATCGGCGTCAGCAGCACCACAAGAAAGGCAATCAGCGGGTTGATCACAAACATAAAGATCAGGGTACCGATGATGGTCATGGCACTGGTGAACAGCTGGGTAAAGCCCATCAGAAGACCCTGGGAAAACTGGTCAATATCGGTGATGACCCGGCTGACCAGATCACCCGCCGGATGTGCATCCAGATAGGCCACCGGCAGCTCCTGCAGATGATTGAAGGCCTTGGTGCGGATATCCTCAACAACCCGATAAGTCACCACATTATTGATATGATTCATGAGCCACTGGCTGAGTGCCGTACAAAGAATCAGCACTGCCATGGTTTTCAGAATGGTGAACAGCCCCGGAAAGTCAACATTACCCTGTCCGACAATGTGATCAATGGCATGTCCGGTCATGATTGGGATATACAATGTTAATACAACTGTCACTGCAGCCAGCAACACCGACAGCAGCACAAGATACATATAGTTTCGGATATAGCGCAGAATGCGCCGCAGTGTCTGTTTATCCGTCTGATTGAATTTTCTGATTTTTGCCTTTGCCATAGCCGCCTCCTCAACGCTCTGCCTCAGCCTGTGACAGCTGGGACATGCAGATCTCGTGATATACGCTGCAGGTATCAAACAGCTCTCTGTGCGTTCCGATACCCACCACTTTTCCTTCATCGAGAACGATAATGCGGGCTGCGCCGCGCACCGTAGCCACGCGCTGGGACACCAGGAACACCGTTGTATTCTCCGTATCCTCGCGAATGGCCTTTCGAAGGGCTGCATCCGTTGCAAAATCCAATGCAGATGCCGAGTCATCCAGGATCAGGACCTCCGGCTTACGCACCAGCGCCCGGGCAATGCAAAGACGCTGCTTCTGACCGCCGGAGAGATTGCGTCCCTCCTGCTCAATCATGAAATCCAGTCCCTCGCCCTTTTCCTTCACGAAATCATAGGCCTGGGCAGTGCGGAGTGCTGCGTAAATGTCGGCGTCCTCCGCATCCCGGCGTCCCCACTGCATATTTTCCCGCAGGGTACCGGAAAACAGCACGGATTTCTGCGGCACCACACCGAAGCGGCGGCGCAGGGTCTCCACATCATAGTCACGAAGATCCGTGCCATACAGGGAAATGCTGCCGGCGCTGACATCATAAAATCGCGGCAAAAGATTCACCAGCGTGGATTTACCGGAACCGGTTCCGCCAATGACACCGATGGTCTCGCCCTTCTGTACCTCAAAGCTCACATCGGACAAAGCCGGTGCGCCGCCCTCACTGTAGCGGAAATCTACATGGGAGAAGGAAAGGAAGGGAACCGCCGTATGCGTCGGCTGCTTCTCATTGCCGCTGACAATGGCAGACTTCTCCTCAAAAATACCATTGACACGGTTCAGGCAGGCATAGGCCTTGGAAATCTGTATGCCGAGGTTTGCCAGCTTGATGAGCTCCACCAGAATCTGGTTCATGTAGTTCACCAGCGCCACTACCTTGCCCTGGGACAGGATACCGGTGTTCACAAGCTGACCGCCAGCCAATACCAGTGCCACCACACTCAGGTTGATGATGACATAGGTCACGGGATTCAGAAGCGCGGAAACACGTCCCACACCCACCTGCATTTTGGTCAGCAGGTCATTTTCCTCCTTGAACTCTGCCTTTTCCGACGTCTGCCGGTTGAAGGCACGCACCACCCGGACGCCCAACAGGTTTTCCCGGGTCGTCTTCATTACCCTGTCCAGCTGCTTCTGCACGTTCCGGTACATGGGCATGGTGGACAGCATGATACCAAACACCACCACCGCCAAGAGCGGAATTGTTACACAGAACACCAGTGCTGCCTTCACATTGATGGTAAAAGCCATAATCATGGCACCGAAAACAATGAAGGGAGACCGCATGAAAAGGCGCAGGGTCAGATTCACACCACTCTCGATCTGATTGATATCCGATGTCATTCTTGTGATCAGCGTGGATGTGCCCAGCGTATCGATCTCCTGGTAGCCCAGGGATGTGATGTGTCGAAACAGATCCGCCCGCATCTCTTTACCGGTATGAATGGCCACCTTTGCGGAAAAATACTGGGCAGTCACCGAACAGCAGAGGCCGATCAGGGCCAAAAGAAGCAGCAAAAGCCCCATCCGCAGCACATAGCCGTAGTCCTGCGTACGAATGCCCACATCAATCATGCTGGAAATGACCAGCGGCACGAAGAGCTCAAAGCAGGCCTCCAGACACTTGAAGAGCGGCGCCAGTATCGCCTTGAATTTATAATCCTGTATGTAGGATAAAAGACGTTTCATTTCAAATCCCCCTAAACATCAACTTTTATCGCTATGGCCTAGCGGTTCAGCCAGTAATCAAAGGCCGCCCGGGCAATGGGTGCCGCGGTTCTGCCGCCGGTTTCGCCATCCTCCACCAGCACACAAATTGCCAGCTGCGGATCCTCCTGCGGCGCAAAACCGGTAAACCAGGCATAGGTTTTGATGCTTCCATTTTCACTGTATTCTGCGGATCCCGTCTTACCGGCCGCCGCATAGTCATCCGTCCTGAGCTTCGAAGCGGTACCATCTGTCACCACCTTCCGCATAAAGGTGGATAAAACAGCCGCCTCTTCGCTGCTCATGAGCTGTTTGCCTTCACTCTCACCAAAGCTTTTCACCAGCTTTCCGTCTGCCGATTCAACGCGTTCCAGAAGTTTCGGCTCCTGCAGCACACCGCCGTTGGCAATGGCTGAAGTGATCAGAAGATTGTGCAGCGGGCTCATCATCGTTTCCCCCTGTCCGATGGCCGACTGCATCATGGTCCAGACATCTGCATTCTCCGTCACCTTGAAGCGGCTCTGGGAGCTGGTGATGGCGATGGGAAGGTCTGTATTAAAGTACAGGCTCTCGGCCAGCTCCCGCAGCTTTCCCGCATCAATTTCCGTTCCCAGCTTCGCAAAGGCAGCATTGCAGGAATCCGCAAAGGCCGTCTCGAGATCCACCGTACCATGTTCTTCATTGTCATAACAATGCACGATCAATTCCGAGTTATCCGGGTCCTGATAATAGCCCTGACAGTCAAAGCGGAAATTCTGGTAATCCGTGGGATGTTCCCGCATATATTCCAACGCGATCAGTATCTTAAAGGTACTTCCCGGCGGATACAGTCCCTGCGCCGCCCGGTTGAGCAGATTTCCGTTGGTGTTGCTGTCACTGGTCAAGGTCTCCCAGTCGGAAAGCAGTGAATTGGGATCATAGCCCGGCTTAGAAACCATGGCCAGGATTTTTCCGGTTTTCGGTTCCATGCAGATCACTGCACCCTTCCGGTCTCCCAGGGCATCGCTCACCGTTTTCTGCAGGCCCACATCCAGCGTGGTGACGACATTATCCCCCCGGGACTTCTGCTCCGTCAACTCATTTCCAATCTGCGTCAGCGGATTCATATTGGACTTCATCAGGTAGAAGTTGCTGACGGCTTCCAACCCGGTCTTTCCCTTGGTGGAGTAGCCGATGGCATGGGCAAACAGCGAACCCAGTGGATAGACTCTGGTCTCCGTGCCGTCCTCTGCCACATCCGTCCGGGCCAGCACCTGACCATCGTTCGCCAACAGCTCGCCGCGGATATAGCGGTTGTTGAAAACGTCCATACGGGAGTTGTAGGGATTGCCCATCAGATCCGGTGCCTGCACCAGAATGAAATACAGCATATAGCCGATCATTCCGAAAAAAAGCAGGGAAAAGAAGAAAATCGTTCCGACAATCTGACGGTTCGCGCGCTGTTTCTGCTTCTTGTCGTTTTTCACTCGCGCACCTCCTTAATCATCCAGGTATTCCAACTCTTCATCGTATGGCACCACTTCGTCGGCATATTCCGCTTCCGCATCAGCCTCATCTTCATTACCCTGCACAATATATAGCGCCTGGATCACAGAAAAGACAATGAAGCTGGCCACCAGACTGGAACCGCCATAGCTCACAAAGGGCAATGTCACACCCGTGGAGGGAATGAACTTGATGGCACCGCCGATGGTCAGGAACACCTGCACGATATACTCCAGCGCCAGTCCCACCGCCACCAGCTTGTAGAACTGAAATTCCATATAGGTGGCGATCATCATCATTTGCATAAAACAGCCCAGGCACAGCAGGGTAATGCAGATGGCCGTCACAGCCCCCATTTCCTCGGAAATCGCAGAAATCATGAAATCCTTTTCCACGATGGGAATACGATTCGGCAGTCCCTGAAAGAGCCCCAGACCTGTCAGTCCGCCGGTACCGATGGCAAAAAGAGACTGCGTGATCTGATAGCCCTTATTGTCAATGTCTGCCCAAGGATCCAGCCAGGCAAAGACCCGGGTCCGCACATGGCTGAAAAGATGGTAGGAAACCACCGCCGCCAGCGCTGCCGCAGCAGAACCTAAGACCAGAAAGCTTTTCTTGTTGGTGGCAATAAAAAGCATGACCAGATAGGCCATGAAAAAAATGAGTGCAGACCCCAGATCCCGACAAAGCACCAGCACCAGCATATGGGCAGCGGCAAAGGCACTGGTGATACAGATTTCGCGGAAATCCTCCGCAAGCGCCAGCATACCTGCCATACAAAAAACAAAGGTGATCTTTACAATCTCCGACGCTTGAAAGGTAAAGCCGCCGATCTCTATGCTCATCTTTGCTCCGTAACTGGTGGCACCGATGAGAAAGACGGAAAAAAGCATTAAAATGCCCACCACCGCAAAGACGTAACGGTAGCGCATCAGATCCCAGATTCTATCGATCACAAAAGGAATCACCAGGGTCAGCACAGCAGCTCCCACGATGATCACAAACTGCTTGATGGCCTTGTTCATGTCCAGTCGTTCCAGCATGATCAGACCGTAGGTAACAAAAAGACAAAGGTTATTGATCAACAGCCGGTTCATGTTCCGGTATAGAAGGCGGAATATGGATGGATAGCCGATCAAAAACGCCAGTTCTGCCATATATAAAGGCAGCACCAGCATTTCCTGGGTATTCAGAAAAATAACGAGATGGCACAGAAAATGGATCAGAAGGATGATCCGGAACTGCCATCCGCAAAGAGGTGCCGCATCCTCTTCATCCGGAATGGAGAGATAGCGGAAATTGCAATAGGTATAAAGCACCACCAGCAGAATACACAGATACCGGCTGGCTGTTGTGAATAAATTAACCATCAGTCCACTCCATGATGAAAATGTCCGCGGGTCAGCATAACGGGCACCGCACCGGAGAGAATCTGCCGCACGGTTTCCCTGTTCTCCACTGAAAAATCAAAGCGCTGCCGCGCGGGCCGGAGTCGCATGCATTCCTCATGCAGGTCGTACAATACACAAGGGTCCGCATTGTAGATCTCATTATAGCAATACTTGCAATACGCTCTGACCGGCATGCTCTTCTGCATACGATCCTTCATGACGGTGACACTGTTTTTGTGATCACAGCCTCTGGTGGTGCGGTGCACACAATTGGCACTCACCATCATCGGAAGGTGTCCATAGACCAAGAGTTCCCGCGGAATACTGCTTTCCTGCCGCAAGGCCAGAAGCTCCCGGAAATTCAGTTCAATGGGATCTGTCAAACAGGCAGCCCCCAGGGAAGCCAGAAAATCGGCTGCGGCCCGGTTATAGCCATACACCGTATAATCAAATACCAGTTCGGGACATTTTTCTTTCGAAATTCCGCGAAGCTGTACCGCCTGATCCAGAGTACGCACCAGCACCGCATCCAATTTCTCCAGATTGTCCTGTACATTCTCCAGGGAACTCTTTCCCGCGTCCGTCAAACGCTGTACGCGACGCAGTCGAAGTCCCGCCTGCTTTCCGGCTGCCCTCACCGTTTCCAGAAGTCGGGGCAGCGCATTGTCCTCTGCCATGCTTTCATCTAAATAAACCAGTGAAACCCGGGGCGACAGCAGCACCTCCGCAAGCTGTGCCTCCGTCTCGACAGAAACCCGCAAAGGCATAGACAGCGGTTTCACTGCCGGCTTCCAGGCAGCTTCCTTGGTCAAGGTTTTTCCCTTCTGCTTTTCCGCTACCTTCTTTCCTACACCAGCATTCTTTCCCGCGCCAGCAACGCGCTTTTCGTTCCGACCTTTGCTGTTTTTTCTATCAGCGCCTCTCTGCACTTTCAAGCTCTGCCTCCGTGTATTTCTGCAGGGCATCCCGCCGCAGTCTGTTGAGCGCCGAAACCGGCACAAACAGTCCCTCTTCGAGATTTACCCTGATGCTTTCAAAATAAAACGGCGTTCCGCCGGTCTTCTCCAATTGCTTTCGGATATCCGCTTCCACTGCCGCATGTCCGTCGGCCCGTGTCAGCGTCTCTTCCGAAATCACCGTCACCTCTGCCGGTTTCGTCTCCTGTCCCTCATCACAAATGCCATGCGCCGCAGAAGCAGCTGCTACCGTCAGACGGATCGGCTGGCCCTCTGCCAATTCTATCTCTGCCCGCAGCGGAACTCTGCGGTTCGTTTCAAGGAAATTCTTTTTGATTTCAGAAATAATTTCCTCATTTGCCGGTCGGAACGCCTTCTCTTCCGTCGCCAACATATCCGCACCATTGTGCTTCTTCAGATACGAGGTCACGCCGCCACGGTCAAAAATTTCATGCAGAATATCGAGGTCCTTTTTTGCAACGTGGTAGTTCGCCGGATCCGCCACTGCAAGATCCAGATACTTTCGGTAAACCGAAACCACCCCGGCCGTATAGACCGGTGACTTCATCCGCCCCTCGATTTTCATGGAAAAAGCACCGGCTTCTATAAGCTCCGGCAGCAGCTCAATGGTTTCCATGTCCTTCATACTGAGGAGATAGGCCTTTTTGCCCGCCGCTGTATAACAAAGGCGACAGGTGCCCGCACAACGTCCCCGGTTGCCGCTCCGTCCGCCCAAAAGCGAAGACATAAAACAGGCACCGGAATAGCTGTAGCACATGGCACCATGGACGAAGACCTCCAGCTCCATACCACTCTGCCGCCGAATCTCTGCGATTTCCCGAAGGCTCAGCTCCCGGGCCAGGACCGCCCGGGTGAAGCCCATTTCCTTCATGAGCATCGCACTCTCCGGACTGGTGATGGTCAGCTGTGTACTGGCATGTATTTCCAGATCCGGAAACGCCTGCCGGAGCAGCTGTGCCGCACCCAAATCCTGCACAATAAGTCCGTCCACACCTGCCTCATAATAAGGTTTTATGTACGCAAAAAGCTCTTTAAGCTCTGTATCCTTAAAGAGTACGTTCACAGTCATATACAGCTTTACATGGAAGAGATGGCAATAGCGAATGGCCTCCATTACCATATCCTCCTCTGCCTCTGCGGATTCCGCAAAGGCCCGGGCGCCGAATTTTCGTCCACCCATATATATGGCATCCGCTCCCGCATTGACTGCCGCGATCACCGATTGCAGTGATCCGGCCGGTGCCAGAAGCTCTGCCCTCTCTGTTCTCTCCCGCATGACTTAGCTCTTCTCATTCGGAGCCGGTGTTGTAAAATTGTGACTGGTCCGGCTCTTTTCCTTCTCCAGCTCCGCCAGCCGCATCTGGGTCTGCTCCAGCTGCTTCAATGCCGCCTCCAGCTTCATCTGCACGTTGATCAGATCGTGCTTTGCAGAATACGCGTCCCGCTGCTGCTCCTCCAGCTCCTTCTGGGCCTGACGCACCTTGTCCTGCTCTGTGAACAGGTCATCGCAAATATTGATCTCCATCAGAAGGGATTTCAGGGCATCATCCATTTTGTTGTAGCCCTTGAAGCTCTTCCGGAAGGATGCAATCTTGGTATTGAGGTACCCGGCCACCTCATGAAGATAGCTTTCCGACTCCGCTCCGCTGAGCTGATAAATTTTGCCGTCAATCACTACCTCTACTGTATTTCTCTCTGCCATATTCTCTCCAAAAATTTTCAGTTATTCTTCTTTTTTGACCATCCTATGATAGCACCAAGGTGGCCTGATAGGGAAGCCCCAGATGTTGATAAGCATTCGCCGTCGCCACACGTCCCCGGGGTGTCCGGTTGATGAGACCATTCATCAAGAGGTAGGGTTCATAAACATCCTCCAGCGTACCGCTGTCCTCTCCCAGTGCCGCTGCCAGCGTTTCCAGTCCCACCGGACCGCCGCTGAATTTTTCGATAATGGTCAGCAAATAGCTTCTGTCGTTCTGATCCAGTCCCAGCTTGTCTACATCCAGAATATCCAGCGCATAATCCGCCGACTGCCGGGTGATGCGTCCGTCATACTTGATCTCTGCAAAATCCCGCACGCGCTTCAGAAGCCGATTCGCCAGTCTAGGCGTTCCCCGCGAACGAAGCGCAATTCGTTCCGCCCCTTCCGTGTCAATCTCCACACCGAGCACCGCTGCTGAACGCAGCACGATCTGCTGCAGCTCGTCCTTCGTATAGAATTCCAGCTTCGAAATGATACCGAAGCGGTCCCGAAGAGGCGCAGACAGCAGTCCGGCTCGGGTGGTGGCCCCGATCAACGTGAAATGCGGCAGCTCCAGTCGAATGGAACGGGCACTGGCATCCTTTCCCAGCATGATGTCAATGGCGAAATCCTCCATGGCAGGGTACAGCACCTCCTCCACCTGACGATTCAGTCGATGGATCTCATCCACGAAAAGCACATCCCCTTCCGACAAATTGTTGAGAATCGCCGCCATCTCTCCCGGCTTTTCAATGGCCGGACCGGAGGTTACCTTAATGTTTACCCCAAGCTCATTGGCAATGATGTTCGAAATTGTGGTTTTTCCAAGGCCGGGAGGCCCGTAAAAAAGACAATGATCCAGTGATTGCCCTCGATTTTTCGCCGCCGTGATATAGATGGACAGCATCTCCTTCAGCTTACTCTGACCGATATAATCCGTCAGCAGCTGCGGACGGATTTTCGGCTCCAGCTTTCTGTCCTCGTTGGTCTCATCCGTTGTTATGATTCTTCGTTCCATATCCTATCGCTCCAAGTGAGCTTTCCACTAAAACGCAAGATGCCGAAGACTCTGCTTCAAAACATCATCCGCCGTCATATCATCTGTCAGCTCTACCTTGCTGACGGCACGCTCTGCCTCGCCTGCACTGTAGCCAAGCGCCACCAAGGCCTCTGCCGCTTCCTGCGCAGCGCTGTGCATTTTTCCGAAACCAACGCTGCCTTCTGCTTCTCTGCCGCCGGCACCGGCGCCCAGCACATCCGCAGCATCTATCTTGTCCTTTAAATCCAGAATCACACGTTCTGCTGTTCGCTTGCCGATTCCCGGTGCCGCCTGAATCGCCTTGCTGTCGCCGGAGACAATGGCAAAGCGGAGGGCATCCGGCCGCAGCACCGACAGAATTCCCAGCGCGCCCTTCGGCCCCACACCGCTCACAGACAGGAGCTGCACAAACATTTCCCTGTCCTCGGCAGTCAGGAAGCCAAACAGCTCCATGGCATCCTCCCGCACAGAAAGATAAGTGAAGATCTGCAGCTCCTGGCCGATGGACGGAAGCTCCGGCAAAACCGACAGGGGAACCCGAATCCCGTAGCCCAGTCCGGCCGCCTCCAGCACTATCAGTCCCTCATTCACCTCTCTGAGAACACCTCGTACAAATCGAATCATCGTCTTTTATCTCCAGCTTAGCACCAAACATCTTTTTGTTCGCATTAGTCTAGCACATCTCAGAAGACCATGCAAGCAAAGCCCATGTGATACTTTACAGATCCCGCTAAATTTCTTAAAGTATTCATTGTTTCGTAAGAACCTACGGGAGGCAATCATGATCAGAAGAGAACAGTTTTTTTCGGCAGATGAGACATTTGACTATACGCAGCTTGGGCAACCCCGGGAGAACCTGGCCTTTTTCGACATCGAAACCACAGGACTCAGTGCCGCCCGCGCAAATCTCTATCTCATCGGTATTGTCGTTTGGGATAATGTCGGCGCTTCCTGGAAGCTGGTGCAGCTCTTCTCTGAGGGGATCGCGGATGAACCGGCGCTACTCCGCAGCTTTTTTGAACTGCTGGAGGGAAAGCGACTGCTTCTGTCCTTTAATGGCGACAGCTTCGACATCCCCTTCCTGACGCAGCTTCTCAATCAATATACCCTTCCCTACCGCTTCGAGCACCTGGAGAGCCTGGATCTCTATAAGCTGCTGCGGTCTGTCAAGAAGCTGCTGCAGCTTCCCAACTGCAAACTGAAAACCTGTGAGCAGTTTCTGGGCATTGACCGGGAGGACCGCTTCAGCGGCGGCGAACTCATCTATGTCTATCTGGACTATCTAAAGGTACCGGATGCGGAAAAGCTGGAGCTTCTTCTCCTGCACAATGCAGAGGATCTCATGAATCTTCCCCGGCTCCTGCCCATGCTTTCCTATGCCTACCTCCCCAGCGCAGATTTCTGCCTGCAGCAAATTTCTGTCGTTCCTCTGCCGACCGGCGACTGCCAGGTACTGGATCTTCACTTTGACTGCGCGCTCAGCGTACCGAAACCACTGGATTTTGAACAGGAACGCTTCACCCTGAACATCGAGGAAAACCGTTTAAACCTCTGTGTCCGTCTCTTTTCCGGCGAGCTCAAATATTTTTTCCCGGATTACAAGAACTACGACTACCTCCCCCTGGAGGATACCGCCATCCACCGCTCCGTTTCCGCCTTTGTGGACAAAAGTCATCGCATCAAGGCCACGGCGAAAACCGCCTACCAAAGAAAAAGCGGTCTCTTTCTGCCACAGCTCAACCCGATTTTTACACCGGTATTTCAAAAAGAATACAAGGGAAAGGTACAGTATGCACTCTACGACGAAACGCTTTTCCAGGACAAAGCCAAGGCGGCACATTACCTCCGGGAATTTTTGAACCAAGCGGTGAAGACAGCTGCCGTGAACAAATAATCACGCAGCACATCATAACGGCTTATCACAGGAAAAGAGGGACGTCGAATCATCGCGTCCCTCTTTCTTATTCTGTATCCTCAGCTATTGGCATTGATGGATGCCATCAGACCGCCCTGCTCAATCATCTTCTGCAGGAAGGGCGGGAACGGTGCGGTAGAATAGCTCTTACCGGTGGTTTTGTCCACGATGCAGCCGTTGTCAAAATCCACTTCAATCTCATCGCCCGGCTGAATTTCCTTTGCCGCCTCCGGTGCTTCCACGATGGGAAGACCAATGTTCAGAGAATTTCTGTAGAAAATTCTCGCAAAGCTCTCTGCAATGACGCAGCCCACGCCGGAGGTCTGCAGTACCTGCGGTGCATGCTCTCTGGAGGAGCCGCAGCCGAAGTTCTTGCCGGCCACCACGATGTCGCCAACCTTCAGCTTCTTCCGGAAGTCCAGGTCAATGTCTTCCATGGCATGGCTGGCCAGCTCTTCCTTATCCTGAATGGCAAGATATCTTGCCGGAATGATCACGTCTGTATCGATATTATCGCCGTATTTTAATACGCTTCCTTCTGCCTTCTTCATGTATCTGTCTCCTGTCCTCTTCTTTCCTCAGCCTTCTCAAAGTCCCAGCTCTTCCGGACTGGAAATTCTGCCTGTGACAGCAGAAGCCGCTGCCACTGCCGGAGATGCCAGGTAAATCTCTGAGGTGGTGTCTCCCATGCGTCCGACGAAGTTCCGATTGGTGGTGGAAATGCAACGCTCATGCGGTGCCAGAATTCCCATGTATCCGCCAAGACAAGGGCCACAGGTCGGTGTGGAAACCACTGCACCGGCTTCAATGAAAATCTTCACCAGTCCCTCTTCCATCGCCTGCAGGTAAATGTCCTGGGTGGCCGGGATCACGATGCAGCGTACGTTCTCGGCTACCTTTCTGCCCTTCAGGATTTCTGCTGCCTCACGGATGTCCTGAATTCTTCCGTTGGTGCAGGAGCCGATAACAGACTGATCAATGGTGATCTCCTCGAAGCTGCCGATCTCATGGGTGTTCTCCGGCAGATGCGGGAAGGAAATGGTGGACTTCAGTGTGCTGAGATCAATGGTCACCTCTCTCGCATACTCCGCATCCGGATCTGCCTCATAAGCCGTATAAGGCTTCTGTGAATGTGCTTCCATGTAGGCGACGGTCTTCTCATCCACCGGGAAGATGCCGTTCTTGCCGCCGGCCTCGATGGCCATGTTGCAGATGGTGAAACGGTCATCCATGGTCAGCTCTGAAACACCGGGACCTGTAAACTCCAGTGACTGGTACAGGGCACCGTCCACACCGATCTCTCCGATCAGGTGCAGAATCACATCCTTGCCGCTGACCCACTTATTCAATTTGCCGACCAGATTTACCTTGATGGCTGCCGGCACCTTGAACCAGAGCTTACCGGTGGCCATGGCTGCCGCCATATCCGTAGAACCCACACCGGTGGAAAAAGCGCCCAGTGCACCGTAGGTACAGGTGTGAGAATCGGCACCCACAGAAAGCTCACCGGCCACGATCAGTCCCTGCTCCGGAATCAGCGCATGCTCAATGCCCATCTTGCCGACATCGAAATAGTTCTTCAGTCCCTGCTCCTTCGCAAAGTTACGGCACATCTGTGTACACTTTGCCGAGGTAATGTCTTTGTTCGGTACAAAATGATCCATTACGAAAACCACTTTTTCCTGGTCAAAGACCTCCTTCTTATTCAGCTTCTTCATCTCACGAATCGCCACCGGGGCGGTAATGTCATTGCCATGCACAAGATCCACATTGGCCTCAATCAGCTGTCCTGCCGTCACTGTATCAAGTCCTGCATGCTTTGCCAGAATTTTCTGGCTCATCGTCATTCCCATAGTACTTCTCCTGAATCCAATCATACTTTTCGGGCGAAAATGAACAGCACAAGAGAAAACACCCCTGTGCTGCCTGTTTTTTCCGAAATCTGTTTACATCATAGCAAAGCTTTTGATATAATTCAAATACATGATTTAAATAAGTATTATGATTTTTGGTTATCAGAATACGCGGGAGGGATTTAATTATGGATCAGAACCTGTCTGGCTACAAAATTTTCTATGAGGTGGCAAGCTGCGGCAACATATCAAAGGCTGCCAAGAAGCTCTATATTTCCCAGCCGGCAATCTCCAAGTCCATCGTGAAGCTGGAGGACGGCCTGGACACCAAGCTTTTCAAGCGGAACTCCCGGGGTGTCACGCTGACGGATGAGGGAGAAGTGCTCTACAGTTATGTACGGGATGCCTTTGAATCCATCAATTCCGCAGAAACTGAACTGCGTCGCATGAAGGAGTTTAATATCGGACACATTCAGATCGGTGCCAGCACCACCATGTGTCGCTACATTCTGCTTCCCTACCTTCAGAAATTCATGGAGCAGTATCCGAACATCCGGGTTTCCATCATTACACAAAGCTCGAGCCAGACGCTTTCGCTGCTGGACCAGCGCAAGCTCGACATCGGTCTGGTGGCGGAACCGAAAAGCAAGCATCCCGAGCTGCACATGATTCGTCCCCATGAGATGCAGGATATCTTTGTGGCCACGCCCCAGTATCTGGAAAATCTGCGTTCCATCTGCGGCGATAACTTCAATATCTTTGAAGAAGCCAATCTGATGCTCCTGGACCAGAACAATATGACCCGACGGCACGTAGATGCCTACTTCAAATCCATGGGCATCGAACCCATGCAGATCCTGGAGGTCAGTACCATGGATCTCCTGATCGAATTTGCCAAGATCGGCATCGGCGTTTCCTGCGTGATCCGCGATTTTGTAAAGTCCGAACTGGACAGCGGACAGCTGGTGGAAATCCCCCTGCAGCAGCCGGTTTCCCCGCGGAACATCGGCTTCGTCTATAACTTGGCAAATACCTCAAAGTCCCTCAACGCATTTTTAAGTGTTCTTTGACGCTCTATGCCTTTTGTGCTAATGTATACACGTTGAGTTTAGACTTCTGAAAGGAGAACATATATGGCAGAAGAAAATGCACAGGGCTGCGGTTCCAACTGTGGCTCCTGCAGCGCGGACTGCGCTTCAAGAAAGGGCGCAGGACCCATGAAGGCGCAGCTCGCCGAAGGCTGCAGCGTAAAAAAAGTCATCGGCATCGTATCCGGAAAAGGTGGTGTGGGTAAGTCCATGGTCACTTCCCTCCTGGCTTCCGGCACAAATAAGGACGGTTTCCGCACCGGCATCATTGACGCAGACATCACCGGACCTTCCATTCCGAAGGCCTTCGGTCTTGCCAATGACGGCATCGCCGTTACCGAGGACGGCAGATTGATGATCCCCGACAAGAGTGCCAACGGCGTAGAGATCATGTCCGCCAACCTGCTGCTGGAAAACGAGACCGACCCCATCATCTGGCGTGGCTCCATGATTTCCAACGCGGTCAAGCAGTTCTGGGAGGAGGTGTACTGGAAGGATATCGACTTCCTCTTTGTGGATATGCCCCCCGGAACCGGTGATGTTCCGCTGACGGTTTTCCAGTCTCTGCCGGTGGACGGCATCGTTATCGTTACCTCTCCCCAAGAGCTGGTTTCCATGATTGTGACAAAGGCCGTCAATATGGCCCAGAAAATGAATGTACCGATCCTCGGACTCGTGGAAAACATGTCTTACATGAACTGCCCGCACTGCAATGAGAAGATCCAGGTCTTCGGCGAAAGTCACATTGACGAAATCGCTGCAGAGCATTCCCTGAAGGTTCTGGCCAAGCTGCCGCTGGATCCGAAAAATGCAGCTTACGTCGACTGCGGCGCCGTGGAGTCCATTGACTTAAGCTACATGAAAGACGCCATCCAGGCAGTGGAAAAGCTGAAGGATTGACGAATAAACGAACAGCAAAAAAAGAAGCAGGTGCAAAGCACCTGCTTCTTTTTTGACATCAAGCAAACTTTTACGTTCTCTCGAAAAGCCCCGGGGTGTTCTTTCCCTCTCCAAGGCCACTCTCAATGGCTTCACAAACCGTCTGAAGCGCTTCCTCCTCATCCGGTCCGCTGCACTCCACAGTAACCACAGATCCCTTTTTCACGCCGGCTGCCATAACGTTCAGCACCGACTTGCCAACGATATTCCGCTCTCCATAATGCAGAATGATGTTGCTCTTAAACTTGATACAGGTCTGTGTAAGCACACCTGCCGGTCTCAAATGCAGACCGGACTCATTCACAACTTTTACTTCTTTACTGACCATAATTTTTCCTCCAGCTCATTAAGAATAATCTTACTTCTCTGATGTTCCAATGTCAAGCTTGCGCCGTTCCTCCGCCTCCCGCTGGCTGAACTCACAGCCACAGAAATTCTGTCGATACAACGCATATTGCCGGGACAACTCAATAGACCGCTGGTAGCCTCCCTTTTTCTTAAAGTCCGAAGGGAGAAAACGCAGTGCATACTGTGCGGCAATCTGCATGCCGAGGCGGTTCAAAAGCTGTGCATCCTTCAAGGGCGATATGGTCAGGGTTGTACAAAAGTACGAAAACGCCGCTTCCGGATGTCCTTCATTCCATTCCTTCATCTCTCTGGCCGTACGTTCCAGACGCTGATGAAAGCACTTCACACATCGCCTACCCCGTTCCGGTTCCTCTTCCAGGCCTCTCGCGATATCCAGAAATTCCTGATGGCAGTACGGCGGCACCAGGACGTCAATGTCGGAAAGCCCCATTTCCTTTACCAGACGCCGAAGCTCCGTTGCCCGGTGGTCAAATTCCGCCGCGCTGGAAATATTCGGATTGTAGTAAAACAGCGTAATGCGAAAATATTCCGATAAATAAGCCAGCACCGCACTGGAGCAGGGAGCACAGCAGGAATGCAGCAGAAGCCGCGGTCTTTCTCCCGCATTCTCCCTGATGATCTCCTCCAGAAGGCGCTGGTAGTTGATTTTGTTCTCCATTTACTCTAAAAGTGTTGACGGATGCAAAAGCAGCCTGCATGCTTGCATGCAAGGATGATTTTGCATTTGGCAACCTGCCCTGTATGAGCAATGTAGGGCGATAGCCCGGAATGCGAATACAGGGCAGGATTGCGAGAGCACGTTAGTGCGAAGCAATCCGTGACTTTTATATTATGT
>CAVFNN010000002.1:0-150686 GCA_963623925.1 bacterium | reverse complement strand
AATCCGTGACTTTTATATTATGTGGTGCCTACAAATACGTAGGCATGTGGGTTTATTGTAAAAAGTCTCGAATGCGCTTGGAACGCACCGGATTTCTCAGCTTTCGCAGCGCCTTCGCCTCAATCTGACGAATACGCTCACGGGTGACATTGAACTCCTTGCCCACTTCCTCCAATGTACGGGGATGACCATCCTCCAGGCCAAAGCGCAGCACGATGACCTGCCGCTCTCTTTCCTTCAGATCGCCAAGAAGGGTGTCGATATGCTCCCGCAGCATGACAGATTCAACATTGCCCTCCGGTGACAATACGTTGGAATCCGCCACGAAATCGCCGAGGTTAGAGTCATCTTCTTCGCCGATAGGGGTCTCCAGAGAAGCCGGTTCCCGGGCAATCTGCATGATCTCCTGTACCTTCTCCTCGCTCATCTCCAGACGTTCTGCCAGCTCCTTCACAGAAGGCTCATAGCCCAGCTCCAGCGTCAGCTTTCTCTGCATCTTGGACATCTTATTGATGGTCTCCACCATATGCACCGGCACACGGATGGTTCTGGCCTGGTCAGCCAAGGCCCGGGTAACAGACTGGCGAATCCACCAGGTAGCGTAGGTAGAAAGCTTGAATCCCTTCTCCGGATCAAACTTCTCAACACCCTTGATCAGACCAAGATTTCCCTCCTGCACAAGGTCCAGGAAGCTCATACCCCGCCCGGTATAACGCTTGGCAATGGAGACCACCAAACGGAGGTTTGCCTCGATCAGACGTTGCTTCGCCACTTCATCGCCCTGCTGTTTCCGGGTGGCCAGACGGAATTCCTCCTCTGCACTCAGAAGAGGCACTGTACCAATCTCCTTCAGGTACATACGCACCGGATCCTCTGTGCCGATACCCTCCAGAAGATCCACAGCATTCAGATCGATGTTTTCCCCGTCTTCCTTGGAGAATTCCTCCTCCATGTCCTCCAGGTCATCTGCATCCGGACCATCATCGCCAGTTTCCAGCTGCTTCAATACAGCCTCATCCACAACCGGATTGATTTCAATCCCGCGATTTTCGATCAGACGATTGATGTTGTCCATCTGTTCCTCTGTGAGACCGGCGTCCGCAAATGCTTCCGTAATCACATTGGCATCTATGGAGTTTTTATTGGCTTTCGCCTGTTTGCAAAGCTCTTCAACCTTTTTCAGTAACTCTTCTCTCTCCAATGTAGCTGCCTCCCTTTCAGACTTGTAGGCCTATTTGTCTTCAGCACCTCCATCGCTCCATCGCTGCGCGATGTGCGATGGGGCGGTCCAGAGGCGCTACGCGCCTTGTCCGTCACCAGGAAAATCACAAAAACTTTTCGCAGAGCAAGCTCAGCTCTCCCTTTTGGATTTTCCTGATGGTGCTGAACATTTACCAGATGCTCTTCGCTGACACCACTGCCAGAAGCAGCAGCACCAGCCCCAGGGCAATGTCCGTCCCGTCTTGTAGATTCAGTCGATGTCCCTCGCTGCGCAGGCATATCACCACGCTGCCCAGCCGGATCATGGACGCAAAAAAGAAAACGAACGGAAAAAGCATCATATTTTCATTCGGATTTATAAAGGCAATCACAGCCATCACCACAACGATCAGTGACAGCACGATATGCAGAATGTCCAGCTGCCTGCCTGTGCTTTTCTGCCGCCGGCGGTACATGCTTTACTCGCCTCCCAGCGTTGCGTATACCACAGCCTTGATGGTATGCATACGGTTCTCTGCCTCTTCGAAAACCACGGAATGAGAGGACTCGAAAACCTCATCCGTAACTTCCATCTCGGTGATACCGTACTTCTCTGCAATCTCCTTGCCCACCTTGGTCTTTGTGTTATGGAAGGAAGGCAAACAGTGCAGGAAAATGCAGTCAGGCTTTGCATAGGAAAGCGCTTTTGCATTTACCTGGTACGGGCTGAGATCGTGGATACGCTTCTCCCAGACAGCGCTGTCCTCGCCCATAGACACCCAAACATCTGTGCACAATACATCGGCATCCTTGCAGCCCTCTGCCACATCCTCTGTCAGGGTAATCGTTGCGCCGGTTTCTGCGGCAATGGCTTCACAGGTCTTCACCAGCTCGGCATCCGGGAAATACTCCTTCGGACAGCATGCGGTATAGTGCATACCCATCTTGGCACAGGCTACCATGTAGGAATTGCCCATGTTGTAACGGGCATCTCCCATATAGGTCAGCTTCAGTCCGGCAAGCTCACCCTTGTGTTCCATGATGGTCAGGAAATCTGCCAGCATCTGGGTCGGATGGAATTCATTGGTCAGGCCGTTCCATACCGGTACGGAAGCATACTTGGCAAGCTCCTCCACCAGCTCCTGACCGAAACCTCTGTACTCGATTCCCTCGTACATGCCGCTCAGCACCCGGGCAGTATCCTCAATGCTCTCCTTCACACCGATCTGTGAGCCGGTGGGTCCGAGGTAGGTGGAACCCATGCCCAGATCATTGGCCGCAACTTCGAAGGAGCAGCGGGTTCTGGTGGAATTCTTCTCGAAAATCAGGGCAATGTTTTTACCCGTAAAGCTTGTCTTATGCAGCGGAACCTGTCCGGCCTTCTTCTCTGCCTTCAGACGCGCTGAAAGCTCCAGCAGATACCGGATCTCCTCCGGTGTGAAATCCAGAAGCTTCAAAAAATCTCTTCCCTTTAAGTTGACCATGCTGTCCTCCTTTATTGCTCTCTTTGTCTCGCCGCCTCAAACATGAGCACGGTGGCGGCAATCGCCGCATTCAGGGATTCCACCTGTCCCTTCATGGGAATCCGGAGAAATCCGTCTGCCTCCGCGGCCAGTGCCTCCGTGAGACCATTGCCTTCATTGCCGATCATAAATGCGGTCGGCAATCGGTAATCATACTCATAATGCTTCCTCGTTCCCTTGAGATGCGCCGCATAGACGTGAACGCCCTGCTGCCGCAATGTCCTTGCGGTCTCCCTAAGATCCGGCACCACACGAAACGGCATGCGGTAAAGGGCCCCCATGGTGGAACGCACCACCTTCGGCGAATAGATATCCACGCACTCTCGGCTCATATAGATGCCGCTGACGCCTGCCGCCTCTGCCGTTCGGAAAATCGTTCCCAGATTGCCGGGATCCTGCAGATTCTCCAGCAGGAGGAAAAAATCTCCCGTCAACGTCTGTTCCGGACGCATCCGCACCTCACAGAGAATTCCCTGACTCGTCCGGGTATCCGACATTTCCTGCATGATCTTTTCAGATACCCGAAAAAGGCGGGCATCATTCCCGCCTTCCGGCAAGGCACCCTGGTAGGTGTCCGTGATAAATATCCGCTCAATGGCCTCTGACGGAATTTCCCGGCAGAGCCGCTCGCCTTCCGCGATAAAGAGTCCCGCCTCAGTTCTGGCTTTTCTCTTCTTCTGCAGCTCCCGGACCTCCCGCACCAGCCTGTTGCTGCCTGATGTGATTCTGTCCAATGAGTTCCCCTCTCAAGAAAGTGTGTATTCCGTATACATAGCCCGCAAGAATACCCACTTTAACGA
Source organism: bacterium (assembly GCA_963623925.1). GTDB lineage: Bacteria > Bacillota > Clostridia > Lachnospirales > Lachnospiraceae > Oribacterium. The sequence continues at coordinate 147,163 of CAVFNN010000002.1, read as the reverse complement.
TGGAATCCTCTAGATTATAGCAAAGTCAGCTGAAATTCTCAAGGGGAATATCAAAGCTTTACAATGCCTCCAGCTCACGAATCCAGGCATTCACCGACGCGTCACTGGGCATCCGCAGGTCTCCCCGGGGGCTCACGGCCACGGATCCCACCTTCGGACCATCCGGGAGGCAGCTTCGCTTAAACTGCTGGGAGAAAAAACGCCAGTAGAACTTCCGCAGCCACTTGAGAATCACCTCCGGTGCATAGAGATGCACATTCAGGGACTCGTCCTGCTGCGGCTCTACCCTGCCAAGGCAGAGATTTTCTTCGCTGAAAGCCCGCAGCGCCAGCAGCAGCACCCGCCGGGGCGAAAAACCAAAGCGCAGAATCTGATACAGGAAAAAGTCGTGAAGCTCATAGGGGCCCACCAGATCCTCTGTCTTCTGGGAAATCTTCCCACCTTCCGTAGGCGGCAGCAGCTCCGGGCTCACCGGTGTGGCTAGCACATCCCGCAGCACAGAAGCCAGGGCTTCGTCCTTCGTGGTGTCGGACACATACTGCACCAGATGCCGCACCAGCGTCTTCGGCACGCCGACATTCACCGCATACATCGACATGTGGTCTCCGTTGTAGGTGGCCCAACCCAGCGCTAGCTCGGACAGATCGCCCGTACCAATGACGATGCCGCCTGCCTCATTGGCAAGATCCATCAGCAGCTGGGTGCGTTCCCGGGCCTGGGAATTTTCATAGGTCACATTGTGATTTTCCGGATCATGTCCGAGATCCTGAAAATGCTGCAGCACTGCCGCTTTAATGTTGATTTCCCGGAGGCTTGCGCCCAGCCGTTTTGTCAGCAGAACCGCATTGTTATAGGTCCGGTCCGTGGTGCCGAAGGCCGGCATGGTCACCGAGAGGATATTCTCCCGGGGCAGCCCCAGAAGATCAAAGGCCCGGGCCGTCACAAGCAGCGCCAGCGTAGAATCCAGGCCGCCGCTAATGCCGATCACCGCGGTTTTGCACCCGATATGCTGCAGTCGCTTCTTGAGTCCCATGGCCTGCATGGTCAGAATCTCTTCGCAGCGCTTGGACCGCTCCAGCGGATTTCCCGGCACAAAGGGATGGGGATCCACGAAACGCCGAAGACGCTCAGCATGTCGTTGATGATCCGCAAGGCTTTCTGTCTGCCCACTTGTCTCTCCCGCCGTTTCCCTAGTGTCAGACATTCCGAGAGAAACCGTAAGATAAGTATACGCTTCGTTTTCCCGCACATCACAGGTACTTAAGCGCAGACGCTCCTGGTAAAGACGCTGCAGGTCCATATCTGCATACAATATACCGGTTTTAAAACGTTCACTCTCTGCCAGTACCGTACCATTTTCGCAGATCAGATTCTGACCGCCAAAGATGAGGTCCTGTGAGGATTCGCCCTCACCGGCATTGGCATAGATATAGGCTGCTGTCAGCCGCGCGCTGGCCTGGGAGATCAGCTCTCTCCGATAGCTGTCCTTTCCGACAATCTCATCCGATGCAGAACAGTTGGCAATCACCGTTGCGCCGGCCATGGCATGTCCTGTTGACGGCGGCAGTGCCACCCATGCATCCTCACACAGTTCACAGCCCAGCACAAATTCCGGCTGATCCGCTGCAGAAATGAGGATATTCATGCCAAAGGGCACCTCATAGCTTTCTCCGCTGACAGCATTGGCATAGGAAATGGTTCGCACACGCGCTTCTCCCGGCGTGAACCATCTGGCTTCATAAAACTCAGTATAATTCGGGAGATGCTTTTTGGGAATGAAGGCCAGAACCCGTCCCTGCTGCAGAACCGCCGCTGTATTGTAGAGCTTGCCGCAGTATTCCAGCGGAAAACCCAGCACCATCAGCATACGGCTTTCCTTCGTCCGCACGAGCAATGTATCCAAGGCCTGCTTTGCGGCGGCCATCAATGTCCGCTGGTGAAACAGTTCTCCGCAGGTATACCCGGTCACCGCAAGTTCCGGAAACACAAGAAGGTCTGCGCCGGCCTTTTCCGCCTCCTGCTGCTGTGTATAAATCGCTTCTATGTTGAAGGCCGGATCCGCTACCCGAATCTCCGGTGTTGCCGCTGCTGCCCGCAGAAAGCCATACTCTCTTACCATACTTACCTCCAAAAAAGAGCCGGCACTTGCCGGCTCTGAAAAAATAACGGTTCAGAAGCTTTGCTTCACAGGACCTCAGTTGTTGTCTGAGGAGTAGTTCGGTGCTTCCTTTGTGATCTGAATGTCGTGGGGATGTGACTCCTTCAGTGCTGCCGCCGAAATCTTCACAAACTGGGAATTCTTCTGCAGATCACGGATGCTGCCGGCACCGCAGTAGCCCATACCGGCACGAAGACCACCCACAAACTGGAAGATGGTATCCTCTACCTTGCCCTTGTAAGCAACACGTCCCTCGACGCCCTCCGGTACCAGCTTCTTCGCACCGGCCTGGAAGTAACGATCGGAAGAGCCGTTCTTCTGCTTCATGGCGCCCATGGAGCCCATGCCTCTGTAGACCTTGTATTTACGTCCCTGATACAGCTCGAACTCGCCAGGTGCTTCATCACAGCCCGCAAATACGGAACCCATCATAACGGTGGATCCACCGGCTGCCAGAGCCTTCACCACGTCACCGGAGTACTGAATACCGCCGTCTGCGATGATCGGTACACCATACTTATCGGATACCTCAAAGGCATTCATAACAGCAGATACCTGCGGTACGCCGATACCGGCCACGACTCTTGTGGTACAGATGGAACCCGGTCCGATACCGATCTTGACGCAATCTGCACCGGCCTTGATCAGTGCCTCGGTTGCTTCTCCGGTTGCCACATTTCCGGCAATGATCTGCAGATCCGGGAACTTCTCCTTCAGCATGCTGACGCACTTCAGTACGTTGGCAGAATGTCCATGGGCGGAATCCAGTACAACCACATCCACATGGGCCTTCACCAGCTCAGCTGCACGATCCACTACATTGGCTGTGATGCCCAGTGCGGCTCCGCAAAGCAGTCTGCCCTGCGCATCCTTAGCGGCATTGGGATACTTCATCTGCTTTTCAATATCCTTGATGGTGATGAGTCCCTTGAGGTTACCGTCGTCATCCACGATGGGAAGCTTCTCCACCTTGGCATGTGCCAGGATTTCCTTCGCCTCCTCCAGCGTGGTGCCCTCCTTTGCGGTAACCAGATTCTCGGAGGTCATGCACTCGCTGATTGTCTTGGAGAAGTCCTCTTCAAACACCAGATCTCTGTTGGTGATGATACCCACCAGCTTCTTTCCGTTGGTGATCGGAACACCGGAGATTCTGAACTTGGCCATGAGATCATTAGCATCCTTTAATGTATGTTCCGGGGAAAGGAAGAAGGGGTCTGTGATGACACCGTTCTCTGAACGCTTCACCATGTCAACTTCCTCAGCCTGCTGTTCAATTGTCATATTCTTGTGCACGATTCCGATACCGCCGCAACGCGCCATGGCAATCGCCATCTGGTGCTCGGTCACAGTGTCCATGCCGGCAGACAAAAACGGAATGTTCAGCTTAATGGACTTGGTAAGCCAGGTGGACAGATCAACCTGATTCGGAACCACCTCGGAATACTGAGGAACTAAAAGAACATCATCAAAAGTAATACCTTCACCAATAATTCTGGCCATTTTAGAATCTCCTTTCAAGTAAAAGAAAAGCAGCAGTGCAAGCTAGAATCACTGCTGTCCATAAATTTTACCCACTATAGCACATCGTCAGATTGAAATCAAGCCAATCTGACGATGTGCTGTTAAACCGTTATCATTCCATTCCGGGACCGTGCGCCGCATCGGCGTCATCACCGGCATCGCCGGGACCCTTCGGCGCTGGCGTCTCCACTGCTGCCGTGGATTCTATCGTTTCGTTGCGGTCTTCCCCGCTATCCATTTTTCCCGGCTCCTCTACGGTTTCTGTTTCCTTTTCTTCTGTGCTTTCTTCAGTGGATTCCTCCGTCGTTTCCTCTGTACTTTCTTCTGTACTTTCCATACTGCTTTCTACGGTTTCCGCCGCCTGCGCCGCCGTTTCCGTCTTTTTCGCTGTATCCTTGGAAGCGGTCTTGCCGACACTGCCGCCACCCACTGTCGCCTCTTCTGCATTTTCTGCCGGGTCATAGACACCGGATACCTCGGAAATATGGGCGCTGATAGACTTCACCGTTTCTGAGGGCTGATAGTCCTCTTCCGCGTAAAGGAATTTGTGGAGTTCGACAACATTAGACGAAAGGGTCGCCGGGATCACACAGTCCATCTTGCGGATCTTTTTGGTGGTTCGCGCAAAGGGGAAGCCGCTGGTCTCCGCCAGGTTATACTTCCGCACGTTTCGGGCGATGGTGGTCACATCCGAAAGTCCCATGCTGGTGGACACCTCCGGGAACACATAGGATGCGACATTCACCAGGGTCTTCGCACTGGCCGTTTTCGCCTTGTCCATGGTCAGAGACAGGATCTTCCGCTGCCGGGCGGTACGATTAAAATCCGTATCCATCAGACGCAGCCGTCCATAGGCCACCGCCTGCACACCGTCCAGATGATTCATACCGGCATGCTCCAGCTGCACGGAACCCAGTCCCGTGGAATTCACGGTTTCTGTGATAAAGGCATTTATATAGTAGAATTCCGCGTCGCTGATCTCCAGATCCACGCCGCCGAGGGCGGTGATGGCCTTCGCCACCGCAGACCAGTTGAAGGTGATATAATCGTCAATCTTCAGATCCAGGTTGTCTTCCAGGGCCTGAATGGCCTGGGTATGGCCGCCCTTGAAATAGGCTTCATTGATCTTATGGTAGTTGTTGTCCCGATCGATGCGGGAATAAGTATCCCGGTATACCGAGCAAAGCTTCACGTCGCCGCTCCGCTTGTCCACAGAGGCCACCATGATCACATCAGAAAGCGCTCCGGCATCCAGATTTCCATCCCGGGAATCAACGCCGAACACCGCTATGGTCCAGTAGCGCTCCCCCAGGTAAGGGGAAATAAAGGACCAGGCCACATTGCAGATCACGATCGCCAGTACCAGGAAAAGCACGATTTTGAGAAACGGATGCTTCTTTTTGCGCCGTTTTCCCGTGCGACTGCTTCGACTCTGGCCACTCCGGCTCTGGCTCTCCTGATTCCGGCTTCTCCGACTGCTCTGCGTACTCCGTCCACTCCGGGCATTTCGACTGCTGACGTTTTCTTCCCGCAGCTGCCGGGAATATCGCGGCTCTGTATAGTCCTCGTAATCCTCATAATCGTCATCGAGGTATTCCTCCCCTGCCCAACGATCTTCGACATCCTCATATCTATCGACATCATATCGTTCACGGTAACGGGGGGCCGTTCTGCGGCTGCTGGTTCTCCGCGACGTTCCCTGTCCGCTCCTCGTTCTGTCATTCGTATTTCGTCTTACCATCTTACGCCTCCTTGCCGCATGATTATACCAGAGAATTCCCTCTGCGGACAGAGGAAGCTGCATACGAAAAAAGAAAGTCTCTGCTGGCGCAGAAACTTCCTTCTCTCTAATTTCACTGCTTCTCCGAATACTTATGCGCTTCCTCCAGCAGCATGTCCTTCACCTTCATCAGCCGCACCTGTGAAGAACGTTCATTCTCATCCAGTTTCATGCTGATGGTATGAATCATTTCCGCCGTCTCGGGAATGGTCACATGTTCCAGGGCATTGACTCTTCGCCGGGTTTCCTCAATGGCGTCCGCCATCAGCTGGCAGCTCTTTTCGATTTCGGCCAGCCGCAGCATATCCGGCAGAATCTCCGCCAGGCTGTGCACCGCATCATCGAGGTCCGCAGAGGTGAAGGCATAGCCATAGGCGTAAATGTCGTTGGGATCCTCGGTCCGGGTTTGCGCCTTGAACACCGGAACTTCCACGGACATGACATTCCGGGTGCCTGCCTCCAGCAGAATCTCCTGCTTCGGCGCCATCAGCGCATTGTTCAGAAGCTCCTCCGACATGGCAGAACGCGCCAGCACGAAATTCTGGTTCGCGGCACGGATGCCGGATTCCACCTTCTCGCGAAGGGCCTGGTTTTCCCGCACCAGCTCCATGAAACGGCGCATGAGCTCATCCCGCTTATCCTTCAGAAGCTTATGTCCGCGGCGGGCCGTCACCAGCTTCTTTTTCAGCCGGGTCAGCTCCATCCGCGTCGCCATTACTGTTGTGGATGCCATGCTCAGCCTTCTTTCTTCTCGTAATACTGATCCAGGAGACGGTCATCGATTCGCTTCAGCTCGGACCGCGGCAGGATGCGCAGCAGCTCCCAGCCAAGATCCAGGGTTTCCTCGATGGAACGATCCGTTTGGTAGCCCTGGGAAATGTACTTATCCTCAAAGGCATCGGCAAACTTCGCATACAGCTTATCCATCTCCGTCAGTGCCGCTTCACCCAGGATAACCTGCAGTTCCTTCGCGTCCTTGCCGCGGGCATAGGCCGCAAACAGCTGGTTCATGGTATTGGAGTGATCCTCACGGGTACGTCCCTTACCGATACCCTTATCCTTCAGACGAGAAAGAGACGGCAGTACATCGATGGGCGGCGTGATGCCCCGGCGATAAAGATTTCGGCTCAAAATGATCTGTCCCTCGGTGATGTATCCGGTAAGATCCGGGATCGGGTGGGTCTTGTCATCCTCCGGCATGGAAAGAATCGGGATCAGCGTAATGGAACCATTCTTTCCTCTCTGTCGTCCGGCTCTCTCGTACAGGGAAGCCAGATCCGTATACATGTAGCCGGGATAACCGCGGCGACCGGGAACCTCCTTCTTCGCAGCGGAGATCTCCCGGAGTGCATCGGCATAGTTCGTGATATCCGTCATGATAACGAGGACGTGCATGCCCTGGTCAAAGGCCAGATATTCTGCTGCCGTCAGCGCAAGACGCGGCGTAGAAATACGCTCTACCGCGGCATCATTGGCCAAGTTGATGAACATCACCGAACGGTCAATGGCACCGGTCTCCCGGAAGCTCTCCTGGAAGAAGTTTGCTTCCTCAAAGGTGATACCCATGGCCGCAAAAACCACAGCAAAGTTTTCATCGGTTCCCCGCACCTTTGCCTGCCGGGCAATCTGCGCCGCCAGCTGGTTATGCGGAAGGCCGGAGCCGGAGAAAATCGGCAGCTTCTGGCCACGCACCAAGGTATTCAGTCCATCGATGGCCGAAATACCGGTCTGGATAAACTCCTGCGGGTAGGCCCGGGCCGCCGGATTCATCGGCAGTCCGTTGATGTCCATGCGTTTCTCCGGCAACAACTCCGGACCGCCGTCGATCGGGCGGCCCATACCATCGAAGACACGTCCCAGCATATCCGGGGAGACGCCCAGCTCCATGGTATGTCCCAGGAAACGCACCTTGCTGGTTTCCAGGTTAATACCCGTGGAAGCATCATAGAGCTGCACCAGGGCATTGCCGCCGTCGATCTCCAGCACCTTACAGCGCCGCTTCTCACCGCTGGACAGGGTGATCTCCGCCATCTCATCGTAGGTCACGTTTTCGACGCCCTTCACCAACATCAGCGGGCCCGCAACCTCCTCTATCGTTCTGTATTCCTTCGGCATATCAGTACTCCTCCTTCTCACGAAGCACCGTATCCAGCTGCTTCATAAGCTCTGTCTCCGTCTCCGCGAACGCCTGATCCAGTGCCGACTCCTCCGTGTATTTGAAACGGCCGATCTGTTCCCGCACCGGAAGCGCCGCCAGCTTATCGATGGAAGCGCCCTTCTCCAGCGCCTCTCTGCCCTGATCATAATACATCAGAATCAGCTTCATCATCATTAGCTGCTTTTTCAAGGAAGAGTAGGTATCGATCTCATGGAAGGCATTCTGGTGCAGGAAGTCCTCTCGGATGGAGCGGGCCGCCTCCAGCTTCAGTCGGTCTGATGCCGAAATCGCATCCATACCCACGAGCTTGACAATTTCCTCGATCTCCGACTCATCCTGCAGAAGACTCATGATACGTCCCCGTAGCTTCATCCAGTCATTCTCCACATTTCCGTTGAACCATGCCGTCAGCTGATCCAGATAGTTGGAATAGGAGCTCAACCAGTTGATAGCAGGGAAATGTCTTTGGTACGCAAGGGATGCGTCCAATCCCCAGAATACCTTGACGATCCGCAGTGTTGCCTGGGTCACCGGCTCGGAAATATCACCGCCGGCAGGGCTCACGGCACCGATCACGGACAGTGCGCCCTCTCTTCCCTCTTTGCCGAGGGAAATCACACGGCCTGCCCGCTCATAGAAACCGGCCAGACGAGAACCGAGGTACGCGGGATAGCCTTCCTCACCGGGCATCTCTTCCAGACGGCCGGACATCTCACGCAGGGCCTCTGCCCAACGAGAGGTGGAATCCGCCATCAGCGCCACAGAATAGCCCATGTCACGGAAATACTCAGCGATGGTAATACCGGTATAGATAGAAGCCTCTCTGGCCGCAAAGGGCATATCCGAGGTATTGGCAATCAATACCGTTCTCTGCATCAGCGACTTTCCGGTCTTCGGGTCCTTCAGCTCCGGGAACTCGTTCAGTACGTCCGTCATCTCGTTGCCACGCTCGCCGCAGCCGATATAGACCACGATATCCGCATCTGCCCACTTGGCCAGCTGGTGCTGCACCACAGTCTTTCCGGAACCGAAGGGACCGGGAACCGCAGCCACACCGCCCTTCGCGATGGGGAATAGGGTGTCAATGACTCTCTGACCGGTGATCAGCGGTCTGTCCGGTGACAGCTTCTGGCGGTAAGGACGTCCCTTACGCACCGGCCAGCGCTGGGCCAGCTTGACCTCATGTTCCGTTCCCTCTGCGTCCTTCACCAGGCAGACGGTTTCGGTAATGTTGTAGTCGCCGCTTTCCAGTTTCACGATCGTACCGGAAACGCCGTAGGGTACCATGATTTTCTGCAGCACCACCTCGGTTTCCTGTACCGTACCGATGATGTCGCCGCTTTCCACCTCTGTGCCCACAGAAAGCAGCGCGTCAAAATGCCATTTCTTCTCGCGATCCAGGGGCGGCACCTCCACGCCCCGGTGCAGAAGATTTGAATGGGTTGCTTCCACGATGGCGTTCAGGGGTCGCTGAATACCATCATAAATGGAGCCGATCAGTCCCGGTCCCAGCTCTACGCTCATTGGCGCGCCGGTAGATACCACCGGGGCACCGGGTCCGAGGCCTGATGTCTCCTCGTATACCTGAATCGAAGCCTGATCTCCGTGCATCTCAATGATCTCACCGATCAGTCTCTTTTCACTGACACGAACCACATCGGACAGATTGGCAGCGCGCATTCCCTCGGCAATCACCAGCGGGCCGGCTACCTTCTTGATCCTTCCTTCGCTCATTCCACTATCCTCCATGACTGCTTCTGCAGTCTCTTTTCTCTTGCTCCGCAGTCTTGTCTCACTTCTTCTCGCTCAGGATATCCGATCCCACGGCCCGAAGCACCGACTGTCTCACTGCATTCATTCCATTTCCGGTATTGCCGCTGACACCCGGAATCAATATGATGGCCGGAAGCCCCTGGGAGCGGTAATGCTGCAGTTCTCTGTCCAGCATGTCTCCCAGCTTCTCCGTCATATAAATCACGGCATATCCGCCCTCACAGAGCTGATGCAGTGTCCGGGCGGCGGTTTCCCGCTCCGTCACGGGAAACGGTTCCATGCCAAGGGCGGCAAAGCCGTAGATGGAATCTCTGTCTCCCATCACCGCAATCTTATGCATAGGTTTCCCTGATCCTTTCCTTAATGATCTCCGCCGGCAGCTGGTTCAGCTTGCCGGAAAGAATGATGCGCACCGATTTCATCTCGCTCTCCCGGGCCAGCACGTAGGCCGCCAGAGGCTCAATGCCGAAGGGCTGATACTTCTGCGGACGAATTTTCTCCATCAGAAGATCATCACACCACTTCTCAAAGGCCGCCATGGAGCTGCGGAACTTCTCCGCGCCCGCTGCGTAGCAGGTATTTTCCAGATATGCCGAAAGCGCATCGATTCCGCTCATGGCTGCTGCGATCAATGCCTTCTTGTCCAGTGTATCGCATTCTGCTATGGCCTTTTCATAAAAGTCCTTCGTCTTTCCCGTACGCTGGGCCCGCAATGCGATTTTCAGATCTGCACCGGCCACCGTAATTTCCGCATACAGCTTTAAAAATTCCGAGTGGGCCTTCTGCCCTGCCAAGTAAATGCTGTCGAGGGCCGCCCGATCCAGTAGGATATCAGAAAGCTGTCCGTCTCCGGTTCGAAGATACACATCCAGTGCCTCCCGGGCTGCTTTTGCCATCTCCTCCGGCAGCAGCTCAAAGCGTTTTTTGCTGACCGCCTGGCGGATCTGCTCCGCCGGAATAGAGCCACCGGCAGAAAAGATGCCGTCATATTCCTTTTCGAGCCGCGTTTCCTTCACCGCTGACTTCAGATTCAGGTAGTCATCCGCATAGAGGAACACATCCAGTCTGTGAATATCCTCCTTCAGGAGTTCACGCATGAGCGACCAGGTTTTGGCCTTTTCCTTTTGCAGGATCGACTGCATTTCCATAGAAGGCGCTGCCTCCCAGCCCTTGTCCCGGAGAATCTGCCGCACGGCACCCTCATCCATGGCCGCCAGCATACGCTGCATGTCTCCTGCGGTCAGCAGGGTGTTCTCTTTCACACGGATGCGCGTCACGGCATAGGCATAATTGTTTGCTGCCATCCGCATCCCTCCTTATTCTGATTCCGCGAAAAGCTGCGCGGAAATGATATCCTCCAGCCGCTCCCGCTCTGCTGTGAACATGGCCGCATAGGAGCAGTTCTCCTCGATGCCGCCATACTCCAGTATGAAGCCGCCGTTGATCTTCCTGGGTTCCGAAGCCAGCGTCAGACTGCCGCCCTTCGCTGCAGCGACAGCCGCCATCTGCCCGGAAAAGCCCTCCGGCAGTCTCTTGAGATCCCGCTCCGAAAGATATAGTATGCCATTCCCCGACTGCACGGCTTCCTTTAGGAGCGACAGCAGATTTCCGAAGTACTCTGCCGCCGGCCGTTCCAGAAGCTGCTTCTCTGCCAGGGCAAGCGTCTCCTGCACCAGGGCCTGCTTCTCGCGCAGCATTCTCTGCCGCACCCGCAGTGCCGCAGCAGACTGACTCCGTTCTCTCTGGGAAGCCAGAAGCTGCTTTCCTTTTTCCTGGGCGGCCGCCTTCACCTCTGCGGCTTCCTTCTCTGCCCGGGCCAGGATGTCCTTCTCCTCCGCCTGGGCCTTTTCCAGAATCTCACGAGACTCGCGTTCGGCATCGCTGTGAATTTCATTCAGTATTTTTTCAAGTCCCGACATTTCGTTTCTCCTTATACTAAAAATCCCCTCACGCGTTTAAATGCTCAGAGATCCGATGCCGAAGATGGCCAGGATGGAGATCAACAGTGCCAAGATGGCATAGGTCTCAACCATGGCCGGGAAAATCATGGCCTTACCGAACTGATCCGGCTTCTTTGCCACAAGACCGATGGAAGCCACAGAAGCCTTACCCTGGTTGATGGCAGAAAGGAGACCTACAAAAGCCATGGGCAGGCAGGCTGCCAGATACAGAAGCCCCTTTGTGAGAGAAACATCCGGTGAACCACCCATGATACCGATCTGTGTCAGGGTAATGAAGCCGATCAGCAGACCGTAGATACCCTGTGTACCGGGCAGAAGCTGCAGCACCAGTACCTTTGAGAAAAGATTCGGCTCCTCTGTCACTGCGCCTGCGGCAGACTGTCCGCAGATGCCTACACCGATTGCCGATCCGATACCGGCCATAAGAGCTGCCAGAACAGCGCCGAGCAATGCAAATACGATTCCAAGGTTTTCCATATTATTTTGCCTCCAATACTTTATAATATTTGGTCTTTCCGCCAAACGGATTGATTTTTCTGCCGCCGCCTTCGTAGAACTTTCCGAAGAATTCCACATACTGCAGACGATTGGTATGAACATAGGCACCCAGGGCATTGATGGCAATGTTCATGCTGTGTCCGATGAGGAACACCAGGATAAACACGATAATGCCCGGAATGGATGCGCCCAGCATGCTGCCCATCTTGTTGAACACAGTAGAGATGACCGAAGTCGCGAGTCCCAAGGCCAGCAATCTCGAATACGAGAGGATGTCGCTAAGCCAGGAGGTGACGCCGTATACACCATACAGTCCCTTCAGGATGCGCTTAAACCAGTTCTTTGAGGAGCGCCCGTCCGTCAGTACAATGCCGACGGCCCCGACGATGGCCACCACTGCCGCGATGTTGCCAATTCCCACTGGTAAGGTAAAACCGAGTCCCAGCATCTCTGTCACCATGCTCATGGTCAGAAGATACACGATACCGCCGCCCACCAGCATATACCAGAAACCGGCGTCAAAAACCGCATCCTTCACCTTGCCTGCTTTCAGATTGACATAAAGCTTGATACCCAGACCCGTAAAAAGATGGATGATACCCACCACGAAGGAGAACACCAGCATTTTCATGGGCTTATTTACCGGTTCAAACCAGATCGCCGGCAGGCTAATGTCGGGACGCCCGAAAAAGGTGCTGGCAATGACATTCACGGAATCTCCGAAGAAGGAGCCAAAAAGGAAGCCCCAAAAGGTCGTGGAGATACCGCAGTAGAGGAACATGTGCATGAACTTCTTCATGCCCTCCTCCATCCGGGGATACCTCCGAAGGCAGTAGGCCGTTCCCAGCACCATGATGATGCCGTAGGCCGCATCGGAAAGCATCAGGCCAAAGCAGATGTAGTAGAACAGCGCCATGACTCCGGAAGGGTCCAGCTCTCCCGGTGCCGGTAAACTGTAGCTTTCCACCACACCTTCCACCGGTGCCGCAAAAGCATTGTTTTTGAGTTTCACCGGCGGCACTTCATTTTCTGCCGGATCCCGGAACTCCAGTACCAGATCCAGAGAGCTCAGCCTTCCGGCCAGTTCTGCCGTGTTTTCCTCCGGCACCCAGCCCTCCAGCATAAAGGTCCGCTTCGACTGAAGCAGTCCACCGATCACATCGTATTTCTCCGCGGCCATATTGCAATAGTCCTCGAAGAAACAAAGCTGTTCCCGCTCCGCTGCATGGGCCCTGAGTTTTTCCTGATTCTCTGTGATTCGCTGTTCTGCCGCCTTGTATTCCATATCCAGGCGCTGCAATTCTTCACTGGGATTCCGCTCGCTCTTCGGTGCCAGGGCAAAATTCAGTCCCCGCAGCGCAGTGAGTAATTTCTCTTCTTCCTCTCTCCGCACGAAGCAGAGAATCGCCGTCTGCTCCTCACTGCTGCTGATAACGCTGGCATCAAACAGCGAAAGATCCGGATCTGTTTCCTGCAGCGCTTTCAGAAGCTTCTCCAGTGTCCAGCTTCCCGGCAGGGTTCCGGCCAGCATCCTGGTGGTGCGGGTTCCTGCGCTGCTGAGGGGAAGATCCACCCCCCTCCAGGGTTGCAACATAAGCTTCGCATTTTCCAGCTTGGGAAGCTCCGCCCGACTCTCCTGCACTTCCTTGTCCAGCCGCAGGATGTCAGAAACTGTTTCCCGCAGACTGTCCTGCTTTCCCGCCATGGTTTCATATTCTGAAACCGTCAGGGCCTTTCGGCCTGCCAGGCTATCCAGAGGGCTGCCCTCCGGCGGCGACGCCTTGTTGATGATTTCCAGTGCTGTCCGGGCTGCCTCCGCATCCCGCTGCAGCGCCGCACTGAAGGAGCTCATATCCTGCTTTTGAAATACAGGATCTACCGTTTCCGCACGGTCGATCTCGACAGCTCCCGCCCTTTGCAGCAGCTCAAGGATTTTCTTTCTATCCCTTTTCAGTGCTGTAATCGAGATCCGTTTCATCGGCATGACTGCCATTGCAGAAACCTCCTTCCTAGAGCTTCAGGTATGCAAGCACCTGACGGACCGCTTCGGCTTCCCGCTGCCGCGCCTGCAATGCCAGGGTTGCGCAGTCACCTTCCGCCTGTTTCAGTGCTGTCTCCAACTCTGCCTGCCCATCTTTTTCAGCCTTCTCTTTCTTTTCCGAAAGCAAAGCCTGGGCTTCCCGCTCGGCAGCATCCCGGATCTCCGATGCCTTCTGCTTCGCCTGCTGCACCAGCTTCTGGGCATCTTCCGATGCCTGCCGCACCATTTCATCGGCCTCCTGCTCGGCGGCACGAATCCTGTCCATCGTTTCCTTCGCCAAGTCTCCGACCTCCTCTCTTAAGACAAGTGAGTCTTAATTTTTTTTAGATAACAGTTCGAATCTATCGCATTGTTATCTTTTTGTCAACTCGACTTTCGTGCACATTCACCAATACATCTTCGCTGTATTCTGTCATTTCGATACATGGTACCTAAAAATTTTTTAGGTACAAAAACAGACAGGTTTCAACAAAAACGCACAATAAAGGCCAAATTAGCTATTGCTAACCCATAACTTAGTGAACAAAAGCATTGTTTGAATTCAAAAAATAAGTAAGAAAAAAGGAGGCCACAGCAAAAATGCCATAGCCTCCTTCATCATTTTTTGAAAAGGATATTTATTTTTTGTATACAGCAAATCAGAAATTTATGCTTCCTTTTCAGCCGGTTTCACCTCTTCTGCCGGTTTTCCCTCTGCCTTCGGCGCAGCGGGAGCTGCCGGTGCAGGTGCTGCTGCGGGCTTCGGCGCTGCCGGTTTTACCGGACGCTTGCCAGTGATGGCACCGGTCGGACACTTCTGGGCACAAAGACCACAGTCCTTACAGTTCTCATTCATCACGGCCAGATTGTCCACGATATGAATACCGTCGAGCTTACAGGTACGCTCACACATACCGCAGGCGATACAGCCAACGGCGCAGGCATCCTTCACCTGCTTGCCCTTCAGATGGTTCTGGCAAGCCACGATGTGCTTCTTCTTTGCCGGAACCATATCAATGATATGCTTCGGGCAGGCCTTGCTGCAGGCACCGCAGCCGGCGCACTTCTCCTTATCCACAACGGCCACGCCGTTTACGATATGGATGGCATCAAACTTACATGCCTTCACACAGGTACCGTAGCCGCAGCAGGAATAAGGACATTCCTTCTCGGAGCCGTTGGGCACCACAGAAAGCTCTGTACAGTCTGCAATACCGGTGTAGCTGTAGGTCTGCTTTGCCTTGTCACAGGAGCCCTGACATCTGACGAACGCTACCTTCTTCTCGGTAGCGCCGACATTATCCGCACCCATAATGGACGCGATCTTTTCTGCCGCCGCAGCGCCGCCTACGGGACACTGGTTCACCGGTGCCTCGCCCTGGGCGATGGCCTTCGCACAGCCGTCACATCCGGGGAATCCGCAGGCACCACAGTTGTTTCCGGGAAGCGCGGCACGAACCTGCGCCTCCTTCTCATCCACCTCAACCTTGAATTTCTCGGAAGCCACACCGAGGAAGAGGCCGAGGATCAATCCGGTCGCGCCGACCATGACGGCAGCGACAATAACGATTGTTCCAATCATCGCTTACCTCCTTAGATCAAGCCGCTGAATCCGAAAAATGCAATGGCCATAAGACTTGCTGTGATGAGGACGATCGGAGATCCCTGGAATGAATGAGGAATGTGATCGTTGCCCTCAATGATGTTCTCCCGGATGGTGGCCATCAAGATCATTGCAAGTGCAAAACCGAAGGAAATGCCAAGGCCATAGACCAGGCACTCCACGAAATTATAGCCGTAGGTTACATTGTTCAGGGCAACACCCAGCACAGCACAGTTTGTGGTGATGAGGGGCAGATACACGCCCAGGGACTCATAGAGCGCCGGCATGCTCTTCTTCATGAACATCTCTACAAACTGCACCAGCGACGCAATGACCAGAATGAACACGATGGTGTTCAGGAATTCCAGACCATCCTTCAGGCCAAGGGCGGTGCACAGCGGGCTCGTCGTCTTGAGGAAAACCACATAAATGGCATGGGTCACCACAGAGGCGATGGCAATAACGAAGATAACGGCTGCGCCCATACCCTTACTGGACTCTGTCTTCTTCGAAACACCGAGGAAGGGGCAGATACCCAGGAACTGGGACAGCACAACGTTGCTGACAAGGGAATACTTAATGGCAATCAATAATAAATTCAGCATGCTCAGGCCTCCTTCTTCTCAGGAGCTTTTTTCTCTTCTGTCTGACAATCTGAGAAGCAGCCCATGCAGTTGCCGCTGCAGACGAAATCCTGCGGTGCGTCGCCGTTGGTTGCGGAAGGCAGCTTCAGCTTGTTCTGAATGGCTGTCAGTACGGCGAGTACCAGGAATGCGCCCGGTGCGAGTACGAAAATGCTAATGCTGTAAGCCTCCGGAATCAGACGGAAACCGAAGATGCAGCCAGAGCCGAGGAGTTCACGCACAGCGCCGATGATGGTCAGTGCCATAGAGAATCCGAGACCCATGCCCAGACCGTCGCAGAAGGACAGTACCGGTGTGTTGAACAGTGCATAGGACTCCGCACGGCCAAGGATGATACAGTTTACCACGATCAGCGGAATGTAGATGCCCAGTGCAGAATACAGTGCCGGCACATAGGCCTGAATCAGGAGCTGTACAATGGTCACCAGGGATGCAACGATCACGATCTCGCCCGGCAGTCTCATGCGCTCCGGAATCACCCGGCGCAGTGCTGAAATCAGCATGTTTGAGAACATCAGAACGGCAGTGGTGGAAAGTCCCATGCCCAGACCATTGATGGCGCTGGTGGTGGTGGCCAGAGTCGGACACATACCCAGCATGATGATGAAGGTGGGGTTTTCCTTGATGATGCCGTTATAAATTCTTTCTAAATACTTATTCATTTATCTCGGCCTCCTCAGTTATTTTCAACGTACTGCGAAACGAAGTCTGTTGCCGCATTGACCGTATTGGTAACGGCTGTGGAGGTGATGGTGGCACCGGAAATGGCGTCGATCTCATCTTCTCCGGCTGCGCCGGTCTTCACAACAGAAAGGTGCATGCCCTTACCGGCAAACTGCTCGTAAAAATCCGGCTCTGTGGCCTTCTGACCGAGACCTGCCGTCTCCGGAAGCGTCTCCGGGAAGGAAATGCCGGACACTGTGAGATCCGGATTTACACCCACAACGACAACTACGTCACCGCCGTAGCCTGCACAGGAGCCCTTAACAATGTAGCCAATCTCCGCGCCGCTCTCGTCCTTCGCGGCCACGATGGAAATCAGCTTTGCGCCGCCGTTGTCCGCACCGATGGTGCCGTCAGCATTGGCCTGATCGAGCACGGCCGCATAGGTATCGTCGTCGTATTCGCTGGCCGCCATAACCTCCTGATAGGAAGCGATAGTGGAGGCATTGTTTGCCGCTTCAATGGTGTCCTTGGTCATGCCATAGACACCGCCCAGAAGGAGACCGGAAACCAGTGTGATACCGGTCAGTACCAGGGCGTCCTTTACGAAAGAATCCTGCTTCATTTCTTCTCGCCCTCCCTTCCGAATGCCTTGGGAATGGTCATCTTATTGATGGTCGGTACCAGAATATTGGTGAGGATGATGGCATAGGAAACGCCCTCAGCCGAACCGCCGAACAATCTGAAAATTCCAGTCAAAAGGCCGAGCACAATTGCGAACACGATCTGTCCGTTGGGTGTGATCGGAGATGTTACATAATCGGTTGCCATGAAGAAGGCACCAAAAATCAAACCACCGCCGCAGATCTCGCAGGCAACATAATAAAGGTCGAAGCCTCTGCCGCCGAAGATCAGGGTGAACACAGCCACTGTCGCAATGTAGATCAGCGGAATCTTCGGAGAGATCACCTTCCGCACAATGAGATACAGCGCACCAATCAAAAGACAGATCTTGGAAACCTCACCGATGGTGCCCGGAATTCTGCCCAGGAACATATCCAGAAGCTCCTGTCTTTCTCCGGCTGTCTTCATCAACGCCAGCGGTGTTGCAGAGGATGTGGCATCCACACCCACACCGGTAAAGCTGGTCATCTTGCCGGCAAAGGAAATCAGCAGGAAACAACGAGCTGCCAGGGCCGGGTTCATGAAGTTGCAGCCCAGACCGCCGTACAGCTGCTTTACCACGATGATGGCAAAGAAAGCGCCCAGCACCGGAATCCATACCGGGATATCCGGCGGGCAGTTCAATGCCAGAATCAGACCGGTGACTGCTGCAGAGAAATCACCCACGGTGATGGGCAGCTTCATCAGCTTCTCATAAACAAACTCCGCCAGAACGGCAGCCAGTGTGGTCAAGATCACCACCAGCGCAGCATTAAATCCCCACTGGGCAATGCCGTACAGGGCTGTCGGAATCATGGCAATCACCACATCTCTCATGATGGCGGATGTGGTAATGTCGTCGCGAACATGAGGATTGGCAGAGAGATTCAGCATTTTACTCATTTCTTTACCTCCTCATTCTTCTTGGCTTCTTCCTGGGCCTTTGCCTTAGCGGCAGCGGCACGTCTCTCCGCACCCACGAGGCGCTTCATCATTTTGAAGCCCTGAGTCAAAGGACGCTTAGCGGGACATGCATAGGCGCAGCAACCGCACTCGATACACTCCATACCCTGAAGGCTGGCAAAATCCGCTGTGTTTTTGTGCAGCGCTGCCTTCATCAGCATTGTGGGGATCAGATTCTCCGGGCATGCACTCACGCAGCGGCCGCAGTTGATGCAGGCTGTGGTGGGCTGTGCAGATACCGGATCATGCAAAAACGCCAGAATAGAGCTGGAATTCTTCACCAGAGGAACATCCAGCTTGAACATGGGAATACCCATCATAGGACCACCGGAAATGATCTTCTCCGGATCTGCCTTGAAGCCGCCGGCAGCGGCCACGATTTCCTGGTAATTTGTTCCGAGAGGAACCTTGAAATTTCCCGGCTTCACCACCGCATCGCCGGTCACGGTCAGAATCTTTCTGACCAGCGGCTTCTGCAGGCAGACAGCCTCATAAATGGCCACCAGGGTATCGGCATTGTCCACCACGACACCAGCATCCGCCGGCAGCATGGAAGAATTGATCTTTCTGCCGGTTACGGCATAGATCAGCTGACGCTCACCACCCTGGGGATACTTGGTCTTCAGGGCCGCCACAGAAATCCGCTCTTCGTTCTTGCAGAGCTCTGTGAGCTTCTGGATCGCATCCGGCTTGTTGTCCTCAATGCAGATGATTCCCTTGGCATTCGGAAAAATGGACAGCACAACCTTGAGACCCCCGATGATTTCATCCGGTGTCTCGATCATGTCTCTGTAATCAGATGTGAGATACGGCTCGCACTCCGCGCCGTTCACTAAGAAATGATCAATCTTGTCGATGTTCTTCGGCATGAGCTTCACATTGGTGGGGAAGCCCGCACCGCCGAGTCCGACGATTCCTGCCTCCTTTACGATGTTGACAATCTCATCCCTTGTGAGCTTGGTGTAGTCTCTCGGCTCACCAAAGCCCGGGATCGCATCATACTGCTGATCATTTTCAACAACAATGGCATCCATCATTGCTCCGCCGGCTGTCAGACGCTTCTCGATTCCCTTTACGGTACCGGAAACGGCAGAAAGAACGGGTGCAGAAATAAAGCCCCCCGCCTCTGCGATCTTCTGACCTACCAGAACATGGTCACCCTTGGCCACGATGGGCTTTGCAGGTGCACCGATGTGCTGAGACAGCGGATATACCATAAGTCCCTGCGGCTTCAGCTCGACGATTGCCTGATCCTTCGCCAGCTCTTTGCCGTCATAGGGATGGACGCCACCCTTGAAAGTGGATACCCCCATTTTGTATACCTCCTGTTTATCAATAGACTACACCGTATTATAACGAATTCTTTACGCAAAATAAAGGGATGATAATCATTTAACGAACATTTTTCTTATACAATTCCCACAAAACCTTATAAAAAAAGCGCCCCGAAGGGCGCTATTTTGTACAAATATCAGTACAATTTCATATGTTCAATCAATACAAGCCATTTCGGAATACCTATAGCAATTTATTCAACTGTTACAGACTTTGCAAGGTTCCGAGGTTTGTCCACATCAAGGCCCTTAGCCACGCTGACATAGTAGGCCAGAAGCTGCAGCGGGATCACTGCCAGACTGGTGGCAAAGTACGGATCTGCCGCAGGCACATAGACGGTGAAATTTGCCGTATCTTCTATATTATAGTTGCCGCTGCTGGTGAGGGCCATCAGGAAGCCACCGCGGCTCTTCACCTCCACCATGTTGGACACCGTCTTCTCAAAGAGCTCCGGCTGGGTCAGGATGCCCACCACCAAAGTACCTTTTTCAATCAGGCTGATGGTGCCGTGCTTCAGTTCACCCGCCGCATAGGCTTCGGAATGAATGTAGCTGATCTCCTTCAGCTTAAGAGACCCCTCCAGACCGATGGCATAGTCGATGCCTCTTCCGATGAAGAACACGTCCTGGGCATTGGCGTGCTTTGCGGCAAACCACTGGATCCGCTCCTTGTCCTTCAGGATGGTCTCGATCTTCTCCGGGATGCTCTCCAACTCACGGATCAGCTCACGATACTTCTGTTCCGTGATGGTGTTCCGTACCCGGGCAAGTTCCAGTGCCAGGGCATAGCCCGCAATCAGCTGGGTGCTGTAGGCCTTGGTGGTGGCCACAGCGATTTCCGGGCCCGCCAGCGTATAGAACACATGGTCTGCTTCCCGGGCAATGGAGGAACCCACCACATTCACGATGCCCAGCGTCTTCAGGCCTCTCTGCTTTGCTTCCCGAAGCGCTGCCAGCGAATCTGCGGTCTCCCCGGACTGGCTGACAATCACCACGAGCCCTGCCGGATCCAGGATGGGATTCCGATAGCGGAACTCTGACGCCAGCTCCACCCGCACCGGGATCCGGGCCAGTCCCTCAATCACATATTGCATCACCATGCCCACATGATAGGCGCTGCCGCAGGCCACCACATAGATCTGTGAAATGCCCCGCAGGGTCTCCTCGTCCAGTCCCATCGCGCTGAGGTTAATGCTTTCATCCTTCAATACCGAATGCAGCGTATCTCTCACGGCCTTCGGCTGCTCGTGGATCTCCTTCATCATGAAGTGCTCATAGCCGCCCTTTTCCGCTGCTTCAGCATCCATCTCAATCTCCACCAGCTCCTTCTCAATGGGTTCCTGGTCAATGTTGTAGAAGG
Source organism: bacterium (assembly GCA_963623925.1). Taxonomy (GTDB): domain Bacteria; phylum Bacillota; class Clostridia; order Lachnospirales; family Lachnospiraceae; genus Oribacterium. The sequence goes on along the minus strand of CAVFNN010000002.1, from coordinate 126,064 downwards.
ACACGGCACCGCCGGTAAGCTTGGCGATTTCCAGATTGCCGATATAGTAGACATTACGCGTATACTTCAGAATGGCCGGTACATCGGAAGCCAGGAAGCTGTCCGCACCGGAAATGCCGAGGATCATGGGGCTATCCTTCCGGGCCGCATAGATGGCCTCCGGGAAATCCATGAACAATACGGCCAGAGCATAGGAACCCCGGATCCGCATCATGGCCCGGGACAGCGCTTCTACCGGATTCTTCTCTGTCTTCTTATAATAATAGTCAATGAGATTGACCGCAATTTCTGTGTCGGTCTGTGAATAGAACTGATAGCCGTGGCGTCCCAGCTTTTCCTTCAGTTCCTGATAGTTTTCAATGATGCCGTTGTGCACAGCAACAACAGCACCGCCCATGGCCACATGGGGATGGGCATTGTTTTCAGAAGGCTCACCGTGGGTTGCCCAACGAGTATGGCCAATACCGCAGCTTCCCTTGACGGCATGACCGCCCGCTGTCTTCTCCGACAGATTCTTAAGCCGTCCCATGGCCTTCACCACCTGAATGGCATCGCTGCCGTTGCGCACCGCAATGCCCGCTGAGTCATAGCCCCGGTACTCCAGCTTCGAAAGACCATCCAGAAGAATGGGTGCCGCCTGCCCCTGACCAACAAAACCTACAATTCCGCACATAAAAAGAACTCCTCTCTCACCGAGGGATGCAAATGCCGTCTTGCGCGAAGACACTTGCATCCGCAATCAAATCACATGCACCGCAAAAAGAGGATCCTATGATCCTTCTTTTGCTGCATGCTCTGTTTCCGGTGATGAGAAAAGCTCTGTTACGGTTTTGATTCCGCTTTTTTCTTTTTCTCTGTCGATTCACTACTCCGGGGCAGCATCCGCCGAATCTTTCGATCACTGCCCACCTCGTCGGCCGTTTCCGGCCCTGGCGCTAACGAAGCCTCTTCTCTCCTTATTTCCGGCTTCGTTTGCGCTCCACTATAGCACAGTTTTACAGGATACACAAGTCCAACTGCTTTCCGTGGGATCTTACAGGCCATAACAATATTCACATCTGCGATGCAAGCGAATTCCTCTGTTTCTGCATCGCTGTGGACTTGAAAGAGATTCTGCTGTCGGACAGATCGGTACCGCTCTGTCCGAGCTTCTCTGCGAGATCCCTTTGGGAAATGGAAGCTCTTCCGTGCGTCATGATCTCTCGAACCTGCTTTCTGATTTTCGGATCCCCAAGATATGCTTTGACGATATTCTCCGTCATAAAACCGTTGCTGCACGCCATTTTGTTCAGAAGCTCATAGCTCGTCATCCTCTTCATTTCTTTGAAGCTGTCGCTGTTCTTGATCAGTGACTCGACCTGATTCTCGATCTCCTCTCTGTGATCTGCAAACATCGGCACTGTCGGAAGCACATTTTTCAACTTGGGATCCAAAACAGTATCACATGCATATTCCGCCATTGCGATGTTGTACTCATCACTTCCCTTGACCAAGAGTGGCGTGCCTGTTGTCTCCTCGGCTACATCATCCCGCTTCGCGAGATACTCCATTTCCCTCTCACGGAATTTCTCCAGCTCCCTGATTCTTTCTTCCCCTATATCTTTCGCATATGCCGCTTTGATTAACTCATTCGCAAGAAGTGCGGCCAGTCTTTCATTCCGTGTTTCCATGTCCAGGCCACCATCCAGCAGCATCCCCAGATTTTCTTCGGTATTGATTACCTTGGCAAGCTCTATGTAGCCTCTGGCTACTCTCTTTTCTTCCTCTGTAAGCGTAACATGCGCACTGATTCCCTCCGCCTCTGTCATAGCAAGCGACTCTCGCAGTATATCCGCACCAACACCAAAGGTCCTAATATCCGTCACTTCCTTCATCAAATTTGTAACGTGGCGAATACCTTCCGTGATCGTGGCACCGATGGTCTGATTTCTTTTTTCCGGTTCCATTTTCATGATTTCATTGACATACTCCCGTCCTTGCTGCAATGCAACATGGGAATTGCCCACGGAACGACCATCGCTTGACAGCGACAGCGTGTTTTCCAGCAAAAGGCACCGATGGGAATCCAGAATAAAGTCCCGTGCCTTTTTACGATCCGGAAGATAATTATCCACCAGCGTTGCAGTCTTGTCCTTCTCGAAATTTTCAACCGTCATGCAGTGATCCGAAAAAGCAGAGCAAGCGATCAGACCGCGCATCTGTTCCTCCGAGAAGTCCGCCGGTTTCGTCACCGCCGTCGGCACATGATCCCCTTTGCCTTTGGCAACCGCTTTTTCACTCGCCGCCCAGCCCGGCTGCCGCTCCCAGATATCGGTCTTTCCTGTACCGACCATTCTTCTGTAGTAATTGAGTCGCTTATCCGCATTTGCGGCATCATTTTCCGGCTTCATTCTCGCGTCTGAAAAAAGCTCGCTACGCGGGAAGGCCGCACTTTCCCGCACCGCATCACGGATCAGTCTGGCCATATCCATCCGTTCCGCTCTGGCATGACTGCCGTCGCTCCGATTGATATAGGCATCGGCTGCCTTATATATCTTCTGATATTCCTCACGCAGCGCTCTAGCCTGCTCATTGTTCAGCTTCTCCTGTCCCGCTGGAAGCTTATCCGTAACCGCCTTGAACGCCTTCAGACTGTTCTCCAGAGCCTTGAAGTGATCTGAATCCGGCAGCAGGGCATGCTTTGTGTCATTCAGGAATTTCAGCATCTTGTTCGCACGAAGTTTCTGATAAGCCACATCGTTAAACTTTTCCGATGTTCCTGTCCGGGACTGCTTGTCGGCCGATGCCATATAGCGATTCAACTCCCGCTTGTCCTGCTTTTCCTTCAGCTTTTCCGAAAGACTCTCCATCCTTCCGCCGACTTTGAGATCCTTGAGTGCAGCGGCAAAATCGGACACTTCTCCAACAATGGCGGCATGCTTTGCAATCGTAAGCTTACCAAGCTTTACATTTCGATTCTTCGGCGCAAAATTAAGCGCCGCAATGTCCATCATGGAATCCACAAGCTCAGCCACCTGACGATCCTTCTCGCGCACGGTGCCCTTGGTCTTCACATTGTCCACAGCTTTATATGCATTTTTGATTTGCTTGCAGTATTCCTTGTAATTTCTCTCACTCTCAAACAGCACCGCCTTTGTTTCCTGCGGGAGCTTGGTCATCTCCTCATAATACGCCTTGAGATCTTCTTTTAACTGCTTCACATTGCCTGCCATAGCTTTATCCTTTCTGACGTTCCCTTCGGGATCGCCCTGTTCTTCTTTTGATGTCGGTATCATAGCACAAAAAAAGTCACAAAACAGACACAGCCTTTATCCTATGTCAACTTTTTCAGTTTTTTCACAATCCAAAAGAAAAAGCCCAGACAAAGCAAAAGCTGCAGCAATGAGGAGCAGGGCGTGGCGAGACCAATATGGAACAGCGTAGCCCCCTCTCCACGGCTCATGAGCCAGGATACCGGCACACGCACGAGAAGGGACCCCACAATGCCCTGAAGCATCACGAAACGTGTCTGTCCGATGCCGTTGAAGAAACCGGTGAAGCAGAAGAAAACAGACGTAAACAAACAGTCAATGCCATAGGCCCGCAGATAGTCACCGGCCGCCTCTACCACCTCTGCATCGGAAGAAAACACACGGGCAAAGAGCTGACCATGGAAGTAGGAAAGCACAAACATGAGAACACCGATGCCGAAGGATATGCAAACAGCGCAGCGCAGTGCCTGCAAGGCCCGGTCCAGCTTGCCGGCACCGTAGTTCTGGGCCACAAAGGCCGAAATGGACTGCATGAAGGCCGTGGAGATCAGCATGATGAAGACACAGACCTTTTCTGCCACACCCACACCAGCCGAAGCCGTGACACCCATGTTATTGACAATGGCCAGGATGATGAGAAAGGAAACATTCACCAGAAGATCCTGCAAAGCAATGGGGGCTCCCAAACTGCTCATGCGCTTAAGGCTTCCCCTATGCAGGCGCAGGTCACTGACGGAGAATGCAAAGGGCAGCTCTCTTTTTCGGATCAGACCGAAGGAAATGACGACACTGACCACCTGGGCAAATACCGTTGCCAATGCCGCACCGCTGGTGCCCATTTTGAAGACCGCACAAAGCAGCAGATCTCCCGCAATGTTGATGACACAGGCAATGGCCACCGTGAGCAGCGGCGTTCTGGAATCGCCCAGGCCCCGAAAAATACAGCCGATGAGATTGTAGGCCACAATCACCAGCATGCCGGCACCGCAGATGCGCACATAGGAAACGGTCTGAGAAAAGGCCTCCGCCGGTGCATGCACCGTCTGGCTGATCACCGGTGCATTGCATACCAGCAGTAAGGTCATGATAATGGCCAGTATGGTGAACATCACAATGGCCGTGCCCACGGTGCGGCCGCCCTTCTTCCGCTCTCCGCAGCCGATCTGCTGCCCCAGCAGAATGGTGGTGCCCATGGCAAAGCTGCTGACCAGATTGGTCAATGTGGTCATGATCTGGGAACCGCTGGAGACGGCAGACACATCCGCAGAGCTCCCGAACTTTCCCACCACCAGGAGATCCACTGCCCCGTACATGGCCTGCAGGAACAGCGCCAGCAGTACCGGCAGTGCAAACTGTACCAGCGGCAGAAGAATGCCGCCCTCTGTGAAACTTCTTGTCTTTTTCATGTTTCCTCCCTAAAACAAGCATTGAAAACGAAAAGCACGCGTTGGATAAAACGCAGGCCTTAACCTGTCATCTTATCCAGCGCGTGCTTTTTCTCAACACGTCACCCTCCGATGAGCGAGTGGATTATACAATATTCAAATTTAAGATGCAAGTGAATTCTCCCCAGCTTTTCCTGCCCTAATGAAGATCTGCAGCAAGAGAAAGATCAACAGCAATCCTACTGTGCTTCCCGCCGTATCCAGGAGCACGTCCGTCACCTGGGGACTTCTGCCCGGAGAAAAGATCTGTATGCTTTCGTCCATGAGGGCCGTCGCCATCGTGAGCAAGAACCCATAGCTCCAGCAGAAAAAGGATGTCCGGCGAGAAATCGTCATCCGGCTTCCCAGCTGCGTCGTCAGCGTGGCAACATTGGCACCCATCAAAAGGCCAAGCACTGTATATTCCGTGAAATGCGCCAGTTTTCGCACGATATGATCTGTCAGATTGCCCTTTCCAAGAAAAAGCTCCAGAAAGGGCCGGAGGATGTTCCCGACGATGCGGCTCTCCTCCGATGAACCGGAGGCCGGAATGGCAGAGTGCAGCCAGATGAAACCGATCCAGAGAAGCAAAAGGAGCTGCAGCAGTTTCTTTGCCTGTTTGTTTTTCGTGAAGTTCATTTTAAAATTCATCTCCAAAATTTCCGTTGATCCGGTTCAGGCGCTGTCCTGTGTTTTTTCCTGCTTGCCGCGCAGATTCCGAATGGTCTTTTTCAGTACTTCCATGTCCACCGGCTTCGAAACATGGGCATCCATGCCGGCCGCGAGGGAAGTCTGAATATCCTCAGAAAAGGCATTGGCGGTCATGGCAATGATGGGCATGCACTTTGCCAGGGGATGGCTGCTGTTCCGGATGGCGCGGGTGGCTTCATAACCATTCATCACCGGCATCTGCACATCCATGAGGATCATATCATAATCCCCCGGCTTTGACGTTTCGAATGCCTTGACAACCCGCTCACCATTGTCATAGATGCAGCACCTTGCGCCTTCCATCCGCAGAAGCTCCGTCAGGATTTCCGCGTTCAGTTCATTGTCCTCCGCGCAAAGGAAGCACATGCCCTGCAGCGGATTTTCCTCCTCCGCTTTCTCTGCTTCCGTATGTGCCAATGGCTGCCGTTCCGCTGCAATCTTCAAGTCCAGCATCACCTCAAAACAGCTGCCCTTGTCCTTCACGCTGTCGACCTTGATGGTGCCGCCCATGAGTTCAATCACATTCCGGGCAATGGCCATGCCCAGTCCGGTTCCCTGTACCTTGTTTGTCAGAGAACTTTCCTCCCGGGTAAAGGCATCAAATATCTTGTTCTGAAAATCCGTCGCCATGCCGATGCCATTGTCCTTCACCAGAAAACGGTATTTGGCATAGCTTGCAGAACGACCCGGTCGTTCCTCAATCAGGAACTGAATTCTTCCGCCATCCCGGGTGTATTTGATCGCATTGGACAAGAGATTGCTGAACACCTGCGTCAGGCGAACCGCATCACCGTTCAGCCATTCATGGCGGATATTCTCTATCCGGATCTCAAAGATCTGCTGCCTTGCCTCCGCCTGGGGACGGAACAGATCATCCATTTCCTGTATCCACTTCGAGAGCGAAAAATCCGCATACTTCAGTATGGTCTTTCCAGCCTCGATCTTGTTCATGTCCAGTACATTGTTGATGATGCCCAGCAGATTCTGGGAGGACAGCGCAATCTTTCCGATATACTCCCGCACCTTTTCTTCATTTCCCGCATCATGTTCGATCAATGCCGTCATGCCGATGATCGCATTCATCGGCGTACGGATATCATGGGACATATTGGAAAGGAAGTTTGTCTTGGCCTGGTTGGCGGTTTCCGCCGCCTGCAATGCCTCCGCGGTCACTGTCTGTGCTTCCGCAAGATCCCGATTCAGCATTTCCAGCTTCTTCATATTTTCCTGCTGCAGCTCCCGGTTGCGTTTTTCGTATGCTGCCTTTTTATTGGCAAAGTTCACACGCGAAACCGCGTAAACCAGGCACGCAAACAGCAAAAGGAGCACAGCCGCCATGATCATGGCCGCCTGCAGGATGGTCTTCTGATATGCCATCAGCGCATTTTCCACGATTCCCTTCGACACAATGCACACCAATGTTGCATTGTTGCTTTTGATGGGACAGTAACCCAGATAATAGGCCCGTTCTCCGCCCAATCGGACCACGCCGCTATCTTTCGCGTCAAATGCCCTCTGCAGCGTTTCCGTTTCTTCCGCCGTGATGGCATTTTCCTTTTGCAAATGCTTCAGCAATGCATAATTTCGAAAGAGAATTTCATCCTTCTGATTGGTATAGAGTACCTCACCCTCTTCATCCAGCATAAAGAGATAGGCATTTCCGCCATAGACGTAGAGACTCAGAACAGAATCCATCCGGGAGCGATTCACTAGGGCACCAACAGCGGTATACTTTTCTCCGTCAATATAGTAGGCATCACTGGGAACCGCCAGAAGAAATCCGTCTTCCGCCATGCCTTCCTCATGATGCGAAACCAGTTTGGCGATACTCTGCTTCGCCTGCAGATTCAGTAGCAGGGAACTGGGGATTTCCAGTCTGGATTTCTTTTTGTCAATGGTAAGCGCCGCGCCATTCTCCTTGATGAAATAGATCTTTGCGCCGGTTTCTTCCTCTAATTTTCGCAGAAGATGCATAATCTTCTCATCATCCAGAAAATTCTCCTCTCCATGGACAGCATAACTCTCCACCATGCGAAGACGACTGTAATAATTCTCTACCTGCAATTCATAGGTCTGCTGGATCTGCTCCACCACGGCCTGCACACTGATCTTTCCGTTTTCTTCAATGGAACAGTCCATACTATGCAGCAGTATCCTCATGATTCCGGCAGAACAAAGCAGAAGAAGAAGAAGAAGAAAGACTGCGATAACTTTTCTTTTGTTTTTCATGTTTTCCATGCCCACTCTACTTCCGGATTTCGATATAGTCTTCCGGTTCCGCCGGCTGACGTCCCTTTTCCACCGCATCGACCCAGGCAGAGGACAGATTGCATTCCGTCAGCGTGCCATAGCCGCCTTCCGGATACAGATTCTGCAATACCTCTCCTACGGCATCCACCAGAAGAATGGCATACTGCTTCTCTTCATCTATCGATTTTCCATCCACCAGAATATCTTCCAGTGTGAATCCATCCTTTTCGTTGATCACAAGCCGCATGCCGGAGGCGATGGGCAGCTCATAACGGCGCAGGGGTTGAAAACTGCCTGCATTTCCTGTCAGACATGCCGCCGCCAGCGCCTTGATCTCCGCACCGCTTAGGTTTTCACGGTACATTCCCGGCGTATAGGCCACCATCATTTTCACCCGCTTGCCGGTGCAGTCTCCCGCATAAATAGAGGAACTAAAGTGATAATAGGATGAAAGAGCAAGCTCCGCGTCCAACTCCTCCCGCACCGTGGTCAAAATGGAAGATGCCGCATCCCGTCCACCCTTGGCATTCAGCGAAAGAGAATAGCCCTGGTCAAAATGCGCCGTCACCTCCGGCGTATTTTCCTTTTTGTTCATCACCTGACGGAAAGTCTCATAAGCCGTGTCCACATCCATTTTTCCCGTCAAAAGTCCCTGCACCGCCTCATAGCTCGCCGCAAATGACTTCTGTCCCGAGTAGCGGATATAGTACGCATTGTTCTCGATTTCTGTCTCAAGCCCCTCCATGCCTTCTGCTGCCAGGGAAATTCCCGGATTGAAGGAAACGGCACCGCCGCCATAGCCGATCAGCTTTTGTCCTTCCTCTGAAATCATGCAATCCAGTACCTGCATGGCGGTTTCCAGTCGTTCACTGTCCTCTTCCAATTCCTTGTTCAATGCCACATTCAGGGACGGATTCATGTAAACGAAGCCTTCACCGGAGTTCTGGGAAAAATACGGGATTCGCACCAGCTCCGCATCCATGTACTTCTGGCACTCCTGCATATTTCCCTGCGTGCCATGGAACATCGCGGCCTTCCCCTCCACAAAGAGCTGCTGCGCTTCCTCTATGCCATAGGAAAGGTCTTCCTCTGTGAAATGGGAATCCCGCAGGAAGTTTTCCGTTTCTGTAAAAACACGCTTCCACATGGCATCGTCAAAGGGAATGTCCCCCTGGGCGCTTTCTGCTTCGTTTCGCCAGGCGATTCCCGCAAGACTCGTGAATTCTCCGATACCGCCGGCCTGAATCGCCTCATGCCCGGACCAGTCATTGGCAAGATCCATGGCATAGGGCTTGATGCCATGGTCATAGAAGGCCTGGCAGACATCCACATAGTCTTCGTAGCTCTCCGGCAGCGCCAGCCCGTATTGATCAAACAAGGTCTTGTTGGCAATGATGGTCTGTGGAATGCCGCATACCGGCAGCCAGTTAATGCTGCCGTCCTCATTTTTATAGTACTGCAGGGCATAAGAATAGTACGCGGAAACCACATTATAGGCACCGAGATCCAGAAGATAGGGCTGCAGGTCCTTCGCGTCCGTTCCGGAGTAGCGGCGCACCGTTATGATATCCGGAAGTTCTCCATTCTCACGAAGGTAGCTGTAGAGATCTGTGTCATTGCAGCCGCCGATGATCTCAAGATCCTTGTCCGGCAGTTGCTCATGCAGATAGGGAATGAGCAGTTGCATCTGATCCGCATCCCACAGATAAATGGTGAGCGGTTTTTCCTCCTGTGCCGCTTCCTTCATGCCACTGCAAGCGCTTAAACCGGCAATCGCCAAAACACCGGCCAATATCCCGGACAGCCAACGTATCCCCATTCTCATTTCCCTTTTCTCCCTATCTCTGAATAATGCACTTTCCTATGAACAAGAAAGAATGTGCCTTGGCACATTCTCCGCCTGCGGCGGGTCGCGAAAGCGACATGTTTCTTTGCCGCCGCAGTGCGATCCGCGCGGAGCGTTTTTTGATTCATAGGATGCTCTTTCCTATGAATCAAAAGAGATCCCTCTGCCAGAAAGGCACAGGAATCTCTTACAGTTTTTGTGCACATCAGCAAAAATTTTACGCTTTTTTACATCATAACACAGGGCCGTGCAGATAACAATCCCCTCTCTTCTCCACCACCTGGTAGCCGATTCTTTCCATGCGGAGAGACATGCAGCGGCGGCACTCAGCCGCCTCATCGCCGGTGCAGATCTTTCCGTCATAGAGGAGGTACTTCTTTCGTACGCCCCGGGGAGAAAGATTCGGCATGACGACATTGGCACCAGCCAGAACGCCCTTTTCCCGGCCCAGGGGGTCCAGTGTACCGAGGGCCGTGGTGGCCGGCAGCAGCGCATAGGGGAAGAAGAGCCGCAAAAGCCCCAGGAGCCACAAGGTTTCCTCCACCGTCCCGTTGGGCATATCGCGGAAAGGCGTGTCGTGGTGGGCAATGAAGGGCCCAATACCGATCATCTCCGGCTGCAATTCCTGCATGAAGCGGAAGTCGGAAAGCAGGCATTCCTTTGTCTGCCCCGGTGCCCCCACCATCATGCCGCAGCCCACCTGATAACCGATTTCTTTCAGATCATAGAGACAGCGGATCCGGTTTTCCAGCGAAAGCACTTCAGGGTGCAAATGCCGGTAATGCGCCTTATCTGCGGTCTCATGCCGCAGCAGATACCGCTCCGCACCCGCATCGAAGTAGGCCTGGTAGTCCGCCCGGCTTTTCTCACCGATGGACAGTGTCACAGCACAGTCCGGGAAACGGCTGCGGATATGGTATACAATATCACAGATGTCCTTCGTGCTGTAGTGAAGGTCCTCACCGCTCTGCAATACAAACGTGCGAAAGCCCAGGGCATAACCCTGGGTACAGCAATCCAGTATTTCCCCTTTGCTAAGGCGGTAACGCTCCGCGTGACCATTGCTGCAACGGATGCCGCAGTACCTGCAATCATTCTTGCAATAGTTCGAGAACTCAATGAGTCCCCGGAGGTAGATTTCTTTCCCGTAATATCTTTCCCGCTTCTCCCGGGCCAGAGAAAACAAGAATTCCTTGTCCTCTTCCGTATGCTCGTTCAGAAGCTGCAGCAGCGCTGCGTCGGAAAGATTTCCCTCCGCAGCAAGCTGCTGGATCAGTTCTTTGTTCGTCACAGTTCATAGCCCTCCAGCATTTCTGTGGACCGCGCCAGAATTCCATTCATAAAGGAAATGCAGGTGCCGTAGTTCGTGAAGGGCACGCCCTGGTCCTGGGCCTGCTTCATACGGAACAACACCTCCCGGTCGTTCAGCATGCAGGCGCCGCAGTGAATGATCAGCTTGTACCCTCCCAGCTCCTCCGGGAAGCCGTGGCCGCTGGTGGTCTCAAATTCCAACGCTTTTCCCGTATATTTACGTAGCCAGTTTGGAATTTTAAAGCTGCCGATGTCGTCACACATGCGATGGTGGGTACAGCCCTCGGAAATCAGCACCCGGTCGCCATCCTGCAAAGTTTCAATGGCCGCCACGCCCTTCAACGCTTCCTTGAGAAAGCCCTTGTACCGGGCCATAAGGATGGAGAAGGATGTCAGCATTACCTCCCGGGGCACAATACGGCTGACTGTCTGGAAAGCCTGACTGTCGGTGATCACCAGACGGATGTGGTTCCTTCCGTCCTGGTTCACAAGCGCAATTGTATCTCCAAGCTCCTCCGGCTGACAGCAGATGGCCCGCGCATGGTTGTTGAGGATCTCCGCCAGCACCATCTGCTGCGGCAGGATCAGTCTTCCCTTCGGTGCCGAGCTGTCCACAGGGATCACCAGAATGAAGAGGTCCTCCGGTGCCACCAGGCCCTCCAACAGGTCCTTTGTTTCCAGTACGGACTTTCCCAGTCGCCCGATCAGTGCCTTCAGGAGATAGACATTCTGGTTTGTGAGGGCGCTGACCTGAATTTCGCCGTAGCGCAGCTTCTCCTCTGCTGCCCCCTTTTCCAATGTCTTCGGCGCAGCTTCCCTGACAAAGTCTGTCTCTACACTTTCCTCCTGGAGATGAATCAGGGAAGACAGCAGCGCTGCCGGAAATGCCTGGGTCTCATCGTTGACGATGCCGAAGGCATTGTCCTGAAAGGCCGGAAGCGTCTCCGATTTGTTGTAACAGATCACATAAGGAATCTTTTTCTCCCGGAAAATCTGCAGGAGCTCCCGGTCCACAGGATTGGACAGCGTCGTCTCGTCGGTGACCAGAACGGCGATGTCCACCCGGTTCAGGATTTCTTTCGTCTTTCGAACCCGCTTCTCTCCCAGCGCACCGATATCGTCATAACCCGGTGTATCAATGATGACCACCGGACCGATGGGCAACAGCTCCATGGCCTTCTGTACCGGGTCCGTCGTGGTGCCCAGTGTATCGCTGACCACGGAGAGTTCCTGCTCCGTGACGCGATTCACAAGACTTGACTTACCTACGTTCCGGCGGCCGAAAAAGCCGATATGGAGCCGTTCTGAAGACGGCGTGTTCTGCAGACTCATTGTTTTCCTCCTGAAAAAGCTTTTGTGTATGGCTTACTTTGCTCTCTGCTTTGCCTTCTTTTCAATGCGCTTGTTGAGGTCAGAAAAGGCCTTGGACTTCTGGGCATCCTCTGCCTGATTTTGTCTATTCTTCACCTTGGAAGAGTGCTTCGCCAGTGACTTCTCCAGATCACTGAAGTTCAGCTTTTTGTACTTCAGGGCATCCTCTTTTTCATGCACGACCTCCCAGCCATCCGGTGCCTTCTCCTTCTGCAGATCCTTCTGCAGAAGCGGCTGGAATTCCTTAATATCCTCCATGATCTCCAGCATTCTCACAACGCTCTGATGACGGGCATTCTCAAGATTGGATCCGTGCTTCAGCCCCTTGCCGTCTTCCTTCATATAGCTGGTGAGATAATTCCGGCACTCCTCATAAGCACGCTTGGCATTTTCTGCGGTCTTATCCTGCAGATAATTCTCCATGGCCTCTTTCAGGTCCGTATATACCTTCGGTGTCTTCTTGACTGTGCCATACCAATGTCTCTCTGTGCTGTTGCTCACCGCATGGAAGGTGTCCGCCAGCTCGCGAAGATTTCCCTCTCTTCTGTAGGCCATGCTGAGATCCTGCGCGGTCTCCTTGATCTTGTCCAGATTTTCCTGCAGAGCTGCCATCTTCTGCTGCTTCTGCTGCCGGATCTCTGTCTTCAGCTGCTCCTTGTATGCTTCGGGGAAGAGATGATCCAGTCCGTTATTCTTAACGTCCTTCAGCGCATTGCGGGCATCCTCAAAATTTTTCCGGCAGGACGGCATAACCTTCTCCAGCCCACTCTGTGCCTCGTCCCGCTTCTGCATCTGCTCCTGCAGAGCAATGGTCAAAGCTTCCTGCTGCTTCGCGGCTTCCTTCAGACGCTCCGGTGTCTGCTGGTCAGCAGCCTTCATTTTCTTCTTCAGCGTCTCCTGGGTCAGCTGAATCTCCTGAATGTTGTTATTTGCCTCCTCCAGGGCGAAACGATAAGAGAAGGTCTCCCGGTTGTTGTCAACAATGGTATTCACGAGCTTGTCCTCTGCCGCCATATAGGCCTTGAGGGCATCCTCATCGAAGTGCTTGAATGCAGGCAGCTGCACATCCAGTGCATTGAACTGCTCTCTGTACGCATTCAACTTCTCCGCAGCCTGCTCGCTCTCCGGTGTCAGTCCTTTATTCACGAGATATTCGAGACTTCTCAGCATATCCTCGTTTTTGTCGCGGAGTATATTGTATTGAACGCACTCGTTACCGAGCTCTATATTCAGCGCCAGCGTCTGATTATCCTGTACAGCTCCCGCCAGTCTGCCAAACGCAGAACGCTCTGCGTCGGAGCAATCCTCAAAACGAACACTTTCCTCATACTTCCTGAAGTCCTCCAGCTCCGCAAGCTGTGCATCGGCATTCTCCACCCCCCTCCGGGCAGAAACATTCTGGGCGGAAAATTCATTCTGGGCTGCAGCCAAGCTCTCCTTGGCAGCCTTCAGATCCGCAAGATAGGTCTGGATCTCCCCTACGGAAGGATCCTTCTGCTTATCCATGGTTCTGGGATCATAGAAGGAGAACAGCGGTGCAAAGGAATCTACGAAATTTTCCGATGCCATCTGCAAAAGCTTGATGCGGCTCTGCAGGTAATCCGCTGCATGGATTTCTCCCTTGCTCAGGGCCTCCGTGATTTCCCTCGCGTGCGAGCCATTGCCCAGCATAGACTCCACGATATCCACCGGATTGTACGGCCACTTATTCCTTCTGGCAAAATACGCATCCCCGTACTGATCCTTCAAATCCAGAAGATCCGAGAAAATGGTCTTCATATCACTGTGCGTCACCATTCCCTTGGCTTCCAGTGCATCCGAAACCTTTAACAGCGCCTCGATGTCCGCATCCAGCGGAGCCACTTCAATGGTCTGATACAACTCCTGATAGGAAAGCGTATGCCACAGAGTTTCGAAGGCCTTTTTGAAATTTCCGGGTATCCGGGTCTCCGCCGGGAAAAGCGCATCCTTCGTCTTTCCCTCGGTCATACCGGCATCCTGATACGCCTTATACAGCTGGTCATAAAGCTCATCCTTCAATCCGTTGATCTGCTGGTTATCCAGTGTCGTATAGGCCGACAGCAAATCCGCCACGGTCTCTCTTTCAGCATCATTCTTGCCAAAGATCAGCTTCAGGGCCTGCTTCTGTTCCTCTTCAGTTGTCGGAATACTGTACCACATAATTTTTTCTCCTTTTTATTTTTGACGCGTTTATCGATCCCTAATCTGTTTCACTTACAGGCGACACTATAGCATCCTGCAAGACACAAAAGAGACACACCCGCTCAAAAAAATTTCGGAAAGCTGCTTCTGTAGAGTCGTCCGGAAATTCCGAGACTCGGCACGGGCTGCAAAATACAGTGCTGCGGCAGAATGGGCTGGTACAGCGGGTCCGCGTAAACCGGCAACGTCCGGTCTTTCAGGGCAATGTCTTCGGCCAGCATTTGCAGGACTTGTTCGAGTCCCTCCTCTCCCTCTACACAACGGCCAAGGGACGGCGGCAGCAAAGACGCACTCTTTTCCAGGGGACAGAGCACATAGGCGCGTTTCCCATGGGCAAGCTCCCAGGCCCTGGCAAGCGAATCCATCAAAACCGCTTCCCCAATAAAGACGGCTTCCACCGGCCGGGAATCCATTGCCCGGGCGTAGCTGATAACGGCGGTTTCGCTTCCTTCAGCCGCCCTGCGCAGGGCACGCAGCACCACAGTCGAAAAGCCCTGTACCGGTGCGCCGATGACATAGGGAACGCCATATTCCTTAAGCATATACGCCGCCAGTGGCTGGCCGGTCGCAGAAAGCAACAGGTTCACGGCGGCTTCCGGCGCCCGGCAAAGCTTCTCGATTTCGGTTTCGTAGGCGAAATTTGCCAGCACGGAAAAGCCATTTTTCTGCAGCAGTGTATACAATCGCCGCACATTCTCCGGGTTGGGATAATCCAGAGGCGTGAGGCCCAAAAGGTTCACGGAAATGGTTTGCACACCTGTCTGACCGATCGCAGCGTGTTCGTTTTCTCTCCGGCGAAGATCCGCAGCGGCAGTGAATCCACTGGCCGGCGATTTGGCATATTGCAGCCATGCTTCACCGACGCCCGTCACATAATCATGCATGCCGTTGCTGGGCACATAGAAACAGGGAACGCCGCAGTGCTTTTCCAGCTGCCGGCAGATCCCCCGAAAATCTGTACCATTGAGATAAGGTAGCGGTGAATTGCAGAGGGCGATAAAGCGCGGTCTGGGAGAAATGTTCCCGAAGGCCACTGTGATGTCATCCATTAGCTTATCGTCTCGTCCCAGCACCAGATCCCGCATGCTGCAGCCGCTGATGAAAATGTTGGCGGGCTTTCGGTACCAGCGGAGCTCATCGTGGGTATTGTAGGTGGAGTTGCAGCCGGAGGGATCGTGCATCACAATCATGCCGCCCATTTCATACAATGCCGAACAGATGCCGGAGACATCTCCCGCCGGTACCGGCGCCACTCTATAGACTTCCTTCATTCTTCCCCTCTTTCTCCTGCCCGGCATTTTTACTTTGCTCTGCCAGAGAATTTTCTAATGCCTTGAGCATCAGGGCAGCGGCTCCACCAGGCTGGGCAGGCCCCATCCCTTCCGCTGCACCAGCTCCTCTGCAGACTTTTCCTTTGCCATGGCTTCTGTCATGTCCTGAAGCAGCTGCCGGACAGCCTGATAGCCCCAATTTCCCCGGTTTTCGATCTGGTTCACAAAATACGGCGTGTCCTCATAAAAGGCCGCCACCGGTCCCAGGGCAAGGCGCAGGGGCCGGCGCAGAAACATCTGTTCCGCAATATCTCCCGTTCCGCAGGCGCTTTCATCCTGCCTTTGCGCCGCACCCGCTCTGGCGCGGTTGAAGGCCTCGACATCGCTGACACTGAGGATCTCCACCTCCGACGCACGGCCTTGCAGCCACTGAAGATCTGCTTCCTCCTCAGGAAGCGGCGCATCCAGATAAATACGCTTCACCGGGAGACCGTGGCTTAAGAGCAACCGCGCCGCACTTAGAGGCTGCACCAAGCCCACACCGTCCAGACTGATTTCGGTCTGATACAGAGAAGACGGCAGTGACATAAAGGCCGCTTCACAGCTGTCTTCTTCTGTCTGACAGAAATCCGACAGCCAGCTGTACCATTCCTCTAAAGATGCGGCTTCTGCAATGGTTGGTGTTGTCTGTCCCTCCGGCATCTCTTCTCGCTGTGGCGCAAGTAATAAACGTACTGGTGTTTTTAAAAGCCCCTGTGTCCACAACTTTTCCAACAAAAGCTGCAAATTTTCCCGGATGCTCTCATAAGCAAGCTTGACCGGAAGGTACAGCCCCTCCTTGTGCTCCTCCGCGGTGAACTTCCGGAGGCCGAAACGGGCAGCCGGACTGCGGGTCAGGAACAGGGAAGCTTTTCCCAGGGACTGATAGTCCAAGAAGCTGGTGCAATCCTGGGGCTGGCGATAGGGAATGCCCAATTCTCGCAGAAAAAGCGCCAGTGTACTTTCCGTTGGCAGAGGCAGGTTATCCGATACCAGCGCAACGAAGGCCTCTTCTGTCTGGTTTTCCATTTCCTGAGTCCGTTTCCCGGCCTTTAGCGGCGAAAGCATTTCCCTGCGCAGCTTCATGTCGGGACTGGGGCCGAGCTTCTGCATGGCCGGATCCATCCAACAGCGCAGGAAACAGATGTCGGGAAATTCCTGTTCTAATGTGCGGAAAATATAGTTTTCATCCGCGCCCACCATGTGGTGCATGCAGACCAGAAAGAGCAGCACCGCCTTCGGCCGATAGGCTAATTTCCGGATCAGATTCGCCGTGCCCTGAATGGTCACCTCTTCCAGGCGGCCGTCCAGAAGTTCCGCTTCCGTGGGCATCACCGCCGAAAAGCGGGACGTCAATCCCATTTCCGCCGCGGTCATCACCACGCCCCGGAGACAGTTGTCGCCGCAGACGTAGATGGCATGGCTCTCCGGCAGGAGGCTCCCGATGTGCACAATATTCCAGCTTTCATGAACAGGGCAATTGTATTGCATGCTTATACCTTCGAATAAACGGCCTTGCAGCTGACGCCGGAGAGCTGTCCCAGCTTGCCGGACAGGGCAGACACCAGGGGCTGGGGCGCATCCACGGCAATGCTGATGATGCTGATGCCCTTGGCCCGGTAGGGAATGCCCATGCGGCCGATGATGTAGTCCCGGCTCTCATGCAGTGCGGCATTCACGGCCGCCACAGAATCCGGGTTTTCAATGATAATGGCCAATACGGCTACGCGTGTGTCCATAATGCCCCCTTAACAAATCCTAGGAAGTAATTCATTCCCCGGTTCGGGGAGGAGGGTTTCGGAGCCGATCTCGGTGCGCATAACGACCTTGCCGGGGTTCTTCTCGGTCACCTGACCGATAATGGCCGCACCACTTGTATAGGACTGTTCGCGCAGCACAGACAGCAACTTCTCGCTTTCTTCGTGGGGCACAAAGATCACCAGGCGGCCCTCACAGGCCAGATACAGGGGCTCCAGGCCCAGCATACCGGTCGTGCCGGCCACTGCCGGATCCACAGGAATGGCCGCCCGGTCCAGGTGAATACCCACCTGACTCTCCGCCGCAATTTCATACAATACGGTGCCGACACCGCCCCGGGTAGCATCCCGGATGACGTGGATATCTTTTACCGCCGTGAGTGCTGCCTCCACCGGCTTCCAGAGAGGGGCACAATCGGAGCTAACCTCTGCTTCGATGCCATATTCATCCCTAGCAAGGAGAATGGTGCAGCCATGCCGTCCCACATCACCGGTCACGATGATGTCGTCGCCAGGTCTCGCAAGCTTGCCGGAGGTCTCCACCTCCGGCAGAAGCTCGCCCACGCCGGTGGTGGTGATGAAGAGACCGTCACACTGTCCCTTGCCGGCCACCTTGGTATCTCCCGCCACGAGACATACGCCCACTTCTTTGGCGGTTTTCTCCATGGCAGCAGCAATTTCCTCCAGCTTGTCCATGGGGAAGCCCTCTTCGATGACAAAGGCACAGGTCATGTACAGGGGCCGGGCGCCCATGCAGGCCAGGTCATTGACGGTGCCACAGATGGACAGCTTGCCGATGTTGCCGCCCGGGAAAAAGGCCGGGGAAACGATGAAGCCGTCTGTGGTCATGGCCATCCTTCCTTTTGGCACCGGCAGCACCGAGGCGTCGTCCGCCGTGAAATAGGGATTTTGAAAATGTGCCTGAAATACCTGATGAATCAGCTCGCTTGTCTGCTTGCCGCCGGCCCCATGGGCCAGGGTCACCACTGAAGAATTCATTTTTTCCTCCTAATCGTATCGCCAATCGCTGCAACATTAATGGATGCTAACTTCTCCGCCATAACTGTACCAGGCCGCACAGGCGCCCTCCGAGGACACCATGCAGGCCCCCACAGGATGCTCCGGTGTACAGGTCTTGCCGAAAAGCGGACATTCCGCGGAACGAATCTTTCCTGTCAATACCTCACCGCAACGGCAGGCGGTCTTGTAGCGGCTGTCAAGCTTCGGAATCTCGTACTTCCGCCGGGCGTCATAGTCCGAAAAGCTTTCCTTCAGAGCAAGGCCCGATCCCGGGATCACGCCGATGCCGCGCCACTCCGCGTCCACGGCCTCCAGCATCTCCGCCGTCATTTTCTGTGCATTGGGGCTGCCCGCACTGGTCACCACCCGCGGATAGCAATTCCGGAAGAAACCCGGCTGCTGCGGGCCGACGGCATTATCCTCTGCTGCCGGAAGCTTGGAAAATTCCGTCACGGCGATGGCCAGTGCCGTCAATAATTCCCGTCCCGTGAACCCGGCGCAGACACCGCTGATGCCCCGGCGCGCCAGCTCCTCATAATAGGCGGTGCCGGTGATGGCCAATACGTGCCCCGGGTAGAGGAAGAGGTCTGTGGAGCCTGCCATGGCCTCAATGGCCCCGGGCATGGTTTTGTTGGCGGTGAGGAGGGAAAAGTTATGCAGTCCCTCTTCCTGAGCCTTCTGCACCGCGAGGCAGCTGGCCGGTGTGGTGGTTTCGAAGCCCACGGAGAGGAAAACCACCTCTTTTTCCGGATGCTTTTCTGCGAGCGTTACCGCATCCAAGGGAGAATACACCACCCGGATGTCACTGCCCCTTCCGCGGCTCAGCTGCAGCGAGCTGTGGCTTCCCGGCACCCGCACGAGGTCGCCGAAGGTGCAGATCGTGCATCCCTTTTCTTCTGCGAGCCAGATCGCTTCATCAATATAGGAAACCGGCGTCACACAGACCGGGCAGCCCGGGCCGGAAATCAGCTGGATATTTTCCGACAAAAGCTGTCGGATACCCAGACGGAAAATTTCGTGGGTATGGGTGCCGCAGACCTCCATGATCCGGCATTTCGGTCCCTTGTATTCCCGCAGGATCTTTTTTGCCTGTTCCAGTGTATCCATCTTACTTCAGTCCTTCCTCCAGCAGTGCGTCCGTCTCCTCCACGTCCGAATCCGAAATCCGGGCAATGGCTGCACCGGCATGCACCATGACATAATCCCCGGGCTGCAGCTGGTCAAGCAGCGCCGCAGAAACGCTGCGCTTCGCGCCGTCTGCCGACACCAGCGCCATGCCATTGGAAACCTGAATTACCTTTGCTGAAAGTCCTACACACATAGATTTACTCCCTCTTCTACTATCAAAATTCCGCGGCCCAACGGGCGACAACGGCCTGTCCCAATGCGACGCCTCCGTCGTTGGCGGGAATCAGATGATGCTTCAGCACCTTCAGTCCCCGGTCCTGAAGCTTGTCCTCCATAAGCCCTAAAAGCAGGGTGTTCTGGAAGCTGCCGCCGGACAGGGCCACCGTATCTACCTTGTTCTCTTCCGCCAGCTGTGCCGCCGCTTCTGTGAGCAGCCGCGCCAGCCCTTCATGAAAGAAATAGGCCAGTTCATTCACACCGAAGACATTATCCGCTTTCCGATTTTTGGCTGTCAGCATCAATCGCTTCTCCAGTAGGAAGCGGAACAAAAGGTCCGTCCGCACGATGAGACGATCCGCCTCCGCATCTAGCTCATTGGCTGCCGCTTCCTCCGTATCCTCCCAGATGCCTTCCTCTTCAATGCTGCTCTGGCCGAGGGCCTCTTCCTTTTGCTGCATCTTTTTCCGGAATGCATCAAATTCTGCCGTCAGCGAAAGTGCACTTTCCGGATCCGCCGCAAGGGCCTGATACATAAGCTGAATGGCCCCCTCGCCCTCATACGTGGAATGCAGCCGAATCCCCAGCAGCGCACTGACAGCATCGAAGAGCCTACCGCAGCTCGTGGAGGTGATGGCGTTCAGATTCCGATCATGGAGCATGAACTGCGCCCGCAGGGTGTTCTGGTCCGCCAGGCCCAGCTGCCGAACGATTTCCTCGGTGCGGTTCCGGGCCACGAAGCCGCCGATGTCCGAATCCAGCCGGTTCTCCGCCTTTTCCAGACTGTAAATCATGGACACCGCGATGCGCCATCCCTCCCGGGAAGCCGTGTCGCCGCCGATCTGCAGGAAGGGTTTCATACTGGCAATGCGACGGAAGTGCCGGTAGTCCGCCAGGAGAATTTCGCCACCCCAGATGCTGCCGTCGGTGCCGTAGCCCGTGCCGTCCAGTGCAATGCCGATAACCGGCTGGGGATGGTCGTTTTCCGCCATGCAGGATACGATATGCGCATAGTGATGCTGCACGCGCAGCAAGGGAAGGCCCCGTTCCTCCGCGATTTCCTCCGCCACTGTTGTGGAATTGTAACGAGGATGGAGGTCGCAGGCGATGATTTCCGGTTTCGCCTCCAATAGCGTCTCCATACGTTCTGCCGACTCACGCAGGGCGTCACAAGTGCGAAGGTCCGTGAGGTCGCCCACATAGCTGCCCGGATAGAAAAGCTCGCCCGCGCCAAAGCAGAAGGTGTTTTTCAACTCACCACCGATGGCCAGTACCTGGCGCTTTGCATTTGTCGGCTCTTTTCCCGCAGCTGTATGCGCATCGTCCGGTCGGGAAAGCATATAGGGAAGCGGCGCATAGCCCCGGGAGCGCCGCAGCATCAGCGGCTCGCCCCGGAAGATCTGCATGACGGAGTCGTCCGCCCGCATGCGGATGTCCCGGTCGTTGGACAGGATCAGATCCGCAATACCTCCTAGCTCCCGCGCCGCGCTCGCATCGTCGCGGCAGATCGGTGCCCCGGCATGGTTTCCGCTGGTCATGATGAGCACCGACGGCATTTCCACGCCGTCCGGGAAGTCAAAGAGCAGCCGCTGTACCGGCGCGTAGGGAAGCATCACGCCGAGATAGGGATTCTCCGGCGCCACAGCGTCCGCAATAGCGATATTTTTCCGCTTTCGGAGCAGCAAAATGGGCTTCTGGTGCCCCGTCAGAATCTCTCTCTCCTGACTGTCGATTACGCAAATGTCTTCGGCCGCAGACAGATTCCGGGCCATAACGGCAAAGGGCTTCGCGGGTCTATTTTTCTGCACCCGCAGCTTCTGCACTGCCACTTCTGATGTGGCGTCGCAGCAGAGATGGAAGCCGCCGATGCCCTTGATGGCCACAATGCCGCCCTCCCGGATCACTCTCCGGGTTTGCTGCAAGGCCTCTGCGCCCCGGATCTCCGGCTTGCCCAGGAGATACAATTCCGGACCGCAGTGGGGACAGCAGACGGGCTGGGCGTCGTAGCGCCGATCCGCGGGATCGTGGTATTCCT
This sequence comes from bacterium, assembly GCA_963623925.1. Lineage (GTDB taxonomy): Bacteria > Bacillota > Clostridia > Lachnospirales > Lachnospiraceae > Oribacterium. The sequence continues at coordinate 104,211 of CAVFNN010000002.1, read as the reverse complement.
TTTCGCAATCCGGACACATGGGAAAGTGCTGCATGGAGGTGCGCTCCCGGTCGTAGGGAAGGCTGTCCAATATACTGAGCCTCGGGCCGCAGCAGGTGCAGTTGATGAAGGGATGCAGGTAGCGGCGATTCTGCGGGTCCATCAGCTCTGCCTCACATTCCGGACACATGGCGATGTCCGGGGAGACAAAGATCTCTCCCGTGGTTTTCTCGCTCTCCACGATGCGGAAGTCTTGGAAATGCAGCTGCTTCTCCACTTCGGAAAGGGGCAGCTCCGTGAGTTTCAAAATCGTGGCTCTCTTCGGCGGCTTTTGCAGGACTAGCGCCCGGAAATGCGTGAGCTGTTCCTCGCTTCCCTCGGCAAAAATCTCCACATAGGGACCACGATTGGAAACCATGCCGGTGATACCGCTCTCCGCGGCATGCCGTGCCACGGTGGGCCGGAAACCGACGCCCTGCACCACACCATAGATATGAAATTTTTTTGTCATAAACGTTTCACCCATCTTACTCTCCCATCGTGAGGGCCGGAAAGCCGGAAATGGCGGGCTCCGGAATGGCCAAAAAGCAGCCGCTAAAATCCTTCGGCAACATCTTCTGCAGCACCGGATCGCCCAGGATCAGGTCATAGCTTGTTTGCAGCAACTCCCAAAGCTCCGCTTCCTCCGCCAGGAAACGGTCTCCCGCTTCCATCAGCTCCGGCAGCATTTTGAAAAAGCTCATCACCTGGATCTCTGGATTTTGGAGGCCTGCTTCATCTGATGCCAGAATCTGCTCTCCCTCTGCGCAGCTTTTTTGTCCGCCCGGCGCGGACAATCCCTCTGGTGCTGCCCGCAGGCTATCCCGTAGGCTATTCCCCAGTATCTGCTCCTGCACGATCAAGATCCGGGGATGCTGCAAGTGTCGAAGCTTCTCTTTCTCTACTTCGGAAAGCTTCTCCCAGGCCGCTTGCAAGAGCCGTCCGGCACCGGAATGACCGATTTTATAAGGCGTGCCGAAGCGTTTTTCCAGGGCCTTCGCTGCCACCATTCCCGGCACGGCGGTCACCAGATTCAGCCGGTTCTGCCCACAGTGACGATAATCCGCAAGACTTGCGCCGTGGCCATAAAAACAGAGATCCGGCTCTCCGGCACCGGAAAATCCAGCATCTGAAAACGCGTGATCAGATAGGTCCCGGTCCAACCGCTGCTCTGTAAATCCCGCTGCGATGTGACTGCGTTCCTCGGCATCACTCTCCGTCATGGGAAAGGTGCCGAAGACACCGATGCGAGTGGCTTTCGTCCGGTTTTCCGCATCGCCTGCATTATCCTCTTCCTCCGAAGCGGGATAGGCGAAGGCCTCGAGCAGAGCAAGATAGGTCTTTTCCGCGCCGTATTCAAAGCTTTTCATGCCGTTCGTTTCGATGCAGAGGATGGGCACACTGACCTTTTTCTGCAGCATCCGGCGGAGGGCCTGGTAATCCGTGCCGATGACCGCCGGTACCGGTGTGCCCACAATGGCGATGAACTTTGCGTCAAGCTTTTCCTGGGCCTTCGCAATTTTCTCCACCAGCGCCCGGTCCCGGCCCATGATGGCATCCATATCCCGAAGTCCGGCGCTGAAAATGGCAGATCGTTCGCTGCTCCAGCGGGGTTCGTCAAAGCCGCAGATATTGCCGGTGCAGCCGCCCGCATCCAGGATCACCACCATGCCGCCCAGCTCATACAGGAGAGACACCGCACCGGACTGATCCGGCGCGAAGGGTGTCAGATATTTTCGAAGTCCGCGCACCATCTCACTTCACTCCTTCCAGAATCTCTTCCATCAGCCGCCGGATTCCGGCATAGCCGTAGGGCTGCTCGTCTTCAGAAAAGCGCACATGCTTTGCCTGCGGCTGATAGAAAGCCGCATCCTTGCCAAGGGTCACATCACAGGGGCAGGTACTGCTGTCATAGTACAGCATGGTGGGTTCCATGTTGGAGAGAACCCGGGTTTCGGGACTCTTCTCCGCCAGGAACTGCAGGTACCGGAAATCCTCTGCCGTGGGATTGCCGTAGATCTCGCCCACCCGGAAGCCATACTTCACCAGCGCCGCCGACATCTCGAAAGGATTCCCGTTCATGGACTCGCCGACATTGAAACACAGGGAAGGACGGGCCTTTTTCAGCTTTTCAATCGCATCCTTTGCCTGGGCATAGCCTAGATCCGTCTCCAGCGGAAGATTCAAGGCCTGCGCCAAGGCCTGATACTGCCGCTGCACCGCATCAATGTCATAAAAACGTGCCAGCAAAATGAAGGGAATGCCCAGCCGCTTTTCCATATCCAGCGCCGCCGGTACCGCCTCCCGGTTCAGCACCAGAGAAAAATTCGCCTCGCCGAAGCGCTGAAAGTCGCTGTAAGTCTCGCAGCGACCCATTTCATTGATTTGCTTCACACCGATGTGCCGCAGCATCTCATAGAGCTCGAAGTCATCCTGCAGCTGTGCGAAAAAGCCCAAAAGATTCACGGTGCTGCCCCGCTTTTTCTGCTTTTCCACGAGAGAATACAGGGACTCCCGGACATGCACCATGGGCGGCTTCCGGCCCTCCCGGGTCAGGGCATACATATAACAGGGACGAACGCGCACTCCGGCGGCCTCCTCGGCCTTCCGGGAAACCCGCTCCATGTCGGTGCCCAGCAGCGCATCCACACAGGTAATGCAGAGCATCACCACCGAGGGCTTCTCGGGCAGAAAATCCACGATTTCCTGCACCGCCTCGGGAATTTTCCGGAGATGCCGTCCCGTCACGAGATCCGTCTCATCCATGAGAAGATAAAAGAAACGGTTCTCATAGCCGGGAATTCGGGTGATCTCCCCCGTGTTTCGTCCGCAGCAGCCCGGGGAAATGATCAGCATAACGGAGCCGGGAATGGAAAGGCCCGCCCGCTTCACTCCGAAGCCCTCGGCGCCCGGCGAGTTAAAGGCCAGGGTGGCCGGGGAACTGTAGATGAGATGCGTATCGTTTTTGAATTCTGCGGGCAACTTTTCAGGCCCCAGCGCGGCAAGCTCTGCCACTGTGAAGCTCAGCGCTTTCATGCTTTATCCTCCCGAAGCAGGTCATCACAAAGCTTCAGGAATTTCTCTGCAATGGCGGAATCCGGATAGGCCTCGATGACGGTTTTCCCCTGGTCCTCCGCCAGGTTGATCTCGTCGCTCCGGGGAAGATCCGCCGCGATGCGAAGCCCCCGCTCCTCTGCGAATTTTCTGACACGGCTCTCCTCCTCCGGAATGTTCCTCCGGTTCAGGACAATGCCTTCGACCCGGGCATACCCGCGGTCCTCGAAATTCTGTACCGCTGTGTTGATGTTGTTGGCGGCATAGAGCGCCATCTTCTCGCCGCTGGTGACAATCAGCACCTTCTCGGCATAGCCCTCCCGGATGGGTGCGGCAAAACCACCGCAGACCACATCGCCCAGAACATCGAAGAGCACCACGTCCGGCTGCTCCGTTTCCAAGAGCTGCAGCTCGTCCAGAAGATTAAATGTGCTGATGATGCCCCGACCGGCACAGCCCATGCCCGGTGTCGGACCGCCGGTTTCGATGCAGAGCACATTGCCGAAGCCCCGGCGGCTGATCTCCTCGAGACTTTCCGGATCCCGGTCATACTCCCGCATATAATTCATGACCGGCATGAGCGGTTCACCGGACAAGAGATTTCCCGTGGAATCCGCCTTGGGATCACAGCCGATCTGGATCACGCGCTTTCCCCGTACCGCGAAGGCGGCCGCCAGATTGGAGGTCACCGTGGATTTGCCGATGCCGCCCTTACCATAGATTGCAATTTTCAGCATAAAAATACTCCCCTGCATTGCTGCAGAGGAGTGGGCTTATGAATATACGATATACGCAGGAAAGGATATACAATGTATATCCAATCTCCGCTTACATCTTATTATCCTATCCGTCGGCCTTTCCTGCGCAGAATGCTCTTTACAGTCAAGAAATATGCATAACTGTAGCACAAGAAAGGTCGTTAGTGATAGCTAAATGCTATTGAAAGTTCACAATGGCATCGATAGAATTTTCCGATATGTCAGGCGTCGTACTCCAGCGGCTTCCGCTTCATCCAGTCTTCGAACTCGGCATCGGTGCAACGCACATAATGTGAGCCTTCCACCAGATGATCGGTTCCCTTGGAATAGTCGATACCGGAGGTCTTGTAATCATAGCTCTCCGCGATTCTCTTCTTCTCCACCACCGGATTCGGGGACGGGATCGCCGACAGCAGAGACCGGGTGTAGGGATGCACCGGATGCGAGAAAATCTCGTCAGTGGTGCCGGTCTCCAGCAGATGTCCGAGGTGCAGTACGCCGATACGGTCGGAAATGTACTTGACCATGGACAGATCATGGGCGATGAAGAGGTAAGCCGTGCCGGTCTCCTCCTGAATGTCCTTCATGAGGTTCACCACCTGGGCCTGAATGGACACGTCCAGTGCGGAGATACACTCATCCGCGATGATCAGCTTCGGGTTCATGATCAGCGCCCGGGCAATGCCGACACGCTGCCGCTGTCCGCCGGAGAACTGATGGGGATAACGGGTGGCATGCTCCGGTGCCAGACCCACCTTCTTCAAGATGGCCTTCACCTTGGCGTCTCTCTCCTCGCGGGTCTTGCAGGTACCGTGAATGTCCAGACCCTCACCGATGATGTCCTCCACCTTCTTACGCGGGTTCAGGGAGGCCATGGGATCCTGGAAGATCATCTGCATCTGGGTGCGCAGCATGTTGTTACTTTCCTTATTCAGACGACCGCTGATCTCCGTATCATTGAAGAGGATCTTTCCCTCAGTGGGATTGTAGAGACGAATGATGGAACGTCCGATGGTGGACTTTCCGGAGCCGGACTCTCCCACCAGACCATAGGTCTCGCCGGGATAGATCTTGAAGCTCACATCGTCAACCGCCTTCACCGTGAAGCTCTTGGAAACCTTGAAATACTGCTTCAGCCCCGTGACCTCAAGGAGCGGTTTTGCATCATAATTTACTGCCATACTTTTCTGCTCCTTCCTTCATACGCTCGATACGGAGCGCCAGCTCCTTCGGCATCTCCACCTTCGGTGCCCGGGGATCCAGGAGCCAGGTAGCTGCATAATGGGTATCCGTCACCTTAAACATCGGCGGATCCACCTTGTCGTCGATCTCCAGCGCATAGCGGTTTCTCGGTGCAAAGGCATCACCGGCCCGCTCATGAAGCAGGTTGGGCGGTGAACCGGGAATTGCATAGAGACGCTCGTCATCCGTCTCCAGATCCGGCATCGCGGACAGAAGTCCCCAGGTATAAGGATGCTTCGGATCGTAGAAGATTTCGTTGATGGTGCCCTTCTCCACGATCTTTCCGGCATACATAACATTGACATAGTCGGCTACCTTCGCCACCACACCGAGGTCGTGGGTAATGTAGATGACGCTGATGCCTCTCTCCCGCTGGATCTTCATGATGAGCTCCAGAATCTTCGCCTGGATGGTCACGTCCAGTGCAGTGGTGGGCTCGTCACAGATCAGAAGATCCGGGTTGCAGGCCAGGGCAATGGCGATAACCACTCTCTGCCGCATACCGCCGGACAGCTGGTGCGGGTACTGCCGCATACGCTTCTCCGCGTCCTCGATACCAACCTCCTGCAGAAGCTCACAGGAGCGCTTCCAGGCCTCTTCCTTCTTCATCTTGAAGTGCCAGAGCATACCCTCCATGATCTGCTTGCCGATGCTCATGGTGGGATCCAGACTGGTCATGGGGTCCTGGAAGACCATGGCGATCCGCTTGCCGTTGATGTGCTTCCGGATCCACTTCTTGTCCTTCTCCAGAATCTCCACAGTGTCCTTCTGCCCGTCCGCATGGGTGTAGCTGAAGGAAATACTGCCGGAATTCACAGTGGCGTTCTTTGCCAGGATACCCATGGCCGCCTTCATTGTCACAGACTTACCGGAGCCGGACTCACCTACGATGGCCACCGTCTCTCCCTTGTGGAGGTCAATGTCTACGCCGCGAATGGCATGGACAGGGCCCGCAGTGGTCTTGAAGGTGATATCCAGATTCCGGATTTCCAGAATTTTCTCTTTTTCCATATTCCTTACATCTCCTTCATCTTAGGATCAAGGGCCTCACGAAGACCGTCAGCCACCAGGTTGAAGCACAGCATCAGCAGTGCCATGATAACGATGGGCGGCACGATCTGATAGGGATGGGTGGTGAAGCTGTTGTAGCCTTCGGAAATCAGGGAACCCAGGGAACACTGCGGCACCGGAATACCGAGACCCACGAAGGACAGGAAGGCCTCCGTGAAGATAGCTGTCGGAATGGAGAACATTACCTGTGTAATGATGGGGCCGATGATGTTCGGCAGGATCTCCTTAAAGATAATGAAGAAAGAGCCTGCACCCAAAGTCTTGGAGGCTAGAACGAATTCCTGCTCCTTCAGCTTCAGCATCTCCGCTCGCGCGATACGGGACATGCCGATCCACTCTGTCAGCATGAGGGCGAAGATGATGGTGATCATACCCGGCTTCAGAATGAGCAGCAGCAGGGTCACGATCACGAGTCTCGGGATACCATTGGAAATCTCCAGAATTCGCTGCATGATGATATCCACCTTGCCGCCGAAGTAGCCGGAAATCAGGCCATAGGACATACCGATGACCATGTCAATGATGGTAGCCGCTACAGCGATGATGAGGGATACTCTCGCGCCGACCCAGGTACGGGTCCAGATGTCACGGCCGTACTTATCGGTACCGAACCAATGGAACACATCCAGCATCTGCTTCTCGGCATAGCCGTTGGTGAGCTTGGTGCCGGTGGTGGTGGTCATGGTCTCGGAGCCGTCCAGGATACCGAGATACTCCACCAGCTGTACACGGGGTGCCAGGTTCTTGCCGTTGGTCTGCTCGCTGTAGGAATAGCCGTTCATGTGGGGGCCAACCAGGGCCAGGATGCAGAGGAGCACCACCAGAACCAGGCCGACCACGGCGCTCTTCTTGTTGACGAAGCGCTTCTGCACATCCTTCCAGAAGGACTGGGAGGAGAAGTTGGTATCAATGGCGATCTCTCCGGCATTGTCCTTCAGCACGAAGTCACTGTCCACCGGAATATAGGCCGCCTCGGCAGCCGCTGCCACAGGCACGGCCGCAGTTTTTGCTTTCTTTCCAAACATATTAGTTTCCGTCCTTTGCTAGTCTGATTCGCGGATCAATGATGCCGTAGAGAATATCCACAAAAAGCATGATGAAGATATACAGTGCGGAGTAGATGAAGCTCAGGGAAATGACCACATTGTAGTCATTGGACTGAATGGCATTCACCAGCAGGGAACCGACACCGGGGATGGCAAAGATCTTCTCCACCACGAGGGAACCGGTCATCAGATCGACGATCAGCGGTGCCAGCACCGTGATGATGGGAATCAGCGCATTCCGCAGGGCATGCCGGAAGATCAGCGCGAAGCCGGAAATTCCCTTGGACTCTGCCAGCAGCATGTAGTCACTGTCCAGCACCTCCAGCATTTCGGAACGGGTGAAGCGGGCAATGCTGGCCATGGTGAACATAGACAGGGAAATGCTGGGCAGCACCGAAGAAATCTGGGGGAGCTTATCGTTGTACAGCATGGGGAAGAGATGCATCTTGAATCCCAGCTGATAGCTCAGGAACAGCGCGAATACATAGGAAGGCACCGACACACCGATAACAGAGATCAATGTGCAGAGGGTATCCAGAATGGTATCGTGCTTCAGCGCTGCGATGAGACCCAGGATCAGACCCATCACCGCGCCCAGTGCCACGGCCTGTCCGCCGATGCGGATGGAAATGGGCAGTCTGGTCTGAATCAGGGTAGAGATCGGGGTATTCTTGGAAATGTTGTAGCTGACACCGAAGTCACCCGTCAACATGTTCTTGACATAGCGGATGAACTGGGTAAATACCGGCTGATCCAGCCCGTACTTCGCATACAGCGCCGCTCTCTGGCTGTCGTTCAGCTTCTCATCGTTGAAGGGCGAACCCGGCATGAGCTGCATCAGGACAAAGAGTACCAGGAGAATGACGAGCAGCGTGAACAATGAGGTCAGCACTCGTTTTGTGACATACTTTTTCACTTGAACCTCCTAAGGATTAATTTTCAGCCATCAGGCGAATGCATCGTCTGCTGGCTTCGGGGTCGGGTCCGGAAAACCGGGCCCCGCACCGAAGCCCGCAGGGGCAGACTGAAATGCGGTGAGGAGGCAGTTCCACTGCCTCCTCACACAATCGAAGATTTCTCTTCCGATTAGTCTGTCTTTACGGCATCCTTGTAAACTCTGTTCAGAGCCACCGGATGGAACTCAACGCCGCTAACCTTGGTGGAAACCATCTCGGCATTGCACTGTGTGTAGAGCGGGAAGATCACGGACTCATCCATCACGATCTTCTCTGCATCGTACAGTCTTGCCCAACGCTTCTCAGCATCGGTAGCCAGCTCACCGGCTGTGCACTCCTTGATGATGCTGTCGTACTCATCGTTGCTCCAGAGACCGTAGTTGTTGGAGTTGTTGCTTACCCACATGCCGAGGTAGGTCATCGGATCCGCATAGTCCGGTCCCCATCTTGTGAGACCCAGCTCATAGTTGCCGTCCTGAAGATCCTGTACTCTCTGCTTCTTCGGCTCAACCTTGATGTTGATGGTGAGACCCGGCAGAGTGGTCTGCCACTGCTCCTGAAGAACGGTAGCCACCTTCTGCGGTGCATCATCGGCGTCAACAACCATCTCGAACTCCAGGGAATCCTTGCCCAGCTCCTCGAGACCCTTGTTCCAGTACTCTACGGCCTTCTCAGCATCGTAAGCACATACATCGGAGAACTGCTCCTGATCTGCAGAGAAATCAGAGCCGTCCGGACCTGCTGCGAAATCCATCGGAACTGCAGTGAAGGTCGGCTTGGAACCATCCTTCAGAACGTCTGTGGTGATGGCCTCACGATCGATGGCGAAGGTCAGTGCCTTACGGATGTTGTCATTCTGCAGGGCCTCAACCTTGGAGATGTTCGGTGTTACATACCAGAGGTAACCGGCACCCACTGCCTTGAAGGCCGGGTCATCCTGCACCTGGTCAACCTGATCACCGTTTACCAGTGTCATGTCAAGCTCGCCGTTCTGGAAGCTCATCAGAGCGGTCTGAGAATCCTGGATAACCTGATAATCGATACCGGCAAGCTGTACTCTATCAGCATCGTAGTAATCCGGGTTCTTTGTGAGATGGAACTCTGTGGCAGCCGGCTCATAGGAATCCAGGATGAAAGCACCGTTGGAAAGTGCTGTCTCCGGGCTTGTGCCGTAGGTATCTGCACAGGTCTCAAAGAACTTCTCGTTTACCGGATAGAAGGTCGGGAAGTACATAAGAGATGTGAAGTAGCTGACAGGTGCCACCAGCTGAACCTCAAGGGTGTGCTCATCCACAGCCTTGATGCCGAGCTCGGACTTGTCCATAGTGCCGTCGATGATCTCAGCGGCGTTCTTCACCTGACCGATGTCGCTGAGCATGTAAGCATACTCGGAAGCCACATCCGGATCAACGGCTCTCTGCCATGCGAATACGAAGTCTGCAGCAGTAACGGGATCGCCGTTGGACCACTTCGCATCCTCTCTCAGATGGAAGGTCCATGTCAGACCATCCTCGCTGGTCTCCCAGGACTCTGCGATAGCCGGAACAGCCTGTCCGTCAGCATCCATCTGGGTCAGACCATCGGTGTAGTTGGCCATTACCTCGAAGGATGTACCGTCAGTCGCCTGCTGCGGGTCAAGAGACTCTACCGGAGTCTCCAGCATTACCTTCAGATCCTCGGTGGATACAGAACCGGTAGCCTCGCCGGCTGCTGCTGTCTCACCTGCTGCCGCTGTCTCACCTGCAGCAGCTGTTGTCTGTGTCTGGTAAGCGGAGCTTCCGCAAGCCGCAAGACCCAGAACCATAGCTGAAGCCGTCAGAACAGAAAGCGCTCTTGTTGACTTTTTCATAACTATTTCCTCCTTGTTATGTTTGCCGCGATACCGCTTTAGTGCTTTAAAGCTGCAGTATCGCAAAATGCGCAAGAAGCTGTGAACCTTCTTTCAGCACCTCCTTGCGCACGTTTGAAATTATAGCGTTATGTCAAAAAATTGTCTATTAAATTTCCCGGCTTTATCATGAAATCTATAGATAACTCGTATTCATAGTAGTTATACCAGTGATGCATATGGGCTATTTCGTCCATTTCCAGCCTACAGCTGTCTGTGCAGAATGGACAAAAATAGGCTTTGTGTTCAATACTGTTTAAACTCTAGCTTTCTCTGCCGGTATCAAACGCCAGTACCTCGTCCGCAATGCCCAGGGTGGACTTGCGGTGAGACACCAGCAGCACGGTTTCCATCTCTCCCTCACTGTGCGTCGATTTTCTCCTGAAGCTCGGTCAGGTATTCCCAGCGCGTCATCTTCTGCTCCAGGGCCTGCTCCAATTCTTCCTTCTCCTTCGTGAGCTCGGCGAGCTTATGGAAATCGCTGGCATACTTGAGATATTCCGCCTCGATGTCCGAAAGCTTCTGCTCCAGCGCTTCGATATCCGCCTCGATGGTCTCCCAGTCCTTCTTCTCCTGGTAGCTCATCTTCAGCTTGTGGGGGCTGGACCAACCCTTGCTCTTGCCGCCCGCGCTTTGTCCCTCCGGGTCAGTCCCGGCAGCGGAAGCGCCGACATTGGCTGTATTTCCAGCACTGCTGCCTGCGGCCCCCGCTGAAGCACCACCGCCGATCCCGGCAATGGCGCCGGCCTGGGAGAAGATGCCCTGGCTACTGTCCAGTTCCGGATGCCGTCGCAGGAACTCCACCTGGTAATCCGTGAAACCGCCTTCATACTGCGAAAGCTTTCCCTCGCCTTCAAAGGCAAAGATGCGGTTCACCACCCGGTCCAGGAAATAGCGGTCGTGAGACACGGTAATGACGATCCCGGCGAAGCGGTCCAGATAGTCCTCGAGAATGGTCATGGTGCGAATGTCCAGATCATTCGTCGGCTCATCCAATATCAGGACATTGGGCGCGCTCATAAGCACCCGCAAAAGGTACAGCCGCCGCTTCTCGCCGCCGGAGAGCTTCTCCACCTTCATGAACTGCTGCGAAGGCGGGAAAAGAAAGCGGTCCAGCATGACGCTGGCGCTGATCAGACCGTCCGTGGTATGGACATACTCCGCAATGGATCGCACGGCATCGATCACCCGCTGACTGCCGTCCAATTCCTCATTTTCCTGACTGAAGTAGGCAATGCGTACCGTCTGGCCAATGCGGATCTCTCCGCTGTCGGGCTGCTGCCATCCGGCGATCAGCTTCACCAGTGTTGATTTTCCGACACCATTCGGTCCGATGATGCCGATGCGGTCATTCCGCAGGAAATTATAGGAAAAATCCCGGATCAGCGTTTTTCCTTCGTAGCCCTTCGTCACATGATCGAGCTCTATGGTGGACTTGCCGAGCCGTGTCGTCACGGAGGACAGCTTCATCTCCTCCTCCGGCGTGGGACCATGCATGGCCGACAGCTTCTCGTAGCGCTGAATCCGTCCCTTCTGCTTCGTGGTCCGGGCCTTCGCGCCCCGGCGGATCCAGGCAAGCTCCGTCCGGAGGATATTCTGCCGTGTCCGCTCCTGGGCCTTGGCGATATCCATCCGCTCCGCCTTCAGGGCGAGATATCCCTCATAATTGCTCTCATAGGAATAGAGCTTTCCCTGGTCCAGCTCCACGATACGGTTGCAAACACTGTCCAGAAAATAGCGGTCATGGGTCACCATGAGAAGCGTGCCCCGGAAATTCTTAAGATACGTTTCCAGCCACTCCGACATGGCTCCGTCCAGATGATTCGTAGGCTCGTCCAATACCAGCAGATCCGCCGTAGACAGCAGAGTAGACGCCAGCGCCACCCGCTTCCGCTGTCCGCCGGACAGGGTTCCCACCTTTTGTTCAAAATCAGAGATGCCCAGGCGGTTCAGCAGCTTCCGGGCCTCTGCCTCCAGGTTATAGATGTGCTGCTTTCCCTCATTGTCATGAACAATGGCCTCGAGAATGCTGTCCTCCGGCTGAAATTCCGGGTTCTGGGGAAGGAAACGGATGCTCAGTCCACGACGACGGACAACACTTCCTTCATCCGGCTCCACAAGTCCTGCCACCATCCGGAGCAAGGTGGACTTGCCGGTGCCGTTGACACCGATGAGGGCCACCTTCTCGCCCTCCTGAATGGAAAAATCCGCATCATCGAGGATCTGTCGTTCTGTGAACACCTTGCTGAGATGCTCCATGTTTAAAATACTTGCTGCCAAATTCCGCTCCTTTATGCCTTGAGTGACCAGAAGAAAATGCCGTCCTGCTCCCGCCGTGTGAGGAATCCCTCATCGTGGAGGTATTCCAGGAGCGAGTAGGTTTTCGTCAGGGTCATCTTGTATTTAAAAAAATCCGATTCGTTTTCAGGATACTTCTGTATACCGTATACCGCTTCCGCGATATGCCGACAGGTGAACTCCCGGCGGCTGCCGTCCGGCAAAATCCCCTCCGTCCGCAGCACGTTCCGGGCTTTGGAAAGCTTTGTCAGATAGGAAAAAACCGTCTGGTCCACCGCGCTGCCCACATCCTGAATTTCCTCCCCGTGGGCCGGGAATATCCGCCAGCCCTCCCGACAGTTGTGCTTGATCCATTCGAGGGACTGGAAAAAGCCCTGGAGCAGATGCTCATCCGGATAGGTGGTGGCCACAATGGGGGACATGCCGTTGATCAGCTGATCGGCAGAAAAAACAATTTTTTTGTCCCGCTCAATGAGACCCATCTGCCCCAGGGTATGCCCCGGCAATGCCATGGCACGGAAGTGATAGTCACCGTAGTCGAAGCAGTCTCCCGCCCGGGTTTCCTGGTAGGGAAATGCCTCCGAGGCCAAAACCCATTGGCCATGGGCTGCTATCTTCTCCTGTATCCGCCGAAAGAATGTGAAAATCTCCGGCGAACACGCATAGGTAACACCCACGGAGCGCAGCACCTTCTTCTGGGCCTCCAAGCTTTCCGCCGTCAGCTTGTAGCTGAGGCAGTCGTATGGATGCCGCTCCTCATCCGGATTCATGAAAATCCGGGCTCCCTGCTTGGAAAGAATCCCGCAAAGGCCGCAGTGGTCGTGATGCCGATGCGTCAGAAAGACATCCAGATCCGTAATGGAAATGTGCAATTCATCCAGTGCCTGCTGCAGCTTTTCGAGGCAGTCGGCGGTTTTGAATCCGGTGTCCAGAAGGAGGCTGCGGCTGCCTGGCTTTCCCGGAATGAGAAACAGCTTGATGGCCTTCACACCCGGATCATTTTTACTTTCCAGGGGAAATTCATAAATTCCCGGCAATATTTCACGCATGATTACCTCCTTAATTATCCTGTGGGTTCAGCGACAGCTTAGTTGGCAGTGAGTATCCCGTGGGCACCCGCCAGCCAAGCTGTCGCGAAGCCCACGGGATAGGCGATGCCTTAGCGGCGAGAGTGAAGAAGTTTGCATCAGGCAAACTTCGTAACGATCTGACATGCATCAAAGATGCATGCTTGCCAACGGCAAGTTCATTGAGAGCTACTGGCTCGAAATGAATCGTATCGAAGACTTTGCGAAAGCAAAGTCTACCTTATTTATCCTGTGGGTTAACTAGCACAGTTATACGCATTTAACTGATTTCCAAGTATAACACGCATTTCCTTTTTAACGCCACTGCAGAATCTCCAGATTTTCCGCGTCGTGCTCCACTTCCTTGGAGAAGATATGCGCCACGTCCATCATGTCCTCCACTCTGAAGGCAGTGGATAATGTCTTCGGCCATACTCCCTCATTTTTCTCCCGGATCCGGGAAGCACACATGAGTTCTATGCTTTCAAGGCTCCGCACCAGCATGCGATAGCCCCGTTCCATGTCATTCTGCAATACCCCGTCCAATAGATAGCGGAACCAGAAATAGCTCCCAAGTCGAGAAAACCAGACCGGATATTCCGGATGTTCCCGGAACTGCCGCAGCGCCTCCACGGTTCTTTCCCGTTCGGTCTGCGTTTCGCAGAGCTTTTTGAGCTGCTGCATCATGCTTTCCCAGGCTGGATTCAGTGGGTCCAGCTTAGCCAAGCGCGCGATTTTCTGCGGCATCTGCGCAATCTCCGCTTCTGCAGATAAAAATGCCTTATCCACAGGCCACGACGGCAGATCTTCGTACTCTTTTCGCGCCGCGGTTTGAGATGTATCTTCATCCCACTCTTGCGCTTCAGCTTCCTCTTCCGCTTCTGCTGCCTGCAGGCGTTCATTGAGATGCGAAAGCGCCCGGAGAATCGCCGGGGATGTCTTCTGGCTTTCCCGGATCAGCCGCCCTAGCTTCTGCAGCTTTTCCGCCAGTGAATCCTCCCGGTTTGCCTCCGAGAGGATTTCCAATCCTTCATTCCGCACGGCCAAGGTAAACACCAGCGCTTCCTCTTCCTCCGGCGTCAATTCTTCTCCCGGATCCGCCGACATTGCCCTGCAATAACAGATCTCCGGCGCAGTAAAAAAGAGACGTGACACCTCCATACAGGAAAGGCTCAGATCCTGCTGTTCGTAATACCCGGCCCGGGTGTACCAGCGGGGATATTCCGTGCAGACCTGGCAGAGTCTGTCCTCGCCGAGTTCCGTGAAGATGTCGCAGAGGTTCTGCCGGTTCAGAAAGGGACAGCGTTTCTCCTTCGTCATGGGAAAGAATTTCGCTCCGTCCTCCTCCCGAAGATGCTGCCGGAGCCGCTCACCGAAGGCTCCCGGTACTGTCTGATAGTAATAGAAGCTTTCCTCGTCCACATCCACGATCCAGCCGGCACAGCAGGTATCCGGACAATCGCCGCCGACGCAATGAAAAGCTTCCATATAAGAAGGATATTCGATCAGCATGCCGCTTCTCCTTCTGCCGCGTCGTCTTCGGTTCCAGCAAAGCTGCCGCTGTTGAGAAGGGACCGCACGGCGATCTTGTATTCCATGAGATTTCGTGACTTCCGAATTTCCTTCCGGAAATGCTCGTCCGCGGGGAAGAGATCCCCGAGGTAGTTCCAGTTTTCCTTTAATTTAAAGAGCACATTCCGTTCGCCCTGAATCTCTGCCTGATACTTTTCCAGCAGAAGCTGCACATAATCCCTAAGCTCCGAAAGTCCCAGGGCGGCACCGCCGCGAAGCTGACGTGCCAGCGCCGGATTCCGCACCAGTCCCCGGCCCAGCATCAGCGCCGACAGATCCGGGAATGCGGTCAAAAGTCGCCGGTAATCCGCCGGCGTATTGATGTCACCGTTGTAGCAGATGGGTGCCTTGCTTTCCTCATAGAACATCCGGAACACCTCCCAATTGCAGGAATTCCGGTACATGTCCTTCTGCAACCGGGGATGTACCGTCAGCTCCGCAATGGGATAGCGGTTGTAAACCGCCAGTATCTCCGGTGCTTCCGCAGGCGATACGACACCGATGCGGGTCTTCACAGAAAGCTGTATCGGAAGTCCCGCCTTGTCGAAGGAAGTGAACAGCGTCTCGAAAAATTCATCCAGACCGTCCAGGTCTCGGAGAAAGCCGGATCCCTTTCCCTTCGCCACCACCGTACCGCTGGGACAGCCCAGGTTAAAATTGATTTCCCGGTAGCCAAGATTTGCCATGCTCTCTGCCGCCCAGAGGAAATGCTCCGGGTTCCGGGTCAGGATCTGGGGCACGATAGACAGCCCCTGGTTATTTTCCGGGGCCAGATCCCGCCCCTCCCGACCGGTGAAGCGTCCGCTTTCATTGGCCGACACAAAGGGGGTAAAGTACTTGTCCAGTCCCCCGAACAGGGTATGCTGAGTGTTCCGCAGGGGATAACCGGTGATGGACTCCATGGGTGCATAGTAGAATTTCATGTTTTGCTGCTTTTCTCCTCTTCTCTGTATACCTTTTCCCGGGTAAAGCCCTCGCCCAGCGCCTCCCGCACATCCGAAACAATGACGAAGGCCTGGGGATCGATCTCCGATACCAGGTCCTTCAATGTTGTGGTCTCCCGATTGGACAATACGCAGTACAGCATTTCCCGTTTTTCATCCGAGTACATGCCCCGGGCGGCGATGCCCGTCACGCCCCGGTCCAGCTCCGACAGGATCCGGTCCGCGATTTCCTTCGTCTTCGGAGAAATGATATAAACGGCCTTCGCGAAGTGCATACCGTCGATGAGGCTGTCGGAAATCTTCGTGAAGATATAGATGGAAACAATGGCATAGAGGCTATTGGTAATGCCGAAAATACCGAGACCGATGAGGACAATGATGCCGTCCAATACCTGCATGACTTGGGGCAGACTCAGATGCCGGAAGAAGAGCTTCTGGAGGATCGCCGCCAAAAGGTCCGTGCCGCCCGTGGTGGCATGGGCAATGAAGACGAGACCGCCGCCCAGTCCCATAAGGATGCCGCCGAAGACAGATCCCAGGAACAGATCCTCATTGGGGATCAATTCCACCGCCGGAAGGAGCATAAACACCAGGGAGGTGAACAGTGTGGCGTAGATGGTGCGGCCGATAAATTTTTTGCCGCAGACAAAATAGCCCGCCACAAAGAGCGGGATGTTAATGACGGTATTGCTGAGCCAGAGGGGAAGCCCCAACAGCTTTTTCAATATAATGGCGAGACCCGTTA
Organism: bacterium; assembly: GCA_963623925.1. Lineage (GTDB taxonomy): Bacteria > Bacillota > Clostridia > Lachnospirales > Lachnospiraceae > Oribacterium. The sequence continues at coordinate 87,552 of CAVFNN010000002.1, read as the reverse complement.
CGCCTCCCGTAACGAGTCCCATGGAATCATAAATATTGCTGCCGGCAACCGCCATGAGACAGACCCCGACGGTCATCATCAGGTAGTCCCGGGCAGCAGATCTTTTCCAATGCATAACTTAAACCTCAAATAGTATGTAGACTTTAAAGCTGTCGCTGAACCCGGAGCGATATTTAATATCCCGCAATATCTTCCGCAGTCGGCACGATCATGATATAGGCACCGTCATGGCAAGCGGAAAGAAGGGCCAGCATCTGTTCTCTCTCCACACTGACGCAGCCGCTGGAGCTCCAGCTCGCCGGGTCCTTCACATGCAGGAAGATGGCCGAGCCTCGCTTGTATACCGTAGGATTCGTGTTGAAGCCCACCGCCATGGCATATTCATAGCAGACCTGGTAGTCCTGCAGGTGCTCGCCGCCGATGGGCGTACTGCTCTCCACCCAGGTATTGTAGGTGCTTTCCTCGCCGGACCAGTAGGACTGGGCGGTGATCTGCCGCCAGGTCATGGAAGTTCCCGGGTTACTGCCCTGGCCAAAGGCCAGGAGAATCGGGAAGCTGCCGATGGGTGTGGTACCGTCTCCCTCATGCCGCTCTTCCGCAAGCCGAAGACCATTCCGACCATAACCGGCATAGCAGGACAGCGCATTTGTAAAGCTGCCGTCACTCTGCTTGTTCCAGAGACTCAGCTGATGATCCACCACCAGGATGATCTGATCTGTTTTCTTCGCTGTTGCCGTGTTCTGGAGAAGTGACGCCAGACGGGACGTTGTCCCCGTCGACACAGTGTCTGTGGCTGCTGTATTCTCAACTGCTGCACTTTGGGTGCTCTGATTCACCTGCGCCGCTGACGCCATCCCAAGCCCCGGGCCAAGCTCCGCGTAGGCCACAGCCGGGCAGCTGAGGGCCGAAAGCATTATCCCAAGCAGCAAAGTCCTCTGTATTCTTCTGTTTTTCATAAAAAATCACTCCTTAAGCATGACAAATCACAGGGAAGCCCTTCCCCACGTATTCATAAATGGTCTTCGCGGCCTCCAGCGGCAGGTTGACGCAGCCATGGGAGCCGTTGCGGGCATAGATTTCGCCGCCGAACTTGTTGCGCCAGGTGGCGTCATGAAGACCGATTCCCTTATTGAAAGGCATCCAGTAATTGACGTGGGTGGCATATCCCGGCCCCCGCAGTGTGGCATTTTTCGTCTTATAGGTCATGGAATAAATGCCCTCTGGCGTGTTCATCCGGCGTCTCGCGTTGCCGGTGACACAGTCCGTTTCCAGGATCTGCTGCCCGTCCACAAAGAGATAGACCTTCTGCTTCGTGAGATCCACCTCCACATAGGAGCTGCCGTACTCCGGCGCATCCCGCTGAATCCCCACACGGGTATAAATGGGTTCCCGGGTGATCTGCTCGCCGGACAAGATATCCGCCATGAGCTGCGCTGTCTCCTTCTTCGCGGACATTTTGTAACCAAAGGGTCCGGTAACCTGCACCGTGCGGCCATCCGCCGTGACGAAATCCCGCGTTGTGCCCGCGGTATCCGTCTCTTCCTTCAGGGCGTCCACATAGGCCCGCACTGCTGCCTTGTCCAATTCCTTCGTGCCGTCCTCATGGACCGTCAGCCAGGGATAGTACACATCACTATTCACCACCCGGCTCTCGGAACCGAACTGGTAGGTGATCACCGCCGACACCTCGGATTGCTTCTGCGCGAGAAGCTGCAAGAGTTCCGGATCATCCTCCCGGATCTCCGCCTTCTCATAACAGTCCATGTCCTGCAGGTTTAACGCAGCAGATTCCGCGTAAACCGCCTCCTGCACCACGCTTTGCACCTTCTCCGGAATGGGCGTATCACCATCATCCGGCGGCACCATGATATAGCCGCTGCCATAAATATAGTCAGACACATAGGCATTTCTAGGCGCGGTATAGCCCGCCTCTCCCGGCGTCAGCAGCTTCTCCTGCACGATCGCCGCGAGCTTTTCCTCGTCAAAAACGATGTCGTAGTTTACCGTCATATTGCTGCCGGTCCACATATACCACGGGAACAGCAGCGGGTTCTGCCACGCCAGATTCTCCGTATGATACTGCTCCTTCAGTCCAATGTCTTCGGCCTGAATCGCTGTATTCTCGCCGTGGATGTCCGTCACCGTGAGACAATAGTCGGACACGCTGTGGGTGTTCAGAAAATTCTCGACTTCACTCCGGCTGATGAGGGATACATCGATGTTGTTCACATAGGTGCCCGGCATCATCCGTTCATAAAAAAAGGCTGCGGTCAGAAGGTAAGCTGAGAGCAGCACCAGGGCCGCAATGCCACAGCCCTTCCAAAGCTTCTTTTTCATATTTCTCCCCTGCACGACGCCTTACTCGTAATCCACCTTCATGAGACAGAGTCCCTGGGGCTCCGCCGTGAAGCCCGCCGCCTTCCGGTCCCGCTTCTCCAGGATTTCCCCGACTTCCTCCGGAGAACGCTTCCCGAATCCCACCTCCAGCAGAGTGCCGGTCATGATGCGCACCTGGTTCTGCAGAAAGCCCGTGCCGTGAAAATAGAAACGGATATAGGAGCCATTTTCCGTGATGTCAATGCTGTCGATCTTCCGCACCGTGGACTTCTTCATTTTGGAATTGCCGCAGAAGGACTTGAAATCATGCTCTCCGATGAGATATTGGGCCGCCGCCTTCATTTTCGCAATATCCGGCTTCTGCTCCAGTACCCGGACATACTTCCGCTCAAAAACGGGTTTCTGCTCACCATACCAGCAGCTGTAGCGATAGGTCTTGCCGCTGGCCTTGAAGCGGGCATGAAAGCGGTCTCCGCAGCGCTTCAGCTCATTGATGCTGATGTCCTCAGGCAGATAGCGGTTCATATATGCCCGGATCTCGTCCTCAGACAGCTCTGTGTCCAGCAAAGCATTGGCACACATACCCCGGGCATGCACCCCCGCATCGGTACGTCCCGCGCCAATGACCGTAACCGCCTCTCCCGTCAGTCGGGAAAGCACGGTCTCCAGCTTTCCCTGTATGGTGAGTTCTGTATTGGGCTGATGCTCCCAGCCGTAGTATCGTGAACCGTCATAGCTCAAAATCATCTTATAATTCTGCTTCATATCTTTTGACTTTCCTCTACTTCTCTGTCTCATAATCCCGAATAAAGCTCTGGAGGGACAACGCCGCCAGCTCCTCTGCCGTCTGACCAGAATCCTCCGCATAGCTCTCTGCCGCGATCTGCAGCTTTTCCCTGGCCATGTCCTCAAATTCAGTTTCCATATCCAGGTAATCATCATACTGGGGCGGCGTATAGAACTTGTATTCTGCCTTTGCATGCATGAAGGCCTGATACATGGAAATGTACATGGGGTCTGTCAAATCGCTGATGGCCTGGGGCAGATAAGACGAAAAAGCTTCCTTCTTTACCGGCATATAGCCAAGGCTCGTCGCAAATTTCACATTTCTTTCCGTTTCTGTCAGCCACTTCAGGAAGGTCACACAGGCCTTTTCTCGCCGGGGCGTGGATTTCACGGTGCAAATGCCGGCACCGCGCTGCATGGTCAGCTTCTCACCGCCGATAAAAGTCGGGCTGGGAAGACTGATGATGCTGATCTGCTCTGTGGATTTGTCCGCATAGGTCACCGTATCTGAGAAATAGCGCACACTGGCAGAAGAGGCCACCACAGCAACGGCATCCCCGGTCTTCATGGCCTGAGACGCATAGCCACTGCCGAGCCATACCGCACCCTCTGCAGCTGCCTCCGCATAGGACCTCCATACTCTGTCGAAAACAGGACTGTAACTGATGGCGGTACCCTCATCGTTAAAGAAGCTGCCCCCCAGCGAAGTCACACCCACCTGGAAATAGTCGAAATAGCTGTCATGGGCTAGGAAAGCCTTGGTATTTTTATCATTGTTTGTGCGCTGCTTCTGCCATTGGGTATATTTCCGTGCCACCTTGAAAAGTCCCTCCCAGGTACGCAGGTCAGAAATCTGTGCCCCTGTGGCATTGGCGAAGCGATCAAAGGCAGTCTTATTGACGAAAAGGATTTCTGTGGACTTCGCCACCGGCAGCACCAGCTCTTTTCCGTTGATCATGCCCTCCTGCATAAATTCCGGCACAAATCTCGAGAGTTCATCATTGGAAAAATAATCCCGGTAGTTCACGAGAATCGAGCTGTCCGGCATGGCCAGCACGGTCTTCGGATAGGAAACGAACATATCGGGCAGATCCTCTGCTCCCTCTTCTCCCCTGGCCGCCGCCAACACCTTATCATGAATGTTGTTGGTGTCGCTAACGCTGGTGACCTCCACACGGATGTTCTTGTCTTTTCCCACCGTTTCATTGAATTCGTCTACGAGATCGTTCAAGGGCGAATCCTCTTCTACACCGTAAACATGCCATAGCGTCACGGTTACCATTTCCTGACTGCCGCAGGAAGACAGCAGGAGTGAGGTCAGCAACATCAGCAGGATAGCGAATGAGATTGTGCGCATTTTTTTCATCATATATCTCCTAATCTCACACAATTTGATGCTAAGTATAGCATCTTTCCGAAGATACCGCCATATGTGCAGGAAATTCCCTCCTTTTCAAATCTGCAATTGAAATGTATACTGAAAAAGACAAAAAAGGAGGCAAATCATGTATACAGCCAAGAGTGAAAGATATGACAAAATGCGCTATTCCTATGCAGGACACAGCGGTCTGCAGCTGCCCCGGGTTTCCCTGGGTCTCTGGCACAATTTCGGTGACATGTCCAATTTCGAGAACATGAAGCAGCTCTGCTTCACGGCCTTCGACAACGGCATCACCCACTTCGACCTGGCCAACAACTACGGCCCGGAGCCGGGCAGCGCCGAGAAAAACTTCGGTCGGATCCTGAAGGAGGATCTGGGCGTCTACCGGGATGAGCTTCTGATCTCCACCAAGGCAGGCTATGTCATGTGGAACGGCCCCTACGGCAACTGGGGCAGCCGGAAATATCTGCTGGCGAGCCTGGACCAGAGTCTCAAACGCCTGGGCCTTGACTACGTGGATATTTTCTACCATCACCGGATGGATCCCAATACCCCGCTGGAGGAAAGCATGGGCGCATTGGCCACAGCGGTGCAGAGCGGCAAGGCCCTCTATGTCGGTCTCTCCAATTATGACGGCCCCACCCTGGAGAAGGCCACAGCCATTCTGCAAGAGCTGCACTGTCCCTTCGTCATCAACCAGAACCGCTACTCCATCTTTGATCGTACTGTGGAGAAGAACGGACTCAAGAAAATGGCCGCCAAGCTGGAAAAGGGCCTCATTACCTTCAGTCCTCTGGCCCAGGGTCAGCTGACCGACCGCTATCTCCACGGCATCCCGGCAGACAGCCGAATCCGTACCGATGGCCGCTTCCTGAAGGAGAGTATCCTCACAGACGCACGACTCTCCCAGATCCGCCGCCTGAATGATCTCGCCACAGCCCGGGGTGAAAAGCTGGCGGATATGGCCTTGGCATGGCTTCTGCAGCAGCCGGTGGTCACCAGTGTATTGATCGGCGCTTCCAAGACACAACAGATTCTCGACAATCTGAAAGCCATCGATTCCGCACCCTTCACAGAAGAAGAACTTCGTCTTATTGACGAAATTTCTTCGGAGACTTGATTTTCGTTCGATTTTTCATTATCATGACGCTATTAGCAATTTAACATTGTAAAGCATTAAACAGGAGGTAGTACTATGGCATTTGACATCACACCCTATGTAGACATGTCCCCCAGTGCGGTACGCGCACTGATCCGCGAAGGCGTCATTGACTTCCCCACCGCCGGTATGTGCCGCGGTTATGCCCAGGCAAATCTCGTGATTCTGCCGCCGGAATACGCTGCAGATTTCGAGGAATATGCCAAGAAGAATCCCTTCCCCTGCCCCATCCTGGAGATCATCAAGGGCACACCGGAAACCCATGACATGGGCGAAGGCGGCAATATCTGCACGGACATTCCCAAGTACCGCATCTATGAAAATGGTGTTTTCGTGAAGGAAATCACCGATGCCTCCGACTACTGGAAGGAAGGCTATGTGGGCTTCCTGATCGGCTGCTCCTTCTCCTTTGAAGAAGCACTGATGCGGGAAGGCATTGAAATCCGCCACATTGCCCAGGGAAGAAACGTTCCCATGTTCAAAACCAATATCCAGACGGTACCCGCCGGTCCTTTCTCCGGCCCCATGGTTTGCTCCATGCGTCCCATGACACCGGAAAATGCACAGAAGGCCTATGACATCACCGTAAAGATGCCCAATGTACACGGTGCACCGGTCCACATGGGCGATCCAAAGGAAGTGGGCGTTACCGATGTGATGAAGCCGGATTACGGCGAGGCCGTAGACATTTACCCGGGTGAGATCCCGGTATTCTGGCCCTGTGGTGTGACCCCCCAGGCCGCTGTGGAAAATGCCAAGCCGCCCATCGTCATCACCCATGCCCCGGGACATATGTTCATCACCGATATTCCCAATGCTACCTTGAACGATTATCTGGAAGAAAAGAAACAGGGAAAGCAGTAATTCCCCGTCAGAAAGCAACAAGAAGCCCCCGCATTCCGCGGGGGCTTCTTCATTGTACCGGCAGCACGCGTACCGACTTATTATACATGTTCCCACAAAAACCACAGCCACCAGGCGATGATCCACAGAATGGCCGCTGCCTTATTCGCCTCGAGAATCGCCGCGTATTCCCGCAGAAAAGCACTGAGCCAGTAGTACATCCGGGTAGGCGCACCCACGCACTCCCCGTTCAACCCTGCCTTTCGGGCATATACCGCCGTCCGCAGCACGTGATAGTTGCTGGTGACAAAGACACAGCGATAGGGACGTTTCGTATCCCGGGCTTCGATGAGTTCCCGGGAATAGCGCAGATTTTCCATGGTTGTGGTAGAGCGATTTTCGATCAGGATATCCTCTGCCGGAATTCCCTTTTCCAGCAGATAGTCCCGGATCGCTTCCGCCTCGGATATGCTCTCATCACTGCCCTTTCCGCCGGAGGGAATCAGCTTCGCCCGCCGTCCGCAGAGCTCATATACCTCGATGGCCTTGTCGATACGGGATGCCAGAAGCTTGGAAATTCGATTGCCGCCCAGAAGCCCTGCGCCATGGATCACGATATAGTCAAAATCCCGCCGCACCGGCATACCAGAATAGATCAGCGTATACAACACCAACGTGACAAAAACAAAAGTATTGAAGAACAGGATAAACATGATGGTCATGTTGATGACCCTAAGCCACAGAATGTTGAAGGTCAGCCGGGCGATGGCCAAGAAGCCGAAGGCCAGGAGCAGGGAAATGCTGGCGGCCGCAGCCGGGAGCAACGCTGTTCTTCCCGGTCCCTCCCGGTGCCACAGGACCCAGCTGTCTGCATACAATACTACAGAACCCAACAGAAGCACCAGCAAAAAACCAAAGGTAAAAATATCCAAGCGGATCAACACAAAGGGTAAATTCGGACGTGTATATTCCATGATGGCATAAATGGCAAAATGAATGGCGCCGCCCAGAAAAACCGCATTGCGGAAGCGACGCCGCTCCTTGCGCACCGACACCACAAAGGCCAGCGCAAAAACCACCACCAGTATGCAATTGATAAGCCATAAGGACAGTAAATTCATGATTCTGCATTATCTCCCATATATCTTCTCTTTATAGTTTAGCAGATTTTACTGTCCTTGTAACTTTCTTTTTATTCTGTTTACATTTTATGCTTCCTGCATTTTTTCGGTCAATTTCCGCGCTACGAAGACAAGCACCACAGCCGCAGCCGCCAGGATAGCGGAACCGATATAGCCCATCACGTAGGAACCCGTGCTGTCATAGAAGCTGGCGCTGATCTTCGGTCCCACGAAGGCACCGACGCCGTAGCCGATGAAGATAAGGCCGTAGTTCCGGTTATAGAACTTGCTGCCGAAGACATTCTTCACAATCGGTGCGAACACCACCAGGAGTCCGCCGAAGGAGAAGCCCACCAGGCAGATGCAGGCAATGAAGTACGGCAGAGAATGGGCAATGGTCAGCATGCACATGGACAAACCATTCAGCACCAGTACCAGTACCAGAGAGTTCCAGCCCTTCAGACGATCGTAGATGAAGCCGAAACCGATACGGCCGCACATATTGGCGAGGGTCATGATGGAAACACACATTGCCGCTGTCATCGCACTCTGACCGATCTGGTTCTGGGCGATGGGGGAAGTGGCGCTGACCATCATGGTACCGGCTGCGTTGGCAAAAATGAACATCACCAACATTACCCAAAAGACGGGTGTCTTCACCATAGCCGGGATGTTGTAATTCCGTGCATTGAGTTCCTTGGCCTGGGAAGCAGTCGGAGTCCAGCCCTCCGGCATCCAGCCTTCCGGACAGGGAATGATCATCCATGCCACAGCACCGACGCCAATCAGGAATACGATGGCCAGGATCCGGCAGGCATTCTGCGCGCCCTGGGTTTCAATCAGCCACTGGGCGATGGGGGACATAATGAAGGGGCCGCAGGAGGCACCGGCCTGTACCAGACCGGAGATGGAACCGCTCTTGTCCGGAAACCACTTCAGTGCGGTGGGCAGACAGGCCGGGTAAATGGTACCGGCGCCGGCACCCGCCATAACGCCATAGAACAGATAGAGCTGTGGAATACTGCTTGCAAAGCCTGTCAGGAACCAGCCTGCCGCGAAGAAAATGAGGCCCAGGTAAATGGCCACGCGGGGCTGCAGCTTCTCTGCCAGAAGTCCGCCCACAAAGCCCATGGCGCAGTACACAAACATGTAAATGGTGTAGGCCATACTAAAGTCTGAGCTGCTCCAGCCGAACTTCGTGGTCAACGGTAGCGCAAAAAGACTGAAAAATGCAGTGGCCGAGGTAAAAAGGCTCTGGATCCAGACACCGGCGAAAACCCGCCAGCGTGTTGCCTTGGTGATTTTCATATTCCGGCCTCCTTACTGCTGCAATGTGCCGAGATCCAGTCCCAGATCCCGTCCGCTGAACTTGCCGGCTGCACGGCTGGTGCCGAGCCAGTATACCATATCGGAAATGTCGGCCACCTCGAGGAAAGGCATGCCGTCATACATTTCCTGCCAGTTGGCAAAGTTCTTACCGGTCAGATCGTTGATAAACTTCACATAGCTCTCAGTCTCGCACATGGGTGTCTTCACCTTTGTGGGACAAACCGTGTTCACAACAATACCGGTGCCCTTCAGCTCCTGAGCCAGGGTCTTGGTGAGGCCACGCACGCCCCACTTCGCCATACAGTAGGTGGCCAGCTGCGGTGTGCCGTACATACCGGAGGTGGAAGAAATGTTGATGATACGACCGCTGCCCTGCTTCCGCATATAAATGGCCGCATACTTATCGGTACGCCAGGTGCCGATGAGGTCAATGTCGATGACCTTCTGAACCTGTGCATCCGTCAGCTCCCAGGTATAACCGAAGTTGATGACACCGGCATTGGCCACCACCACATCGATACGGCCAAAGGTCTCCCAGGCCTCTTCAAAGAGCTTCTTCATGTCCTCGTCTGAGGTTACATTGGCACGAACAGCCAATGCCTTCGCACCCAGCGCCTCGATTTCCTTTACAGTCTGCTGGAATACCTCACCAGCCGGATCCTGCATATCTGCCAGCACCACATCAAATCCGTTCTCCGCAAACTTGATGGCATGGGCCTTTCCCTGTCCCATAGCACCGCCGGTGATCAATACAACCTTACGCTCTTCCATGATACATATCCCCCTTTTTCGATTGGATTGCCTTGTCTGTTATTTTTTTATCAATCCTATTGACTCTATCATATGACTTCTGTATCATAAAAACAAATCGTAAAATTGTATTGTTTTGATAAGGATATTTTATGAATCTGGACCATCTCCGCTACTTTGAAACCGTTGCCGCACTGGAACACTACGGCCGTGCCGCCGAGGCGCTACACATCAGTCAGCCTGCCCTCAGCTACGCCATTGATCATCTGGAAGCCGAGCTCGGCGTACCTCTTTTTACCCGGAACGGTCGCAATGTGCAATTGACCCGCTACGGGCAATATTTTCTACGGGCCATCACCGACTCTCTGCAGCAATTGGATAGCGGCATCCGGGCCATGCAGGAATTTGGTCAGGGCGGTGGCATCGTCCTGGTGGGCGGCACCCGGAAGCTGGCCAGCCGCCGTATCCCCCAGCTCATGCAGCAGTTCCTTCAGGAGGATAATGCCGGCACGGTCCGCTTCGAACTGCATACCGAGAGCAGCTTCAGTGACGAGCTTCTGCAGGATGTGGAAAACGGCAGCATTGACATGGCATTCGTCAGTCATGCTGCCGATCCGCTACGCTTTGAATGCATTTCCTTTCCCTCGGTGCCTTTCGTATTGGTCACACCCATGGGACATCCCCTCAGCGAAAAAAAGACAGTCCCTCTCCAGGACTGCCTTTCCGAACCCTTTGTTTTCTTTTCCGCGCGCTCCGGCCTCCGGGCCTCCGTAGATGGACTCTTTGCGCAAATCAACGCCGTACCTCGCATTGCCTGCGAAACGGAAGAGGACGATGTCATCGCCGGTATGGTGGAATCCGGCTTCGGTCTCGCCATTCTGCCGAACTGTCCCTCTCTCCGCTCCTACCGACTTTCCGTTCTGTCCCTCAGTGACGTGGACTGCTCCCGCACCGCCTATCTCTGCCGAAAACGGCTGCCGGAATATCCTGTTGCAGCAGATTATTTCTTTCACTTCTGTCGGAAAAAGCTGACGGAGATATCATTTTGAAGATTCTTTCCTATAAAGCAAAAAGCCTGTGAAGCAGGCCGCATTCGCGATCTGCCTCACAGGCTTCTTTTATTTTATGGGATTAGCCCATCTGCTTTGCAACTTCCTCAGCAAAGTTCTCGGACTTCTTCTCAAGGCCCTCACCGGTCTCGAAACGAACAAACTTCACCAGCTTGATCTCAGCGCCCTGTGCCTTTGCAACGGAATCCACATACTGCTGTACAGTCTGCTTGCCGTCCTCAGCTCTTACGTAAACCTGGTCTACCAGACAAACTTCCTTGAGCTCCTTATTCAGACGACCCTGAACCATACCCTCAAGAACCTTCTCCGGAGCGTTCGGCTTCTCATTCTTAGCAGCGGCCATCAGAATCTCCTTCTCAGAAGCAAGGTATTCCTGATCAACCTCAGCACGTGTAACGTACTTCGGGTTCAGAGCGGCGATCTGCATAGCGATGTTCTTTGCCATCTCCTCAGTTGTCTCGTTCACGGCAGTGGTCTCTACCTGAAGCAGAACACCGATTCTACCATTTGCATGAACATAATCCTGAACGAAACCATTGCTCTCAGAAAGCTTTGTAAATCTTCTGATGTGCATGTTCTCGCCGATGATGGAAATCTCCTCGGAAAGCTGCTCAGCTACAGTCTTGCTCTCGTCCTTAGCCCACTTCTCAGCCAGGAAAGCATCGATATCAGCTGCGCTTGAGTTCATAGCCTGCTCAGCAACATCATGAACGTATCCACGGAACTTCTCGTTCTTTGCTACGAAGTCAGTCTCGGAATTTACCTCAACCACAACGCCGGACTTGTGATCCTCTGCCAGCAGAGTGTAGGAAATACCCTCAGCTGCGATTCTTCCAGCCTTCTTAGCGGCGCCAGCCAGTCCCTGCTCTCTGAGGAACTCCACTGCCTTGTCCATATCACCATCAGTTGCAGTCAGAGCCTTCTTACAAGCCATCATTCCTGCACCTGTCATCTCACGTAACTCTTTTACCTGAGCTGCTGTAATAGCCATTGCTTTATCCTCCTACGGAATCAATGTATACGATGCTTACTCTGCAACGAGGGTCTCGTCCTCAGCTGCTGCAGCTGCGGCCTCTTCCTCGGTCATCTCGCCCTGCTTAGCCTCGATTACGGCGTCAGCCATCTTGGAAACGATCAGCTTAATGGCACGGATAGCGTCATCGTTACCGGGGATGATGTAGTCAAGCTCCTCGGGATCTGCATTGGTATCAGCGATACCGAACAGAGTGATGCCCAGAGTCTGAGCCTCCTTCACACAGATCTTCTCCTTCTTCGGATCTACTACGAAAATAGCGTCCGGGATCTGCTTCATATCCTTGATGCCGCCGATGTTGGCCTCAAGCTTAGCCCACTCCTTCTTCAGAAGGGTAACTTCCTTCTTCGGCAGAACCTCGAAAGTTCCGTCCTCAGACATCTTCTCGATCTCCTTGAGTCTTGCGATTCTGGTCTGGATGGTCTTGAAGTTGGTCAGCATACCGCCCAGCCATCTCTCATTTACATAGAACTCACCGCAACGAAGGGCTTCTGCCTTAACAGCATCCTGTGCCTGCTTCTTGGTTCCTACGAAGAGAACAGTACCGCCATTGGCTACGATCTGTACCATAGCGTTGTAAGCGTCATCTACCATCTTTACAGTCTTCTGCAGATCGATGATGTGGATGCCGTTTCTCTCTGTGTAGATGTACGGAGCCATCTTAGGGTTCCATCTTCTGGTCTGGTGACCAAAGTGTACGCCAGCCTCAAGCAGCTGCTTCATTCCAATTGCACTCATGTTTCTACCTCCTGGTTGAATCTTCCATCCATATGTGTGTGCACACCGGCTTCATTCCGCCACGGAACACCTCCGGATTTCATATGAATGTGTAAAATAAAATAAGTCGCGTCAACAGACGCGACAGTTATTCTAGCATAGCCAGATTATAGAAGTCAAGCAAAGGTTTCTACAATTTCATTTTCCTTTTTGCTGCCGACCTGCGCCTCCTTCGGACGCGTCCAGGTCATGTACTCGCACTCCGGATACCGGGAACAGGAATAGAAAATCCGTCCCTTCTTGCTTCTCCGCTTCACGCACTCCGCACCGCAGTCCGGGCAGACAAAGCCGGCATACTCAATATAGGGCTTGGTATTCCGACACTCCGGGAAGCCCGGGCAGGCCAGGAACTTTCCGTGGGGACCGTACTTGATCACCATCTTCCGCCCGCACTTGTCGCAGACCACATCGGTCTCCTCATCTCGGATGGTGACCTTCTCCACCTCCTGGTTGGCGATTTCCACCGCCTCCGCGAGATCCGGATAAAAATTCGCAATAATCGTTTTCCAGTCAATCTTTCCCTCTGCCACAGAGTCCAGCAGGGACTCCATATTTGCCGTGAATCCCGTATCCACGATGGTGGGGAAGCTGCGGGTCATCATATCATTTACCGCCTGACCGAGCTCCGTCACGAAGATATTCTTCTTTTCCTTCGTGATATAACGGCGGGCAATCAATGTGCTGATGGTGGGCGCGTAGGTGGAAGGTCGTCCGATGCCGTCTTCCTCCAGTGCCTTGACCAGAGAAGCCTCCGTGAAGTGTGCCGGCGGCTGCGTAAAGTGCTGCTCTTTCTCGAAATCCGACAGCGTCAGCACATCGCCCTTTTCCATATCCGGCAGCAGAACATTCTTCTCTTCCTTGTCCTCCTCCGACATGTATACTGAAAGGAAACCATCAAAACGCAGCTTGCTGCCACTCAGTGTAAACACATAGTCCCCGGCCCGCAGGCGCACCGTTTCCGTATCGTAAACGGCATTTTCCATACGGGATGCCAGAAAGCGGCGATAAATCAGCTGATACAGCCGGAATTCATCTCTGCCGAGACTCTCCTTGGCCTCCAGCGGCGTGATGCTGAGATAAGTCGGACGAATGGCCTCGTGGGCATCCTGAATCTTCACCTCACCCTGGGACTTCTGCTGTACGGTAGCAGCCACATATTCATCTCCGTACTTTTCCGCAACATAGCGACGTGCCTCTGCATCCGCCTCATCCGCAATACGTGTGGAATCGGTACGCAGATAAGTGATGAGACCCACTGTGCCGTGCCCTTCCACATTCACACCTTCATACAGGGACTGGGCAATCCGCATGGTCTTCGAAGTCGGGAAAGACAGCAGCTTCGAGGCTTCCTGCTGCAGCGTACTGGTGGTAAAGGGCAGGGGTGCCTTTTTCCGTCGCTCGGATTTCCGGATGTCCTCCACCACGAAGTCCGCCTTACCGATGCTTTGGATAATGTCTTCGGTCTCCTGTTCGGAGCTGAGGGCGATTTTCTTGTCTTTCCCATAGAATCCGGCCTTCAGCTTCTTCTTTCCCAACAGAAGATTCGCCGCCAGACTCCAGTATTCCTCCGGCACGAAGGCTGCAATTTCATTTTCCCGGTCGCAAATCATCTTCAGTGCAACAGACTGTACGCGTCCTGCAGACAGTCCCTTTCGAATCTTCTTCCAGAGCAGGGGGCTGATGGTATAACCCACCAGACGGTCCATGACACGGCGCGCCTGCTGGGCGTTCACCAGATCCATGTCGATTTCCCGGGGATTCTTCAGCGCGGAACTTACCGCGTTCTTGGTGATCTCATTGAAGCTGATGCGGGCAATCTTCTTTTCATTGGAAGGATCTTTACAAAGCTCATTGTTGAGATGCCAGCTGATGGCCTCACCCTCACGGTCCGGGTCGGTTGCCAGATAGATGCGGTCTGCCTTCTTGGCTTCCTTCTTCAGCTTGCTGAGAAGCTCACCCTTGCCCCGGATGGTGATGTACTTCGGTGTATAGTCATGCTCCACATCCACGCCGAGGGAGCTCTTCGGCATATCTATGAGATGCCCCATTGTCGCATCTACTGTATAATTTTTACCCAGAAACTTGCTGATGGTCTTCACCTTTGCGGGAGACTCCACAATAATCAGATTATTTGCCATGTATGCTGTGCCCTTCGTCGATATGAGATTATTCTCATCTGATTTTTGAATATCAGTATCTGTTTATAACCCAGTCCCCCGGATTTTGCAAGGGCAGGTTTCTGTCTTTTTTGTGCAAAATCAAATATTTTTCATTTATTGACATTTTGCAGCTCATAATTTAACATGGAATTGATTCTATAGAGCGGTTCCGCTCACGATCCCCTTGAGGATATATGTTAGCAAAAATAAACAGTGCAGGTATCCACGGCATGAACGGATACCTGGTTTCCGTACAGGTAGACGAAAGCAACGGACTACCGCGCAATGTGATTGTCGGCAATGTATCCGCCAGCGTCCGGGAAGCCCTGGAGCGCTGTACGGTGGCGCTCAAAAACGAGCAGTTCTATCTGCCGCCCCGGCGTCTCACCATCAATCTGCAGCCGGCCGATCGGCGAAAGGACGGCACCAGCTTCGATTTACCCATTCTCACCGGCATACTGCGTTCCAGCGGAGAGTTGCCGGACTTTTCCCTGAACGACTACGGTTTCTTCGGAGAAGTGGGACTTGACGGACAAATACGGCACGTTCCGGGCACGCTGCCCATGGTCACTGCCTTCCGGGAGGCCGGTCTTCGGGGTGCCGTGGTACCCGCGGAAGACGTGCAGGAAGCCCTGGTGGTAGAAAATATGGATATTATTGGCCTCCGCAGCGTACATGAGTTGCGGGAACTTTTGGCGTCCGAGGATGCCTTCCGACAATTCCCGCGCCCCAAAGCAGAGAAAAGCACAGTCAGCGACCACTATGATGTGGATTTCTCCGAGATCCGCGGACAAAGTTTCGCCGTAAGAGCCGCTTTGATCGCGGCGGCCGGCGGACACAACATTCTGCTTTCCGGCACCGCCGGATCCGGCAAAACCATGATCGCCAAACGCATTCCCACCATCCTGCCGCCGCTGACGCGGGAGGAAAACATTGAAATCACCAAGGTCTATTCCATTGCCGGTCTCCTGCCGAAGGGACAGGCCCTCTACGGACACCGTCCCTTCCGAACACCCCATCACAGCATCACCACCACTGCCCTCATCGGCGGCTGTACCCAAGGCAGTGTAATGCCCGGCGAAATCAGCCTGGCCTCCGGCGGCGCACTTTTTCTGGATGAGCTCCCCCTTTTCTCCAAGGCTTCCGTGGAAGCACTGCGACAGCCCATGGAGGATCGCTCCGTCAGCATCAACCGGCTTCAGGGCTCCTTTGTCTATCCTGCAGATTGCATGATCGTAGCCGCCATGAATCCCTGTCCCTGCGGCTACTTTCCGGATCGCAGCCGCTGTCACTGTACCCCGGGACAGATTCGTGCCTACCAGCGGGGCATCTCCAAGCCAATTCTGGAACGCCTGGACCTCTGTGTGGAGGCTGCGCCGGTAAAATTCGAGGAAATCACGGAAAAAAGCAGAAGTCAGAGCACTGCTGCCCTCCGGGAACGGGTCTGTTTGGCCAGAATTCGCCAGAGGGTACGTTTTCAAGCACACCCCCATATCCGGGTCAATGCCGAGATGGGCATTCGCGAAATTGAGCGATTCTGCCGTCTCGGAAGCCGGGAGCAGCAGTTCATGCAGCAG
Source organism: bacterium (assembly GCA_963623925.1). GTDB lineage: Bacteria > Bacillota > Clostridia > Lachnospirales > Lachnospiraceae > Oribacterium. Next base: position 71,230 of record CAVFNN010000002.1, on the reverse strand, counting down.
ATTTTCACACTGAAGCAACTCTCCATGCGCACCTATCACAAGCTTCTGAAGCTGGCGCGCACCATTGCGGATCTGGAAGAGGCGGAAAATATAGAAGTGAAGCATTTGTCCGAAGCCGTCAGTTACCGCGGCATCGAAGATCAGCTTTTCGGAAGGGAGGCATTATGACCGCACAGGATCTGCATATGAAACAGTCGATTCTGGAACTCACGCCACTGGACCCGGATTATCCGGAGCGCCTTCGCTTCATTCCGAGCGCACCAGGAACGCTCTACATCAAGGGCAGTCTTCCGGAAAACAACAAACCCGCGGTGGCCATCATCGGCGCAAGGGACGCCACAGACTATGGTCTGGACATCGCGCGCACCTTCGGGGCCGGACTTGCCCGACAGGGCGTGCAGATCATCAGCGGCATGGCCTATGGCATTGATTCAGCTGCCCAGAAGGGCGCTGTAGAAGCCGGTGGAAAAACTTTTGCCGTACTGGGAAATGGCCTGGACATCTGCTATCCCCCCAGCCATTTCCGACTCTACGAGCAAATTCTCGAAACCGGTGGCGGCATTCTTTCCGAACTGCCCCTGGGAAAAGCGCCTCTCCCAAAGCACTTTGCCAGTCGAAACCGGATCATTTCCGGGCTTGCCGATGCAGTACTTGTCATAGAGGCCAAGCAGCGCTCCGGCACCTTCATCACCGTGGGCAATGCCCTGGAACAGGGAAAGCAGATCTTTGCCGTCCCCGGCCGCATCACCGATCGCCTCTCCGTCGGCTGCAATCACCTGATCCAGGAAGGTGCTTCCCTGCTGACCTCTGTCGAAGAAGTGTTGGAATATCTGCATCTCAGCCTGGATGGGCGACAAATGCAGCTACAGGTGGATCTTCACGATCTCACTACACTGCAGCGACAGGTTTTCGAGGCGCTACAGCCAGAAGCCGATCATATGGAAACGCTAAGCGTAAAGACAGAATTACCCGCCGAGACCTTGTCAGCCACCCTGCTGGAACTGGAAATCCGGGGCCTCTGCGAATGCACCAAAACCGGCTACTACCGAAAACGCTTGCAGCAGCTCTAGTCGCTGTCCGGCGGAAGAAAACAGCGGAAGCTTTCCGGCGGTTCCGCCCGAAAGCATTTGCCGGACAGATCCGCCAATGCGCCTTCCAGAACCGGAAAGTCCAGTTCATAGGCATGCAAGAGCTGCCCCTTGAGACCACACTTTCCCTGCCAGTATCGATTTTCTGTTCTGTCTCCATATTTCGGATCCCCGAGGATGGGATGCCCAATGGAGGAAAGATGGGCACGAATCTGATGGGTTTTGCCGGTGATGAGGTGCACCCGCAGGAGGGTATAGGCATGCTTTCCCTCCGCAACAAACAAGGGCTCATATGCTGTCTCAATGGGCGCCGCATCTCCTGCCGCCTGCTTCAGGATTCGCACCTGATTGCGTTTCTCGTCCTTACTGAGATAACCACGGATCTGCCGGGGTTCCCGAATCACGCCATCGACCACCGCAAGATAATACTTCCGAAGGCTTCGTTCCCGGAGCAGTACCGCCAGCTTCTGCAGGGCCGGCAAGGTTTTTCCGAAAATCAGAAGCCCGGAGGTATTCCGATCCAGGCGGTTGGCGATGGACGGCTTAAAGGTCTGAAGCTGCGCACTATCCAGCTGACCACTGTCTTTCAGATAGGAAAGGCATATCTCATTCGTCGATACGATGGCACTGCCGTCACTCTGTGACAGCCAGCCGGCCTTTTTGTTGACGAGCAAAATCTGCGCATCCTCGTAAACTATGCGATTCTGCAGATCCGCCCCGGCGTTTTTCCTTCGTGCTGTGGATTTCCGTTTTTTGTCATTGCCGCTGTCAGTTTTTGCAGTTTTACCGACCTCGGCAATTTTCGTTCTGTCGCTGCTCTTCTGCTGCGGCAGAGAATCTGCCTGGTTTCCGGTCATCAGAGCAAAGGTTTCTTCTGAAAAATACATTTTCACAGAATCCCCCTGGGCCAGGATCTCCTTTCCCTCCGCCTTTCGTTCATTTAGAACGATATTTTTCTTACGAAGCATCTTATAAATGAAGCTGGGCTGGGCTTCCTTTAAATATTTTTTCAGAAGCTTGTCCAGGCGCTGTCCGGCTTCGTTCATACCGACCTTTATTTCCCGCATTCCTTCTCTCCCTTCGAAAGCGCATTGAGACTGCTTTCCGCCGATAGCAAAAGACTGTGGGGCAACAGCTTCGTCAGAATCCGGAACAGCTTCATGCTGACACCATAGACAGACAGCTCCTTTCCCAGAACGCTGTCCATCAGCGCCAGCTTCACCACCTTCCGGCTGTTCGCCATGAAGAGATACTTGTAGAGCGGAATCCGCCCGTTACGCTCCGCAAGATCAAAAAATTCCGTTTTTACCGGTCCCGGACAGACCGCCAGAACACGGCAATCCCTGTCTGCCGTCCGAAGTTCCCGGTTCAAGGACCGGGAAAAGCTCAGGACGTAGCTCTTACTGGCCGCATAAACCGCAAAATCCGCCTGGGGCAGAAAGGCTGCACTGGAGGCGAAGTTGATGATCCGGGATTTTTCCGCCATATAGGAAAGGGACAAACGACAAAACGCGGTCAGGGCGCGAATATTCAAATCAATCATATGCAGCTGCTCTTCACAGGACAAGTCTGCAACACTGCCAATGCTGCCGAAACCGGCGGCATTCACAAGAAATACAATCTCCGGTTTCTCCGCTGACAGCAGTGCTGCATATTCTGTCAATGCATTCTCCTCCAAAAGATCCATTGGCAGAATCCGCGTCCGTTTGGTCAATTGCCGGTCCAATTCCTGCAGTCTTTCCTGTCTGCGGCCGATGAGCCACAGCTCTTCCACGTTGGGAATCTGATCGTTGATCTGCAGGGCCATTTCCCGACCCATACCGGAGCTTGCGCCCGTGATGACAGCAATTTTCATGGTGGTTTCTCCTATTGAGGTTCTTTTATTGCCAAGCAAGTTTGGCGCAGCGTTTCATGGTATTTCCGATGGTGCTGTGCTAAAACATCTGACTGATACCTAGGGGCAAGCCCCTAGGGTTCCTGTTGGCGGGATTCCAGGATCTGCGTACATCGCAAGGTTTTTAAGCCAAGGACTTTGGCAGAAGCATCTGCTCCGGAGCAACAAGTACGGACATGCAGCCCACCGGCCACAATTGTGCTTTCGCACCGTCACGTATTCTTACGACTTAATCCGTAGATTTTATCGTAATGGACGCTCAGTCGAACGCCCTGATTCTATGATTTATGCAATGGCACGAATGCCGGAATTCATCACTTTCTTACCCGAGCGGGCAATGGTCTCAACCATGGCTTGCTCTTTTTTGTAAAACTCAGAAAAATTGCTTACACACTTCTTTTTGTTGATCTCAAGAGTGCTCGTATCGATACTATACATGAGATATGATGAGTACCAGTCACGCTGTACAACTGTCCCATCGGAGAGGGGATACATACGATCTGACAGTTTCTTCTCAATGTAGTTATCCGCTGTATGATCGTACTGGCTTGCGCGGTACTTACCGGGAACCTCTATGTATTTACCACCTGTGTTTTGGAATACTTGCTTTACCTTCGCCTGGAAATAGCCGGGACATCGGTTTTTAGTGGATTTACCGAAGCGCTTTTTACGTTTAGGCTTGCCATTCTTATCAAGTGGTTCTTCAGGGTTTGCGCGTTTTTGGAGCTTCTTTGCATTCTTAGGTTCTGTTACAAATACATTGCCAAGACTACGCATCTTATGTACCTGTTCATTGATTGCAAGCTTTCGGTTTTCGGCTGCGATACGACAAAGTTCCTGATGGCGCTTCTGAAGTCTCCGATACCGATTTGACTTCCGCCACACCTTTTTACCCTTTCGTACTGTGCCGTCCGAGTTATAGTTATCGGGGTTCATCGCTTTTCTTGAGCGGTCCATAGCTCTTAGGATGAGTCGCTCCTGTCTTTCGATGTGCTGAATGGAATTACCACGTTCGGCAAGATTCTCAAGACCTACTGCGCTATCTGATGTATAAGCAATGGTTTGCGTTCCGATGTCGCATCCAACAATGCCTTTGCGATACTCGTGTTTCACAACACCGCCGCTCGTTTTCTTAGGTAAAGATGTACCCTCTACTGTCACATGTATGTATACTCTGAGTTTTCCACGGATCTTTTTACATACGATAGATGCAAAGCACGGTCTATATGTGCTTATGATGTTATTGTGAGATTTCATCTCATAAATGGCATGTGCATCACATATTTTCGGATCCGCCAGATATGCTTCAATTGCAGAAATCTCGTCCATAAGCCATAGATCCTTTGGATTTCGCTTATATGAGATTCCTTCTCTCGCATGCTTAAAGGTAAGCCTACCATCTTTTACGGTAATGACAATACCACGATTAGATTGTTTTGCTCGAAGTTCTGGTAAATCGCCACGCTTTTTAAAGTGTAGCGCTTTTCCACTGGAATACAAAACCTTCTCAACCGCAGACCATACATCTTCGGCACGTGACAAAAGAAAAATACTGTTCCCATTGCATGTTTGACATATCTGCTCCATGGTTTTACGACAAAAATCCCATGTTACGTTGTACGTGTTCTGCATTTGTGCCATGGATTGAGTAATCATCTTACGATCTTCCTCAAGTATCTTGAGCGTGGCGACCTGTTCTTTTGTCCGGAATTTCACTTCATTTAACGTATTGATCTTTTCAGAAAGCTTACCATAGTGCTTTTGCAGTGCCCGGTATTTCTTTGTTCTAAGTAATTGCTCAAGATTTCGCTGCATAATACCCGTAAGCTTGTTTCCACACTGGCGAATCAAATCTGCCTCGTGGAAAAAGTGTCTCTTGGTATCTTCAGGTAGTATCGCCTCGAAAACCACAACATGCCTCGGAGATCTTCTATGGTACTCGCGAAGTGCTTTTTCGTATTCAGTTTTCTGATGCTTCTTACGCTGTGCCATGAGATCCTCCTTTCTGGTCAATGTGATTTTTGTTCTTCGATATACCGAGTCACTGTTTCGGCGCTGATATGTCCAATGGTTGAAATAAAATGGCCAGGTGACCATAATGCACCGCATTTGGCATAAAATCGTTTCAACTTCGGGTATCGTTTGAAAAGCTCTATTGCGCTGATGCTTTTGAGCGTACGCACTACATCACAGGGTGCTACCGTGTGCGGGCAATCCACAAATATATGAATATGATCCGGCATTACTTCTAGCGCCTTAATGATGTATCCGTATTTGTTACATATATTATGTAGTATTTCTTTAAGTGATTCATCAACGTCAGCGCCCAACACAGAGTACCGAAATTTCGGGCACCAAATAATGTGATATTGCACAAGATACTTGCAATGATTTTTACTATGATACCCGTTATCCATTAATCAGTCCTCCAGTTGGAATTTTTCTTGGATAGCCCGTCTCATTAACTCTTGTAGCGTAATCACGCGGCCTTCCTCGACAGAGTAGATGCGTGCGAGGTTTTCCAATTGTTCTTTCCACGCATTAGGAATCGTCATATTAAACTGTGCTGTATTGCTACGCGGGCGTCCCATTATGTTAATCCTCCTTTAGAAAGAAATGCTTGCTCTTAATGTATATTATATAATAGATATACACCAAAAAGCGAGCAAATATAAAATGTATTTTCTTTCTTATTTCTTGAAAACGGCTTCATCCCAGAGGCAAACCCCTGGGTTTTCGCCTTTCGACCATATAACAAAGAACCGGCACCTGAGAAAACTCAAGCACCGGTTCTATTCTGCGGGAGATGGGACTTGAACCCACACGTCTATACAGACACAAGATCCTTAGTCTTGCCTGTCTGCCAATTCCAGCACTCCCGCGCGACAGGTGATATAATATCACCTGTGTTTATAAAAATCAAGAGGAAATATAGTTTTTCTAAACTTATCTCACCAGAACATTGGCAATCCGGTACTGCTCCTCCGGAATGTCCTTCGTCATCTGCAGGGCCTCCTGGATATCGTAGTCCACAAACTCGCCGTTCTTGTAGGCCACCAGTCGGTTGGACTTGCCCTCAGCCAGCAGCTCTGCTGCCCGGGCTCCCATGATGGAGGCGTAGAAACGATCCTTACAGGTCGGTGAGCCGCCGCGCTGCATGTGTCCCAGAATGGTGGCTCTGGTCTCAATACCGGTGGCTGCCTCGATACGCTTACCCATGGAAGTGGAATGACCGATGCCCTCAGCATTCACGATGATGTAATGCTTCTTGCCGCGCTTTCTGGACTCGATGATCCGGTTGATGATGGCCTGCTCATCGCCGTCGTAACGCTCCGGCAACAGAATCTCCTCTGCACCGTTGGCCACACCGCACCAGAGGGCGATATAGCCGGCTCTTCTACCCATTACCTCGATGATAGAGCAACGCTCATGGGAGGTTGAGGTATCACGAATTTTATCAATGGCCTGCATCGCCGTATTGATGGATGTGTCGAAGCCGATGGTATAATCGGTGCAGGCAATGTCCAGGTCGATGGTGCCCGGCACGCCGATGGTGTTGATGCCCAGCGCAGAAAGCTTTCCGGCACCGCGGAAGGAACCGTCACCGCCGATGATGACAATGCCGTCAATGCCATGCTTCCGACAGATCTCCGCGCCCTTCTTCTGTCCCTCCGGTGTGGTGAACTCCTTGCAGCGGGCCGTATAGAGAATGGTACCGCCACGGCTGATGATATCTGAAACAGAGGAGGTATCCATATCCACGATCTCCTCCTCCAGGAGTCCTGCATAGCCCCGCATGATTCCCTTTACCTTGAGTCCATGATGGATTGCCGTTCTGACCACACTACGAATTGCTGCATTCATTCCCGGTGCATCTCCTCCAGAAGTCAGCACAGCGATAGTTTTTACCGATTTAGCAGCCATATATTTGTCCTCCGATGTAATAGATTCTTCTTTTTGCACAGCCCTAAGTTTACCGCAGTTTTGTTCTTTTCTCAAGACATTTCGTGAAGATTTTCACGAACTTTACACTGCCCCATTCCTGCGGTTTTTGGGCTTTCGATAACTGATCCGCACATTTTCCGGCGATAGCAGCGCAGAAAGGGCATCACAAAGTGCGGGCGTTGCCTCGCAGCCCGGGAGACGCTTGATGCCCTTCTCCTTGCGAAGGTAGATCACCACCGTATCCGCCCCGCTGCTTTCACCGGTCAACTTCAATGCCGCCTCTCCCCGGGCACGATAATCCTCCATATCCGCAAATTGCAGCCAAAGCTCCCGGGGTACGTCCGAAAATGGTAGCACACTTTCTGCCAGCAGCTTCGCATCCTGATTGTCCGAAAGCTGGGCCCGGCCGCTGACCAGCACCTTGGCTTCCGGCTGCAGGAGTGCATAGACCTGCTGGTAGGTTCTCGGGAATACCGTCACCTCCAGATCTCCGGTTCTGTCCTCCAGCTTGACGAAGGCCATCTGGTCTCCCTTTCGGGTGGTTTTCATCCGCACCTCGGTCACAATGCCGCCGATGGTGACATTTTGGCCCTCCTGCACCTGGCAGGTATTGCTCTCCTGATCCAGTCGGAATTCTGCCGTCTGGGCTGTCACCACTGCTTTCAAAAGCTCCCGATCCTCATCCAGGGGATGTCCGGACAGGTAGATGCCCAGCGCCTCCTTTTCATTGCGAAGAAGATCCTCTTTTGAAAATTCCGGCAATGTCGGCAGCTTCACCTTAAACTCCTGGGCCGCCGCGTCATCCTCTCCGAAAAGATCCGCCAGGGTCATCTGCCCCGCCATGGAATCCTTCCTTTCCTTGACCTTCGCATCCAGAATAACCGGCAGACCCATCAACTTTTCCCGCCGGTTTCCGGGAAAGCCATCCAGGGCTCCGGCATAGACAAAGTACTCCATGGCCCGCCGGTTCACGCCCCGGGCAGAAGCCCGGACCACGAAATCCTCCAGGTCCCGGAAGCGGCCGTTTTCTTCCCGTTCCTGCACCAGCTGCTCTGCTGCCGTCCGTCCCACAGACTTCACAGCACTGAGGCCATAACGGATGGCCTTGCCACAGGCCGTAAAGCCTACGCCGGCTTCATTCACATCCGGCGGCAGAATCGCGATGCCCAGATCCCGAGCCACATCAATGTATTCTGCGGTTTTGCCGACATTATCCATGAAGGAAGTCATGAGGGCCGCATAGAATTCCACCGGATAGTAACACTTGAGGTAGGCGGTCTCATAGGAAACCACCGCATAGCAGGCCGCATGGGACTTGTTGAAGGCATACTTCGCAAAGTCGATCATTTCATCATAAATGTGATTGGCCACCTGCTCCGGAATGCCCCGGGCCACGCATCCGGGAATACCCTCGGCTTCATTGCCGTAAACAAAGTTCTGCCGTTCCTTCTCCATAACGGCGGTCTTCTTCTTCGACATGGCACGGCGCACCAGATCGGAACGTCCCATGGAATAGCCCGCCAAATCCCGCACGATCTGCATCACCTGCTCCTGATAGACGATACAGCCGTAGGTCTTGTTGAGAATGGGTTCCATCTCCGGACAGTCGAAGCTTACTGCCTCCGGGTGCTTCTTGCCCTCAATGTATTTCGGAATGAAATCCATGGGCCCCGGCCGGTACAGGGCAACGCCAGCAATGACGTCCTCCAGATTGCCCGGCTTCAGCCGCTTCATAAAGCTGCTCATGCCCGCCGACTCCAGCTGGAACACACCGGCACAGTCCCCGGCAGAAAGCATCTCATACACCCGGCTGTCATCCATTGCCATGCGGTTAAAATCGATCTTCACACCATGGTTCTTCTCCGCATCCCGGATAGCATCCTTGATCACCGTCAGTGTGCGAAGTCCCAGGAAGTCCATCTTCAGAAGTCCCAACTCTTCTATGGTGGTCATGGTGAACTGGGTGGTGACCGCGCCATCGGAGCCCCGGGAAAGCGGCACATAATCCACCACCGGCGCACCGGCGATCACGACACCGGCCGCATGCATGGACGTATGCCGGGGCAGACCCTCCAGGCGCTTCGCCATGGTGAGGATCTTGTTGGTTTCCTCATCCTCTTCGTACAGCTTTCGCAGCTCGGCACTCACCTCCAGCGCCTTATCCAAAGTCATGCCCAGATCATTGGGGATGAGCTTCGCGATCATGTCGCACTTGGCATAGGGAACATCCAATACACGGCCCACATCCCGCACCACGCCCTTCGCCGCCAGAGTACCGAAGGTGATGATCTGGGTCACCTGGTCCTTCCCGTACTTTTCGGTGACATAGTCAATGACCTCCTGCCTCCGCTCGTACTCGAAGTCCACGTCGATATCGGGCATGGTGACACGTTCCGGATTCAGGAAACGCTCAAAGATCAGATCATAGCGGATGGGGTCAATGTCGGTGATGCCGATGGCATAGGCCACAATGGATCCTGCGGCCGAACCTCTGCCGGGTCCCACCGAGATGTCATGGGTCTTGGCAAAATGGATATAGTCCCATACGATCAGGAAGTAGTCAATGAAGCCCATGGAACTGATGACGGAAAGCTCATATTCCAAACGCGCCCGATGCTGCTCTGCTGCGTCACCGTAACGATCCCGCAGGCCATCCTCACAGAGCTTCCGAAGATAGCTCTCCGAATCATAGCCCTCCGGCACCGCATAGTGGGGCAAATGATAGTGACCGAACTCAATCTCGACCTGACAGCGTTCCGCAATGCGCTGGGTATTTTCGATGGCCTCCGCTGCAAAGGGAAAAAGCGACCGCATTTCCTCCTCAGACTTAATATAGAACTGACCGCCGGGATAGCGCATTCGATCCTCATCCATCACCTTTTTTCCAGTCTGAAGGCAAAGCAGAATGTCATGGGCCTCCGCATCCTCCTGATAGGTGTAATGAATATCATTGGTGGCCACCATGGGAATACCGGTCTCCTCATGGAGCCGCAGTACGCCGTTGATCACTGTCTTCTGCTCCGGATAGCCGTGATCCTGCATTTCCAGGAAGAAATTCCCCTTGCCGAAAATGTCCTGATAATGTAGTGCCGCCTTTTTGGCTTCCTCATAAAAGCCCCGGGTCAGATCTTTCGCCACCTCTCCCGCGAGACAGGCCGAAAGGCAGATCAGTCCCTCATGGTAGCGCTCCAGCGTTTCGAAATCCACACGGGGCTTGTAGTAAAAGCCGTCCGTGAAACCGGCAGAGACAATGCGGATAAGGTTCTGATAGCCCACATTGTTCTCACACAGCAGCACCAGATGATAGTATCGGTCCTCTCCTTTGGAAAGCTCCCGGTCAAAGCGTGATCCCGGTGTCAGATAGATCTCACAGCCCAGAATGGGATGAATGCCTTGCTTCAGCGCTTCTTTATAAAAGTCAATGACGCCGTACATCACGCCATGATCCGTAATGGCCAGCGAATCCATCCCCAGCTCCTTTACCCGCCGGATCATCTCCGGTATCTTGCCGGAGCCGTCCAGAAGACTGTAGCTCGTATGGGTATGCAGGTGTGTAAAGCTCATCCTCGTGCTTTCCTTTCTATGTGCGCGTTTCTTGATTCATAGGATGCACTTTCCTATGAATCAAAAAAGCGCCTGATTGCTCAGGCGCTCCGTAAAATCCTGTACGACTCAGTTCGCACTTGCTTCTCCTCGAAGATAAGCGCCCAGCTCTGTCAAAGCTGCTTCCTCGTCATCACCGTCAGCTGAAAGCTGCAGCTCTGTTCCATTGCTGATGCCCAGCGCCATCATTCCCATAATGGACTTGGCATTCACCTTTCTGCTGCCCTCGGCCATATAAATCCGTGAATTGTATCTGCTGGCAATCTGCACCAGCATTGCCACCGGATGGTCATCCGATTTCTTTGGCAGATTCACAACAACACTTGTATCTTTCATAACAGCTCCTCCATTTATTGCTGTGCATTACCTGCTTCCTCCCGCAGTGTGTCTGCGATGCGGGACAGCTTCCTCATTCTGTGGTTGGCTCCGCTCTTTCCGATGGGCGGATGCAGACCAGCCGCCAGCTCCTCCAATGAGGCATCCTGATTTTTCATACGCGCCTCGGCAATCTCGCGTAGGCCTTCATCCAGACTGTCCAAACCAAGCCGCTCCGAAATCAGAAGAATATCTTCCATCTGGCGCAGACTGGCATGTACGGTTCGGTTAATGTTGGCGGTTTCGAAATTGACGCGTCGATTGACATTCTCACTGACTTCCTTCAGAATGCGTACATTCTCGAAGTCCATCAATGCATTGTGAGCGCCGATGATGTTTAAGACATCTGCAATTTCCGAGGCATCCTTCAGGTAAACAAGCTGATGCTTTCCCCGTTCCGTCAGCTTCGGATGTAAGGAAAAGGCTTCCAGCTTCTCCGCTGTCTCCCGGGCTTCTTCTCGACTTCTGCAAATGAATTCCAGATGGTAATCCTTATTCGGATCCGTGACAGATCCGTTCTCCAAAAACTTACATTGAAGCGCATACCGGTACATTTCCAGTCGCGCCTCATCAGCGCCTATGTTAATCGGTTTTTCAGGGCTTGTAAAGTCCTTTTTTAAAAGCTCATTCTTAACGTCTCTCGAAAATGACATGACACCTCATCTTTCGATATCCCTGTGATCGATCCGCAATCCGTAATCGGCATGCTCCCGCAGCCGCCGGTACAGAAGCTCCGCCATCGTGACAGAGCGATGCTTTCCGCCGGTACAGCCAATGCCGATGACCAACTGATTTTTTCCTTCCTCAATATAATGCGGGATTAGGAAAGTCAGCATATCATACAGCTTGTCCAGAAAAACCCCGGCCACGCCGTCCTGCTGCACATAGGACTGTATGCTTTCTTCCAGACCCGTGTGACTCCGCAGTTCCTGCACGTAATATGGATTCGGCAGGAAACGGACATCAAAGAGCAGATCCGCATCCTCGGGAATGCCGTACTTGAAGCCGAAGGACAGAATCGTCACCTGCAGATTCTCGTACTCCCGGTTTTTCAGGAAAATGTCGGCGAGCTGCCGGCGGAGCTCCTTGGTAAGAAGCCGCGATGTATCGATGATCACATCTGCCCGCTCCTTCAGCCAAAGCAATGCCTGACGCTCCGCCTGGATGCCGGTTTCCACGCGCCCGTCCTTGGACAGCGGATGTGCCCGGCGGGTCTCCTTGAAACGCTTGATCAGCACCTCATCGGAAGCATCCAGAAAAAGCAGCTCGTAATCCACTCTGCCCCGCACGTCCCAGTCATCGAAAACCTCCCGCAGCGCCGGAAGATCGCTGCCGGAGCGGATATCAACGCCCAGTGCTGCATTTTTGCTGCTCTTTCCTTCCAGAAAAAGCTCAGCAAACTTTTCAATCAGCGGAATCGGCAGATTGTCCACACAATAGTAGCCCATATCCTCCAAGGCCTTCAGTGCAATGGTTTTTCCTGCACCGCTCATACCGCTTATGATCAGAAGCTTCCCCAAAATTTCACCTCCGGTTCCAGACGAACACCGCTGTGCATTTGCACCCGGTCAGAAACCTCACAGATCAACTGATACAATTCAGTCGCCGTTGCCTGATCCTCATTCACCACAAAGCCGCAATGCTTTTCGGAAACGGCCGCGCCACCCAGACGATAGCCGCGAAGACCAGCCTCCTCAATGAGCTTTCCGGCAAAATAGCCCTCCGGCCGCTTGAAGGTCGATCCCGCCGATGGCTTATTCAAGGGCTGCTTCTCGGCCCGCCGCTTCTGGTAGTCCTGCATCTCCCGCAGGATCTCCGCCGGATCCCCCGGCTGCAGCCGAAAATCCGCCGACAGCACAACATAGTCCTTTTCCGGAATGCAGGAATGACGATAGGACAGTTCCAGTGCCGCCGCCGGTAATGTCTTCCGCTCTCCTTCCCTTGTCAACACCTCACACTGCAGAAGCACATCCCGGATCTCCGTGCCATAGGCGCCGGCATTCATCACCAGAGCACCGCCCACTGTACCGGGAATGCCATGGAGAGCAGCCATGCCGCTGAGTCCCTGCTTCTGCGCGAAGGCCGCAGCCTGTGAAAGAAGCGTCCCGGAAAGGACATGCAATATCCGACTGCCATCCTCTGCCGCTGCTGCAGAAAGAGAAATGCCACTGAGGGCATCCCGGATCTCGATCACAAGCTCCGGCACACCGGCATCTGCCACCAGAAGGTCCGAACCGTTTCCGAGAATCCGGTACGGTCTTCCCTCCTGGTGAAGCTCCGTGATCAATACCTGCAGCTCCTCCGGGCTTTCGGGAATCCGATACTCTGCCGCCGGACCGCCCACCCGAAAGGTGGTATGCCGGCTCATGGGCTCATTTTTCAGAATTCTCATGCCTGCTTCAGTCCTCCCGATTCATGTTTGCTGTCACTCGGTCATACAATACCTGGGCAGCATTGTAGCCCATCTTCTTCGCACGATTGTTGACAGCGGCACACTCCACGATAATCGCCACATTACGGCCCGGCCGAATGGGAATATCGTAGCTGATGATCTTGTTCCCCAGAAATTCCGTGTAGTTGTCCTTCAGTCCCAGACGGTCATATTCCTTATCCTTGGACCACTCCGCCAGCTTGATCACCATATGAATGGTCTGGCTGTCCTTTACGCATTCCACGCCAAACATTTGTTTCACATCAATGATTCCGATGCCGCGAAGCTCAATGAAGTGCCGTGTAATGTCTGGTGCGGTACCCACCAGACGGTCTGCGGAAACCTTGCGAATCTCCACCACATCATCAGAAACCAGACGATGCCCCCGCTTGATGAGCTCCAGCGCAGCCTCAGACTTGCCAATGCCGCTGTCCCCCATGATCAGCACACCCTCGCCATAAACGTCCACCAAGACGCCATGCACAGAAATCATAGGGGCCATCCGCTCCTTCAGCCAGCTGATAATTTCTCCCTCCAGCTCTGTGGTGGGACGACTGCTGGACAGCAGGGGAATTCCCGCCTCCTTGCAGGCACTGACCATGCAGGAATCCGGCTCGATGTCCCGGGCATAGATGATGCAGGGAATGGGATACTTGGCCATTTCCGCATAGCGCGCCCGACGCTGAGGCCGGTCCATGGTCATAAGGTATGCGGTCTCCACATTTCCGATGATCTGCACCCGCTCTGAATCAAACTGATCGAAAAAACCGGCCAGCTGCAGTGCCGGACGGTTCACATCCGGGATGCTCATGTAAATCTCATCCGTATTGATCTCCGGTGTCAGATTACGGAGATTTTCTTTCTTGATAAGCTCGGTCACACTGACCTTTTCCGCACTTTTCATGGCTGTTTCCTTTCTCGTATCCATATACTTCATCTCTTTCAGAGCGGCAGCCCATACAATCGCTGCAAAAGCTTCATAGCCTCCGGTCGGGAATCACTGCTGCAGAGCCGCACCCGGCCTTTCGCGCCGCCTGCATTATCCTCTGTATACAAAAAGCCTGCCCGTTCCAGTCGATGCCGGGTCTCCCGGGCCGTTCCCTCTGCGCCATCATAGAAATGCACCGGATAGCCCAGGGCCTCCTCAATCTGCTGCTTCACAAAAGGGAAATGGGTGCACCCCAGCACCAGACTGTCGATATGTACGTGCTCTCTTTGTTTCTCCTGCCGCCGATAAGGCGCAAGAATTTCCCTTAAGTACGCTGTCATGGCTTCACTGTTTTCCTGTCCGGCTTCCACCAGGCGCACGATACCGGGCGCTGCCAGACGATGAATCTCTCCGTGCTCTCCATGGAGACGAATCAGATTCTTCAAACGGTCTCCCGCCAGAGTGGATTCCGTTGCCATCACCAGCACCCGGGGACAATCCAGTCCTGCTGCATCTACTGCCGGCTTCACCGCCGGTTCCATGCCCACAATAATGGTATGGGGATATTTTTCCCGGAGATATACGGCTGCCGCTGAGGTTGCGGTATTGCAGGCAATCACCACGGCCTTCACCTGCTGCTGAAAAAGGAAATGCAGATCTGCCTCGCAGAGCCTTCGAATGCTCTCTTCGTCCCGTTCCCCGTAGGGTGCATGAAAATTATCACCATAATAGACGAAGTTCTCCGCCGGAAGCTCCCGCTGAAGGGCCCGCAGTACACTGATGCCCCCTGCGCCGGAATCAAATACGCCAATGGGCGCATGCTGAATATACATAGCTCCTCCTCATAGACAGGTTTGGGGTTAAGTATAACACAGCACAGCAGAAATGTAAAAGGAGGCTGCCCTCTTAGCCAGAATTTCCTTGCATTTTGCATGGCCTTATGCTAGGATTGGTTAGTCTATGAATGAATAACGTGTGTAAGGTGGTGAAAATATATGAAAATCGCACTTGTGATCATACTGCTGATTCTGGGCATTGCGCTTTCCGCAATCGTCCTGATGCAGGAGGGAAAGAGTCAGGGACTCGGCGCGATCTCCGGTATGGCAGACACCTACTGGTCCAAGAACAGAGGCCGTTCCATGGAAGGAAACCTTGAAAAGTTCACGAAGATCGGCGCTGTGCTCTTCTTCATTGTGGTTCTGGTTCTGGATATCATCTGGTGATGTTTGATGCGTTATATAAGGCCTGCACACAATTGTGTGCAGGTTTTTAAATATCGTGCCCGGGCACGATGCCTTAGTGGCAAGCGTATAAAAGGCTCTGCGTCAGCAGAGCCTTCCTTGTTTTATATACTGATACCTTAGAAGGAGGCAGCTTCGGCAATGCAGGAGGAACAAAAGAAAAAGCTCGGCGATCTCATCGTCGAACTGGTAAACGATAAAATCTATACGCCCATGAAGACGAAGGAAATGGCGAATCTCATGGGCATTCCCAAGGCAGAGCGGGCTTCCCTCCAGGAGGTGCTGGACCGGCTTGTTGCCGAGGGACGTATTGGCATATCCGTCCACGGACGCTACGGACGGCGGGAAAGCTTCACCCATGTGGGTATTTTCCATGCCCATCCCCGCGGCTTCGGCTTTGTCACCATCGAAGGCCGGGAACGCGATGTCTTCATTCCCGCCGATGAAGTCGGCATGGCTCTGGATGGCGACAAGGTTCGCCTCCTCATTGTCCGCGAAAACAAAGGAGACAACGCTGCCGAGGGCACCATTACCCAGGTGCTGGAGCACGCCAACACCGATGTGGTGGGCATCTACCACAAAACCAAGCAGAGCGGCTTCGTGATCCCGGACAATCCCAAGCTTCTGCGGGATATCTTCATTCCCCAGGGCCGGGACCTCCGGGCGGTGAACGGTCACAAGGTGGTGGCCCATATTGTGAACTACGGCGACGCGCATCACAAGCCGGAGGGCGTCATCAAGGAAATCCTCGGGCATGTCAGCGATCCCGGTGTGGACATTTTGTCCATTGTGCGGGCTTACGGACTGCCGGAGACCTTCCCGAAAGACCTGATGCAGGCTGCCGAAGCCATTCCGGAAACCGTACCTGAAGATACCGTAGCCAACCGTGCCACCCACGATTTTCGAAATCTCACCACCATCACCATCGATGGTGAGGATGCCAAGGATCTGGACGATGCCATTTCCCTGGAATATAATGAAGAGAAGCAGCAATATCGGCTCTATGTCCACATCGCCGATGTTTCGGAATATGTTCAGGAGCACTCTCTTCTGGACCAGGAAGCCCTGAACCGCGGCACCTCCGTGTATCTCACGGATCGGGTGATTCCCATGCTCCCCCGGGCCCTCTCCAACGGCATCTGTTCTCTGAACGAAGGCGAAGATCGACTGACCCTGAGCTGCATCATGGACTTCGACAGTCAGGGCCGTCTGCTCGGGCATGAGCTTTGTGAAAGCGTGATTCGTTCGGACAAGCGCATGAGCTATACCGGTGTACATGCTCTTCTGAATGACCTTCCTCTCACAAACGGCGAAGACCCGGACAGCTATCTTCCCTACGCATCGCTGCTGCAACGCATGTATGCCTTGTCGAAGCTTCTGCGGGAAAGACGTCATGAGCGCGGCGGCATTGACTTCGATTTTCCGGAGGCAAAAATCCTTTTGGATGAAAAGGGCCGTGTCAAGGATATTCTTCCCTATATCCGCAATGAAGCCCATATGCTGATCGAGGACTTCATGCTGGCCGCCAACGAAACCGTTGCCGAAGACTTCTACTGGCAGCAGCTGCCCTTCCTCTATCGTGTGCATGAAAAGCCGGATGCGGAAAAATTCAAGCAGCTGGGACTTCTGGTATCCAACTACGGACATTTTCTCCGGATGCGGGACGAAGACAGCATTCGTCCGAAGGAAGTCCAGAAGCTGCTGGATGCCATCGCCGGCACGCCGGAGGAAGCCGTCATTAAGGTATTGACGCTACGTTCTCTGAAGCAAGCAAGGTACAGCACGGAATGTAGCGGCCACTTCGGTCTGGCGGCACGTTACTATACACACTTCACCTCTCCCATCCGCCGTTATCCGGATCTCCAGATCCATCGCATCATCAAGGAAAATCTGCGGGGTGAGCTACGGAAGAAGCGAATCGAACACTATCGTGAGCTGTTGCCGGCGGTGGCGGACCGAAGCTCCACGCTGGAACGCCGGGCCGATGAAGCCGAGCGAGAAACCGAGAAGCTGAAGAAATGCGAGTACATCCGACAGCATCTGGGCGAAAGCTTTGAGGGCATCATTTCCGGCATCACGAGCTACGGCCTCTATGTGGAACTGCCCAACACGGTGGAGGGCATGGTTTCTGTCCGGGTCATGGATGGGGACTATTATGTCTTCCACGAGGATCGCTATGAGCTGGTGGGCGAGCATACCGGGAAAACCTATCGTTTGGGCGACAAGGTCCGCATCAACGTCATGAACGTGGACAAGCTGACCCGGACCATTGATTTCACACTGGACAATCCGCTGCTTTCGGATGATGCGGAAGCAGAAAACGAATAAGGAGGCACCTATGTCAGAGGGCGGCATCAAACTGATTGCAAACAACAAAAAAGCCTATCACGATTACTTCGTGGATCAGACCATCGAATGCGGCATCGAACTGGTGGGCACCGAGGTGAAATCCCTGCGCCTCGGACAATGCTCCATCAAAGAGTCCTTTTGCCAGATCAAGAACGGTCAGGTCATGATCTACGGCATGCACATCAATCCCTACGAAAAGGGAAACATTTTTAACAAGGATCCACTCCGGGACCGAAAGCTGCTGCTGCATAAGGCAGAGATCCACAAGCTCTCCGGCAAACTGCAGGAACAGGGCTATGCCCTGGTGCCCCTGCGGGTATATCTGAAGCGCAGTCTTGTCAAGGTGGAGATCGGTCTCTGCCGCGGTAAAAAGCTCTATGATAAGCGGGACGACATGAAAAAACGTGCCCAGAAACGGGAACTGGAAAAAGAATTCAAGCGCGCCAACATTCGCGTATAAGACGCATTACACACAACGAAATATGCCAAAAATGCCGACAGAGCTGCGCTCTGTCGGCATTTTGTTGTTTTATTTTGTTGTTCCGTTTCAGCTTCTATCCCACTCTCAACCGGCTTTCTCGGCCAGTGTTTTCTGCTCAGACAGACGCTCTGCCTTGGCATACGCCCGCAGGGAATTGATCACGATGGTGGCGCCCAGCGTCAGCAGCAGAATAGCCAGCACAAGCTGCAGTCCCTCCACCATGACGGTACCGGTGCCACCCTGAAAAGCGGAAACCAGTGCAATGACTCTCTGCACCAATGCAGTGCCGGTCACGCAGACCATAATGATCATCGGCGGGAAGAGCATTTTGTTGCTGCGTCCTGTGACCTTCATAAATACGCACAGTGTCACCAGAACCAGTGCAGACAGCAGCTGATTCGCGGAACCGAACAGCGGCCAGATGTTGGAATACCCCACTCTTGTCAGAAGGTAAGAGAAAAACAATGTCAGAATGGTGGAGAAATAGGTGTTGCAAAGCAGCTTACGCCATCCCTCTGCATGTTCCATATCATCCACGCTGAAGAGCTCCTGGAAGCTGATGCGGGCGATTCTGGATACAGCATCCAATGTTGTCAATGCCAATGCAGATACGCACATGGTCATGAAGCACTGTGCCACATAAACCGGTACGCCGAACATCTCAAAGAAACCTGCCACACCTCTGGAAAATACCTGGAACGGTGTACCGTCCGCCGGTGTACCGTCCGCTGCTGCCGCAGCACCGGCTACGCAAAGTGCCAGAACCGCCAGCAGGCTCTCCAGGGACATCGCGCCATAGCCAACCTTCAGCATATCCCGCTCGTTGGAAACCGTCTTGGAAGAGGTGCCGGAGGATACCAGGGAATGGAAGCCGGAAACCGCACCGCAGGCTACCGTCACGAAAAGGATCGGGAACATGGTGCCCAGCTTCTCATTGCTGAAACCGGTAAATACCGGCAGGTTCATGGTCGGATGTGCCACCAGAAGTCCCAGCGCCGCACCGGCGATCATGCCGATGAACATATAGGTCGTCATCACATCCCGCGGCTGCTTCAGGATCCAGATCGGAAGAATGGCTGCAAAGAAGATATAAACAAAGACGATGGCCGCCCAGGTTCCCTTTCCCAGCATGATCGGTGCAGTCATGCCCAGGCCCAGAGACAGTACGGTGAATACCAGTCCAATGCAGGTCTCCTTCCAGCCTGTAAAATGAAACTTCTTCTGCAAAAGGCCGAAGACAACGGCAAAAACCATAAACAGAATGGAAATGGTACCGGCTGCGCCATTGGTCTCCGCCGCATCAGACAGTTGTGTTACACCATCCACGACGGTATAAACATTAAAAGTGCCGTCCACCATATCCACGAAGGCAGCGATGACCAGCAGACAGAAGAGCCAGCAGAACAGCAGGAAAAGCTTTCTGCCGAGCTTTCCGATATACTTCTCGATCAGCATGCCCATAGACTTACCGTCATTCTTCACGCTGGCATACAATGCACCAAAGTCTGTTACAGCACCAAAGAAAATGCCGCCCAGCAGAATCCAGAGCAGCACCGGCAGCCAGCCGAAGGCAGCGGCCTGGATGGCCCCGGTCACAGGACCCGCACCGGCAATGGAAGAAAACTGATGGCTGAAGACGGTCATGCCGTCTGCCGGTGAAAAGTCTTTTCCATTATTAAAGCGTACTGCCGGTGTTTCTGCTTTGGGATCAATCCCCCACTTATTCGCAAGCCAGCGACCATAGACAAGATAAGCGCCGCCCAAACACACGGCGGCGATCAGTACAATTACAAGCGTATTCATAATTTGCCTCCCTTTTTCGTTCCCCGTATCGTATTCCCGCAGGCTTCTCTTGTCAAGGAAAGTGTTTAGAAAAATTTTAGATTTGTGCAGTATTCCATAACACAAAAATATAGCACGGCGGAATTTGTGCATCATTTTCCACCGTGCTATAATCTTCAGTTATGCCTATTATTTGGTGTATCTTCCGTAGCCGTAAGGCGTTGCATAGAAGACATTGTGCTCACGCACATAATCGCCTGTCCTTGTACAGTGGATGATGGTACCGTTTCCGCTGTAAATACCCACATGGTAAATGGTAGACGGTGATGAGCCGTAGAAAATCAGATCTCCCGGCTGCAACTCAGAGGCCGAAACCTTGGTAGACGCCGCATACTGTGAACGAGAATCACGCGGGATCGTGATACCGAAGTGACGGAAAATCTGCTGTGTAAAGCCGGAGCAGTCCGCTCCACTCTCCAGTGAAGTACCGGCTGTCACGTAGGGCAGAACCCCGATGAAGGCTCTTGCATATTCCACAAGTTCTGTGGGATCCGACTTCGGCAGATCCGATGCACTCTTGCCGACCTCGCCGGTAAAGGCCTGTACCGTGACCTTCTTACTGCTTGAACTGCTACTATTGGCTGTCGGTCCGCTGGTGCTGGACTCCGTGCTCGTGCTGCTTTCCGGACCACTGCCCACAGAGATTACATCGCCACCGTCCTTTTTCGTACTGCCGGAAGTGGACGTTCCTGTCTCTGTTTTCTTGGATGAAGAGCTGCTGACCTCCGTGGGATCTTCAAAATCGATCTCCGTTCCCAGATCCAGATCGGATCCCAGTTCCAGCGTACCGGTGCTGATTTCATTGGCACCACTGGTATAGACATCTGTACTGCCGGCCACATCCTTGATCTGCACCACACCGGAATCCACCCAGGCACCGTCCTTGGCCACCTGATAGCCTTCCACGTTCTGCTGTGTCACCAGCCAGCCGTCGGCATCAAAATAATAGCACTCCGCTACACCATCTTCGTCGCCATCAATCCAGAACCATCCATCCTTCGCGTAGGTACCGTCCTGATTGTTGTACCACCATTTTCCGGCATTGCTTCCGCTTCCCTGCTGCCAGCGCCCGGCCATGGCCGGAAAGCTGAGAAGGGCAGAAAGCATTGCCGCAGTAAGGCCAGCCCGTATTACCTGTTTCTTCGCTGTCACGTTTTCTCTGCTCATATGCATATCGGGATTCTCTCCAATCTGTTTACGCTCTGTGCACTATCATAAAGCATGGAGAAGTATCGCGCAAGGTCTGTACAAATATCGTAAAAAACCTTAAGAAAGTCCGAACCATCCGAGGCGGTAGGCCAGCAGCTTGACGAGAATCAGGACAATGGCCACGGCAAAGCCGATGGAAGCACGTCGTATGGACGCCTTGTCCTTGGCCTCCACACCATGAACCACCTGCATCAGGGCATAGATCAATGCCAACACACCGCAGACATACACGGTCCAGAACAGGAGCGCCCAGGGATTCACGGCCCGGACGAGCTGCAGAAGCTCCTTTCCCTTTTCAACCAAAAACATACATTCTCCTCTCTTTCCTATCTACCTAAATCGGACGGTTCCTCTATGGTCACAATCAGGCCATGGGGCAGGCAGACAATGGGAAAATCATGAGAATCCTCTGTCAGACGCCCCAACTGCACGCAAACCTGGTTGTCACAATTGGATTCCAGGACCCGCACAGCGTTGTCCTGAATGTCCAGGATGTTGATCTCATTTTTGGAAGCCAATGCTTCGTCTCCCAGTGCTTCCAATGTCAAATCATCTGCTGCCTTCTCCGCCTTGCCATTTTCTAGGATATACCTGCCATTTTCCGAAAGCGGCACCTCCAGGATCACCTCATCCAATGACCGCACCACCACAGTATAGACGTCTTCTGCATTTCCCTGTCCACGTCGACGAAGTAGCACGATGCCGCTCACGGCCAGGATCACCAGCAGAATCAACAGCAGGATCAGGTCTCGCTTGTGTTTTTTTATCCATTCCATATCTTGCTCTCTTGACTCTGCCTTTCTGAACCATACCCGATGATAGACAAAAGGCCTGAAAACAACGAATTCTCGTCATCCTCAGACCTTCACAGCCACAAACCGGACTCGAACCGGTGACCTTTTGATTACGAATCAAATGCACTACCAACTGTGCTATTGTGGCAACTCGTATACAATAGCACAGTCTTCATTTTTTTGCAAGAAATTTTTGTTTTCCCTTACTCTACGATGCTGGCGAAAACGCGGTCATAGTCATTGTATACGCTGGCCACCACATCCACAAAGATACTGTAGAGAAGCTCTGCAGCCTGCTCATCCTCCATGGGCAATGCCTTGCATACATACTTATGATAAATGGTGCCGGTCTCCGTCAGGATGCCGTAAGCGCCAATGAGAAGCTCAGCGTTCAGGTTGTTCAGATTCATCATGGTGCCGCTGTGAACACTCTCCTCCAGCTGATCGGCTACTACGGTATAGAAGCTGTAGTAGCTGTCGCCGGTCTCCTCATCCTCGGCCACTCTGCTAATCTCGCAGACGATGGCACCGTCTTCATCCTCGCCCATGCCTTCCAGAATGGCATTGACCGTGGTCTCTCCATCTCTCTCGCCCAGCTTGATCTCCACACCATCGTTTGACAGTCTCTCATTCAGAATATCCAGTACCTTGCTCATTTTATTTCCTTTCCCGTTAATAAACGTGTCCATATGATAATGAATTATACCATTATTTCTCTTATCTGTCTTTTATAACTTTTGCCAATTGTTACAGACCTTTGCTCTTCGGCTTCTTCGACGTACTGTTCTTTTTGAAACTCACCATGTTTTTCTTATTGTCGTCCATGAAGAGAGGAACCCTTTTCTTCTCATCCTCTTCCGTCAACGCATAAGTCTCATCCGCATCCAGGATATTATCGAATTTCTTCATGGTATTCTTATGCAATTTGTCTTTCTTGGCCTGCTGTTTGTCCGCCTTGCTGGGCTTTGACATAACATCCTTGGCCTTGTTCTCATAAGTTTCCTTCAGCTTATCGTCATTCTCAGATGCCTTATAAACACGATTTTCGGCATCCTTAAAGTCCTTGAAGCCCACCAGCTGCATGATCTCTTCATCGGTAGCCTTCCGGCCGAAGGCATTCTTTGCCAGTGCTTCAAATCCATTGTCCTTATCGGCATTGGTGATCAGCCGCATGCCCAGATCGAAGCGAATCTTATCTGCCAGATGCTTTCCGTTGATACTGCCGGTCTCGCGGCGAAGGAGACGTATGATCTCATCATTCCGCATGCTGTTCATATCCCGGTCAATTTTGTAATAATCTTCTTCTTTCCAGACATCCTTCTGGACCAAAGCCTCATCCAGGCTCTTCTGCATGGCTTCCGTCATATATTTATTCAGTGCGTCGAAGGCCGGCTGTGCTGCCTTCATATACAGAGTGCCGATGGTACCGCCCACCAGACTGGCTGTGGTATCTGCGGCCTTCTTCACCGCACCACCCAGCAGCTGGTAACGACTGATATCATTTCTGCCGACAATGTCGTCTCTTCCGTTACGGATGAGGTTGGCATCCTCTGCGGACACATTCTTGCCCATCTCTTCAGGACTCATGTCATTCAGTCTCTGGTTTTGCTCTGTCTTCTGCACCAGGCTTTCCAGATTGCCGGCAATCTTTTCCATGCTGCCCAGAACGGTGATGGGGGTTCCCAGGCTGCCCTTACCGCCGGTAATCTGCTTCTCAATCGTATTGGCTGTGGTCAGAAGCTGTTGTCCCACATTCAGGAGATTCTCTGTCACCTTCTTGCCCTTGTTGATCTCCACCATGCCCTTCAGCGCCTTATTGAAGCTGTTGATATAGGATGTATCAATCTTGGCATACGACAGACAGTTCTGCGACAGTGCGGTGATTCCGTTTTCAAAAGCCAGATAATCTTCTGCGGTGGCCGTGCCGTCCTTGATCTTCTGCATCCGATCCGTCAGATCCTCTCGGGTCTTTCCGAACAGCGCCAGCGTATCTGCACCCTTATCTACATAAGTCGTTTTCTTGGAAGGATCCCAACCAAAGAAGGAACCTGCCTGCTTCAGGGTATCCGTTGTCTTCTTCGTCGCCTCGGCCACTTCAGCCTCACTGCCCTCGCCATCGATCAGCTTCTGCACATCCTGTACAATGGTCCCGACATTTTTCTGGATCGCAAGCCCTGTGTTTATGCCCTTATTCGCAACACCGGCAATTTTCTTTGCCTCATCTACCTCTCTCTGAAGCAAACTCTTTTTCTCAGTGGGAGGTGCGGCATTCACTTCCGGCGCATCTTCCGCCTTTTTCTCTGCGGTCTTTTCTTCGGTCTTCTCCTGGCCCTTTTGCTTAGCTTCCTCCTCTTCCTTCTTTTTCTTCAATTCCTTCTTAAGATTTGTAATAGCAGTTTGGAGATTCTGAATATCGGTGACATAATCAGCCGCATTGCCGATCCGGCCCTTCTTCAGCTGCTCCAGCTCGGCTGCTTTCTTCTTCATCTTATTCGAGATTTCTTCAGTTTTTTTAGCAAGCTCTGACTTTTCTTCCTCCTCTTCCTCCTTGCCGCCGTTCTTCTTCTTTTTCTCTTCCTCGGCCCGTTTCTTGGCTGCTTCGAACTCTTCTTTCCACCGATCGCTGTCTAAACGATACTTCAGCTTCTTTTTAATTTCAGGGTCGCTATGCAGCAATTTCTTGAATTTCTTCATTCTGGCATCATAGCTCTTGTCGGCTCTGCGTCGGATGATTTCGTCAATGTCATCCTTCTGCACCTGTGACTGCACGCTGAGATCAATGGCTTTCATCAGCTTGTCAAATCGCTCGCCCAGGGCCACCTCACCCTCCAGTGCAGCATCCTTAAGGACATCGGCCATTTTTTCTACCTTAGTAGGATCCTCTGCCTTCATGGCCTTTCTCAAAGCTTTCAGCTTCTTCTGGAACTCTTTGTCCGCCTTTTTCTTTGCCTTTAGCTTTTCCTTTGCTTCCTTTTCCACCTTTTTCGCTGCTGCCTTTGCTTCGGCTTTCCTCCTCTTTGCCTCAGCCCGCTGCTTCTTTTCTTCTTCCGTCAATTCACGGATGCCGAAGAACTTCCGGAAACCATGCGCCATGCTCTTGCCTGCTGCCGAAGCCTTCGCTCCGTACTGCTGCATCTTGCGGGAAGCTGCCTGCACCGCTGCTGTATTGACAAACCAGTCCTTCGCCGCTTTGGCTTTATCAGCCGTAAACTGATAGCCGGCCTGCAAGCCTCTCTTGGTCATATCCACGCCGGTACCGGCAATGTCTTTCACACCCTTGCAGAATCCTGCGACATGGTCCATACACTTCGAACCAGCCTTTGCCAAACTCTTTTTCTTCTCAGCAACCGCCTTACCGAACTTGGTATTGTTGAACCATTCCCGTGCCTCACGCTTAGCCTCTACATAGCTGCCCCGCACGATCTGTCCCATCACACGGATATCCGCAAGACGCTTGGAAAGGGTGCTCAGGTCGTCATACTTATTGTCCTTATACAGAGCATCCCGAATCTCACGGTAAAGACTCTTCTGCTCAGCCTCCGCTTCCATCTCTTCCTCATCATCTGAAAGATCGCCGAAGTTCATGGGCAAATCATCTTCTTCAAACAGGGCCCGACCTGCTTTCTGCTGCGCTCTGGCTTCCTTTTCTGCTTCAGCTCTGGCCTTGGCTTCCTGCGCTTCCTTAGCGGCTTTATCGGCCTTGGCCTTCTTCTCTACCTGATTCCAAAAATCCAGTATCTTGGTACTGTTGGCCTTTTTCGCCTCATGCAGATCAAAAAGCTCACCAATCTTTGTCGTACGCGGTTTTGCATTCTCCAGAAACTCTACTGCCGTTACGAACTTTCCATCCTCTGGCATAACTGTCTCCCTTCTTTATCAACCCTGCAGTGTTATCACACTGCCTGTCTCTCTTTCTTTGATGTCTGCAGTATAGCATGAAAAAAGACACAAAAGAGACACAATTTTTACAAGACATTATTTTTTTGAAACTTTTTTCGCCGCAGCACGTCCAGCCAGATACGCACTACTCCAGGCAAACTGCAGATTATAGCCGCCGCAGCTGCCATCCACATCCAGAAGCTCTCCCACAAGATAGAGTCCCGGGTATTTTCGACACTCACAGCTTTCCGGAAAGACCTCCCGGGTATCCACACCGCCGGAAACACACTGGGCACTTTCAAAGGGCTGGGATCCGATAATTTCTGCCGAATATCCCTTCAAAAGCTTCAGAAGATGTCGCTGCTCCGCAGCAGAAACTTCGTGGATCTTCTTTCCGGAATAGACAATGCTCTTCTGCTTCTTATCCGATTTTTTATCCGCTTTTTTTCCCTTGCCGCCCATCACTTCCGGTAGAATACCGGCTTCCCGCAGCAGGGCCAGCGCCAGCTTGTCATTCAGAACGCCCAAGAGTAAGCGCTCCACCGGAAGCGCGGCAAATTTTTCACGTCTTTCGTACAGTAGCTCCCCGACTGCATCTTCTGTCATCTGCGGCAGAAAATCGATAGACACCGTTACTTGACTTCCCCGTAAAAGCGCCTGCCCGACCCGGCCGCTGAGCTGGAACACCGGAATGCCGGAAATACCGTAATCCGTGAGCTGCAGTTCTCCTGTCTCCTCGGCCACTCCTTTCCCATCGATCTCTAAGGTTAATGTTGCCTCGGTCCGCACACCGGCCATTTCAGCAAAGCGAGAGTTTCGCGCCCGCAGTCCGCAAAGCGCCGGGGTCAGAGGCGTCACCCGCAGTCCCAATTGTTCCGCGATACGATAACCGCTGCCGTCGGAGCCTGTCAAGGGAAATGCCTTCGAGCCCGTACAGAGGATCACCGCCTGTGCGGAAAAATGGCCGCCGGCGGTGTCCAGCAAAAAGGAACCGCCGACATTGGCCTGCAGGGACTGCAGCGCCGCATCATAGCGGAGCTCCACACCCAGTCGCTTCATTTCCCAGTACAGAGCCTCCGTCACCGCGCTCGCCTGATCCGACAAGGGATAGACATAGCTGCCCCGGAACTTTGGCAGAATACCAATGCTTTCAAAAAAAGAAATGACGCTCTCCGGCGGAAAAGCATCCACTATCTGCCGGGGAAACGTCATATCCTCACTTCTGTATTCATTTCCGGTCAGGGAGAGATTCGTAAAATTGCATTTGCCGTTTCCGGTCTGGGACAACTTTCGCCCGCAGCGACCGGTGCCCTCTAGGATGGTCACCCTTGCGCCCTGCCGGGCTGCCGTAATGGCGGCCATCAGACCGCCGGCTCCGGCACCCACTACAATCAGTTCTCTCTTTTCCATACGTTCACCTTCCATCAGCGTACAAAACGCTTCAGTCTGCCGCCCATGGGCATGTTGTCAAGATCCTCCCGGGTGAAGGCATGCAAGGCCAGAAGCACCCCGAAGTAAACCAGAATGGCCGCCAGCACTGCCGGCAGCACAGAAATGGCACAGCCGATCCGACCAAGGCGCATCGACTCCGGCAGCACCGAAGAAACGCCGAAGTACACGCCGTAAGCCACAGCGCCCATCACAAGCCCCGCAAAAGTCGGCAATCCGAAAACCTTGCCAATTTCGATGCGGCAGTGGGCATAACGACGAATGGCGCGCTGGTTCAGAATGCACATTACAAGCGCAAACAGGATATTGGACAACACCACCGCATAAATGCCGAGCCCTGCCAGCATCATCAGCACAAGCGCAATGACATGCACGATCAACGCAATCACCGCGTTCTTCAGCGGCACGTTCAGCCGTCCAAGACCCTGCAGAATCGCATTGGAAATGGTGGACAGAGAATAGAACACCACAGCCAGCGCGCCGACTCTTGTCAGATTGATCAGCAGCTGCACATTTTTGCCCGGAAAAAGCATACGGCTCACGGGCTCTGCCAGCACGCAGAGGCCGATCGTCGCGGGGATGGCAATGAGCATCGTAAAGCGAATGCTGTAGCGCACCCTGGATACAGTATCCCGCCGGTTCTTCTCCTCCACGGCCCTGGTGAGACTCGGAATCAGAGAAGAAGACAAGGCATTGGCCAGTGCCACCGGGATGTTGAACAAGATGTGATATTCACCAAAAATGCCCCACTCCGTGACGATATCCTTGGATCTGCCCAGATAGGCCTGCACATTTCCGAAGAGATAATCATCAATGACCGAGGAAATGTTGTATACCGTACTGGAAATCAGGATCGGCACCATGGTCAGTGCCAGCACCATGCCGATGTTACGATAACTGTCCACACCGCTTTCGTCCCGTCGCACACGCCGGCGAAGTTTAGGGCGATGCGAAAGATACAGCATGATGAAGAAAAGCAAGGCCGTCAGCGCTCCCGCACCGGTACCGATGCAACCGCCGGCCGCGCCAAAAGCATAGGTGTATTCCGTATCCGAATACAGCAGGTTGGCCGTCTCGCCTCTATGAAAAAGAATGTAGGCCGCCAATACGGAAATCACCGCATTGAGCACCTGCTCAAGGATCTGCGAAATGGCCGTGGGCACCATGTCCCCCGTTCCCTGAAAATAGCCCCGGAGAATGCCCAGATATGCCATGATCCATACCGTGGGGGCCAGTGCCTTCAAAGCGAAGGCGCAATAGGGCTTCTGCAGAAGGTCTGCAATGGCATTGCCGCCAAACCAGAGAGCCGAAAACATGACAAAGCCGATGCCTGTGGCATAGACAAAGGCTGCCCGCAGCACCCGCTCGGTGTTCCGATATTTTCCCTTGGCCAGATTTCCGGATACGATACGGGAAATGGCCGTGGGCATGGAATAGCTGGACAGAATCAGCAGCAGAGAATAAATGCTGAAGGCACTGGTATAGTAACCATTGCCCTCGGCCCCGATGATGGCCGTCAGCGGCACCCGGTAGACCATGCCGATGATTCGCACCAGAATACCGGCGATAGCCAGAAGGGATCCCTGCACCACGAAATTCTTTTTTCGATCAACGGTAGACCGCTTCTGTGCCTCCGTCTGGTTCAGACGTCTTCTCTGTCCGCTCCGCACGGGATGTCTTCCTGCTGTGCTCATCTTGTGTAACCCTTTCCTGTCAGAATTTCCTCCTGACGTCTCTCCATTTCCAGACGTTCTTCATCTTCCATATGATCATAGCCAAAGAGATGCAGCATGGAATGTGCCACCAGAAAAGCCAGCTCGCGCTTCTCCGCATGCCCGTACTCTCTGGCCTGGCTCTCGATCCGGTCCTGGTTCAGCACAATGTCTCCCAGCAAAAACTCACCCGTGTCCGGATCAAAGAGAGAAGGATCTTCTTCGTCCAGCGCGTCAAAATCCGCCGGCGACTCATATTCTGCCATCGGGAAGGACAGTACGTCTGTGGGGGCATCGATCTGCCGCATATCCCGGTTGATCTCCTGAATGCCGGCATTGTCCGTGATCAGCACGCTGACCTCGCACTCATAGGGGCAATTTTCATAATCTACGGCCGCTTCCACAATGTCCCGGATGATCGCCTCCCAGTCCAGCTGCAGCCGCTTTTCCGTTTCAAAATCAATGTTAATGGTCATATTATTTACGCTCCTGCACGCGCTTCATGCCGTAGGCCTTCGGCGAACTCTTCCGGGCCTCCCGCTTCTTCTCATCCCGCTCATAGGCATTGACAATGCGCTGCACCAGAGGATGCCGCACCACATCCGCACTGCTGAGCTCCGCAAAGGCGATGCCCTCCACGTTCTTCAGCACCCGCAGCGCGTCCTCCAGACCGGACTTCTTGCCTTCCTCCAGATCCTTCTGGGTCAGGTCTCCCGTCACAATCACCTTGGAGCCGAAGCCGATACGGGTCAGGAACATCTTCATCTGCGCCGGTGTGGTATTCTGTGCCTCATCCAGGATAATGTAGGCGTTGTCCAAGGTCCGGCCACGCATATAGGCAAGAGGTGCCACCTCGATCAGTCCCTTTTCCGAATTCGCCAGATACTGCTCCGCGCCCATGATCTGATACAGGGCGTCGTAAAGCGGCCGCAGATAAGGATCCACCTTGGACTGGAGGTCACCGGGCAGGAAACCCAGCTTCTCTCCGGCCTCTATGGCAGGTCTTGTCAGGATAATGCGGGATACCTCCTGCTCCCGGAAGGCCGTGATGGCCATCGCCATCGCCAGATAGGTCTTGCCGGTACCGGCCGGTCCGATGCCGAAGGTGATCATATTGCTGCGGATCTTGTCCACATACTCTTTCTGTCCCAGAGTTTTCGGCTTCACCGGCTTGCCCAGGGCTGTCCGCGCCAGAATGTCCTTGTCGATTTCCACGATGCCCTCCGTGGACTTCTCGGAAACCGTCAGAGAAATGGCATAATCCACGTTCTGTTCGGTGATGACATTGCCCCGCATAGAAAGGCGGATCAGATTTTCAAAAACGGTTTTTGCTTTCTCGCAGTCCCGCTCCTCACCGAGGATTTTCATGACGCCGTCTCTGTCGATCACCGTCACATGAAAGGCCCGTTCAATCTTCTTTAAAAAGCTGTCCATCTGCCCCATAACATTTCTCTCATGCTCAATGGGGATGTCCATGATCTGCTCGCTTGCTGCCATATTCCTCCTTGCTCTGTGTATGGACAGAGACTAAGAAAGCCCCAATTCATCACTGAATCAGGGCTACTTAATTTGCTATGAATTAGTTGAACTTACGCTTTCTAGCTGCCTCAGACTTTTTCTTACGTCTTACGGACGGCTTCTCGTAATGCTCTCTCTTACGAATTTCCTGCTGGATGCCTGCCTTAGCACAGTTTCTCTTGAATCTGCGTAAAGCGCTGTCCAGGGACTCGTTCTCTTTAACGATTACGTTAGACATGCTGAAACCCAAACCTCCCTCCGGGTGCAAACTAGTATCTATTATAGCGATGGCTAGAAATTTGTCAAATGGTTTTTGAATTTTTTTCTGCCATCTATAAAGTACCGTGAAAATGTTTTCAGCCCAGCTGCTGACGTACCAGCTCTGCGGCCTTGCTCAGGGCTTCGGACAGCTTGGACGCATCCTTACCGCCGGCCTGGGCCATGTTCGGGCGTCCGCCGCCGCCACCGCCAACGATCGGTGCAATGGCCTTGATCAGATTTCCGGCATGCGCGCCCTTCTTGATGGCTGCATCGGTCGCTGTCGCCATGATACAGGGCTTACCCTCTACAGCAGAAGCCAGCACGATATAGGCATCGCCGTACTTCTCCTTCAGCTGATCGCCCAGGTTCCGAAGACCATTCATATCTACAGAAGAAAGCTCCTGCAGCACCACCTGGATGCCGTTCACTTCCTCTGCCTTCACTTCGCCCATGGACTGGTTGGCCAGCTTCGCCTTCAGGCTCTCATTCTCTGCCCGCAGCTCCTTCATATCCTTTTCCAATGCCGTGATACGATCTGCCAGATGGGCGCCGTCGGTCTTCAGAAGCTGTGCCGCTGCCTTCAGAAGCTTCTCTTCCTCGGCGAAGTGTGCCATCAGTCCCTCAGAGCTCAGGGCCTCAATTCTGCGGACACCGGCTGCTACACCCTGCTCGGAAATGATCTTTACGAACTGGATCTCAGATGTGTTGCTTACATGGGTACCACCGCAAAGCTCCTTGGAGAAATCACCGATTTCTACGACGCGAACGGAATCTCCGTACTTCTCGCCGAAGAGTGCCATGGCGCCGGTCTTCTTGGCCTCCTCCAGGCTCATCACCTCGGTGACTACCGGGATGGACTTGGCAATCTCCGCATTGATGATGCTTTCGGTCTTCTCCAGCTCCTCTGCGGTCATGGCCTGGAAATGCGTGAAGTCGAAACGAAGACGCTGCTCATCATAGTAAGCACCGGCCTGCTCCACATGTTCACCCAATACCAGACGCAATGCCTTCTGCAGAATATGGGTAGCGGTATGGTTTCGTGCAATCAACGCTCTTCTGTGTGCATCCACTTCCAGTGTCACGGCATCGCCATTCTGGAACATACCGGAGGTTACCACACCCACGTGGCCGAGCTTGCCGCCCTGCAGATGAATGGTCTCATCCACACGGAAGCTGCCGTTTGCAGTACGGATCACACCGCTGTCACCGGCCTGACCGCCCATGGTGCCGTAGAAGGGCGTCTCCTCGGCGATGAGGCAGGCCTTCTCGCCGTCAGTTACCGCATCGACGATTTCATCCTCACTCTCCTCATCCTGGGCAAGACGCACCAGCGCGGTCAGCTTGGACTCTGCCGTCAGCTGATCATAGCCGATGAACTTCGAGCTGAGCTCTGCATCCAGCTTCTGGTAAATGTCGTCGCGGCCCATGTAATTGGTGGTCTTTCTGGCCTTCCGGGCAGTTTCTCTCTGCACCTGCATGGCCTTCTGGAAACCATCCTCATCCACAGTGAGCTTCTTATCCTCCAGAATCTCCCGGGTCAGATCGATGGGGAAACCATAGGTATCATAGAGGCGGAAAGCATCCTCACCGGACAGTTCTGTTACGCCCTTCTCCTCCATGGTCTTCTCCAGCTCAGCCAGAATCTCCAGACCCTTGTCGATGGTCTTGGCGAAACGCTCCTCCTCCTGGTCGATGACCCGGAGAATCATAGCCTTCTTTTCCTCCAGCTCGGGATAGCCGTCCTTGGACAGGTCAATCACCACCTGAGAAAGCTTGGTCATAAACTTGCCTTCGATACCGAGAATGCGTCCGTGGCGGGCCGCACGTCTCAGGAGACGACGGAACACATAGCCTCTTCCTTCATTAGAAGGCATAATACCGTCGCTGGCCATAAAGGTACAGCTCTTCACATGGTCTGCGATAATACGAAGCGAAACGTCCTTCTGGGCATCCTCCTCATAATGGCAGTGTGCCAGTGCACCCACCTCGTCCATCAATGCCCGGTTGGTGTCCACATCGAAGAGGGAAGCCACGTCCTGGCAAACCACCGCGAGTCTTTCCAGACCCATACCGGTATCAATATTCTTCTGCACCAGATCGGTGTAATTGCCCTTGCCGTCGTTGTTGAACTGGGAGAATACGACGTTCCATACTTCCATGAAACGATCGCCCTCGCCGCCCATGACGTCCTCGGGACCATTGCCCCACTTCTCACCACGGTCATAATAAATTTCAGAACAAGGACCGCAGGGACCTGCGCCGTGCTCCCAGAAGTTGTCTTCCTTACCGAAGCGGTAAATACGATCTGCCGGAATACCGATTTCCTCATGCCAAACCTTGAAGGCATCCTCATCGTCCAGATAAATGGACGGATAGAGGCGGTCTGCCGGAATGCCAACACGCTCTGTCAGGAACTCCCAAGCAAAGTGAATGGCCTCGCTCTTGAAATAATCACCGAAGGAAAAGTTGCCAAGCATCTCAAAAAAGGTGCCGTGACGAGCGGTCTTTCCGATGTTTTCGATGTCGCCGGTTCGAATACACTTCTGACAGGTGGTCACACGCCGTCTGGGCGGAATTTCCTGTCCCGTAAAGTAGGGCTTCAGCGGAGCCATACCGGAATTGATCAGAAGCAAGCTGTTGTCGTTATGAGGAACCAGCGAAAAGCTCTTCATCTTCAGATGTCCCTTTTCCTCAAAGAAATCCAGGAACATTCTTCTCAGCTCATTGACACCATATTTCTGCATCTCAAAAATCTCCCTTGTTATAGTATTGGAATATGCGCTTTAACCTTTGAAATATAGCATAGCTGTCCCGGTTTCGCAATCCCCGAATGCTCAGCGCATCCACTTATCATAGAGATTCTGGATCTGACTGGTGAATTTCGCCAAGTCTTTGTTGGTGCCGCCGTAATTGGCCTTCACGGCACTGAGGAGCTTGTTGTAGGATGCCAGGAGCCGTTCATAAGCAGAATCCGAAGACCGCCGCCGTCCGGCAATGTTCTGTTCTGTCGCCATAGCAGCACTCGCCTTCGTCTCCGGCTTCACGAAAGGCACCGGTTCCGCCACCGTGATCCAGGTATTGGTGGCGAGGTCGAACACAGAACCGGAATAAGGACAATCCACCTTGAATTCCGTCTTCTGATAAATCAGTTCTGACAGCGTTTCCATGGAGGAATCGTTGCCGTGTACCAGGAAAACCCGCTCCGGCCGCTTCTCATAGGCACTGATCCAGCGCAGCAAACCGCTCTGATCCGCATGGCTCGACATGGCCGGCATGGTGGCAATCTCCGCCTTCACCGCAAATTCCTCGCCAAAAAGTTTCACCGTCTCCGCACCATCCAGCAACTGTCTTCCCAACGTACCCTCGGCCTGATAACCGGCAAAAACAATGGTACTCTCCGGCCGCCAGACATTGTGCTTGATATGGTGCCGAATCCGGCCCGCATCGCACATGCCGGAGGCGGAAATGATGACCTTCGGTGTTTCATCGAAGTTGATCATCCGGGATTCCTCGGAGGTGATGGACAGGTTCAGTCCCTTAAAGGCAATGGGATTGATGCCCTTTTGTACCAGCGCCCGCGTCTCGTCGTCATAGCAGCCCGTCAGCTCCTTCGTGAACACATGGGTGGCCTCCACCGCCAGGGGGCTGTCCACATAGACCGGGAAGTCCTCATGTCCACGAATCAGCTTTTCCGCCTTAATGTAGCGGTAGAGATACAGAAGTTCCTGGGTACGTCCCACGGCAAAGGCCGGCAAAACCACATTGCCGCCCCGGTCCAGGGTCCTTTGGGTAATGTCAACGAGATCCTGCAGATGATCCACGCTAAGGTCGTGATGGCGGTCTCCATAGGTGGACTCCATGATCACATAATCTGCCTCATGGATATACTGCGGATCCCGGATCAGCGGCTTATTGCAGTTTCCGATATCCCCGGAGAACACCAGCTTCCGCTTTATTCCGTTTTCTTCCAGATAAACCTCAATGGAGGCCGATCCCAGAAGATGCCCCGCATCAATGAAGCATACCTCTACGCCATCACCCAGCTCAATTTTATGATTGTAAGGAATCCCCTTAAAATGCTCCAACACATTGTTGGCATCGTTCAGATCATATGCCGGGAACACCTCCGGCAGTCCTGCCCGCTGTCCTTTTCGGTTTTTCCACTCCGCTTCCTGCATCTGGATGTGAGCACTGTCCCGCAGCATGATTTCTGCCAGAGACGCCGTGGCTGTCGTACAAAGTACCGTACCACAGAAGCCGTTTTTATAAGCAAAGGGAATCATTCCCGCATGATCGATATGCGCATGGGTCAGCAAAATATAATCAAGGTCCGAGTACTTCAGCGGCAAAGGCGCATTCTGGTACATGTCTCTCCCCTGCTCCATGCCACAGTCAATGGCGATGTTCAGCCCACAGGCCTCCAAAAGATGCAGTGAACCGGTAACCTCATGATCCGCCCCTATAAATGATAGTCTCATAGCTTCCTCCTGCTTCTCTCCGCGCCCCTATCGCGGAGGATAATGTCTTCGGCTCTTCTTTTCCATCTGCACGCAGTATTTTTTCTCCGCTGCTGTTTTGGTGGAAATTTCTTCTATATTTATAGTATAGCAGAAAATTTGCAAAACGCCATAAACAAAAAAAGGCTGTCCGTACATTTTTGTACGAACAGCTCTTATCTCGTGGGCTTCGCGACAGCCAAGCTATCGCTGTGCCCAGTGGATATTTATTACTCCGACAGATAAGCCGCCTTGACTTTCGGGTCGTTGGCGAGATCCTGGGCTTTGCCTTCGATGGTGATCTTACCGGTCTCCAGTACATAGGCACGATCTGCAATGGCCAGCGCCTTATTGGCGTTCTGCTCCACTAGAAGCACCGTCACACCACTCTCATGAATCTTGTTGATGATGTCAAAAATCTCGTTTACATAAATGGGAGACAGACCCATGGAAGGCTCATCCATAACGATCATGTCCGGCTTGGACATGAGGGCACGGCCCATGGCCAGCATCTGCTGCTCACCACCGGAAAGGGTACCGGCCAGCTGGTTCTTTCTCTCCTCAAGACGCGGGAAATGATGGTAAACCATCTTGATGCTTTCCTCAATCTCCGCCTTATCGCTGCGGGTAAAAGCGCCCAACATCAGGTTCTGATAAACGCTCAGCTGCGCGAAAACCCGACGTCCCTCCGGCACATGGGCAAGTCCCTGCTTCACCAGTGCATGTCCCGGCACATGGGTGATTTCCTTCCCGCCGTAGAAAACATGGCCGGAACGGGCCGGAATCAGTCCGGTGATGGTCTGCAGCGTGGTGGTTTTTCCGGCGCCATTGGCACCGATGAGGGTCACAATCTCGCCCTTTTCCACGTGGAAGGAGATGCCCTTCAACGCCTGGATGACACCGTAATATACATTCAAATCCTGTACATCCAAAATTGTACTCATCTCTTCCTCCTTAATCACCGAGATAGGCCTTGATGACCTCCGGGTCATGCAGCACCTCTGCCGTAGGTCCCTGCTTCAGCACCTGGCCGAAGTTCAGCACCGTGA
Organism: bacterium; assembly: GCA_963623925.1. Lineage (GTDB taxonomy): Bacteria > Bacillota > Clostridia > Lachnospirales > Lachnospiraceae > Oribacterium. The sequence goes on along the minus strand of CAVFNN010000002.1, from coordinate 34,686 downwards.
GACGGTCGCAGATACCGGACACCAGCTTCATATCATGCTCGATAAGCAGAATGGTCATATCGAAGTGATCCCGCACGAAGCGGATGGTGTTCATCAGCTCCTCGGTCTCGTTGGGGTTCATACCGGCTGCCGGCTCATCCAGAAGGAGAAGCTTCGGATCTGTGGCCAACGCCCGGGCAATCTCCAGCTTTCTCTGCTGGCCGTAAGGAAGATTGGAAGCCTTATAATCCGCAAAAACATCCAGACCAAAGACCTTCAGCAGCTCCATGGCCCGCTCATCCATCTCCCGCTCCACCTTGTGGAACTTCGGAGTCCGCAGGATACCGTCCAATGTGGAGTAGCAATGATGATTGTGCAGGCCGGCCTTCACGTTGTCCAAAACGGAAAGCTGCCCGAAAAGGCGGATGTTCTGGAAGGTTCTGGCGATGCCCCGCTTGTTGATTTCCACACAGGGAAGTCCGGTAATGTCGTCATTGTCCAGAATGATCTTTCCGGTCGTCGGCTGGTACACACCGGTGAGCAGGTTGAATACGGTGGTCTTACCGGCACCGTTAGGGCCGATCAGACCGTACAGTTCTTTTTTCTCGATCTGTACATTGAAGTTATCCACGGCCTTCAGACCGCCGAAGTTAATGCCAAGCGTATTTACATCCAAGATTGCCATATCAGTTCTGCTCCTTTCCGTCCTTCTTCTGCTCCTTCCGGAAACGCAGCAGAATCCGCTCACGCATCTGAATCCAGCTGGGCGCAGAAGTAAACAGCATCATCAGGATCAGGAAGATCGCATAGATCAGCATACGATAGTCGTTCAGAGAACGCAGCATCTCCGGCAGGAGGGTCAATACCACAGCGGCGATCACGGAACCACGCATGTTACCGATGCCACCCAATACCACGAACACCAGAATCATAATGGACTGGTTATAACCGAAGTTCTTCGGCAGCGCCTGCAGAGAACTCAGGTTATGGGCATAGAGCACACCGCCCACGCCGGCAATGGCTGCAGAAATGGTGAAGGCCAGAAGCTTGAAACGCGTGGGGTTCAGACCGATGGACTCTGCCGCAATGCGGTTATCACGAATGGCCATGATGGCACGTCCGGTTCTGGAATGCATCAGATTCAGGACAATGAAGAGAGAAATCAGCAGAATCACCACGCCGATGGTAAAGGTTGACATCTTCGGTGCACCGGTGATACCCTGCGCACCCTTGATGATGATGGTGCCGCTCTTTTCCATTCCCAATGCCGTGCTGTCCTTCAGGGAGAAATGGGGGCCATTGGAATCCACACCAAAATACAGTGCATTGATGATGTTCTTGATGATCTCACCAAAGGCCAGAGTTACGATAGCCAGGTAATCACCCTTCAGACGCAACACCGGAATGCCGATGAGAAAACCAAACACCGCAGCCGTCACCGCACCGATGAGAATGGCGATGATGAAGCTCAGAAGCTCCGGCATGGCGCTTCCCTTCATTAACATAGACCAGGTCGCCGAAGAAAAGGCACCCAGGCACATGAAACCTGCATGTCCCAGAGAAAGCTCTCCGGATATACCCACCACCAGATTCAGACTCACCGCCATGATGGAATAGGTACAAAGGGGCACCAGAAGTCCCTTCATCAGGGAATTCACATGGCCGGTCTGCAGCAGAATCTCCACCACCACATAGGCAAGAATGACCATGCCGAAGGTAATGGCATTGGACCGCAACTCTTTGGCCTTGGCCGATGACATATTCATTTCTTTTTTCGTTTTACTCATAAGGCCTCACACTTTCTCCATAATCTTCTTGCCAAGAATACCTGTCGGCTTCACCAACAGAACGATGATCAGCACAGAAAATACGATGGCATCCGAAAGCTTGGATGAAATGTACGCCTTCGAAAGATTTTCCAGTACACCCAGGATAATACCGCCGATGAAGGCGCCCGGGATGGAGCCGATACCGCCAAGTACGGCTGCCACGAAGGCCTTGATGCCGGGCATAGCGCCGGTGGTCGGTGTCAGCGTCGGATACGCAGAGCAAAGCAGGACACCTGCAATGGCCGCGAGGGCGGAACCGATGGCGAAGGTCATGGCAATGGTGCTGTTGACATTAACACCCATCAGCGTCGCCGCACCCTTGTCCTCGGAAACCGCCAGCATAGCCTGTCCCATCTTGGTCTTGTTGATGAATGCCAGCAATGCCAGCACAATCACGATACAGGTAATGATGGTCACGATCGTCTCACCGGAAATGGTCAGCGCACCGCCTGCCAGATGCAGAGGCTGCAGTGGAACGAAGGAGCTGAAGCTCTTCGGGTTTGCACTGAACAGAAGCAGCGCCAGGTTCTGAAGAAGATAGGAAACACCAATGGCGGTGATGAGCACCGACAGAGAGTTGGCCTGACGCAGGGGCTTGTAGGCCACCCGCTCGATCAGCATGCCCAGCGCTGTGCAGACAACCACAGACACCAGTACAGCAAGGGGAATCGGCAGGCCCAGGTTGTTGAAGGCAATAAACGCCGCATAACCGCCCACCATCAAAATATCGCCATGCGCGAAATTCAACATCTTGGCGATACCATATACCATTGTGTAGCCCAGCGCGATAATCGCATATACCGAACCGAGACTGACACCACTCAGCAAGTATGAAATAAAACTCATCATCTTTGCACCCCTCGTGCTTCCTATAATCTTCAAAACAAATCAACATGTCGCCATAAAGCCGAAAAAGGGCTGCTTTTTCAAGCAACCCTTTTTGCTCACTTTATTTCATTCTCTTCTGAATTACTCAGCAGATACGTAAGCGCCATCCTGGATCACAACGGCCTTCGGTGTCTTATCCACATCGCCGCCTTCATCCCAGGTCATGCCCTCACCGGTCAGACCATCATAGGTGATCTCTGTCATAGCCTGCTCCATAGCAGTACCGATCTCATCTACAGACATAGAAGGATCAAGGTTTGCCTTCTCAGCAGCAGCCTTGATGATGTAAGCAGCATCATAAGCATCTGCAGCGAACTGGATCGGGGTCTCGCCGTACTGTGCCTCGTAGTTCTTTACGAAGTTCTGGGTCAGCTCGTCCTCAGCATCCGGAGCGAACGGTGTCAGGAGCATCAGGCCCTCAGCCAGAGAAGTATCAAAGTTCTCAACGTTCAGGATACCATCCATACCGTCACAACCGAAGAATGTCGGCTGGAAGCCCATGGTGTTGGCCTGGGTCAGAACCAGAGCAGCCTCTGTGTAGTAGAACGGAAGGAATACAAGTTCAGCACCAGCATCCTTCATCTTCTGCAGCTGTGTGGAGAAGTCCTTGTTGGAATCTGCTGTGAACTGCTCATCAGCCACAACCTCAATGCCCTGGTTCGGTGCCTCCTCTACGAATGCATCGTGAATACCGGAAGAGTAAACATCGGAGGAATCATAGATGATACCAACCTTCTCTGCCAGCTTGTGCTCACCGATGTACTGTGCGGACTTGGTTCCCTGTGCCGGATCAGAGAAGCATACACGGAAAGCGTTTGCCTCAGCGGTGCAGTCTACTGCAGAACCTGACGGGGAAATCATGAACAGATTGTCGTTAGCAGCCTCAGTTGCTACGGCGATGGTCGGAGCGGAAGTTGTCGGTCCAATGAGCATCTGCATGCCCCAGTCCTTCAGGGAGTTGAATGCATTGACTGCCTTCTCCTGATCGTGCTCATCATCGGCCTTCTTGTACTCTACCTGATAGCCGTTGATGCCGCCTGCCTCATTGATCTCGTTGATGGCCAGCTCAGCACCGTTCACAACAGCGATACCGTATACAGCTGCACCGCCGGTCAGAGGTCCCTGTCCGCCGATCTTCCAGGTAAGGCTTCCGTCTGCTCCCTCAGAGCTGCTGGCCTCACCGGCTGCAGCGGTCTCTCCTGCTGCAGCAGTTGTTGTTGCTGTGCTGGATGAAGATGATCCACAAGCTGCAAGAGATACGACCATTGCAGCTGCCATGCTTGCGCTGATTAACTTTTTCATAATATTTTCCTCCTAAACCTTTCAGGACAAATCCTGAAACTGTTCCATATTATAGGGCAGTGAAAAGCGTATTGTCAACGTATTTAATAACATTTAACGATGTTTTGTATTTTAGATATAACCAACAATTATATCAGTACCCGCTTTTCAGTTATGGAAATATTTTTCACTCGGTATAAGCCACGCCACTGTTCTCCGCCCGCTTGTCCCGCATCATCAGCTCGTTCACTGCCTCCCGGGGAGACTTGTTTTCGAAAAGAACCGCATTCACCTGCTCCACAATAGGCATGGAGACCGCATATTTTCGGGAAAGCTCAAGACCGGCCTTCGCCGCATAGACACCTTCCACGATCTGGCCAACCTCCTGCATGGCTTCCTGGTAACTCTTTCCCTCACCGATCAAGATGCCGGCCCGGCGGTTGCGGGAATGCATGGACGCACAGGTAACGATCAGGTCACCGATACCGGACAGTCCGGCAAAGGTTTCCGGCTTGCAGCCCATCTTAATGCCTAGGCGGGCAATCTCCGCAATGCCACGGGTGATCAGCGCCGCCTTGGTATTGTCTCCATATCCCAGACCATCTGCCGTACCCGCTGCCAAGGCAATGACGTTTTTCAGGGCCGCACCAATCTCGATGCCCTTCATATCCGCATTGATGTACACCCGGAAGCTCGGCTGCATGAAGGCATCCTGAATTTTCCTAGCTGTCGCTTCGGAATGGGCAGAGGTCACAATGGTGGTGGGAATCAGCCGGGATACCTCTTCCGCATGGGAAGGACCGGACAGCACCGCCACATCCGCCTGGGGAAGCACCTCTTCCAGAATGTCTGTCATGGTCATCATACTGCCCTCTTCGATACCCTTGGCCACAGAAACAATGATCTGTCCTTCCCGGACATAGGGCTTCATTTCTCCGGCTGTACTTCTAATATATATAGAAGGAACTGCCATCACCAGCAATTCACTTTCCTCTACCACCTTCTGAAGATCCGCAGAATACTGCATAGAGTCCGGCAGCTCGGCCCCTGGCAGATTTTTATGCCGATGGGTTTCCTTCAGCGCCTTCAGCTCCTCTTCAAATTTTGACCAGATGCAGACCTCATGTCCGTTCCGATTCAGAACAATGGCCAGGGCCGTTCCCCATGTGCCTGCACCGATGATTCCTGCCTTCATAGTATTCTCCTTTTCTCTTTTCTAAGAAAGGCAGGCCGAAGCCTGCCTGTTCATTCTGTCAATTCTTCTTTTTACCAAATTTGTTTTCTGTTCCTGCCATCAGCCGCTGAATATTGCTTCTGTGCTGATAGATGCACAGGAGTGCCATCAAAAAAGACAGCACGCAGCAGCTCAGATACGTGTTCGCCGTCACCGGCAGAAATCCACTTCTGCCGAAAAGCAAAATCAGCAGAAAGAAGCAGCTTTCGCCGATCATGGAACCAAGGCTCACATAACCGGTCACCAGCACGATGAGGATCAGCAAAAGCAGCAGGACGATTGCCACCCGCCAGTCAAACATAATGATCAGCGCACCGGTACAGGCCACGCCCTTGCCGCCCCGCAGGTGGGGCAAAAAGGTAAAGGTATGTCCGAGAATCGCACCAAAACCGGCATACATCACCAGCAACGTGGTCATTTCCCCGTCCGGCTTCCACAAAAGATGGAGCAGCAACACCGGGATCACTGTCTTGGCGATGTCCATCAGAAGTACCGTGAAGCCCGCTTTTTTTCCAAGGGCCCGGGTCACATTGGTACTGCCGGGATTGCCGGAACCCACCTGAAAGATGTCCACACCCTGAGATTTGGCATAGAGATAGCCGTTGGGAATGTTACCGAAGAGATAACCCACAAACAGGGCAATCAGGATCTGCTGTATGCTCATATCTTTTCCTCGCCTCGTTCACGAATGATGAAGCGAAGGGGTGTGCCCGCAAAGCCAAAGGCCTCCCGCACCTGATTTTCGATGTATCGGGTATAGGAGAAATGCATCAATTCCCGGTCATTCACGAAAATCACAAAGGTAGGCGGCTCCACACCGATCTGGGTCATATAGAAGAGCTTCAGTCGCTTTCCCTTGTCGGAAGGCGGCTGCTTCATGGCCGTTGCCCGGGTCATGATCTCATTCAATACGCCGGTCTTGATGCGCAGTGTCTGATTCTGACGCACAAGATCCACCAGGTCGAAAATCTTATTCAGGCGCTGCCCTGTTTCTGCCGAAATGAACAGGAATTCCGCATAGTCCATGTAGGCAAACTTTTCCTTCAGCTTCAGTGTGAACTCCTGCATGGTCTTGTCATTCTTCTCGATGGCGTCCCACTTGTTCACACAGATAATGACACCCTTGCCGGACTCATGGGCAATACCCGCAATTCTCGCGTCACCGTCCGTGACACCCTGGGTCGCATCAATCAATACCAGGCAAATGTCGGCGCGATCCACAGCTGCGACGGTGCGGATCACCGAATAGCGCTCGATATCATCCGTGATTTTACCCTTCCGGCGAATACCGGCCGTATCGATAAACACGAAATGCTCGCCGTTGTGCACCAGTTCCGTGTCGATGGCATCTCTGGTGGTGCCCGCCACATCGGATACAATCACACGATTCTGTCCCAGCAACTTATTGATCACTGAGCTCTTTCCCACATTGGGTTTACCGATCAGGGCGATCTTCACATAGTCATTGTCCGTGGCATCCGCCAATTCCTTCGGGAAGTGACGCACCACCTCATCCAGAAGATCACCGATACCCATCTGGTTCACCGAGGACACGCCAAAGGGATCTCCCAGGCCAAGGTTATAGAACTCATAAATGTCGTTGCCGAACTTCTGGAAATTGTCCACCTTATTGACGCAGAGCACCACAGGCTTACCAGACTTCCGCAGCATATCTGCCACTTCATAATCCGCATCCACCACTCCGGTACGTACATCCGTCACAAAGATGATGACATCCGCTGTATTGATGGCTAGCTCTGCCTGGGAGCGCATCTGCTGCAGGATGATATCTCCTGATTCCGGCTCGATACCGCCGGTATCCACCAAGGTAAATTTATTGTTCAGCCACTCTCCCTCCGCGTAGATACGGTCACGGGTAACACCCGGCGTATCCTTTACGATGGAGATCTGCTTTCCTGCTATCAGGTTAAAAAGTGTGGACTTTCCCACATTTGGACGGCCCACCACCGCTACGATTACTTTTCTCATTTTATTCTCCGATTTCATTCAACACAACAGCTCTGATAGAAACAGATTGAAAAGCTTCAGACCATTTCTCTCAGAACTCCTCTGTATGTTTTACCATAGATCTTTTGTTTAGGCAATTGTTTTACAGTTACGCCCGACCGAATCGAGTCCGCTTTCTGAACGAAAAGAGAGAGACGCAATGCTGCGCCTCTCTCGTAAAGCTTCAAGAGCCTTCTGTACCGCAATTACTTGTTGTACATATCGAGCAGCTTCTTCAGGTGCTCGTATCTCTCCTTAGCCTCTTCCTCATTCTTTGCATCCAGCTTAGCTGCACGCTCAGGGTTCTTCAGAGCAAGTGACAGGTAACGTACCTCGCCCTTCAGGAAGTCCTGATAGCCCTCGTACTTCGGCTCCTTGGAATCCAGAGTGAACTTCTTGTCGCCGCCCAGCGGGTTGAAACGGAAGTTGTTCCAGTATCCGGACTCAACAGCCAGCTTCTCCTCGGTCATAGCCTTAGCCATGCCCTTCTTGATGCCGTGGTTGATACAAGGTGCATAAGCGATGATCAGGGACGGTCCCGGATATGCCTCAGCCTCAGCGATGGCCTTTACGGTCTGCTGCATGTCAGCACCCATAGCGATATGTGCTACGTATACATAGCCATAGGACATTGCGATGCCTGCGAGATCCTTCTTCTTGGTCTCCTTACCGCCGGCTGCGAACTGTGCAACAGCACCGGTCGGTGTGGACTTGGAAGACTGTCCGCCTGTGTTGGAGTAAACCTCGGTATCGTAAACCATCACGTTGATATCCTTGCCGGAAGCAAGTACGTGATCCAGTCCGCCGAAACCGATATCATAAGCCCATCCATCACCACCGAAGATCCACTGGCTCTTCTTAGCAAGGAAGTCCTTATTCTTTACCAGATCCTTGGAGATCTCGTCTGTCTTGTCAGCCAGAGCAGCCACCAGCTTCTCTGTTGCCACACCGTTGGTTGCGCCAACTGTGAAGGTATCCAGATACTCCTGGCAAGCATCCTTAACAGATGCATCTGCCTCAGCCAGTCTCTCAACCTGCTTCTTCAGTCTGTCACGAATAGCATTCTGTGCCAGCAGCATACCATAACCGAACTCAGCGTTATCCTCGAAGAGAGAGTTGTCCCAAGCCGGGCCCTGTCCCTTGGCATTTACTGTATACGGTGTGGACGGTGAAGAGTTACCCCAGATGGAAGAACATCCTGTTGCGTTGGCAATGTACATTCTCTCACCGAAGAGCTGTGTGATGAGCTTAGCATACGGTGTCTCACCACAACCCGGGCATGCGCCTGAGTACTCGAACAGCGGCTTCTTGAACTGAGATCCCTTAACAGAAACCTCCTTGAACTTAGCCACAACATCAGCCTTCTCCGGAAGCTTCTCAGCATAGTCGAAGTACTGCTGTCTGTTCAGGTTCTCGCCGATCGGGGACATGGTCAGAGCCTTCTCACCCTTCTTGCCAGGACATACATTTGCGCAGGAGCCGCATCCGGTACAGTCAAGAACAGAGGTCTTGATACCGAACTTGTAGCCGGGCATACCGGTCAGATCCTTTGTGGTGTTGCCTTCCGGTGCTCCGGCAGCCTCAGCCTCAGTATAAGCGAAAGGTCTGATAGCGCCGTGAGGACATACATAGGAACAGAAGTTACACTCAATACAGTTGTCCGGATTCCATACAGGAACGTTAACGGCAATGCCTCTCTTCTCGTAAGCAGCTGTTCCGGAAGGTGTTGTACCGTCTACATACGGCTTGAATGCGGATACCGGCAGGTTGTTTCCTTCCTGTGCGGAAACGGCATTCTGGATGTTGTTAACGAAGTCAAGAACTTCCTTCTTGCCCTCGGTCTTATCCTTGAACTCAAGACCTTCATCTACACAGTTCGCCCAGTCAGCCGGAACCTCAACCTCTTCGAAAGCGTTGGCACCAGCATCAATAGCTGCCCAGTTCTTCTTAACAACGTCCTCACCCTTACGGCCGTAAGTCTTCTGTGCGGCATCCTTCATCAGCTTGTTAGCCTCTGCAGGAGGGATGATGCCGGTCAGTGTGAAGAAAGCAGACTGGAGAATGGTGTTGATACGTGTCGGGCCCATGCCTGTCTCAATACCAATCTTTACACCGTTGATGATGTAGAACTTGATCTTGTGATCAGCCATGTACTTCTTCATCTGGCCGGGAAGGTGGCTTGCAACCTCATCCTTGCTCCATGCACAGTTCAGAAGGAAGGTACCGCCGTCAACCAGCTCCTGTACCATGTTGAACTTGGTTACGTATGCCGGATTGTGGCAGGCAACGAAGTTTGCTCTGTGGATCAGGTAGGTGGACTTAATCGGCTTCTTACCGAAACGCAGGTGAGACATGGTTACGCCGCCGGACTTCTTGGAATCATAATCGAAGTAAGCCTGAGCATACATGTCTGTATTGTCACCGATGATCTTGATGGAGTTCTTGTTGGCACCTACAGTACCGTCGGCACCGAGACCCCAGAACTTACAGTTAACGGTTCCTTCCGGTGTAGTAACCAGCGGAGCGCCAACGGGCAGTGACAGATAAGTTACATCATCGTTGATACCGATGGTAAATCTCTTCTTCTCAGTGTTGTTGTAAACAGCAACGATCTGTGCCGGTGTGGTATCCTTGGAACCCAGGCCGTAACGTCCGGACAGCACTGTGCAGCCAGCGAACTTGCTTCCCTGCAGAGCAGCAACAACATCCAGGTACAGCGGCTCACCGATGGAGCCCGGCTCCTTTGTTCTGTCAAGAACAGTGATCACCTTAGCGGTCTCAGGAATAGCGGAAAGGAAAGCCTCTGTAGAGAACGGTCTGTACAGTCTTACCTTAACAACGCCGACCTTGGCACCCTCTGTCTTCACGAGGTAGTCAATGGTCTCCTCAATGGTATCATTTACGGAACCCATGGCAATGATGACATGCTCAGCATCAGCAGCACCATAGTAGTTGAACAGCTTATAATCTGTTCCCAACTTAGCATTTACCTTATCCATGTACTCCTGAACGATTGCCGGAAGTGCATCATAGTAAGGGTTGGATGCCTCACGTGCCTGGAAGAAGATATCCGGGTTCTGTGCAGATCCTCTCTCTACGGGATGGTTCGGATTCAGGGCGTTGGCTCTGAACTCGTCAACATACTGCCAATCTACCATATCCTTCAGATCTTCGTAGTCCCACTCCTCGATCTTCTGAATCTCGTGAGAGGTTCTGAAACCATCGAAGAAGTTGATGAAAGGAACCTTACCCTTCAGAGCGGACAGATGCGCAACCGGAGTCAGATCCATAACTTCCTGTACGGAAGACTCGCAGAGCATAGCGCAACCGGTCTGGCGGCAGGCCATAACGTCAGAGTGATCACCGAAGATGGAAAGTGCGTGAGAAGCAACTGCACGAGCAGATACATCGAACACACCGGGAAGCTGCTCACCAGCAACCTTGTACAGATCCGGGATCATCAGCAGGAGACCCTGAGAAGCAGTGAAGGTAGTGGTCAGAGCACCGGCAGCGAGGGAACCGTGTACTGCACCGGCAGCACCAGCCTCGGACTGCATCTCGGTAACCTGTACGGTCTCGCCGAGGATGTTCTTTCTTCCTTCTGTTGCCCACTCATCTACATGCTCCGGCATAACAGATGAAGGCGTGATAGGAAAGATCGCAGCGACTTCTGAAAATGCATAAGATGCATGTGCAGCAGCCTGGTTTCCATCCATAGTTTTCATTTTTCTTGCCATAAGAATTCCTCCTAAAAAAATGAATAGCCACATTGGATGCGGTTAAGTTATATGAGAACCCATATGGGACATCATACACATGGAATAGTATAGCATTTTCCGTTTAAAAAGCAAAGAAAAACAATTTGGTACAAAATAAAATACAATCATTTTGCACGAATATAGTTAAGAGTGCCTAACTTTATATCGTGTACTATGCCCAATTCTGTCCATATCTTCTCGTAAAAATAAACAGACAGAAGCTCCGAAAAGCCCCTGTCTGTTGGTTATTTTTTTATCATTCCTGATAACTTATTCACAGAGTCAATTTTTCCTCTGTCATGACTCTCCCGGACCACCGGAAATGACGTCATCTCCGCCGGAAGGCCCACCATCCGAAACCACCGGTCCCTGTGAGATCACGGTATCGCCACCTGTGGTCTCCGGTGCGGGAGACTGTGTCTGCACTGCTGCCGTTGTGCTGGCCGCAGTGGTCTCTGCCGCACTTGTACTTTCTGCGGCCTTGCTGCTCTCTGCTGCCGATGCAGATCCGGAACTGCTTTCTGTTGCACCACTTTCTGCCGCACTGCTGCTCTCTGCTGCTGTTGTAGTGCCATCTGCGTACTTCTTCGGTGTATGTCCCTTGTAAGTGGTGTAATGATCCTTCACCTTCTCTGTCTTTCCATTGGTGGTGATGATCTTATAGGCCTGCCACTCGGAACCGGCGGAACCGTTGCTTTCACTTCCATCCGCCGGTGTGATGATCTGGGCCGCCGGTACCGGCAGATCCTTCACTTTCTCAGAGGTCAGCTCCCAGGTCACGCCCTCCGGCAGTATGCGAACACCATAAATAGAAACCGTCAGGCTCTGATCTGAATAGCTCGCCCGGATACCGATGGGATAATCCGAATTGTTCACAAACTGGTAATCCGGTCCCGGCCAGGAAACCGTCGCATCCATACCCGGTGTCACATAAGTGGGCGCAAAGGTATGGGACCGGCGATAGGTCGACGTAAGACCGGCCCGGAACACTGCATTGTACAATGTCGTAGATACCTGGCAGACGCCACCGCCTACCTCCTGCACCACCTCGCCATTGTTGTAGGCCGGTGCACCACCGTAGCCCTTGGCTTCCGTTCTCTGCCCCACAGTTTCATTGAAGGAGAACTCCTGGCCCGGCTTCAACACGGTTCCGTTCAATGCCTTCGCCGCAAGCTGAATATTCTTGTTTCGTACTGAATTGGATGTCGTCTTTGTGGTATAGCTGCCGATCGTGGTGTACTTTCTCTTAACGGAACCGGAAGGCGAAACCGCATTGCCAACGGCAGTGATTTCCCCGGTATAGGTACCGGCAGAAAGCGATGCCAACACTTTCTCAGCCGTAGCCTCCGCATCGATCTCGTATCCATCCTTGCTGCCGCCAAAGACAAACTCACCCTTTTCGCTGTCATAGCCGGTGAGACCGCCATTCGTGGCCGACATCTTCCATACCAGCGCCAGCTGTGTCATCTCGTCCTTCACCGTATCCGTGAAATCCGGCAGCACCAGCGCATAATCTGCCTGCGGCGCAGCGCTACTGCTTTCCGCACTGCTGTCTTCAGTGCTTTCTTTATCCTTATCCTTATCTTTTTCCTGTTCTGCAGACGCCTTCGCTTCATTTTCCGCTGCCATGGAAGAAGCAATGCCGTCTCTCTTGCTATCATAATCGGTAAAAATCTGATCCACGTAACTCTTCAGTGTATCCTGAATCAGATCCGGTACAACAAATTCACTCTTTGTGGGGCGTATGGTCACGGAAGCATACGGACTGCTGACTTCCACTCGTTCCTCGGTTCCCTCATCATCCGCGCCACCGCCGGAAGACTCCTGCTTCTGGCTTTCTTCCTCCAGATCCACCATCGTGAAGGAATCCAGGTTCGGATTCGGATTCTTCACCGTGAGCGACCAGCTGTAGCTTTCCTGCAGCTTGGCCAGCACCTCATCCTCTGTCATTCCCTTCAGATTCAAAAGTTCAGCATTCGGTGCCAGTGCGGAATAATCCAAGTACAGATCCGTATTGATCACATTCTGATCCAGCACCAGCGCCGTGGTTTCTGTCACTTCACTTTCTGCAATCGTCGCATGCCCCAGCAAACCGCTTTTAAAAAGCGCTGCCGCGCCAATCACCAAAGCCGCTGCCGCCACAACGCCGCCGATGGCCAGTCCAGCCTTGCCACTGCCACCATTTCCCCGACGATTCCGGGAATTTCTTCCATAATTTCCGCTGTAGCTGCTTCTGCTACCGCTGCTTCCCGTCGTTTTTCTCGTCTCCTGGCTGTAGCCACCTCTTTCACTCGCCTTTTTCCGGGCATTTCTGCCCCTTGATGCCCCGCGCGCCCGGGAGCCCCCTCTTCTCTCGTCACTGTACTCTCTGTTCATTTGTTCACCCGCTCTATATCCTGTCCGTTCAAAGATTTTTCAAACCGTCCGTTCTCCTCTTTTTGTCTAAAATTTTAGAAAAATTTTAGATTTCTTCACGGTCGGTGCTACTTATCTTATCACATTTGCCGGCTTTGTATATCGCTATTTTGATAAAAAACATTTAACGAATATCTTACACGAGTTTTAAAAAATGCCCTGTGCCCTTACGGGCACAGAGCATTTATAAAAAGCATATTTAAATGATTTTATTTCACAACAAAATTCACGATTTTCCCCGGAACATAGATTTCTTTTACAATGTTTCCGGTCAGCTTATCTGCCACTGCCGCCTTGGCCTTTTCCAGCACAGATGCCTTGTCCTCATTCTGCTGGATCAGGATCACGGCTCTGGTCTTGCCGTTCTGCTGTACCGGAATCTCAAGTTCGTCGGTCTTCATGGCCTCCTCGTCATACTCCGGCCAGCCGCCGTGGAATACGGTGTCCTCACCGCCCAGATCATGCCAGCATTCCTCCGCCATATGCGGTGCAAAAGGTGCCAGAAGGATGGAGAATGTCTTCAGGGTCTCCTTATCCATGCCGCCGTGCTTCTTGGCCAGATCCACCATGGCATTGTTGTACTCCATGAAACCGGACACCACGGTATTCAATGAGAACGCTTCGAAACGCTGCTCAATGTCATGCACCAGATTGTGACGAAGCCGGATCATATCCTTGGTGGCCTCAATATCCTTGTCCTTGGACTCCTGTACCAGATTGTAGAAACGGTTCAGGAAACGATAAACGCCGTCGATGCCGCGGTCGTCCCACTCTGCATCCAGCTCAGGCGGGCCCACAAAGAGCTCATAGAGGCGGAGGGCATCACAGCCGTAGTCACGCACCAGATCGTCCGGAGAAACAACATTACCCTTGGACTTCGACATCTTGATACCGTTCTTTCCGGTGATCATACCCTGGTTGAACAGCTTTGTGAAGGGCTCGTCAAAGCCGATCACACCGATATCGTACAGGAACTTGGTCCAGAAACGGGAATACAGGAGATGCAGCACCGCATGCTCCACGCCGCCCACGTACATATCCACCGGCAAAAGCTTGTCGGCTTTCTCGCGGTTTACGAGTTCCTGATCGTTGTTGACATCCACGTAACGCAGGAAGTACCAGGAGGAACCTGCCCACTGGGGCATGGTGTTGGTTTCCCGCTTTGCCGGACCGCCGCAATTCGGACAGCTGCAGTTCACCCAGTCCGTCATGGCCGCCAGCGGAGACTCGCCGGTACCGGTGGGCTCGTAGTTCTCTACCTCCGGCAAGCGCAGCGGAAGCTCACTCTCCGGCACAGCAACATTGCCGCAGGTCGGACAATGTACGATGGGGATCGGCTCGCCCCAGTATCTCTGACGGGAGAATACCCAGTCACGCAGCTTGTAGCTGACGGTCTTCTTGCCGAAGCCCATCTTCTCGATCATCAGCGGCGCTTCCTTCTTCAGGACAGCGGACTCCATGCCGTTCCACTCGCCGGAGTTGATCATGATGCCGGATGCCTCTGTATAAGCCTCCTGCATATCCTCGATTTCCTTGCCGTCCTTTGCGATAACCTGAATGATGGGAAGATCAAACTTCTTGGCAAAAGCAAAGTCTCTAGAATCGTGAGCCGGTACACACATGATGGCGCCGGTGCCGTGATCTGCCAGTACATAATCGGAAATCCAGATCGGGGCCTTCTTGCCGTTCAGCGGGTTCACTGCATAGCTTCCGGTAAACTCGCCGGTCTTGTCCTTGTCGTTTACGGACATACGGTCCACATTGGACTTGTTGGCTGCCATCTGCACGTAACGTTCCACAGCCTCACGGTGCTCCTCGGTGGTCAGCTTCTTCACCATCGGATGCTCCGGTGCCAGCACAAGGAAGGTCGCGCCATGAAGGGTATCCGGTCTGGTGGTAAACACGGTCAGCTTTTCATCAGAATTCTCAATGCCGAAGTCCACTTCTGCACCATAGGAACGGCCGATCCACTCGGTCTGCATCTTCTTAACCTTCTCCGGCCAGTCCAGCTTGTCCAGATCATCCAAGAGACGATCTGCATAGGCGGTGATCTTCAGCATCCACTGACGCAGGTTCTTCTTCGTCACCGGTGTACCGCAGCGCTCACACTTGCCGTCCACCACCTCTTCGTTGGCGAGACCGGTCTTACAGCTGGGGCACCAGTTGATGGGGAACTCCTTCTCGTAGGCAAGTCCCTTCTTAAACATCTGTACAAAAATCCACTGGGTCCACTTATAGAACTTCGGATCCGTGGTGTTCAGTTCCATATCCCAATCATAAAGGGCATTGATCTGCTTCAGCTGACGTTTGATGTTCTCCACATTCTTCTTTGTGGTGATGGCCGGATGAATGCCCATCTTAATGGCATAGTTCTCAGCCGGAAGACCGAAGGCATCCCATCCCATGGGATGGATCACATACTTTCCCTTGATCAGCTGGTAGCGGGACCAGGCATCAGAGATCACATAACCTCTCCAGTGTCCCACATGCAGGCCGGAGCCTGAGGGATACGGGAACATATCCAGACAGTAGTACTTCTCCTTCTTGCCGTCGTTGGCATTGATGGGATTCTGATCCCAGTATGCCTGCCACTTCTTTTCTATCGCTTCATGATTGAATCTTGCCATGGTCTTCTCCTTACCGTTTTTTCCTTTGTGCATTGCACAGCATTTAATTATAAATCAATTTATGCATTCGTCAACCATTCGCCCGCCTCTTCCGTCATAAGTCCTTGGAATTGCTGGCATGCTCTGCCCGAAAGAAATCATATACCCGACGGGCTGAATAGTCATCCATATGCGGGCAGGCGCTCAGCTCCTCCAGTGTGGCGGAGCGCACATGGTCCACATCCTTGAACTGCCGGAGTAGAGCGCGTTTCCGTACCATGCCCACGCTCGGAATATCATCCAGAATGGAATGCACCTGTTCCCGGCTCCGGAGAGAGCGGTGGTATTCTATGGCAAAACGATGTACCTCATCCTGGATCCGGGTCAACAGCTTAAAGGCCTCTCCCGTCATTGAAAGCGGCAGCTCTTCGTCATGATACAGCAACGCCCGGGTCCTGTGCCGGTCGTCCTTCACCATACCGCACACCGTCACCGAATGAATGCCCAGGGTCTCCAGCACCTCCTCACAGATGTGCACCTGTCCCTTGCCGCCATCCATAAGGATCAGATCCGGGAAGCTGGAAAAAGACCCCAGTTCGTTTTGCTTCCCCTTGGCAGCATTTTCCGCCATCTCCTTGAGACCATGGGTAAAGCGACGTGTCAGTACCTCCCGCATAGAAGCGTAATCATCCGGTCCCTGCACCGACTGAATCCGAAACTTGCGATAGTCGTTACGCTTGGGTCTTCCGTTGATGTAAACCACCATAGAGCCCACATTCTGTGCCCCGGAGATGTTAGAAATATCATAGGATTCAATCCGCACCGGCGGCTTGGGCAGGCCAATCACCTCTCCCAGCTCCTGAATGGCCCGGTTGGTCTTTTTGTCCTGTTCCCGGTACTGCTGGCTATAACGGTTCATCAGAATACCGGCATTGGTCACTGCCAGCTCCACCAGCTTCTCATTCGTCCCTCTCTGCGGTGCCCGCACAACCACCCGTCTTCCCTTCGCCTGACTCAGCCAGTCCGAAAGCACCTTTTCCTCCGGCAGTGTTGTCTGCACCCAGATTTCCCGGGGAATGAAGGGCGTCCCATTGTAGTACTGCTGAATAAAGCTGGTCAAAATCTCCTCGTCCGTGGACTCCTGATCGATGCTGATGAACTGATGGTCACGGCCGATGATCTTGCCGTCCCGCACGAAGAAAATCTGGATAATGCAGTCGTTCCACTGCCTGCGCATACCCACAATGTCCCGGTCCTCCTGATCATAGGCCGTGATCTTCTGCCGGTTCTGCACCGCCTCGATGGCGCGGATCAGGTCCCGCATTTCCATGGCGGTTTCAAAATCCAGATTGTCAGAGGCGCGGCTCATCTTCAGAGAAAGCTCCTTCAGAATGTCCTCGTACTTTCCATTCAGAAAGTCGATGGCTTCCCGCACCCGTTCCAAATAAAGATCCCGGGACTGACGGCCGATACAAGGTCCGTCACACTGCTTCATATCATAATAGATGCATTGCCTTTCAAGCGGATGGTCCTCCGTGAAGCTTTTGTCACAGTTCCGGATATGAAAGCTCTTTCGCAGTAGCTCCAGCACCTCCTGTACCTGCTCCATCGACGCATAGGGACCAAAGTACTTTCCCCGGTCATTCCGTCGCTTTCTTACGGCAATGATCCGGGGATACTGTTCGTCCATGGTCACCTTAATATAAGGATAATTCTTATCGTCCTTCAGCAGCGTATTGTATCTCGGCTTGTATTCCTTGATCAGATTGGACTCCAGGATCAGTGCCTCCAGCTCCGAATCCACCACGATGTATTCAAAGCGTTCGATCAGGCTCACCATCTGTTGAATCTTTGCCGATTTTTTATAGGACTTCTGAAAGTACTGCTTCACCCGGTTCCGAAGCACCTTGGCCTTGCCCACATAGATCACTTCGTCCTGGGGGCCATGCATCAAATAAACTCCCGGCATTGCCGGGAGTTTATGAAGTTCCTCCTGAATCTGAAATCCGCTGTCGCTCATTTTCTGTCGCCTCTGCTTATTTGCTCACGATTCTGTTTTCTGGAATGCCGTCCAATCATAACGATTGGCCGCATTCCAGATCAGCCACTCTTCGCCGCCGCTGTCGTAGACCGCCTGGATCTGTTCCCGGATGGCGTCCGCGTCATATTCCCGATGCTCCTCCAGATAGCTAGCCGTGAAGCCCTGCAGCCAGGGCCGCACCACCGCCTGCGGTACCTCTTTTCCGGCCTTCTGCAATGCCTTCGCTGAACTCTCCATGGCGCTTTTGATGGTACGATAGGGTTCCAGATCCGGATGGGCTATGCCAAAGCTTCCGTCACCGTAGTGCGACGGATAAATCATGGGACACATGTAGTCTGCCGCCGCCGACATTTCCCCGTAATCCTGTCCCACCGCCTCTGCATCTTCGTAGGAATCGATGATGGTACCGAAAACATCCGTGGACATGAACACGCCATATTCCGCCATTCTATCGGACATGAACTGCACAAATTCGGTGATGATCTCCGTTTTTCCACAGTCTGCATCCGCATGCACCACCGACTGCATGCCCTTCTCTGTGCAGAAGCGCACATAGTCCAGCTGTATTTCATCAAAGCCGGCCTCTGCGCAGCCCTCTGCCACCGCATCCAGATATTCCCAATACTCCTGCTTGTACGGATTTACCCAGCTCATGTCGGAATGGTCATAAAACAATGTCCCATCCGCCTTCTGCTCCATCAGATCCTGTCGAATTTCCGCCATATGCGGATCCCGGAAGCAGACAATTCTGGCTATCGTGTAAATGCCGTGGTCATGCAGCTCACGAACCAGCGCCGGCAGGTCCTTGATGGTTCCCGCCGAAGCGCCCAGCGTCTGCAACTTTTCTGAATCCAATGCCAAGGCCAACTTTCCTTCGTCGTTCTTGACATCGATCACCACAGCATTCAGTTCTGTCTCATCAATATGCGAAATGATCTCCTCCATGCGGTCCGATCCCGCTGTGGAGTCCGTCAGGTAAATGCCCTTTACCTTTGTTTTTTCCCGGCTGATTTCTTTCTTGGAGAAGCTTTTCTCCTCAGCTGCTTTCTGCGCTGCAGCCTTCGCCTCTTCCGCCTCCCGGGAGGCTTCCGCAATGGATTCCTCCGCCAGAGACTCCTCCGCGAGCTCCGACTCATATTCCTGAAGCTCACTGGATTTGTTGACATGGTAGACAAGCATATGCTTGCCACAGCCCGCCAGTAAAAGACAAGTCAGCAGTGTGAGACAGACAATCCGTACAAGCGTAAAAATCTTTTTCATATTTTACCTCGTATTTTCGCCTGTATGACAGGGACATTATACCACTTTATCGAATTTTCGCAACTTATTTTGGGAATCGGTCTTATCTGGCGCAATATGTATAGGTCAAATCCTGAAAATTTTTTTCATAATATTTTTTAAGTTCTCACAATTCGCAGATGCACTGCAAGCAGAAAACGCAAAAAGAGACGCCCACCGAAGTGAACGTCTCTTCTCTCGTCACATATACTGTTCAGGATTAGTCCTCAACCTTAACGATCTCACGCTTATTGTAAGAACCGCATGCCTTGCAGACTCTGTGAGGCATAACAAGCGCACCGCACTTGGAACACTTTACCAGGTTCATAGCACCCATCTTCCAGTTAGCTCTTCTGCTATCTCTATGTGCCTTTGAAGATTTATTCTTAGGACAAATTGACATACTTACACCTCCTTCGTCATACCGGGCCTTATATCCAAACGGTTTTGATTTTTATATTCGGCATACACAGCGCCCAAAAGATTTTCGTGCGCTGCGCACTCGATAAACAATACTACATTTCCACAGGAAATGCAAGCACTTTTTGACAGCATCGCAAACTTACGCTTCTACCAGTCTCAGCGTGTCTCTTGCGATAGCCAGCTCCTCATTGGTGGGGATCAGGAAGATCTTCACCTTGGAGTCGTCTGCAGAGATCAGTCTCTCCTCACCGCGCACGTCGTTTCTCTCATCATCGATCTTTGCGCCCAGGAAGCCAAGGTACTCTTCTACAACGAGCTTTCTGGTCTTCTTGTCGTTCTCACCAACACCGGCAGTGAAGGCGATGGCATCCACACCGTTCATCGCTGCTGCATAGGAACCGATGTACTTAGCCACTCTGTAACGGAAAGCCTCCAGTGCAACCTCAGCCATGTGATTGCCTTCCTCTGCAGCCTTCTCTACATCACGGAAGTCAGAGGATACGCCGGACAGACCCAGCACACCGGACTTCTTGTTGAGGATGTTCAGCACCTCATCCACAGTCTTGTTCTCATGGTTGCAGATGAACTGAACGGTTGCAGCATCGATATCACCGGAACGGGTACCCATGATCAGGCCCTCCAGCGGAGTAAGACCCATGGAAGTATCTACGCCCTTGCCGCCGATGGAAGCGGAAATGGAAGCACCGTTGCCCAAGTGGCAAACGATTACCTTTGCCTTCTCAGGGTCCAGGTTACCGAAACGGATGGTCTCCTTGGATACGTAGCCGTGAGAGGTGCCGTGGAAGCCGTAACGACGGATGCCGTACTTCTCGTAGTACTCTGTGGGGATAGCGTAGTAGTAAGCCTTCTCCGGCAGAGTCATACCAAAGGTGGTATCGAATACAGCCACGTTCTTCTTGCCCGGAACAACCTTCTCGCAGGCCTCGATGCCCATGAGGTTTGCCGGATTGTGCAGAGGGCCGAGGTCGAAGCAGGAACGCACGATTTCCTTCACGCGCTCATCCACAACGCAGGACTCTGTGATCTGTGTACCTGCATGGAGCACACGATGTCCGATGGCACCGATCTCGTCTACGGACTTTACCACACCATGCTCTGCATCAGTCAGGGCATCGAATACCAGCTTAACCGCAACGGAGTGATCCGGAACCGCTGTCTCCACAACGAAATCCTCCTTGCCGGATGCCTTGTGTGTCAGCTTGCTGCCGTCGATACCGATTCTCTCTACGAGACCCTTTGCCAGTACAGACTCATCCTCCATATCGATCAGCTGATACTTCAGAGAGGAAGAACCGCAGTTTACTACCAGAATTTTCATGAAACTTTATCTCCTTTATTTAAACTTTTTCATGGAAAGGCCCCGCAGCATGTGCGGGGCTTCAGACTCTCAGCGAGCCGTTTTCACATCCCTCACCGAAATCAGCCGTTCTGCTGTGCCTGTACAGCTGTGATGGCAACCACGCCTACGATATCGTCAGCGAAGCAGCCTCTGGACAGGTCATTTACGGGCATAGACAGACCCTGGAGAACCGGGCCGTAAGCGCCGGCCTTTGCCAGTCTCTGTACCAGCTTGTAGCCAATGTTGCCGGCCTCAAGGGACGGGAATACCAGTGTGTTGGCATGTCCTGCCACCGGGCTTCCCGGTGCCTTGGACTCGCCCACTGACGGAACCAGCGCAGCATCCAGCTGCAGCTCGCCGTCCAGTGCCAGCTCAGGGAATCTCTCATGTGCAATCTTTACGGCCTCAGCAACCTTTGTCACATCGTCGTGCTTTGCAGAACCCTTGGAAGAGTAGGAAAGCATAGCCACCTTCGGCTCAGCGCCAACCAGCATCTGGAAGCTCTCAGCAGAAAGGCCTGCGATCTCAGCCAGCTTGTTGGAATCGAAATCTGTATTTACAGCACAGTCAGCAAATACGAACAGACCGTTCTCGCCGTACTCACAATCCGCAACCTCCATCAGGAAGAATCCGGAAACAGAACCGATGCCCGGCTTTGTCTTCAGCAGCTGCAGAGCCGGTCTGATGGTGTTTCCGGTGGAGTGGCAAGCGCCGGATACGGCACCATCTGCATCACCACACTTGCACATCAGGCAGGCATAGTACATATAATCCTTCTCCATCTGCTCCTGAGCCTGCTCCGGAGTTACACCCTTCTTTGCTCTCAGCTCAACGAACTTGTCGATGTACTTCTGCTTGTTCGGATCGTTGAACGGATCCACAATGGTGGCACCGGAGATATCATAGCCCTGGCCGTACTTCTCGATCTCCTCCGGAGTACCAATGATCACGATGTTCGCGATATCCTCCTTCAGAATCTTCTCAGCAGCCTCGTAAGTTCTCTTGTCCATTGACTCCGGAAGAACGATAGTCTTCTTGTTGGATCTTGCTCTTTCCTTGACCTTGTCAATAAATGCCATTGGTGTTTCTCCTCTCATTTAAATAAGAATTATTGATCTCCTGCGGCAAGCCGCAGAAGTTTGTATACAATACTTCATGCAGAAATATTATACTCGATTCCAAACCGTCCGCAAGATGTGCGTAAGCGCTTTCCATGCATCTTTTTCAATGCAAACCCGGCTTACTCCTTTTCAAAGCGCTCCAGATTCACAACCATGATGGTGGCTCCGCCGATTTCCACGTTCATGGGCATGGTGCTGTAATTCATCATCGTTGTGCCGGACATATAGGGCATATTCACCGTGATCTTCTGCCGTTTGCCGCACTGCTGCTTGATCAGTGCAATGCAGCCGTCCACGAGACTATCCTCTGTGGCAATCATCAGTGTGGTATTGCCCTTCCGCAGAAAGCCGCCGGTGGTGGCCAGCTTTGTCACCTGAAAGCGTTCCTTCATCAGCGCGGATACCACATCATCCTCATTTTCGTTCCGTATGATTGCGTAAATCAATTTCATGCCGAATACCTCCTACTGATGTATACTATAACCAAAAAATCCTCACAAAACAATCAACTTTTCAGTGAAATCATTGCGCGGACGCGCCGAAAGCTGCTGCCACAGAGCGGATGCAAAGAAATCCGATCGAATCGACGGATCTTCCGTCAATTCCGGCCACTGCTGCAGGGCCTTTGCCGGGGAAATCATCAACGGCTCCGACAACTTCGACAGCAGCTCCCGTCCCGCCCGGGACACACCCAATACCCGGAAACAAGGCACAAATCCCGCTGCCTTCGTCTTCTCATAGTCCACCTTGCGGATTTCCAGCAGGATATGCAGCAGTGCTCTGCTGATTCTGGCATGGGTAAGATTTTTCGTCTTCAGAATCTCAATGCGTTCAGAAAAGGGATGTTTCTCCCGGCTCTGCCGCTCTATGGCGCGGGCCAGCTCCTCCGACACATCCTGAAAAGCAGAAAAGGATATCCCTTCCCGCTGCAGCCGTAAAAGCTGATAGGAAAGCATATCCGAATAATCATCGAGCTGCCGATACTTTTCGCAACCGGCCGTTTCATCCTGCGCCGCCAGCATTTCCCTGCGAATGCTGTGGGCACTCCGAAAGTTTCGCTCCCGGGAAATCAGCTGCGGAACCATCGTAGACTTCTGCTGCCGCAGGGCCTTCAGGTACTCAATCCCCAGCACATCGTTAGACTGGAAATCCCCAGGCAACTCCAGCACCGCCGAAAGCGCCGCGGCCCGGGCCCGGGGGAAGCTCAGTCCCTCCGCCTGTCCCTGCCGCAGCTGCTGCCGAAAACGGCAAATTTCTGCGTTCTCCGGCACTTCATTCGTCGGACACTGTCTTTCCTCTGACAAAAAGTCTGCCATGCGCTGCAGCGACGAAAGCTCCCCGCTTTCTGAACCAAAAAGCAGAAAATCGCAGAGGCCCGTCCGGTTCAGAAGGGCCACGGCAGCCGCGGCAAAATCCTCTGCCGCCGCCGTAGAAAACATCACCGGCAGCTGCAGCACCAGATCTGCGCCGCCCTCAAGAGCCGTCCGGGTCCGCGCATACTTTGAGAAAATCGCCGGCTCTCCCCGCTGCACAAAATCTCCGGACATGGCGATCACCACATATGCCGCACCGAAGCGTTCTCTGGCGACTTTTAGCAAATAGGCATGTCCGTCATGAAAGGGATTGAATTCTGCCACAATCCCGACAACCCGTTTTCCCTGATACATCCTTAGTTCTTGAAGGAGTGAATCGGCGCAGGGATGCGTCCGGTCCGTCTCACAAAACGCTCGCAGGAGAAGGTATTGATCTTCATCACCGGTGCATGACCAAGGAGTCCGCCGAAGTCCACGGTGTCGCCCTCCTTCTTGCCATAAGCCGGAATCACACGCACAGCGGTGGTCTTCTGGTTCACCATACCGAGGGCCGCCTCATCTGCGATCATACCGGAAATGGTAGCTGCGGAAGTATCTCCCGGAATGGCAATCATATCCAGACCCACAGAGCAAACACAGGTCATGGCTTCCAGCTTCTCAATGGTCAGAGCACCGTCCTCTACCGCATTGATCATACCCTGGTCCTCGGAAACCGGAATGAAAGCGCCGGACAGACCACCCACAGAGCTGGAGGCCATGATGCCACCCTTCTTCACCTGGTCATTCAGCATCGCCAGGGCTGCCGTGGTACCCGGCGCACCGGCTCTTTCCAGTCCCATAGCCTCCAGAATATCCGCCACGGAGTCACCGATGGCCGGTGTCGGTGCCAGAGACAGGTCAATGATGCCGAAGGGAACGTTCAGCAAACGGGATGCTTCCTTGGCCACCAGCTGTCCCACTCTTGTGATCTTGAACGCGGTCTTCTTGATGGTCTCGGAAAGCTCCTCGAAGTTCATACCGGCCGCATGCTTCAGGGCATCACGCACCACGCCGGGGCCGGAAACACCCAGGTTCAACACGCAATCTGCCTCGGAAACGCCGTGGAAGGCACCGGCCATGAAGGGGTTGTCATCCGGGGCATTGCAGAACACCACCAGCTTGGAGCAGGCACTGCTGTCGGTATCTCTCGTAAGGTATGCTGCCTCCTTGATCACCTCGCCCATCAACCGCACCGCATCCATATTGATGCCGGTCTTGGTGGAAGCCAGATTCACCGAAGCGCAGACAATGTTGGTCTCTGCCAAGGCCCGGGGAAGCGCCCGGATCAGAAGCTCATCCGCGGTGCTCATGCCCTTCTGGCAGATGGCTGAAAAGCCACCCAGGAAGTTGACGCCCACGGCTGCTGCCGCGTCATCCAGTGTATGCGCCACCTTCACAAAGTCATCCACAGACTTGCAGGCCCCTGCCCCCGCAATGGCGATGGGTGTCACAGAGATGCGCTTGTTCACAATGGGAATGCCGTACTCTCTGGAAATCTTCTCACCAGTAGAAACCAGATCCTTTGCCAGCCTGGTGATCTTCTCATAGATCTTTTCGCAGAAGGTATCCACATCCGGCGCACTGCAGTCCAGGAGGCTGATGCCCATGGTGATGGTCCGCACATCCAGATTGTTGTGCTCGATCATGTTGTTGGTTTCGAGAACCTCTAAAGAATTGATGTCTAATCCTGCCATTCTACGCCACCTCCGTCAGATCCGATGCATCATGGTGAAAATCTCTTCCAGCTGCAGCTTGATGACCACACCGATTTCGTTGCCAAGTTTCTCCAGTGCTGCTGCGGTTTCCTCTGTGCTTTCGGCAGCCTTGGAAACATCCACAATCATCATCATATTAAAATAGCCCCCTGTGATGGTCTGGGAAATGTCCAGAATGTTTACATTCTTCTCTGACAGGAAGGTACAAACCTTCGCAATGATGCCTACTGAATCCTTACCTACAACCGTGATAATCGCCTTCTTCATAGCTCCTCCTTGCGGTGTAATGTCTTCTGCGCGGCTGAATCAGCACTGCACAGTGTGAAATTTCTCAACAGTATATTCCAAAATGAATAGCATGGCAAGGCATGCACGAGAAAAAGCACTTTATGCCCAGCTACAGCTCCACGAGTTCCGAAATATGACTCCGGCTGGCCACTGTGATAGCAAAGTCATCGCCGTGGTAAGCATTGTCTGCCGCCTCGATCTCGGACTGCACCGTGCGGAGGGCCAGCTCCGGCAGATTGTTTTCCTTACTGAGATGCCCGAGGAAAATGTGCTTGATCCCGTCATGCAATATTTCATTCAGCATTTTTCCCGCATTGTTATTGGAAAGATGCCCATGGTCCGAAAGAATGCGGCGCTTCAGCGTCAGCGGATAGGGTCCCGTCTCCAGCATCCGGAGATCGTGATTGGCCTCCACCAGCATGGCATCCAATTGCTGCAGATGCTCGCAGATATAGGCGTCAAAGTGCCCGAGGTCCGTGGCTACCGCCACCCGATGCTTCCCGTCCTCAATGCGATAGGCACAGGGATTAGCGGCATCATGATCAATGGAAAAGGGCAACACCGAAAGATCCCCCACCGTAAGCTTCTGGTCCGGCAAGATGGGATGCAGCAGTTCCCGGTCCACCAATCCCAGACTCTTTGTCAGCAGTACCTCTCGCAGCGTCTCCAGCGTTCCGTACATGGGAATCGCGTATTTCCGGGAAATCGTGCCCAATGCCCGGATATGATCAATGTGCTCATGGGTGATGAAGATGGCGGAAATGTCAGCGAGCGACAGAGAAAGGGAAGCAAGCCCCGCATTGATGGCCTTCATGGTAATCCCTGCATCCACCAGAATGTGGGTATCTTCCGTGCCGATATAGCTGACATTACCGCTGGAGCCACTTGCAATGCTCGTAAATCTCATTCCCTGTTTCCTCTTCCGTAAATGAATTGTTGATCACAAAATCAGAAAGTGCCGCATAATCATCATCTTCCGGCTGTGCCGCAATGATACTTTCCGCCCTTTCCCGGCTATAGCCACGACTCTCCATCAGGCGCTGAATCCGCGTTTCCCGCTCGGTATACACAAACCAGACCTCATCACAGTCTGCCAGAAAGCTCTGCTTGGGTAATGCTGTCTCCACGACAATCCGGATTTCTTCCTTTTTGGCTTTCCGCGCCAGATGATGCACATCTTGCCAGACAGCGGGATGCACGATATTTTCCAGTTTTTTCCGCAAAGTCGGCTCATTGTAGAGACGCGTCGCCAATGCGGCAAGCTGAAGCCCTTCTCCATCCGAAGTCAGGATCTCCTCGCCCAACAGCTCTGTGAGCGCAGCAAAAATAGGGCTGCCCTTGCGATAGAGCTGCTTCGCCATATCGTCAGTCCGATAAACCTGAAAATCATAGTTCTGCCGCAGCGTTTCCAGTACCGTACTTTTCCCGGCACCCACGCCACCGATGACACCGATCACCATGCAATTTGCCTTCTCTTTCCTTTTTCTATAGCTGGCCCGGATTCTGCCAGGGCAGCCGCAGCTGCTCCCACTTCTCTCCCTGCCGCTTTTCATTGAGCCACTGCCGCGCACTCTCTACGCCATCCTCCGTGAAGGGAAAATCCTGGACGGTCTTCACCTCCGCCGGTGTTTTTTCATAACAGAAAGGCTCCGGCCAGACCGTAACGCGCAGCACCGTCTCGGTTTTGGTGGGCACGGTAGCCTCGCCTTCTTCTGTCGGCGCTGCGGCATTCTCCGCGGCAGCCGGATCCGGCACCTCGAAACTGTACTTTTCCATGCGGTAGCGCATGCCCTCCGCGGAACCGCTGAACTTCTCCTTCTTCAGGAAGCCGATATGCATAATATCCGTGGCCTTGATCTCTGCCATTTAATGTGCTTCCTCCCAGTTTCTGCCCCGCTTGGCATCTGCCACGAGCTCTACCCGCAGCTGCACCGCCTGCTGCATTTTCTCCGTCAGAAGCTTCTCTACGCGATCTGCCTCCGCCTCCGGCACCTCCAGCAGCAGCTCATCGTGCACCTGCAGAACGATGCGGGCCTTCAACCCTTCTGCCTTCAGTGCCGCACGCACTTCATTCATGGCTTTTTTCATAATATCTGCCGCCGCACCCTGTATGGGCGAATTCATGGCCACACGCTCGCCGAAGCTCCGACGCATGAAATTCGAAGCATGGATTTCAGGGATCGGCCGCCGCCGTCCGAAAATGGTTTTCACATAACCATGCTCCCGGGCATAGTCCACTTCCCCGTCCAGATAAGACTTCACCCCCGGATAGGTCTCGAAGTAGCGATCAATATAGGACTTCGCCTCCTTCCGGGAAATGCTGAGGTCCTCAGACAAACCGAAGGCGGAAATGCCGTAGACAATGCCGAAGTTGACCGCCTTGGCGTTTCTTCTGAGCTGCGGTGTCACCTCAGAAAGAGGCACATGGAAGACCTGCGAAGCCGTCACCGCATGAATATCATCGGCATGCTGATAGGCTGCAATCAGCTGCTCATCTCCGCTGAGGGAGGCCAGAATACGAAGCTCTACCTGGGAGTAATCCGCATCCAGGAAAACACAGCCGTCCTGCGGAATAAATACCCGGCGGAAACGACGACCCAGCTCTGTGCGGATCGGAATGTTCTGCAGATTCGGATCCGTGGAGGAAAGCCGCCCCGTGGCTGTCACCATCTGGTTGAAGGTACCGTGGATTCTACCATCCGTCGAAATAAAGTTCAGGAGTCCCTCCGCATAGGTGGAATTCAGCTTACTGAGGGTCCGGTACTGGAGGATATCATCCACCACGGCATACTCCTCCGAGAGCTTCTCCAGCACATCCGCCGCCGTGGAATAGCCAGTTTTGGTCTTTTTTCCACCGGGCAGCCCCAGCTTCTCAAAAAGAATTTTTCCCAGCTGCTGCGGGGAATTGATATTGAATTCCTCACCACAGGCGGCATAAATCTTCTCCTGCAGGACCCCTATGCCCTCCCGCAGCTCAACACCGTAGGAAAGCAAAGCATCCCGGTCCACGAGAACCCCCGCCTCTTCCATTTCATAAAGGGTATAGATCAGCGGCAATTCGATTTCCCGGTACAGTGTCTCCATTTCCAGTTCCTGCAGTCTGGAAAGTACAGCTTCCCCGGCCAGCAGTGCCACCAGCGCAGTATATACCGCCGCTGATCTTTCGGAATCGCGATCCTCTTTCTTCTCCTCCGGCAAAGTCACAGAAAGGTAGGTCTGGGCCAGTGCCACATAGTCATAGCTGCCGCTCAGTGGATTCACGAGATAGGCTGCCAGGGAAATGTCTTCGATCCCGGCATTTTCCGGCAGAAGCCAAAGATGCAGCTGCCGCTTCAGGTCCATGGTATACAATGTACATTTCCCGAAGAGGGCCGACAGCTCAGACACATAGTCAAAGTCATGCATGAAATACAGCCGCTCACCGGACAGGGCGAAATACAGACCTTCCTGCCGCAGCACAAAACCTGCCTTTCCGGCATTCATGGCATCCTTAAAGACAATGCGGGCCATATAGGGATCCGTACAGTCCCGGCAGACGGAAATGTCCAGCCCCGCCGCTTCCTCCGGCGCGCCGACATTGGATTCCTCAAAACGCTTGAGCAGCGAACGAAGCTCCAACTCCCCCAACAGCTTCCGCGCATCGGCATTGAAAAGATCCGTCACTGCCGCATCTTCAAAGGAAAAGTCCAGCGGCGCCTCTGTGTTGATCGTGGCCAAGGTTTTCGAAAGCACGGCATTGTCCCAGTTTTCCTTCAGCATCTGGGCAGCCTTCGGCTTCCGCGGTACCTTGAAATCCGGATCGTCCGCATGGGCATAGGCATTTTCGATACTGTGATAATGCTGGATGATCCACTGGGCAGTCTTCGGCCCCATGCCGGGCACGCCGGGGATATTGTCACTGCTGTCCCCCATCAGTGCCTTCAGATCGATGAACTCCAACGGAGTGACACCCCACTCTGCCTCCACCTCTGCCGGTGTATAGCGCGTGGTCTCCGTCTGTCCCTTCACCGTCTTCGGCAGTGCAATCCGGATATGCGCGTCCGCCAGCTGCAGAAGGTCCCGGTCGCCGGAAACGATGGTCACCTCGTGTCCCGCCGCCTGCATCCGCTTCGCCACGGTGCCGAGGATGTCGTCCGCCTCGTAGCCCTCCAGGGTCAGAATGGGGATGTGCATGCACTGCAGAAGCGTCTGCACCAAAGGTACCTGTTCCAACAGCTCCGACGGCATGGGCTTTCGGGTGCCCTTGTAGCCATCGAACATCTGATGTCGGAAGGTGGGCTTCGGGAGATCAAAGGCTACCGCGAGATGATCCGCGCCTTCCTCCTCCAGCATCTTCAAGAGAATGTTCACGAAGCCAAAAATGCCGTTGATATGCTGTCCCTTGGAATTGCTGAGCTCCGGCACCCCATAAAAGGCCCGGGATAAAATCGAGTGTCCGTCTATCAATAAAAGCTTCTCGTCTGCCACCTTGTATCTTCCTTTCGTTCCTTCTTTATCTTTATCCTTATCTTGCCTCATCTCAAGCTCAGCCGATCATCCATCGGCGCAGCTGCATGATGAGCAGAAAAAGCAGTGCCCAGAACACGGCTGTATCCATGCTGTAGCGGGCAATGCGAAGTCCTGTCAGCCGCAGGAGATGCATGCGGGAGCGCTCCAGGGTACGCCGGAATTCCCGATCCAGATTCAAGTTGTCATCATCGTTGTCCAGCTTCGCCACTCCAGAATACACCATATGGGTGATGCGCAGCTCCTCCATGCAGTCCGGGCACTCTTCCAGATGGGCCAGGAAGCCTCTGAGGCGCTCATCCTCCAGATTATGGTTCAGATAATCATATATGCACTTTCGCGCTTCCAAACAGGTCATGCTCCCATCCTCCGTTTATGACGGCACCGTCTCCGTCTCTTCAAATAGTTTGAGTATAGCATTTTCCGCCTTGCTTTGACTATAGCTTTCTGCGCTTCACCATGGACCGACAGAAAAAGCACATTCTTTCCCGCAGGAAGTGCTTGCAAAAACTGTCAGATTATGTTAACTTAAACAAGTTGAAATTCATGCTTCGCCGCTGTGGCGGAATGGCAGACGCACTTGACTCAAAATCAAGCGGGAAACCGTGCCGGTTCAAGTCCGGCCAGCGGCATGAAGGAAAAGAGCCCTTGGACAGTTCCTTGGGCTTTTTTCATATCATTTTCCATATAGGGAGGCACCCATGAAGCGATTACTGAAGAATCTCATTGTATACAAAAGTCTGAAGGAGGATCCGGTGCTGGTCACACTGGCGGATGTTCTGGAGGAGCTGGAACTCGGTATCCCGGAGGGGGATCAGGACACGTTCCGTGGCATGGTCTTTGACCAGATCCACGAAATCATGGAAGTTGCCACAACATACGGCTTCACCGAGAACCTCTGGGCTGACTACATTAGCTTCCGGATCATGACCGACGAAAATCCCCTTGCGCTGGTCAGCGAGAAGCGGGAAATGTCGGCGGGTTCCGCGATGCACTTTGCCGACCACGATTTTGCGCTTCTCCGGGAGCTTCTGCACTACGATTTCTCCGCACTGGAAAGCGCCCTCTCCATCGACTGCTTCTCCGTATTGCAGCAGTACCAGGCCATTCAGAAGCATGAGCGCATGTACTTCAGCTATATTTCGAAGGCCGTCAATGCTCTCGCGGCAGAGCTGCTGGCCCAGCCGGACGCCGCTGGTGTCCACAACGCGGTGGCGCATTTCTACAGAGACTACGGTGTCGGCATGTTCGGTCTCAACAAGGCCTTCCGGATTCGGAATCGTCAGGACGGCACACCGGAGCTCATCCCCATCAACAACCTGGATCAGGTAGATTATGCAGACCTTGTGGGCTACGAGTATCAGAAGCAGCAGGTCAGCGACAATACCCGGGCTTTTGTAGAGGGAAAGCCTGCCAACAACGTCCTGCTCTACGGTGATGCCGGTACCGGTAAGTCCACCACGGTGAAGGCCACCCTCAACGAATTCTATCCGGCGGGTCTTCGTCTGATCGAGATTTACAAGCACCAGTTCAAGGATCTCTCCTATGTCATCTCCCAGGTGAAGAATCGGAACTATAAGTTCATCATTTACATGGATGACCTTTCCTTCGAGGAATTCGAAATTGAGTACAAGTACCTGAAGGCGGTGATCGAAGGTGGCTTCGAGACCAAGCCGGACAATATTCTGATCTACGCCACCTCCAACCGGCGGCATCTCATCAAGGAAAATCTCTCCGACCGGAAGGACATGGAACATTCCGAGGACATGCACCACTCCGACACCATGGAGGAAAAGCTGTCCCTGGTGGACCGCTTCGGCCTGAATGTGCTCTATACCCGTCCCACCTTCGACGAGTATCACGAGATTGTGAAGCGCCTGGCCGCAAAAGCCGGCATTGACATGCCGGAGGACGAACTGATCCGCAAGGCCAACACCTGGTCCGTACGCCGCGGCGGCTACACCGGCCGTGTGGCCCAGCAGTTCATCAACTCCCTGTCACCGGAGCTGAAGTAAATCATTATTGGACAGCTCGTTATCAGGCTGCGAAATGACATAAACTGAAACACCCCGGATCAAGCGATCCGGGGTGTTTTTATATTCATTTATTCTACGATAGCGCCCTTGTCGGCAGACTGCACGTAGCGTGCATAGCGCTTCAGATAACCGGTCAGGTCTCTCTGCTCGCGTACCTTCATGGTCTTCTTCCGCTCTGCCATCTCCTCCTCGGAAACCAGCAGCTCGATGGAGTAGTTCGGGATGTCAATCTTGATCCGGTCGCCATCCTTTACATAGGCGATGGGGCCTCCCGCCTGGGCCTCCGGAGAAATATGACCGATGGCTGCACCACGGCTGGCACCGGAGAAACGACCGTCCGTGATCAGTGCCACAGTGGTATCCAACTTCATACCTGCGATGGCAGAGGTGGGGCTCAGCATTTCACGCATGCCGGGGCCGCCGGCCGGACCCTCGTAACGGATCACTACCACATCGCCGGGCTTGATCTTGCCGGCATAGATGGCACCGATGGCCTCTTCCTCAGAATCGAAGACCTTGGCAGTTCCTTCGTTCACCATCATCTCCGGTGCCACAGCGGAACGCTTCACGATGGAGCCGTTCGGGGCAATGTTACCGAAGAGAACAGCCAGACCGCCGGTTGCCAGATACGGATTGTCCCAGGGACGAATCACCTCCGGATCCCGTACCACAGAATTCTTTGTGGCCTCACCGATGGTCTCGCCCAGTACAGTCATGCAATCTGTGTGAATCAGACCGTGGTCGGACAGCTCCTTCACCACGGCATAAATGCCGCCTGCCTGCATCAGATCCTGCATGTGATGCTTTCCGGCAGGTGCCAGATGACAGAGGTTCGGTGTCTTCTCCGAAATCTCGTTGATCTTTCTGAGCTCGAAGGGAACACCGGCCTCGTGGGCCACAGCCAGGAGATGCAGTGCGGTATTGGTGGAGCAGCCCAGTGCCATATCTGTGGTCAGGGCATTCTCAATAGACTTTTCTGTGATAATGTCTTTCGGTCGGATATTCTGCTCCAGCACCTTCATAACCTGCATGCCCGCCTGCTTTGCCAGACGGATTCTCTCGGAGTAAACGGCCGGAATGGTGCCGTTTCCGGGAAGCGCCATACCCAGTACCTCACAGAGGCTGTTCATGGAGTTCGCGGTAAACATACCGGAGCAGGAACCGCAGGTAGGGCAGGAAGAGCCTTCGATGTCATCCAGCTCAGCGTCTGTGATCATGTTGGCCTTCCGGGCACCCACGGCCTCGAATACCGTATTCAGATCACGCTGGTTGATGGACAGCATGGGACCGCCGGAAACAAATACACAGGGCAGATTCAGACGGCAAGCAGCCAGCAGCATGCCCGGAACGATCTTATCGCAGTTGGGGATGAACACCAGCGCATCCAGCTCGTGACCCGTTGCCATACACTCGATGGTATCGGCGATCAGCTCACGGGAGCTCAGTGAAAAGTGCATGCCGTTGTGTCCCATGGCAATACCGTCGCAAACCGCAATGGTGTTGAACTCAAAGGGTGTGCCGCCGGCCATGAGGACACCGTCCTTCACCGCACGAGAGATCTGCTGCAGGTGCATATGACCGGGCACCAGATCAGTATAGGAATTTACTACGCCGATCAGCGGCTTCCGGATCTGCTCGTTGGTGTAGCCGGATGCCTTGAACAGTGAACGATGGGGTGCTCTCTCGACACCCTGCTTAACTAAGTCACTTCTCATAGATAATCTCCTCCTGAAAAAATAGCACCTGATACCGAAGTACCAAGTGCTTATCCAGAGCCGATATTCGGACTCGAACCGAAAACCTACTGATTACAAATCAGTTGCTCTACCTATTGAGCTATATCGGCAAAAACTCAGCGGCGCAACGACCTGGGATGAAGCGCCGTTGAAAGCTCGCTTTCATAAGGTGCTGAATCACTAGGTCGGTATGACGTGAGTCATACTGATCGAAAATTCCGAACGCAGTGAGGAATTTGAGATCCGCCGCTGAGTTGGTAACCATTTACCCTCTCACGGTGGGCATCCGCTACTGAGTTTGCAAGTCATTTGCTACTCAAGGTGGAGACATCCGCAACTGAGTTTTCTAAAATTTTCTTTCTAATGTAACCAACTCTATTGGTTACTCCTACAGGGATTCGTTTCGAGCTTGTAGCTCTCAACGAACTTTCCTTCGGAAAGCATGTCCCCCTTCGGGGCACATGTCAGATCGTTTCAGAATTTGCCTGCTGCAAATTCTTCCACTAGGATTCATCTCGAACTGGAAGTTCTCGATGAACTCGCCTGCGGCGAGCATGCATCTACGATGCATGTCAGATCGCTTCGAAGTTTGCCTGATGCAAACTTCTCCACTACGACCCGGATCGGGATCGAACCGACGACCTCCGCCGTGACAGGGCGGCGCTCTAACCATCTGAGCCACCGGGCCAAATTACCTTGTGCAAACCACATACTGCAATATAATGGAATTCTCCGAAATTGTCAACATCTTGTTCAACAAATCTCTAATCCGAACTTTAACCAAACCTTATTGGATAAGCCCTCGACCGATTAGTAACCATCACCTCAATGCT
>CAVFNN010000001.1:0-190208 GCA_963623925.1 bacterium | reverse complement strand
CTGGAGATCATCGTTGACCGTCTGCTTCGTGAGTTCAAGGTAGAGGCTAATGTAGGCGCGCCTGAGGTTGCTTACAAGGAGACCTATACCAAGGCTGTGGATGTGGAAGGAAAGTACGTTCACCAGTCCGGTGGTTCTGGTATGTACGGACATTGTAAGGTTAAGTTCGAGCCGATGGATCCCAACGGCGAGGAGACCTTCAAGTTCGAGTCCACTGTTGTCGGTGGTTCTATCCCGAAGGAGTACATCCCGGCTATCGAGAAGGGTATCCGCGAGGCATCCAACAGCGGTGTTCTGGCAGGCTTCCCGGTACTTGGTGTTCATGCCAACGTATACGATGGATCTTACCACGAGGTCGATTCCAACGAGCGTGCATTCGAGTTCGCTGGTTCCATGGCCTTCAAGGCAGCTATGCAGAAGGCTGATCCCATCCTGCTTGAGCCGATCATGAAGGTTGAGATCGTAACCCCGGAGGAGTACATGGGTAACGTTATCGGTGACGTGAACTCCCGCCGTGGTCGTATCGAGAGCATGGAGGATATCCCTTCCGGCAAGCAGATCAATGGATTTGTACCGCTGGCTGAGATGTTCGGCTATGCAACAGATCTCCGTTCAAAGACACAGGGTCGTGCAAACTACTCCATGTTCTTTGATCACTACGAGAAGACACCGAAGAACGTTCAGGACAAGGTTCTCTCAGATCTGAAGAAGTAAAAAACTTAGCCGTCAAGGCGATCCTGCGGACAAACGGTAAGCAAGTTGCTGCTGCGTCCGCAGGATAATGCATAAAACCTGGTGCATAACCAGGGCATTTGATGAGCATAAAAGGCTTGTCAAACACATAAACTAATGCTAAAATCATGAGTACTGGGTTCATTTTCTGAAGCCCGGTGGTGTACTGCACGAAGCATGCCGAGGCATGCGTTGGTGCTTGACATGATTTTCGTTGTATTACATTTTTCATCAGGAGGAATTTTAAAATGGCAAAGGCACATTTTGAAAGAACGAAGCCGCATTGTAACATCGGTACTATCGGACACGTAGACCACGGTAAAACAACTCTGACCGCTGCTATCACAAAGGTTCTGGCAGAGCGCGTTGCTGGTAACACAGCTACAGACTTCGCTAACATCGATAAGGCACCGGAGGAGAGAGAGAGAGGTATCACCATCAATACCGCTCACGTTGAGTACGAGACTGAGAAGCGTCACTATGCTCACGTTGACTGCCCGGGCCACGCTGACTATGTAAAGAACATGATCACTGGTGCTGCACAGATGGATGGTGCTATCCTGGTAGTTGCTGCAACTGACGGTGTTATGGCTCAGACAAGAGAGCACATCCTGCTTGCTCGTCAGGTAGGCGTTCCGGCAATCGTTGTATTCCTGAACAAGTGCGACATGGTTGACGATCCTGAGCTTCTTGAGCTGGTTGAGATGGAGGTTAGAGACCTTCTGACAGAGTATGAGTTCCCCGGCGATGACATCCCCGTTATCCAGGGTTCCGCTCTTCAGGCTCTGAACGATCCGAGCAGCGAGTGGGGTGACAAGATCATGGAGCTCATGAACGCAGTTGATGAGTACATCCCTGAGCCGGCTCGTGAGACAGATAAGCCGTTCCTGATGCCTGTAGAGGATATCTTCACCATCACAGGTCGTGGAACCGTTGCTACTGGTAGAGTAGAGCGTGGTGTTCTGCACGTATCCGATGAAGTTGAAATCGTTGGTATCTCTGAGGAGACTGAGAAGTCCGTTATCACTGGTATCGAGATGTTCCGTAAGCAGCTTGACGAGGCTATGGCTGGTGACAACGTTGGTCTTCTCCTTCGTGGTATCAACCGTGACCAGATCGAGAGAGGTCAGGTTATCTGTAAGCCGGGTTCTGTAAAGTGCCACAAGAAGTTTACAGCTCAGGTCTACATCCTGACAAAGGACGAGGGTGGTCGTCATACTCCGTTCTTCACAAACTATCGTCCGCAGTTCTATTTCAGAACAACTGACGTTACTGGTATCTGCATGCTTCCGGAAGGCACAGAGATGTGCATGCCTGGCGATAACACAGAGATGGAAGTAGATCTGATCCATCCGATCGCTATGGAGGAAGGCCTTAAGTTCGCTATCCGTGAGGGCGGCAGAACTGTAGGTTCCGGAAGAGTTGTATCTATCATCGAGTAATAGAGAATTCTCTTTAAACAGTATGTAAATACTGAGATCCCGGCTGCTCTTCGAGCAGCCGGGATTTTTGAATTCAAGCAGAGTGTCGTGCAGTGTTGCGGCGATGTAGTGCCGAAAATAAGCAATGTTTTACAATTTTCTTAAGAAATTCGGTTGACGTAGCATGACGAAATCCGTATGATTGGTGACATATGCAAATAATGTCATAAAATCAAGGAGAAATCGTGTTTATGAAGAGAAAAACGACATATCTTGCTGTTTTGTTGCTTTCCCTCATATTCCTGCTTTGCTGCGGCTTTGTGAAGGCCGATAGCGGCTATCTGAAATCGGCTACCTATTATTCCGATGATTGGGTGTGTAACTTCTGGAACAGTGAGTCGGACAATATGGAGGCCGAGCTGGCCCAGATCCATGCTGACGGCTTCAACAGCATTATCCTGGTGCTCCCCTGGCGGGAATTTCAGCCCGGCGACGGCAGCTACAACAGCTATGCTTTTGAAAAGCTGGATCGCGTGATGGATGCAGCGGCTGCGCAGGGGCTTTCCGTTTCTCTTCGCGTGGGCTATACTTGGGACTATGCAGAGGGTACCGCAGCCACCACACGAGTGGATCGCCTTCCTTTTGATGAGCAGGTACGGAACGAATGGTTTTCTTATCTGAAGAAGGTCTACACCGCGGCGTCTGCGCATGAGAACTTTGCCGGCGGTTTCATGACCTGGGAAGATTTTTGGACCTTTATGAGCTCCGGTGCCACCAAGTACGGCAACAATGCGGAGGGCTACCGCTATGCGAAGGCCGCGGGCTATACGGATTTTGCGCTGGCACACTACAGTCTGGAGGAACTGCAGACGCTGTACCATGATGAGAGCCTCAACAAGGGAAACATTTACTTTCCGAATCGGGCATCCCAGGCCCGCAAGGTGGTGTACCAGTGGTATGACAGTTTTCTGATGCAGCTGCTCAGCGACGGCCAGAAGTATTTCCCCAACCTGTCCTATGAGGCGAGACTGGATTACGACCGGGTCAACAACATGAACGACGGAACGGAGACGGTGAGTCACGAGAGCACCTACGGCGCTGCCGGTGCCAGCTATACTGCGGCCATGTATGCCATTCCCATGGGACACGATGCGGAGGGGCAGAAGCTTGATGCCGGGACAGCACTTGCCAGCATGAAGAGCGTCTTCGCCAATATGCAGCAGACGGCGGGAAAAAAGATCTATGTGGAGCAGCTGCTCTTCACAGATAATACC
This sequence comes from bacterium, assembly GCA_963623925.1. Classification (GTDB taxonomy): domain Bacteria; phylum Bacillota; class Clostridia; order Lachnospirales; family Lachnospiraceae; genus Oribacterium. The sequence continues at coordinate 186,781 of CAVFNN010000001.1, read as the reverse complement.
CCGGGCTATGAGAAAAATGCCCAGCTTGCTGCGTCGGAGAAGCCGGTATTTCTGCAGAATGCGGCCGGTATTTTGCGGGCCTATACCAACGGCTACGGCATCTGGACCTATCGGGATTACGGCAATAACAAGCTGTTTAATGCACAGTTTGCACTGGAGAAATCAGGCTGGAAGTTCGAAGGTAAGGCCAGCGTGAAAAAGATCGACGGCACCAACGTGGCTGTGCTGACGCAGGGAGACGCCATTTCCCAGGGCTGCGCGGACAGCGCCGGTACCCAGAATGGCCGCAGCACCACGATCCGCTTTACCTTGGGCGGTCAAGGCAAGGTGAGGGTGACCGCAGACGGCACCAGCCGGGTGTTCAGTGTGCAGGAGAAGCACAATGAAAGCTTCACGGTCAGCGGCAACCCCGGCAGCATCCGTTTTGAAAGTGTGAACGGCAGGGTCACCATTGACAATGTTTATGTATACAATTTTGTGACAGAAGGCGAGCTCTATCATGAGGATGGTTCCGCAGGCAGCTGCCTCGGTGCGCTGCGGGAACTGAACGCGCAGCTTGGCTGAACAGTGTGACGCGGCGATAGGGAGAATCGCCGTGGTCATAGAGAAAGGAGATATATATGGAGGAATTTTCATACAAGCCGTCTCGTATGGTCTGTGCCAGCGGGATTGATTTTGATCTGGAGGATGGAAAACTGCACAATGTGCATTTTACAGGGGGCTGCAATGGCAACCTGCAGGCCATCGGCAAGCTTCTGGAGGGCCAAGATGCAGCTCGGGCTGCAGAGATTCTGCGGGGCAATGACTGCCGCGGCAGAGGCACATCCTGTGCGGATCAGCTGGCCATCGCCATTGAAGCGGCACTGAAGGAAAAGCAGTAAAGACAAAGTCTACACGGTAATCAAGAAGGCTCTGCTGACGCAGAGTCTTTTTTGATTCATAGGAAAGTGCATCCTATGAATCTCTCGTCGACAAGATACGCGAAAATCCTTCTTGCTGTGGGTCGGACACATGTTTGATTTCCCCTGTGTTACATGGTATAATTCCAAGGACTATGTGTAGTGCACACAAAGGAGAAAACATATGATGAAAAAGCATCTGAATCGCATATTTTTAGCGCTGCTGGTTCTTCTGACCATCACGGCTGTTCCGGCACTGGCAGGCAGCCGCAGCGAGACCATGCTGCCGCCTTCTGTTTCCGGCAATGGGCGGGATATTACGGTATCCTGGACCAATCCTTCCTTTGACGGTGTGGATAAGATCGAGGTGCAGTTGGTGAAGCAGAATACAAACGGCAGCGGTTACAGCAATTACGGCACGAAGAAGACCGTGGATGCGGACGAAGACAGCTGGGACTTCACGGTCTCTGCCAAGGGCTATTATAAGGCCAGAGTTCGGGCGAAGGACGTGAACAACAACTATACCGCCTGGTCTGCCGTTTCTCTGGATACAGCGACAGTGACCAGTGAGGATATTTCCGGCAGTAGCGGAAGCAGTGTCGTGAGCAGCAAGAAGGGACCCGGCGCAGACAGCATTACCCCCACCAGTGGCGGAACCTATGTGTCCGGCGGACCTGGGGCATCCAGTTCCGGCAGCCAGGGAAACGGCAGCTCCGGCAATGGCTATGGCAGTTCTTCACAGACGGTAAATTCTAAAAAAGTCATGGTGAATACCTACACCGCGCTGGGCTGGCAGAATGACGGAAAGGGCCGCTGGTATCTCTATGAAGATGGTAGTTATCCGGTGAGCTCCTGGCGGAAGATTGACGGCAGTTTTTATCATTTTAATGAAAACGGATATATGGACTGGAACCGCTGGATTAAGGAAGGCAATAACTGGTATTTCACCACAGCAGACGGAAAGATGGCTGTGGGCTGGAACAATATTTCCGAGGTCTGGTACTATATGAATCCGGCAAACGGTATTATGTATACACAGGGAGAGCACATCATTGACGGCAAGTATTACTGCATGAATGCGGACGGCTCCATGGTGCATGACGCCTGGGTAAACGGACATTTTTATAACGCGAAAGGCGTGAGACAGGATGGATAAGCGAATCAAAGATTTAGACGATGTGGAGAAGCACCTGCGGGAGCATACCACAGAGGATATCATAGAGAGAAACAGAAAACGACGCAGACGCCAGCAGATGGAGCGGCAGCGGCGTCGGAATCGTCGCCGAGATATGGGTATTCTGGCCATACCGGCATTGATCCTGATTTTAATGCTTTTGATCGTCATTCTGGATCATACCACAGGCAGCGTAAGCGCAGAGGATGCCAATGCAGCGGTGGAGGAAAGCACGGCAGTGACGGAGACGGCAGAGAGCGCTGCAGAAACCGAGACCGCCAGCGAAGAAGACACCATGGTGAAGGAGTACAACGACGATGTGCTGGAGGACTTCTTTAACCGCTACTTTACGGCGAAACTGAACGCAGATGTGGATACCATCTACCAGATGAGTGGTGTCAGCAACCAGACCGAGGAGCAGGCTTCCCAGCTGCGGAGTCAGCTGAAGACCCAGGCCGGATACATTGAAAAGTACCAGGATCTGAAGCTCTATGCGGTGAAGGGACTGGAGGACAATTCCAAGCTGGTATTTGTGACCTACAATGTGAAGTTCCGGCGGGCGGAGAGTCTGGCCCCGGCCATCATGTATTGTTATATCCGGGTGAACGAGCAGAACGAGTTTGAGCTGGTGGAGAACATGTCGCCGGAGCAGACGAGATTTGTCAATGAGTATACCCAGAATCACGACGAGGTGAAGGAGCTGATCAATTCCCAGGATTCGAAGCTTTTGGCGGCGCTTTCTTCGGATGCTCGTTTGGCGGTGATCTATGATGCCTTCCAGACCGGCCGTATCTATAAGGAGGATCAGTCGGCCATTGACTCTGAGGTGTCACTGATTTCTGTTGCCACGGAGGCAGAAACCACCACGGCGGCAGAGACGAAGGAAAGCAGCACAGAAAAGGTGAAGAGCACCACAGAGGCAGAGAAGGAAACCGAGAGCCGTAAGTCTAAGTCGGATTCGAATAAGGAAACGACCAAGGAAAGCAGCAAGGAGACCACCAAGGACAGCAGTAAGGAAACCACGGCGCAGCAGAGCGGTTCTGTTATCGAGGCCGGCGGTGATCCCGGACAGCAGAGTACGAATGCGGTTTCTCCGGGCAGCAACAGCAGCACCGCAGCCGAGACGGCGGGCAATGCGCCGGCCCAGGGTGGCGATGTGATCGAAGGACAGGACCTGCAATAAACAGCATCAGAAAAATGGATAAAGCTGAGTTGAGATTGCTCGACGAAGTGATTTGAGATTTTTCTGGTGGCGTAGAGAAGCGATGTAGCGATGCGGTGCTGATCATGTATCAGATACAGGAGAACAAGGAGAACTATGAGAATCAATAAACGGCTGTCGGAGCTGGGCGTCTGTTCCCGCAGAGAGGCCGACAAGCTGATTGCAGAGGGGCGGATCACCGTGAATCACGCACCCATTCAGATGGGACAGCAGGTGACGGAGGCAGACTCCATCGAAATTGACGGAGAAAGCGTAAGTGCGGCAAAGGACAAACCGGCGCCGGTGCTGCTGGCCTATTATAAGCCCCGCGGCATCGTCTGCACCAGCTCAGATAAGGACAAGGCACCGAACATCGTGGATGCCATCCATTATCCGGTCCGGATCTATCCCATCGGACGCCTGGACAAGGAGTCTGAGGGACTGATTCTGATGACCAATCAGGGAGAGCTGGTGAACCGGATCAACCGGGCGCGGTATCAGCATGAGAAGGAATATGTGGTGACGGTGGACAAGCCCTTGAACAAAATGGTGCTGGACCGACTGGCAGATGGCGTTTACCTGAAGGAGCTGGAGGTGAAGACGCGGCCCTGCGAGGTCTGGCAGAACCGAGCGCTGCCTCCGAAGCAGAGAAATCATCAGTTCCATATTGTGCTGACCCAGGGGATGAACCGGCAGATCCGCCGGATGTGTGCGGAGCTTGGCTATACCGTGAAGAAGCTGAAGCGTATCCGCATCATGAACGTGCGACTGGAGGGCCTGCGTCCGGGAGAGTACCGGGAAATCACCACTGAGGAATTGGGACTGCCTGCAGAAGAAGGCGTGGTCCCTGCAGCAGAACCGAAGACATTGGCATAGGAAACCGCAGGAAAGGAAGCAGAGTGGAGGATTTCAGGAAAGAATACGGGCAGCTGAAGCAGACCATCGAGTACCACATGAACCGCTATTACAATGAAGACAGTCCGGAGATCAGCGACTACGAGTACGATCAGCTGATGCTCCGGCTGAAGGCCATGGAGCGGGAACATCCGGAGCTGGTGACCGATGATTCGCCGACGCAGAAGATCGGCGGGACGGCGAAGCGGGAGGCCGGGGTAAAGGTCACCCACAATGTGCCGATGCTTTCTATTGAAGATGTGTTCACAAAAGAAGAGGTGGCGGAATGGATGGACAGAGTGCAGGCTCTGCATCCCTCGGCTGCCTTTTCTGTGGAGGAAAAGATTGACGGCCTCAGCATGTCGCTGCGGTACCAGCCGAAAGAGGGCTTTGCCCGCGGCAAAGCCTCTGATACGCTCGCCGCTAAGGCATCCAACGGGCGCCCGAAAGCCAAGCTTGCGCTCGGCCCGTTGGACGAGGGAGAAGGACTTGCGCTCTCGCTGGCGGAGACCCGGGGAGATGGTCATATCGGCGAGGACGTGACGAAGAACGCGGAAGTGATCGCTGCGGTGCCGAAGACATTGGCGCTGAACTGCGCTTATCTTGAGCTGCGGGGCGAGGTCTATATGAAGCATGACGCCTTCGAGGCCTTCAATGAAAAGATGGAGGCCTTGGGGAAGCGGCCGGCGGCAAATCCCCGGAACCTCGCGGCCGGTACACTGCGGCAGCTGGATCCGACAGTGACAAAGGCGCGAGGCTTGGACTTCCTTGTATTCAATGTACAGGATGGCCCGACGGCATTGCTGGAAAGCCATACTGAAGCCCTGGACCAGCTGGCGGCGCTGGGCGTACCGGTGGTTTACCACCAGCGCTGTGTGACGAAGGAGGAGGTCTTTGCGGCCATTGATGCCATTGGCGAGCGGCGTGGCAGTCTTCCCTACGACATTGATGGCGCCGTGGTGAAGATCGATCACACGGCATGGCGGGAGGAATTCAGCGGCAGCAGCAAGTACCAGAGCGGCCATATTGCCTATAAGTATTCCCCGGAGGAACGGGTGGTGACCATGGATGAGATTTCTGTGGATGTGGGCAGAACCGGAAAGCTGACCTTCACGGGCATTTTCCATGACAGCGAAACCGGAAAACCGGCGAGACTCTGCGGCACCAGTGTGTCCCGGGCGACCCTACACAATCAGGACTACATTACCGAGATGCAGATCGGCATCGGCGGGCAGTATCGACTCTTTAAAAGTGGGGAGATCATCCCGAAGCTGAACGGCTGCGTGCAGGCACCGGCAGAGGTGTACCGGGCCCCGCAGCATTGCCCCATCTGCGGTGAGCCGTTGATCCGGGAGGAGGATACGGCGGATATCCGTTGTGTGAATCCCCGATGCCCGGCTCAGGTTTCCCGCACGATTGCGTATTTTGCGTCCCGGGATGCCATGAACATCATGGGACTGGGCGAAACGCTGGTGGATGCGTTGGTGCAGAATGGCTATCTGCATAGCTATGCGGACATCTATAACCTGAAGGAACACCGGGATGCGCTCATCGAGAAGGGCGTCATCGGAAAAGAGAAGAATACCGATAAGCTCCTGGCTGAGATTGAAAAATCGAAGGACAATCCCCCGGAGCGACTGTTGACGGGGCTGGCCATCCGGAATGTGGGCAGATCCACAGCCCGGACGCTGCTCCGGCATTATCCTTCGATCGAGGCACTGGCGGCAGCGGATCGGGAGGCCTTGAGCGCCATTCCGGACATCGGAGAAACCACGGCGGACTGCATCCTGGACTTTTTTGGAAATCCGGAGAACCAGGCATTGCTCACGCGCATGGCAGATGCCGGTGTGAACATGGCGGTGGATACGGAGAAGCAGGGCAGTACGAAGCTGGCAGGGCTTCGGATCGTGGTCACCGGTACCCTGCCGACCCTGGGCCGGAAGGAAATCGAGACCCTGATCACGGACAATGGCGGCACAGCAACGGGCAGCGTCAGCAAGAAGACCAGCTTTGTGGTGGCCGGAGAGGCGGCGGGATCGAAGCTCGTGAAGGCCCAGAGCCTCGGCGTACGGGTACTGACAGAAGCAGAATTTCTGGCCTTGCTGAAGGATAACGGAGAGGAAGAGAAATAGATGGAGACAAAGGACTTTTGGTTTGATCTGCCGGAAGAGCTTATTGCCCAGGATCCCCTGGAGGACCGGGCCAGCTCACGGCTTTTGATGATGGATAAAAATACCGGAGAAATCCGACATAAGCATTTTTACGACATTGTGGACTATTTGTATCCCGGGGACTGCCTGGTCATCAATGACACCAAGGTGATTCCGGCCCGACTTCATGGCGTGAAGGAGGAGACCGGTGCCCATGTGGAGGTACTGCTGCTCAAGCGGAAGACGAAGGACGAGTGGGAGTGTCTTGTGAAACCCGGCAAGAAAATGCGGAATGGTGCCCGCGTGGATTTTGGCGAGGGGATTCTGAAGGGTGAGATCATCGAGACCGTGGACGACGGCAACCGTATCATCCGCTTCAGCTACGATGGCATTTTTGAAGAAGTGCTGGACCGTCTTGGAGAAATGCCTTTGCCGCCCTATATCACGCACCAGCTGCAGGACAGAAGTCGCTACAATACCGTTTATGCGGAGCATGATGGTTCTGCGGCAGCACCGACCGCGGGCCTCCACTGGACGAAGGAGCTGCTGCGGAAGGCAGAGGAGAAGGGTGTGGAGATTGCCCATGTGACCTTGCATGTGGGCCTCGGTACCTTCCGTCCCGTGAAGGCCGAGAAGCTGGAGGAGCATCACATGCACTCCGAGTTCTACATGATCGACGAGGCGGAAGCTGAGAAGATCAACCGCTGCAAGCGAAACGGCGGCCGGATCATCTGCACCGGCACCACTTCCTGCCGCACCATCGAGTCGGCGGCCCGGGAGGACGGCACCATCCCGGCCCAGTCCGGCTGGACCGATATTTTCATCTTCCCGGGCTACCGCTTCAAGGCCATGGATGCTTTGATCACGAACTTCCACCTGCCGGAGTCCACACTGGTGATGCTGGTTTCTGCCTTTGCCGGTCGGGAGCATATCCTCCATGCCTATGAAGAGGCGGTGAAGGAAAGATACCGCTTCTTTAGTTTCGGGGATGCCTGCTTCTTCGCAGACTTTTCCAAAGACATGCAGTAAGGGAGGCCTATGGAGAATTACGACATTTACTTTCCGCATCTCGGTATTGGCATTGCGCACCTGAAGAATTCCGTCAGTATTTTTGGCTTCCGCATCGCCTATTACGGCATCATCATCGGCATCGGCATGCTTCTCGGCACCCTGGTGGCGAGCTTTGACTATCAGCGGCGGGGACGGAAAGCGGACGACATCCAGGATTTTGCGATTTATGGCATTATCCTGTCCATCATCGGTGCCCGGATTTACTACGTGGCCTTTGAATGGAGCTACTATTCGCAGCATCTCGGAGAAATCATCAACATCCGACAGGGCGGCCTCGCCATCTACGGCGGCGTCATCACCGCCTTTCTGAGCTGCCTCGTCTTCACGCGACTCCGGAAGATCAGCTTCCGGGACATGGCGGACAGCGGTGTGCTGGGACTGATCCTCGGCCAGGCCATCGGCCGTTGGGGAAACTTTTTCAATGCGGAGGCCTTTGGCGGCTTCACGAATTCGCTGCTCTGCATGCGGATCAGGGAGTCCATCGTGAATCCGAACATGCTGAATGCAGACGTGCTTGCCAATGTGGTCAATGTGGGCGGTGTGGACTATATTCAGGTCCATCCCACTTTCCTCTATGAGAGCTGCTGGAACCTTTGTGTTTTCGCCTTCCTCTGCTTTTTGTCCCGGCGGAAGCGCTTTGATGGCCAGGTGGCGCTGTGCTATCTCGGGGCCTACGGTTTGGGGCGCTTCTTCATCGAAGGCCTTCGGACCGATTCCCTGCTGCTCTGGGGCACCAACATCGCGGTTTCCCAGGCCCTGTCCTTCTGTCTCGTGCTGGTGGCGGTTTTGGGTAATGTCTTCGGCCTTCGCAAGCGGAAAAGGGCGACGGTAAAGGAGGGCGCGGCAGAATGAAGAAAGATGCGGGCATCCTCTATGGTGTGGGCGTGGGCCCCGGGGATCCGGAGCTCCTGACGTTGAAGGCCGTGCGTGTCTTGCAGACATGTGACCGGCTGATCCTTCCTGCCGAGACCCGGGAAAAGTGCCGGGCCTATCAGATTGCGGTGCAGGCGTTACCGGCGCTGCAGGAAAAGCCCTGGACCGGCTTCCATTTTCCAATGACAAAGGACAGGGAGGCGATGGACCGGCAATTGGATGCGATTTACACCGAAGTGCGGAAAATGCTGGCGGAACAGCAGACGCTGGCCTTCCTTACGATCGGAGATCCGCTGGTTTATTCCACCTATTGCTATATGCAGGACAGAGCCCAGGCGGAGCATTTCGCGGTTTCTGTGGTGAATGGCATTCCCTCCTTTACCGCCTGCGCCGGACGTTTTCCTATGGCACTGGCAGAGGCGCAGGAGGAAATCCATATCTTCCCCGGTCCTTCCCGGGTGGAAGAAGCCCTGGCGCTGCCCGGTACCCGGGTCTTCATGAAGAGTGGAAAGGCTCTGGGTGAACTCTTGCAGGTACTCAAAAAGACGGACCGGCCGATTTATGCTGTGGCCGACTGCGGCCTGCCCACGGAGCAGGTTTTTCATCGCGCGGAAGATATCCCGGAGGATATTTATATGCTGACGGTGATTGTGAAGTGAGGGACTTTTGAGAAAAGAAACAGGGGAGGCGCAAATCGCGCCTCCCCTGTTTCTCTTCTGTTTTTTCTTATTTGAACTTGATCTGTCCGTCGTCGGTCATGGAATCCACAATGGCCAGGCTGTCCACATCATAGCCCCGGCTGCGGAGATAGTCGCCGCCATCCTGGAAGCCCTTCTCAATGGCGATGCCGATACCGGCTACGCTGGCACCGGCCTGCTCGCAGATGTCGATGAGACCCTGCATGGCCTTGCCGTTGGCCAGGAAGTCATCCACCAGAAGCACCCGGTCACTGCTGCTCAAGTACTTCTTGGAAAGAATCACGGTGGCGTCTGTGTTGTGGGTATAGGAGTGCACCATGGAGGTGTAGAGATCGCCGTCCAGATTCTTGCTCATGGATTTCTTAGCGAAAACCACCGGTACCTGGAAGTAGCGGGCTGTCATGCAGGCAATGGCGATGCCGGAGGCCTCGATGGTGAGGATCCGGGTAATGCCGGCATCCTTGTAACGCTCATAGAAGCTTTTTCCGATTTCATCCAGCAGACCGACGTCCAACTGATGATTCAGAAAACTGTCTACCTTCAGGATGTTTCCGGGACGAATCTGACCGTCCTCAACGATACGTTCTTCAAGAAAATTCATGGGTCACCTCATACTCATAGACTCGTGGTTACAGGGAGGACAGCAGTCCTCCGAAGGCTTTCTATATCCTATTACAAAATCTCTCCTTTGAAAAGGTGCTAAAATAGAAAGAATCTGGTATAATCACGGGATGTAAGTTATCAAAAATGCATTAAGGAGAATTCAGGATATGAAATTAGGTATCGTCGGACTTCCCAACGTGGGAAAGTCAACATTGTTCAATGCCATCACCAAGGCCGGAGCGGAGTCAGCCAACTATCCCTTCTGCACCATTGATCCCAATGTGGGCGTGGTGGCGGTGCCGGACGAGCGACTTACCCTTCTGGCAGAGCTGTATCATTCAGCAAAGCTGACCCCGGCAGTGATCGAATTTGTGGACATCGCCGGACTGGTGAAGGGCGCTTCCAAGGGTGAGGGTCTGGGCAACCAGTTCCTGGCCAATATCCGGGAGACCGATGCCATCGTGCATGTGGTGCGCTGCTTCGACGATCCCAATGTCATTCACGTGGACGGCTCCGTGGATCCGCTCCGGGACATCGAGACCATCAATCTGGAGCTGATCTTCTCAGACCTCGAGATGCTGGAGCGTCGTATGGCCAAGACCAAGAAGCTGGCAAACAACGACAAGGATGCCAAGGCAGAGATGGCACAGCTGGAGGCCCTTCACGAGCATCTGGAAAGCAATCAGCTGGCCATCACCTATGATGCCGGAGACGAGGATAAAAATGCGTTCCTGGACAGCCTGGACCTTCTGACCCGGAAGCCGGTGATCTATGCCTGCAATGTGGCCGAGGAGAGCGTGGCGGATGACGGTGCATCCAATCCCTATGTGGCCAAGGTGCGGGAATATGCCGAGGCCTCCGGTTCCGGCGTATTCGTCATCAGTGCCCAGATCGAGCAGGAGCTCTCTGAGCTGGAGGACGAGGAGAAGGCAGAGTATCTGGAGTCCATGGGCATGACAGAGTCCGGCCTCGACAAGATTGTGCGCGCTTCCTATGATCTTCTGGGACTCATGTCCTTCCTCACCGCCGGTGAGCAGGAGACCAGAGCCTGGACCATCCGGAAGGGCACCAAGGCACCGCAGGCTGCCGGCAAGATTCACTCGGATTTCGAGCGTGGCTTCATCAAGGCTGAGGTGGTGAATTACCGGGATCTTCTGGACTGTGGCAGCCTGTCTGCAGCCAGAGAAAAGGGTCTGGTCCGTATGGAAGGTAAGGAATATGTGATGCAGGACGGTGATGTGGTGCTGTTCCGTTTCAATGTCTGAGCTGCCGGAGAATCGATAGAAAAAAAGAATTCGTAAAATAAAAAACCAGAGCTTGTATCTTTGCATCGCTTATGCAGAGATACAAGCTTTTTCTATTTTATCTCCCATTTTGCCTTGACGATTTCCCCCACGAAAGGCATAATGATAGCACGAGTGGGAAAAAGTGGTAGAAAGTGGTAGCGAAGAGATGTTTACGGGTGAATATCATCACAACTTGGATACAAAGGGGCGAATGATTATCCCGGTAAAGTTTCGCGACGAGCTGAACGGTGAGTTTGTGATTACCAGTTCTCTGGACGGCTGTCTCTCCATGTATGCCCCTGCAGAATGGCAAGTTCTGGAAAACAAGCTGAATGCACTGCCCATGACCAACCAGAAGGCGCGAAAGCTGAAGCGCTTTCTTTTAGGAAGCGCTGTGAGCTGTGAGCTGGACAAGCAGGGAAGAATACTGATTCCCCAGGTGCTGCGGGACAAAATTCAGCTGAAGAAGGATGTCACGCTGGTGGGTGTCGGTGATCATATCGAGATTTGGGCAAGTGAGAAGTGGGAAGAGGAAAATGACTTCTCAGATTCTCTGGAGCTTGCCGAGGATATGGAGGGACTGGGAATTTGACCTTTCAACATTACAGTGTGCTGCTGCAGGAAACCATAGAAGGATTGAAGATTCGGCCTGACGGCATTTACGTGGACGGCACCCTGGGCGGTGGCGGACATGCGCTGGAGGTGGCAAAGCAGCTGACGGCAGGTGGCCGTCTCATCGGCATTGATCAGGATGCGGATGCGATCCAAGCGGCCACGGCGCGGCTTCAGGATTATAGTGACCGTGTCAGCATTGTGCGCAACAACTACGAAAACTTCCACCAGGTGCTTCAGGAGCTTTCCATCGAAGCGGTGGACGGCATCTATCTGGATCTCGGCGTTTCCAGCTATCAGCTGGATGAGGGCGACCGGGGCTTTTCCTATCGTGTGGATGCGCCGCTCGATATGCGGATGGATCAGAGAAATCCCGTGACGGCCGCAGACATCGTCAACGACTACAGTGAGGCGGAGCTTTTTCATATGATCCGAAACTATGGTGAGGATCGTTTTGCGCAGAATATCGCAAAGCACATCGTGGCCTACCGGCAGAAGAAGCGCATTGAGAGCACACTGGAGCTCGCCGACATTATCTCGGGAGCGATTCCGGCGCGAATCCGGGCAACCTCCGGGCATCCCGCCAAGCGCACCTTCCAGGCCATTCGTATTGAGCTGAATCGGGAGCTGGATGTACTGGAAAATACATTGGACCAGATGATTGATGATCTTCGCGAAGGCGGACGCCTCTGTGTCATTACCTTCCATTCGCTGGAGGATCGCATCGTCAAGAATAAATTCAGAACGGCGGAGAAGCCCTGCATTTGTCCGCCGGAATTTCCGGTCTGCACCTGTGGACGGAAATCCAAGGGGCGTGTCATTACCAGAAAGCCGATTCTGCCGTCGGCAGAGGAGCTTTCTGAAAACAGAAGATCCCAGAGCGCCAAGCTCCGCATCTTCGAGAAGCACATGGAATAGGGGAATTGAGTATTATGGCCAGGCACGCAAGATCGAAAAGCCGTACATATGTAGACGGGAATACCGTGCGTAAAACGGTACCCGCAAGAACTCTGCCGAGGCGGGTGTCCCGCAGCAGAGAGGCGCGGCTTGCGGCCTATCATCGGCAGCAGCAGGAGCTGGAACAGCTCCATCAGGAACAGCAGAGACGACTTCGCCGGAAGAGCACGGGCCTTGACAAACTGTCATTGGCAGCCCTGCTGGTGGCTTCCGGTGTGACGCTGTGGTTCTGCTTCAGTTACATTCAGCTGCAGACAGAGATCAATACCCATATTTCCTCCATTGAGAAGAAGAGTACAGCGTTGGAGAAGCTGAAGTCGGAGAATGATGCTCTCCAGAGCTCAATCGACACCTCTATCGACCTGGATGAAGTCTATCGTGTGGCAACACAGGAGCTGGGTATGGTATATGCAGATCAGGATCAGATAATTACCTACAGCAAGACGGAAAGCGGGTACGTAAGGCAGTATGAGGACATTCCAAAAAACTGATAAACATAGGAAAAAGCGGCGGGCGAGAATCCTGCCGCTTTATATGCAGAAGAAGCTGGCTATCACACTCAGTGTGATCATGCTGGCTTTCGTTGCGCTTATAGCCGTGATTTACCAGCTGGTGCAGAGCAATAACGATGACTACAACAAAATTGTCCTTTCCCAGCGGCAGGCGTCTTATGATTCCAGAACCTTGCCGGCGAAGCGCGGGGACATCATGGACCGGAACGGCACGATTCTGGCCACCAGTACCAAGGTTTATAACCTGATTCTGGACCCGAAGGTGATCTATTCCCGGGACGACGGACGCTACGTGGAAGCCACCATTCAGGGATTGGCGGACTACTTCGGCTATGATGCGACGGAGCTTCGGCAGTTGCTGGATGAGAAGAAGGACAAGTCCTATATCAAGTACCAGAAGCAGCTGAGCTATGATGACAAGGCGGGCTTCACCAAGTACCAGGAGGAGCAGAACAAGGCCTATGCGAAGAGCGGAGACAACAGCCGCATCAAGGGTGTCTGGTTCGAGGAAGAGTACAAGCGGACCTATCCCTACAGCTCCCTGGCCTGCAATGTCATCGGTTTTGCCAGCGGCGACGGCAGCAGCGGTACCGGTGGTGTGGAGCAGTACTACAATGATACATTGACCGGCACGGATGGTCGTGAGTATGGGTATCTTGATGAGGACACGAAGCTGCAGTCGGTGCTGAAGGAAGCGACGGACGGCAACAGCCTGAAGACCACCATCAACACCAACATTCAGATGTCGGTGGAAAAATATCTGAATGAGTGGCAGACCCAGGATGTGGGTTCGAAGGTGGCGGCGGCCATCGTCATGGATCCGAAGACCGGTGAGGTCCTGGCCATGGGCAGCACGAACCAGTTTGACCTCAACAATCCCCGAGAACTGGACAGTAGTGTATACACGGACGCCTATCTCATGGAACTGGGCCGGAAGGAGGCCGTGGGCGTTTACAAGCGGGAAAATCCGGATGCCGAGGAGATCACCGAGGCAGATGTTTCCAAGTATTATACGGACGATGAGATCAAATCCTACGGTCAGCAGGTGGCCTGGAATCAGGTTTGGCGTAATGTCGTCATCTCCGACACCTATGAGCCGGGCTCCACTTTCAAACCCTTTACGGTGGCGGCCGCATTGGAAACCGGTGCCATTACGAAGGATACGATCTTCGTCTGTGAAGGCTATGTGGAGTTGAATGACGGCATTCATACCTGGCGGATCAAGTGCCACAACTGGGACGGCGACGGTCCCCTGAATGCCACAGAGGCTTTGATGCGCTCCTGCAACGTGTATCTCATGAACACGGCCTTTGCCCTGGGCAAGGAGAATTTCGTGAAATACCAGCAGCTCTTCGGTTTTGGCCAGAAGACAGGCATTGACCTTCCCGGTGAGGCGGACACCACAGGCCTTATCTATACAGCAGATACTTTGGGAAAGACCACACTGGCCACCAATTCCTTCGGCCAGAACTTCAATGTCAGCATGATCCAGATGGCCAGTGCCTACTGCAGCATACTGAACGGCGGCTCCTATTACCGGCCGCATGTGGTGAAGGAGATTCTGAACAGCAAGGGCACCGTCATCAAGGAGGTGAAGCCCGAGCTGCTGCGCACCACGGTATCCCAGAGCACGGCGGATTTCCTGAAAGAGGCTCTGTTCCAGACGGTAGAGGGCGGAACCGGAAAGCTGGCCAAGATTCAGGGTTATCATGTGGGCGGTAAAACGGGAACCGCGGAGAAGCTGCCCCGTTCGGCCAAGAACTATCTGGTGTCCTTCTGTGGCTTTGCGCCCATCGAGGATCCCCAGGTTCTGGTCTATGTGATCGTGGATCAGCCCAATCTGCCGGGCGAGGCCCAGGCGACGGCATCCTTTGCCATCAAGATTGAGCAGAAGATCATGAATGATGCCCTGCAGTTCTTGAATATTCCGGCCCAGGGCGAAACCGATCCGGAAAATTCCATCAACAAGGGATTCTCCGACAGTGCGGAGGGCATCGGTACGGAGGCGCTGGGAAGTCAGGCATCCGCCGCAGAAAGTGCAGCAGAGACCGACGCCAACAGCGAGACCGAGACCCGGGAGACGGAGCCCATCAGCGTGGAGAGCGTGGCCTCCGGCGGTGACGATATCCCGGAGATGGCCCCCAATGCTGAGTCCTCTGCAGAGGAGAGCATGGTCCAAACAACAGAAGAGAGTACAGGTGAGTAAAACATGAACGTATCGTATTTTGATTTTATCGGTGCATCACTGCTGAGCTTCGTGCTGGCGGTGCTGCTGCTGCCGAAGGCAATCCCCCTTCTGCATCGGCTGAAATTTGGCCAGGAGGTGCGGGAGGACGGCCCCCAGGCGCATCTCAAGAAGCAGGGAACACCGACCATGGGCGGCATAGTCTTCATTATCACGATTCTTGTGGTGGGACTGCTGTATTCTCTGAAGTCGCCCCGCATCCTGCCGGTGCTGTTCCTGACAATCGGCTTCGGCGTGGTGGGCTTTGTGGATGACTATCTGAAGGTGGTGAAGCATCAGTCCGAGGGCTTCAAGCCGAAGCAGAAATTTGCCTGTCAGCTGGTGCTGACCCTGCTGTTTGCCTTCTATCTCTATTTGTCCCCGGACTACAGCTGTGAGATGCAGATTCCGTTCACGGAGATCCGCCTGAATCTCGGCATTTTGTACATTCCGGCAGTGCTCTTCATTGTGACCGCCACCGACAACGGCTGTAACTTCACCGACGGACTGGATGGCCTTTGTTCTTCGGTAACGGCAGTGATTGCGCTTTTCCTGGGCCTTGTGTCCCTGTATTTTGAGGGCGGCGCATTGGCACCGGTCTGCGGTGCGGTGCTGGGCAGCCTTCTGGGCTTTCTTTGCTTCAACAGCTATCCGGCGAAGCTCTTCATGGGAGATACCGGCAGTCTTGCGTTGGGCGGCTTTGTGTCGGCGGCGGCGCTGGAAATGAACATTCCCCTGTTTATCCCCTTCTTCGCGATCATTTATCTGATCGAGGTGTTGTCGGTGATCATTCAGGTGACGTATTTCAAGAAAACCCACGGCAAGCGGATCTTCCGCATGGCCCCCATCCATCATCATTTTGAGCTGGGCGGCTGGTCGGAAACCCGGATCGTGACGGTATTTACAGCGGTGACACTGCTTCTGTGCATGCTGGCCTTTGCCGGTATTCGCTGAGAAGAGAAAGAAGGAAAGAAAAATGGCTGAGAAAAAGGTGCTGATACTGGGAACCGGAAAGAGCGGCATTGCAGCGGCGAAGCTGGTTCTGAAAAAGGGAGAGGCCGTGCTGCTCTTTGATTCCAATGCAGAGCTGGAGGATGCGAAAGTTCTTGGGAATTTTGCAGCGGATGCCAACATTCGCCTGTTGAAGGGAGAACTCCCGGCGGCGAGCCTTACGGATGTGGACTATTGTGTGGTGAGCCCGGGCATTCCCCTTGACAAGCCTTTTGTGGAGGAAGTACGGGCTGCCGGTATTCCCATCTGGGGTGAACTGGAGCTGGCCTACCGGAATGCACAGGGCGCGCTCTGTGCGCTGACCGGCACCAACGGAAAGACCACCACCGTGTCCCTCATCGGTGCCATTCTCCGGGCGCATTTTCAGGATGTGCATGTCCTCGGCAACATCGGGGATCCCTATACCGCTGAGGCTCTCGACATGCAGCCGGATTCGGTGACGGTGCTGGAGGTCAGCTCCTTTCAGCTGGAGACCGCCGAGACCTTCCATCCGCAGGTAACGGCCATCACCAACATTACCCCGGATCATCTGGACCGCCACAAGACAATGGAAAATTACATTGCGGTGAAGGAGTCCATCACGAAGAACCAGACGGCAGAGGAGTACGTGGTGCTTAATTACGAGGATCCGGAGCTTCGGAAGTTCGGAGAGGGTAATGCTGTCGTGCCGAAGGTGCTGTGGTTCTCCAGCGTGCGGGAACTTCCCGAGGGACTGTATGTAAAGGATGAAGAGATCCACTATCGTCATGACGGCGCGGATCAGACCCTCTTTAATGTGCATGAACTGGTACTGCTCGGAAAGCACAATTATGAAAATGTGATGTGTGCCATCGGCGTGACGCTGCACATGGGTGTGCCGATGGAGACCATCGTGCAGGTCTGCAAGGCCTTCCAGCCCGTGGAGCACCGCATTGAGTTTGTGCGGGAGCGAGAGGGCGTGCGGTATTACAACGATTCCAAGGGCACCAACGTGGACGCGGCGGTACAGGCATTGCGGGCCATGCCGGGACCGGTGCTGCTGATCGGCGGCGGTTATGACAAGCACGTGTCTTTTGCGGACTGGGTGAAGGAATTTGACGGCAGAGTGAAGAAGCTGGTGCTGCTGGGACAGACCCGCGAGCAGATCGCGGAGACCGCCCGGGAACATGGCTTCACGAACATCAGCTTTGCCGAGGATATGAAGGATGCGGTGGAGCAGTGTGCACAGGCGGCAGAGGTCGGCGATTATGTATTGCTGAGTCCGGCCTGTGCCAGCTGGGGTATGTTCCCGAACTATGAAGAGCGGGGCAGAATTTTCAAGGATTGCGTGAGAGCACTTTCATAATGACGACAGAAAGCCAGGGACGAAGGAGGAAAGCGCTTGGAAAAAAGGGAAAGTAAAAGACAGTTTTTTGACTACAGCCTCCTGTTTGCGGTGCTGTTTATCACGGGTTTCGGTATGCTGATGATGTATTCAGCGTCCAGCTATTCTGCCCAGAGCCAGTTGAGCAATGCCCAGTACTACCTGCACCGGCAGATGCTCTTTGGCGGGGGCGGTATTTTGCTGATGCTATGGATTTCCACGTGGGACTATCATTGGCTTTTGAAGCCCAGCCCGTTCATTTACATTGCTTGTTGGATTGCGATCGTTGTCACTCTTTTTATCGGGTTCAGCTCCCACGGTTCCAAGCGCTGGATTGTTATTTTGGGTGTGCGTGTGCAGCCATCTGAATTTATGAAAGCCGGCGTCATCATTTTTCTGGCAGCATTGATTACGGTGTATCAGAACAGGTTGAAAAAACTCAGGCCTTGGCTCTGTGCGTTTCTTGTTGGCCTTCTTCCCGGTATCGTGACGGCGCATTCCAATCTTTCTACGGCACTTATCATTGTCGGTATTGCCGGCGTGATGCTGTTTGTTGCCAATGATAAATACTGGCCTTTTGCGATTATAGCAGCTGTTGCAGTGCTGGGATATATCGGTGCATATCCGATTGCCAGACTGTTTTCGAAATTTCATATTCTGCAGGAATATCAGCTGACGCGAATCTTCGCCTGGCGGGATCCGACCAACTACATTGACGATACCTACCAGACCATACAGGGGCTCTATGCCATCGGCTCCGGCGGTATCTTTGGTAAGGGACTGGGAGAATCCATTCAGAAGTTTCTGATCCCGGAGGCCCAGAATGACATGATCTTCACCATCATCTGTGAGGAGCTGGGGCTTTTTGGCGCAGTTTCTCTGATCCTCATTTACGCTTTCATCATCTATCGGCTCTATGACATTGCCAAGAATGCCAAGGATCTTTTCGGCTCTATGCTGGTCATCGGCGTAATGGTGCATATTTCACTGCAGGCCATACTGAACATCGCGGTGGCCACCAATTCCATTCCGAATACCGGCATTACCCTGCCTTTCGTGAGCTATGGTGGTTCGTCCCTGATCTTGTTGCTTATGGAATGCGGCATGTGTCTCTCAGTGTCCAGACAGATTGAGGAGGATTAAGGCGTAACATTCGGAAAAGGAGGCAGCGTGTATTTCGACGAAGAAAGAGAAAAAATCAGGAAGCTGCTTCGCATGGGCATCCTGGTGATGATATTGCTGATTGCGGTGATTTTGGCCAGCGCCCGTTTTCAGCGCTACAAGGTCATTGGCAATACCCGATACACGGAGGATCAAGTACTGCAGATGGTGTTTTCCGATCGCTGGGATACCAATTCCTTTTATCAGTTTTTGCGGGAACGCACCAAAAGTCATAAGATCCTTCCTTTTATCGAGAAGTATGAGTTGCACTGGACGGCACCCCTTTCCATTGAGGTCATCGTCTATGAGAAAAATGTGGTGGGCTATGTGGACTACATGTCCAGCCACATGTACTTCGATAAGGACGGCATCGTCGTGGAATCCACGGGGGAGCGTCTGGAGGGTGTACCGAAGATCACGGGACTCGGCTTCGGCTCCATTGTGCTTTACCAGCCGCTGCCGGTGAAGAACAAGGCGGTTTTCAATGATATCCTGAATCTGACGGGTGCCCTGTCTTCCTATCAGATTCAATGTGACAGTATACAATATGATGATTTTCTCAATGCCACACTGCAAATCGGGGAGCTGAAGGTCTCGCTGGGACAGAATGATAACATGGAAATGAAGATCTCTACGCTCAATGACATCCTGCCGAAGCTGGCGGGATGGAAGGGAACCCTGGATCTTTCCACGTATACGGAGCATCCGGATCGGGAGGAGTATATTTTCCGTGAGGGGAGCTGAACAGGGAAAAAGGCAGGTTCTTTATTTTTGCCTGTTGCTATTTTGACGCGTTCCGAGTATATTTATTTCGCGTGCAGCTATTTACAAATAGAAAAATCTATCTATAATAAAATAGTTCTTTAAGCAGGTTGAATACTTTTCAAAGTTATACATAATTCAGATCTAAGGAGGAGATTATGCTCGAAATTAAACTTCCTGAGTCCGAGGCAGCTGCAAAGATTATTGTGGTTGGTGTAGGCGGTGCAGGCAACAACGCAGTAAACAGAATGGTGGACGAGGGAATCATCGGTGTTGAGTTTATCGGTGTCAACACAGATAAGCAGGCTCTCCAGTTCAGCAAGGCACCCACGGCCATGCAGATCGGCGAGAAGCTGACCAAGGGACTCGGCTGCGGCGGCAGACCTGAGACCGGCACCAAGGCAGCAGAGGAGAGTGCTGAGGACATCACAGCAGCACTGCAGGGCGCAGATATGGTATTTGTGACCTGTGGTATGGGCGGCGGTACCGGAACCGGTGCGGCACCTGTGATTGCCAGAATTGCCAAGGAGATGGGCATCCTGACCGTCGGCGTTGTGACGAAGCCCTTTAAGTTCGAGGCAAGACAGCGTATGGCCAATGCCCTGAAGGGAATTGAGACACTGAAGGATTCCGTGGATACGCTGATTGTGATCCCCAACGACCGTCTTCTGGAAATCGTGGATCGCAGAACCACCATGCCAGATGCACTGAAGAAGGCAGACGAGGTGCTGCAGCAGGCCGTACAGGGCATCACCGATCTGATCAATGTACCGGGTCTTATCAACCTCGACTTTGCGGATGTTTCTTCCGTGATGAAGGACAGAGGCATTGCGCATGTTGGTATCGGTAAGGCGAAGGGCGATGAGAAGGCCATCGAGGCAGTGAAGGAAGCCATTTCCTCTCCGCTGCTGGAGACCACCATCGAGGGCGCAAGCGATGTGATCATCAACATCTCCGGCGACATCAGCCTGGTAGAGGCCAACGAGGCGGCTTCCTTCGTGGAGGAGCTGGCTGGCGAGAACGCCAACATTATCTTTGGTGCAATGTATGACGAGAATGCCCAGGATGAGGCAAGCATCACTGTGATCGCCACCGGCATCCGTGATGTATCCTCCCAGGAGACAGCACCCAAGAAGACCGCAGCAGAGACCGCTGCTCCCCAGGCCAAGACCGTGCTTCCTTCCTTCCTGACAGGAAATGCAGGCGCTTCTGCTTTCCAGAGCCGTCCGGCAGCTACCGTAAATCCGGCACCGGCAGTAGAGACACCGGCAGTGCAAACTGAGACAGCGATGCCGTCCTTCCTGCAGCAGAGTCAGAGACCCCAGGCAGCAAAGGAGATGTCCATTGACATTCCCGACTTCCTGAAAAACAGAAGATAAGCTGTGCGGTAAGTCAAACACAGAAACAATAGGCTATGTCTTCCGGGCATAGCTTTTTGCATGTTTACAGAAACAGTGACCAGAAATTGATAATGGAGAGGCCGATGGCGAATTTAAAAGAAGAAATCGAGAAGAGACGTACCTTTGCAATCATATCCCACCCGGATGCCGGTAAGACCACACTGACGGAGAAATTCCTCCTGTACGGCGGCGCCATTAACCTGGCCGGCACCGTTAAGGGACGGAAGGCCAGCAAGCATGCGGTTTCCGACTGGATGGAGATCGAGAAGGAGAGAGGAATTTCCGTAACCTCCTCGGTACTGCAGTTCAACTATGAGGGAAAGTGTATCAACATTCTGGATACACCGGGGCACCAGGACTTCTCGGAGGATACCTACAGAACCCTGATGGCAGCGGACAGTGCGGTCATGGTGATCGATGGCGCAAAGGGTGTAGAGCCCCAGACCATCAAACTCTTCAAGGTTTGTGTCATGCGGCATATCCCCATCTTCACCTTCATCAATAAGTTTGACCGTGAGGCCCGGGATCCCTATGAGCTGCTGGATGAGATCGAGGACGTACTGGGCATCCGCACCTGTCCGGTGAACTGGCCCATCGGCTGCGGCCATAACTTCAAGGGCGTCTTTGACCGGCAGTCCCGTCAGGTGGATCTCTTTAAGGCCAATGCCGGCGGTACCAAGGAAGTGGAGACTAGCACTTACACCCTGGACGACCCGGAGTTGCCGTCTCTGCTGACCCAGGAATACCATGACAAGCTCATGGAGGATCTGGAACTTCTGGACGGTGCTTCCGATGACTTTGATCAGGAGCGTATCAACAACGGCGATCTGACGCCGGTGTTCTTTGGTTCTGCCCTGACCAACTTTGGTGTGCAGACCTTCCTGGAGCATTTCCTGCGGATGACATTACCGCCGCTGCCCAGAAAGTCCGACCAGGGCATCGTGGATCCGGTGGAGGAGAGCTTCTCTGCTTTTGTCTTCAAGATTCAGGCAAACATGGATCCCCGGCATCGTGACCGTGTGGCTTTCATGCGCATCTGTTCCGGTGAGTTCGACGCGGGTATGGAGGTGAATCACATCCAGGGTGGCCGAAAGGTGAAGCTGTCCCAGCCGACCCAGATGATGGCGGACGAGCGAAAGATCGTGGAGAAGGCCTATGCCGGAGATATCATCGGTATCTTCGATCCGGGCATTTTTTCCATTGGCGATACGCTGGAACTTTCCAACAAGAAGTTCCGTTTTGAGGGTATTCCGACTTTCGCACCGGAGCATTTTGCGCGGGTACGGCAGATCGACACCATGAAACGGAAGCAGTTCCTGAAGGGCGTATCCCAGATCGCTCAGGAAGGTGCGATTCAGATCTTCCAGGAGTACCATACCGGTATGGAAGAGATCATCGTCGGTGTAGTCGGTGTGCTGCAGTTTGAAGTGCTGACCTACCGTCTGAAAAATGAGTACAATGTTGACGTGCGTATGGAAGTGCTGCCCTACGAGTACATTCGCTGGATCAAGAACTGGACCGAAGTGGATGTGGAGCACATCGAGGGCACCTCGGACATGAAGCTGGTGAAGGACCTGAAGGACCAGCCGCTGCTGCTCTTTGCACATGAGTGGTCCGTGGGCATGGTATTGGATCGAAACAAGGGACTGGAGCTGACGGAGTTCTCGAAGAACTGAAGCAATCCCACGTGATGGATCCCATGGGTGATAAGAATGGAGGTAGGTCATGAACGAAAAGGTAAATGCGTGGCTGGAAGCGCATCAGGCAGAGCTTTTAAAGGATATTGCGGATTTCTGCGCCATTCCTTCGGTGAAGGGAGAGGCAGCGCCGGGAATGCCCTTTGGCAAGGGACCCTGTGATTCCCTGCAGTTTGGTGCGGATCTTTGTGCGCGGTATGGCTTTTCAGTGAAGAATTATGATAACTATGTGGCGGCGGCAGATCTCGATCCGGCACTGCCCCGTTCTCTGGACATTCTGGCTCATACCGATGTGGTGCCGGCCGGCGAGGGCTGGACGGTAACCGAGCCTTTCAAGGTGGTGGAAAAGGACGGACGCCTCTATGGTAGAGGTACTTCTGATGACAAGGGACCGCTGCTCTGCTCTCTGTATGCTATGCGTGCCATTAAGGAATGCGGCGTTCCGCTGAAGAAGGGCGTGCGGCTCATCATGGGCGCCGATGAGGAATGCGGTTCCGAAGACATTGCCTACTACTATCAGCAGGAGCCGGAGGCGGAGATGACTTTCTCGCCGGATGGCGAATTCCCGCTCATCAACATCGAAAAGGGACAGTTCAAGGGCACTCTGGCCAAGCATTTCGCGGAGAACAAGGCTGTGCCCCGGCTCCTTTCTCTGGAGGCCGGCGTGGCATTGAATGCGGTGCCCCAGAAGGCAGTGCTTCGGTTTGAGGGACTGGCGCTTGAGAGTGAGGATGTGCAGAAGGCCATTGCGGAAATCGAAGCCCTTTGTGAGGTGAAGTGCGAAACTGCCGGGGAGGATCAGATCATTGTCTGGGGAACCTCTGCCCATGCGTCCACACCGGAGGCCGGAAAGAATGCGGGGCTTGCAGCAGTTCTTCTGACGCTGAAGCTGCCGCTGCAGGATTCTGAATCAGAAATGCTGCAGCAGTTGCGGAAATTGCCGGTGCTTTTCCCCTATGGCGTGACCGATGGTTCCGGCCTCGGCATCAAGATGGAGGATGCAGAGTCCCATGATTTGACCTGCACGCTGGATATGTATCACATCGCGCCGGATTATATGGAATTCAGTTTCGATGCCCGGACACCGGTGATGGCCACAAAGGAGAACTGTGAGGATGTGGCGAAGACGACAGCAGAGGCCGCCGGTTTCGATTTCAGTACACCGGGTATGATTCCGCCCCACAGAGTGGCAGGAGATTCAGACTTCGTGAAGACCTTGCTCAAGGCTTATGAGGATGTGACCGGCCTCCAGGGCGAGTGTCTGGCCATTGGCGGCGGTACCTATGTGCACCATATCGAAAACGGCGTGGCTTTCGGTGCAGTGCTTCCCGGCATTGACACCCGGATGCACGGTGCTGACGAGTTCTTTGACATCGACAACATCATGCTGGCTGCCAAGGTGTACGCCGAGGCTATCCTGGCGCTGTGTAAATAAAATATAAGTAAGGCCGGTGCTCTTGCAAAAAACAGCCACCGGCCTTAAACTCTCTAACAAACAAGCAGAGGCGAGTGGGGGAAGAGGAAGAAATTGAGCGAGAATTATATCATTCAGCTGAAAAATATGGGGAAGGTCTTTAAGACCGGCTCTGGCGAGGTACTGGCCCTCGACGACATTAACCTGGACATCCGGGAGGGCAGCATTCAGGGCATCATCGGCCTGTCCGGTGCGGGAAAATCCACCCTGGTGCGCTGCATCAATTATCTGGAGGTGCCCACCAGCGGACAGGTGCTTTTCGAAGGCAAGAGTCTGGGCGCTTTAAAGGGAGCAGAGCTGCGGGAGGTGCGCCGGAAAATGGGCATGATCTTCCAGCAGTTCAACCTGTTGGACCAGCGGAATCTGCTCCGGAATGTGACTTTCCCCCTGGAAATTGCCGGTGCGGATCGGAAGGAGGCTGAGAAGCGGGCGATGGAGCTTTTGGAGCTGGTGGGCCTTGCGGAGCGGGCGAAGAACTACCCGGCGCAGCTCTCCGGCGGACAGAAGCAGCGGGTGGCCATTGCCAGAGCACTGGCGACGAATCCGAAGCTGCTGCTCTGTGACGAGGCCACTTCGGCATTGGATCCGAAGACCACAAAGCAGATTCTGGCGCTCCTGAAGAAGATCAACCAGGAGATGGGTGTGACGGTCATCGTCATTACCCACCAGATGTCGGTGATCGAAGCCATCTGTGACGAGGTGGCCATCATTGACCATTCGCATATCGCGGAATCCGGACCGGTGACGGAGGTATTCAGCAACCCGAAGACAGAAATCGGTCGCAAGCTGATCCTGGGAGACGGGGCCGGGGAGGTGCATTTCGGCAACAACCGGAAGATTCGCATCGTCTTTGATGGACAGAAGGCCCATGAGCCCATCGTGTCGGATATGATTCTGACCTGCAAGGCCCCGGTGAACATTCTTTTCGCCAACACCAAGCAGGTGGAGGACCAGGCTGTGGGACAGATGCTGCTGGAGTTGCCGGAAAGCCAGGAAGAGGCGGAGCGCATCACCCATTATCTGCGGGCCAGAGGCATTCGCTTCGAGGAGGTGAAGTAAATGAAAGAGATGATCAGCATGTACTTAGAGGAAAGCTGGGCCACGATTTATATGACCCTGATTTCCAGTGCCATCTCGTATCTTATCGGCATTCCCCTGGGAGTGATCCTGGTGGTGACAGACCGGGACGGCATCGCACCCTGTCGGCCGTTGCATACGGTTCTGGGCATCCTTATCAATATTTTCCGCTCCATCCCCTTCCTGATCCTGCTGGTGATGGTGCTGCCGATCACGAAGTTCTTGGTGCATACCACCTTGGGACCGAAGGCCATCATTCCGCCGCTGATCTTCGCCAGCGCGCCCTATATCGGGCGTATGGTGGAGTCCTCTCTGAAGGAGGTCAGCGCCGGGGTTATCGAGGCGGCAAAGTCCATGGGGGCTTCCAACTGGCAGATCATCTGGAAGGTATTGCTGCCGGAGGCGAAGCCGAGCCTTCTGGTGGGCGCAGCCATCTGTATCACCACCATTCTTTCCTACAGCGCCATGGCCGGCTTTGTCGGCGGCGGCGGACTGGGAGCCATCGCTCTGAACTACGGTTATTACCGGTATAAGACGGACATTATGCTGATTGCTGTGGCCGTGCTGGTGATCATCGTGCAGATCATCCAGGAGTTCTGGATGCGGCTGTCGCGGGCGACGGATAAGAGAGCGAGATAGTCACGTGGGCTTTGCCCATATGATATATAAGAATTGTCTCTTATAGAGACGAAAAGAGGAGGAAACAATTATGAAGAAACTTTCACTGGTACTGACAGCCGCTCTGGCTGCAGGCGCACTGGCTGGCTGCGGCAGCAGCACAACAGCTACCACAGCCGCTGCTGAGACCACAGCTGCTGCAGAGGAGACCACAGCGGCAGGCGAAGAGACCACTGCAGCCGCTGCAGATGAGACAGCAGAGTCTGTATCCATCAAGATCGGTGCCTCTCCCAGTCCTCATGCCGAGATTCTCGAGGCTGCTAAGGAGGCACTGGCCGCACAGGGCGTAGACATTGAGGTTGTGACCTACAACGATTACGTACAGCCGAACCTGGCCGTAGAGAACGGTGAGATCGAGGCCAACTACTTCCAGCACCAGCCGTACCTCGACGACTTCAATGCTGAGAATGACACGCACATCGTATCTGTCGGCACCATTCACTATGAGCCGTTTGGCATCTATGCCGGCAAGAGCTCTGATCTTTCTGACATCCAGGACGGCGCACAGATCGCAGTGCCGAACGATACCACCAATGAGGCGAGAGCGCTGCAGCTTCTTCAGGCCAACGGTATCATCACACTGAAGGATGGTGCAGGCCTCACTGCCACCAAGCAGGATATCGTGGAGAACCCGCACAATGTGGAGATCCTCGAGGTTGAGGCTGCCCAGATCCCGAGATCCGTGGATTCTGTGGATTTCGCCTGCATGAACGGAAACTATGCCATCGAGGCCGGCTTCAAGCCCTCAGACGCACTGGCACAGGAGGCTTCTGATTCCGAGGCTGCCCAGACCTACGGCAATGTCGTAGCTGTATCTGAGGAGAACAAGGACGCTGCCTGGGCAAAGACCCTTGTGGAGGTTCTGAAGTCTCAGGAGATCAAGGATTACATCACCTCTACCTATGAGGGCGGTGTTGTTCCGATGGACTAAGCGATAGTCATCATTTTTGAAAGAGGAAAATAAGATGTATCAGGGAAACGGCATGCAGCCGCCGAAACGGAAGAAACGGAAAGACAATCGGATCGAGCTTGACGGAAAGCGAGTGTCGAAGTACGCCCTGAAGCAAATGTCGGCGGAGGCAGAGGAAGCGGACTTGTCCGAAGAAACGGAGCTGCCGCAGGAAGCAGAGGCGGAAACGGCGGCAGCGTCCCGGCGGGAGCCCGGGGAGAAACGCCCGGACTATCGCTATGAGGACTGCCGGGAGAGCTTTCCCTGTGCGCATTGCGGGAAAATGCTTTCGCCGGAAGGTGCAGGATCGGGGCATCGAAATCATTGCCCCCATTGCCTTCACAGCCTTCATGTGGACAATGTGCCGGGAGACCGGGGCAGCGACTGCCATGGTGACATGGAACCCATCGCTGTCTGGGTACGAGACGATGGGGAATGGGCCCTCATCCACCGCTGCCGGAAGTGCGGCAAGCTCAGCTCTAACCGGGTGCTGGCGGATGACAACCCTATGCTCCTTATGTCTCTCGCGGTGAAGCCGCTGGCAAATCCGCCGTTTCCGCTTCAATATTTGGCGGATTTTTCTAAACTTTCTTAAAATTTTGTGACTTGGTTGAAATTTCGTAAATTGCGGTGCTATGATATTCCGCAGTTATCGAACGGGTGCAGCGATAACGTATCGCGGCACCCGTTTGACGTTTCAGCATAATTTATGTAATAAGGGGCATAAAATGAAGCGGATTTTCGATCTGATCAGAAAATACAGGCATGCTTGGATTCTGGCCTACATGCCGGTCTATATGGCCTGGTTCCGTTCTCTGGAGCAGACGGTCACCGTCAAAACGGGCTTTCATATCATGCATACGCGACTGGATGACATGATTCCTTTTTGTGAGTACTTCGTGGTACCCTATTTTCTCTGGTTTGCGTATATCTTTCTCGGCGGGCTTTTCTTTCTGCTGAAAAACAAAGATGATTTTTACCGGGTCTGTGCCTTTCTCTTCAGCGGGATGACCATTGCTCTGCTGATTTGTTCGGTCTTTCCCAACGGTACGGACTTCCGGCCCGCGGTTGACGCCGGGAAGAATATTTTTACCCGTCTTGTGGCCTGGCTCTACCAGACGGACACCTGCACCAATGTTTTCCCGAGCATTCATTGTTACAATTCCATTGGTATGCATATCGCGATCAGCCGCAGCCGGGAAATTTCGGAGATGCGTTACGGACGGCAGCTGAAGGCCTGTTCCTTTGTGCTGGCGATGCTGATCTGTCTGGCCACCTTGTTCCTGAAGCAGCATTCTGTGCTGGATGTGGGCGGTGCCATCATTCTGGCAAGTATTGTCTATGGCTTTGTCTACGGCTATCCGGCCTTTGCCAAGGATGCCGAAACGTTGCGGGTATAAAGGTGAGCTATGGGATATTGGGGTAATGCCTTCGGTCACTTCTGTACGATCAATCGCCACAAATGGGAGGTCCTGAAAAACTGCTTTCGGGTCGGACTGTATCGGCAGGGACTTCTGCATGATCTTTCCAAGTACAGCTGGTCGGAATTCCGCACCGGCGTACACTATTTCAACGGGCATCTGAGTCCGAATTCCGTGGAGCGGGTGAAGACCGGCGTTTCGCCGGCCTGGCTCCACCATAAGGGACGGAATAAGCATCACTATGAGTACTGGATCGACTATGATATTCAGCATCCCGGTGAGCTTTGCGGCTGCCGTATGCCCTACCGCTATGTGGCAGAGATGTTCTGCGACCGGGTAGCGGCTTCTAAGGTGTATAAGGGAAAGGATTATAATGATGCCTGCCCCTGGGAGTACTTTCAGCCCACCCGGGGCTCTCGTTATCTCCATCCGGAAACGGAGAAGGAGCTGACCACTCTATTGTTTAAGCTGAAGGAGGAAGGAGAGGAAGCGGCCTTTTCTTATCTGCGTGCGGAAGTAAGCCGCCGGAAGCGGAAAAAAGAATTCTTTTGAAAAAGTCCTTGACTTTTTTCTCTAGATGACTATAATACTTATTGTGTCTTGAAAAAGACGGTGTGCATGCGTAGCTCAGCTGGATAGAGCGTCTGGCTACGGACCAGAAGGTCGCGTGTTCGAATCATGTCGCATGCATTAGCCGGTGAGTTGCGTAAGCAACTCGCCGGCTTTTTTGCAGTCAAAAATGGGCCGAGCGGCAGCTTGGCTGACGGGGCGCCCATTTTTGACGTCAGCGAGTCCAATAAAAAAGCTGTCGCTTTAGCGACAGCTTCCCATATTCTCCATTTCCCCACTATCTTCCTTCACCAAATCCGACAGCTTATACCGGTTCACCACCTCATAGATGGCATTGTCGATTTCCTTATACAGTGGAAATGTCGGACAGTGTGCTGCTTTGCTGCAGGTCTGGGCACCGGCCTTCACACAGTCCACCGGGGCCAGCGTGCCTTCCGCGGCATCCAGAATGTCACCCACACTGATTTCATTGACAGGCTTTGTGAAGAGATAGCCGCCCCGGGCGCCTCGAATGCTCTTCAGAAAACCAGCCTTCACCATTAGGGCAATGATCTGCTCCAGATACTTCACAGAAAGTCCCTGCCGCTCTGAAATCTCCTTAATAGAGACCGGTGTGACGCCGTCACTGTTCTGGGCGATATCAATCAGTATGGTCAGGGCATAGCGTCCTTTGGTGGAAATCATCATGCTGGGGCTCTTTCCCGGGAGGTCGGATCGACGACATTTCCCTAAAATTCATCTCAAGATAAAAAGGTATTTAAGCTATATCCTAGCATGATACTAGACATTATTCAAGGGAAATTCTGGCTTGTATTTTTGCATAAACAAAGTTGAGAACCGTTATTGTTTTATATGGAATACATACGAAAAATCAGGCTTCTTACAGGTTGACACAACTAACCTGACAGAGTATACTGCAAACGCTGATAGATATTTAACAAAGTTTTCGGCAGGACAGTGGCTTCGGGGTGGAGCGGTTGTCGGCCGGCAATATTGCATGGAGGATGTGCAAGATGAACATGAGAGAGGAATGGAGAGGCTTCAACCGCGGACATTGGGTATCTGATGTCAATGTAAGAGCTTTTATTCAGGACAACTACACACCGTATGAGGGTGATGCAGCATTCCTGGAGGCACCGACTGAGGCCACTGAGCAGCTTTGGAACGAGGTTCAGAGACTGCAGAAGGAAGAGAGAGCAAAGGGCGGCGTTCTGGATATGGAGACCAAGGTGGTTTCCGGTATCAACGCTTACGGCGCTGCTTATATCACTGAGACATCCAAGGACATCGAGAAGGTCGTTGGTCTGCAGACTGACAAGCCGCTGAAGAGAGCTTTCATGCCTTACGGCGGAATCAAGATGGCTGAGCAGGCTTGCACAACTTATGGTTATACACCGGATGAGGAGCTGCACAAGATCTTCACCGATTATCACAAGACCCACAACCAGGCTGTATTCGATGCGTATACACCGGAGATGAAGAAGTGCCGTCATGCCAAGATCCTGACAGGTCTTCCCGATACCTACGGCAGAGGCCGTATCGTGGGCGACTACAGAAGAGTGGCTCTGTACGGTATCGATTTCCTGATCGAGCAGAAGCAGGCTGATCTTGCCAACTGCGGCTGCGGCATCATGGTTGATGATGTGATCCGTCAGAGAGAAGAGATCGCTGAGCAGATCAGAGCCCTTCGCCAGATGAAGGTGATGGCTGCTGATTACGGCTATGACATCTCTGTTCCGGCTAAGAACGCACATGAGGCTGTACAGTGGCTGTACTTCGGCTACCTGGCTGCCATCAAGACACAGAACGGTGCGGCTATGTCCGTTGGCCGTGTTTCCACTTTCCTGGATATCTACATCGAGAGAGATCTGAAGGAAGGCACTCTGACAGAGAAGGAAGCACAGGAGCTCGTTGACCACTTCGTTATGAAGCTCCGTATGGTAAAGTTCGCACGTATCCCGTCCTACAACCAGCTGTTCTCCGGTGACCCGGTTTGGGCTACCCTTGAGGTCGGCGGTATGGGTCAGGATGGCCGCTCCATGGTAACCAAGAGCGATTACCGTTTCCTGCACACACTGGAGAACATGGGACCGGCTCCGGAGCCGAACCTGACAGTGCTCTACACCAAGAGACTTCCTGAGAACTTCAAGAAGTACGCTGCCAACATCTCTGTAACCACATCCTCCATCCAGTACGAGAACGATGATGTGATGAGACCCATCTGGGGCGATGACTACTCCATCTGCTGCTGCGTATCTGCAACACAGACTGGTAAGGAGATGCAGTTCTTCGGTGCCCGTGCAAACCTGGCGAAGTGCCTTCTGTACGCAATCAACGGCGGCGTAGACGTGAAGACCAGAGAGCAGATCGGACCCGAGTACAAGCCCATCACTTCCGAGTACCTGGATTACGATGAGGTAATCGCAAAGTACGACAAGATGATGGATTGGCTGGCAGGCATTTACGTAAACGTTCTGAACCTGATCCAGTACATGCACGACAAGTACTACTATGAGGCTGCTGAGATGGCCCTCATCGATACCAACGTTCGTCGTACCTTCGCAACCGGTATCGCTGGCTTCTCACACGTAGTAGATTCCCTGTCCGCAATCAAGTACGCAAAGGTTAAGACCGTTCGTGATGAGACCGGTATCGTAGTGGATTACGAGGTTGAGGGTGACTTCCCTCGTTACGGAAACGATGACGACCGTGCCGATGATATCGCTGTGAAGCTGCTGAAGACCTTCCTGGACAAGATCAGCAAGTACCACACCTACAGAGATTCCGAGCCGACAACTTCCATCCTGACCATCACCTCCAACGTGGTTTATGGTAAGGCTACCGGTGCTATGCCGGATGGACGTAAGGCTGGCGAGCCTCTGTCTCCGGGAGCTAACCCTTCCTACGGTGCAGAGAAGAACGGCCTTCTGGCTTCCCTGAACTCTGTTGCTAAGCTGCCTTACGAGTATGCTCTGGATGGTATTTCCAACACCCAGACCATCAACCCGTCTGCACTTGGCCACAACGAGGAAGAGGAGACCGAGACACTGGTACGTGTTATGGACGGCTACTTCTCCAAGGGCGCGCATCACCTGAACGTTAATGTCTTCGGCGTAGAGAAGCTGAAGGATGCTATGGAGCACCCGGAGAAGCCGGAGTATGCAAACTTCACCATCCGTGTATCCGGATATGCTGTAAAGTTCATCGATCTGACAAAAGAGCAGCAGCTTGATGTTATCGCAAGAACTGAGCATAAGTCCCTGTAAGTTTCAGAGACGAAATGAAGCGAAAGAAGGAGCCGCTGCGTATGCAGCGGCTCCTTTTGTTCTGATTTATGACAGGAGGTTAATGATATGGGAGAAGCAATTAAAGGAGCGGTGCATTCCGTTGAGACCTTCGGATCCGTGGACGGACCGGGCACGCGCTATGTGCTCTTTCTGAAGGGCTGCCACATGCGCTGCCGCTATTGCCACAATCCGGATACCTGGACGATGGAATCCGAGGATATGCGGACCGCGGACGAGATCCTGGATCATGCAGAGCGCTACAAGGATTACTGGGGACCGGAGGGCGGCATCACCGTCAGCGGCGGAGATCCCCTGGTGCAGATCGATTTTGTGACGGAGCTGTTTGAGAAGGCCAAGGCCCGGGGACTCAATACCTGTCTGGATACCTCGGCCCAGCCCTTTACCCGGGAGGAGCCGTTCTTTTCCAAGTTCCAGCGCCTCATGAAGGCCACAGATCTGGTGCTCTTCGACATCAAGGAAATCGACGATGAGCGGCACAAGTGGCTGACGGGATGGAGCAACAAGAACATTCTGGACTGCGCACGCTATCTGGCGGAGCTGAAGGTGCCCATCTGGGTGCGTCATGTTCTCGTGCCCGGCATTACCGACAGTGACGAAGAACTCACCGCCACCCGGGAGTTCATTGAGAGCCTCGGCAATGTGAAGAAGGTGGAGGTACTGCCGTACCACACCCTGGGACTTTTCAAGTATGAGAATCTGCACATCCCCTATACCCTGAAGGATGTGGACACCCCCACGGATGCGGCGGTGAAGCATGCGGAAGAGCTGTTAAATGTGAAGAATTATAAATAACGAAGGTGCTGCACCCATCGCTGCATCGCACTGCGATGCGCGATGTAGCGGATCTGAGGCGCTTCGCGCCTGATCCGCAAAAAAACCGCTCGGAAAATCTCCGCTCAGCGAGCTGGCGTAGATCTTTCGGGCGCTTTTTTGTGCATATTTATGACAGGTTTAACGTTGCCAGCAGCAGGAAGATGAAGACCATGACGACCACCGCGATGCTGGTGAAGAAGAGGCCGAGGAGATGGCCGAGCGTGGCTTCGGCTTTCAGGGCCGAAAGCATTGTCCTGCCGTGCTTCCGCAGGGTATGGAGCAGCGTGATGACGCCCAGCAGCATGATGAGCATACTCGCGATGCTGATGAGGGTGCTGCCGTAGAAGTTGTTGAAGAGGATGGCCAGCGCGTTGTTTGTGATGTGCAAAAGGATCGCGTAGGGCAGGCCATAGCTTTCCCGGATCCAGGCCAGCAGGAGTCCCAGCAGAATGGCAGCGATGAGCTGCAGCACATTGGCATGCATGAGACCGAAGAGCAGGGCGGTGATCAAAATGGCGAAGCAGCGACCGTAGCGGCGGAGCTGATTGAAGAGGAGACCCCGGAAGAGGAGCTCTTCGAAGAGAGGCGCCAGCAGCACGCTGTAGAGGAGCATCAGGAAGGTCAGGGGCTCGGTTCCGGCGGCGGCACTGGCGGCATATTCTAGGGCGTATCCCTGATTCTGGAGCAGGGATTTCAGGGGATCCGTCAAAAGGCCGGCCACCATCTGCAGACCATAGAAGAGGAGCAGAAGCCAGACAAAGCTCCGGAAGCGGAAGGGACGATGGGAAAGCTTCGGCGATTCACTGCCCAGGATCAGAAGGGTGGAGAGCTGCGCCAGGATGGCCGCCAATATCATGTCGAGATAAGGATCTGTGAAAATATCGGTGCCGAAGTGGTAGAAGAGGCTGCTGCCTCCTTGGAAAATCAGTTCATAAAGGATAAGGGCGATGGCCAGTTTATTGAAGCAGAGCTTGGCGCGCCGTTCGTCAGTGCTAAGCATGGGTTTTCTCTCTTTCGGATTCATTGGAAATTGTGTTACAATGCACTAGTATACACGAATTGCGCCAGAAATAGGTGTTTATTCCGTGAATTCCAACAGAGGAGCATAGTTTTGTGAAAAAATGGATGATATATGGGAAGAAGGCGGATTTTCAGGGCATTGCCCAGCGTTTTTCCATTGACCAGGTGACGGCCCGGGTGCTGCGCAATCGGGAGGTGAATTCCGATGCCCAAATTGAGCAGTTTCTGAACGGAGAGCTTAGTGACCTTCATTCCCCGCTGCTGCTGCCGGATGCCATCCGCTGCATGAACCAGCTGGATCGTGCCATCACCGACGGTCGTCATATCCGGGTGGTGGGCGACTATGATGTGGACGGCGTCTGCGCCACCTATATTTTCTACGAAGGACTGCGACGTATCGGCGCCAATGTGGACTATGCCATTCCGGACCGGATTCGGGACGGATACGGTATCAACGTGCAGATGATTGATGCGGCGAAGGAAGAGGGAGTGGAGCTGATCCTCACCTGTGACAATGGCATTTCTGCCATCGAGGAGCTGAAGCATGCCCGGGAGCTGGGCCTCACAGTGCTGGTGACGGACCATCATGATGTGCGGCAGAATACGGATGAGGACTACGGCTGTGAATCCCGGGACATTCTGCCGCCGGCGGCGGCTGTGGTGGATGCAAAGCGGGAAAGCAGCCGCTACCCTTTTCCGGAAATCTGCGGCGCTGTGGTGGCCTGGAAGCTGATCCAGCTTCTGTATCAGAAGCGGAATTTGCCGACTGAGGAGGCAGATCGTTTTCTCGAGTTCGCCGCCATTGCCACAGTATGCGATGTGGTGCGGCTGCAGGATGAGAACCGCATCATTGTGCGGAAGGGGCTGGAGAAGCTGAAGGAAACGGAGAACCTCGGGCTGCGGGCACTCCTGAACGTCACCGGCCTTCTGGAGCAGGAGAGCATCAGCGCCTACCATGCGGGCTTCGTCATCGGTCCCTGCATCAACGCGGGCGGACGGCTGCGGACAGCCCTTCTCGCCATGTCGCTCTTCCTTTCGGATCATGAAGATGAGGCGTACGAACGGGCGGTGAAGCTGAAGGAATTAAATGATGCCCGGAAGGACATGACGAAGGAAGCCACGGATGCTGCCATTGCTGAGGCGGAAGGTGGCTATGCAGCGGATTCTGTACTGGTGGTCTATCTCCCCACATTGCACGAAAGTCTGGCGGGTATCGTGGCCGGACGGCTCCGGGAGGCCTTCTACAAGCCCAGTTTCGTGTTGACGGACGCGGAGCCCATGGACGGTGTGGCCATGGTGAAGGGCTCCGGCCGTTCCATCGAGGGCTATCCCATGTCGGCGAAGCTGGCAGAGGTCAGTGATCTTTTGACGAAGTTCGGCGGCCATCCCATGGCAGCAGGCTTCTCGCTTCCGAAGGATAATGTCGGCGCGTTCCGGAAAGAACTCAACGCCCGATCCGGTCTCACGCCGGAGCTCCTGACGGAAAAGCTCTGGATCGATGTGCCCATGCCCCTTTCCTATGTGACCGAAACGCTGGTGAAGGACCTTGAAAAGCTGGCTCCCTTTGGCATGGGAAATGAGAAACCCCTCTTTGCCTGGAAGGGGCTTCGCATCGGGGACATGCGGGTGCTGGGCAGAAACCGAAACGTGGTGCGACTTACACTTTTTGCCGACGGACAGAGCTTTACGGCGATTTATTTCGGCGATGCTGAGCGATTTGCACATGAAAAAGGAAATAATACGCAAATAGATTTGGTTTACTACCCCAATTTAAATGAGTATAATGGAAGAACGAGCTTGCAGTTCACCATTCGGGACTACCAGTTCAGGAGCTGAAGAAGGAGAGGAGACAAAATTATGATTAAGGAAATCATGAATTTTATTCAGGCGGCAGACCCTGAGGTCGGTGCAGGAATCTGGAAGGAGTATGAGAGACAGCAGCGAAATATCGAGCTGATCGCCTCCGAGAACATCGTATCTGCAGCCAGCATGGTGGCTATGGGCACTGTGCTCACGAATAAATATGCAGAGGGATATTCCGGAAAGCGCTATTACGGCGGCTGTGTCAATGTTGACGAGATCGAGACATTGGCTATTGAGCGCGCAAAGCAGCTCTTCGGCTGTGGTTACGCCAACGTACAGCCCCACTCCGGTGCCCAGGCCAATATGGCTGTGACCATGGCCATCTGTGAGCCCGGCGATACCATCATGGGCATGTCTCTGGATGCCGGCGGTCACCTGACTCACGGTTCACCCGTCAACTTCTCCGGCCGTTTCTATAAGGTCGTTCCCTACGGCATCAATGCAGAGGGCTATATCGACTATGATGAGGTGGAAAAGATCGCTCTGGAGTGTAAGCCGAAGATGATCATTGCCGGTGCTTCTGCTTATCCCCGCATCATCGACTTCAAGCGCTTCCGTGAGATTGCCGATAAGGTCGGCGCAGCGCTTTGGGTAGATATGGCGCACATTGCCGGACTTGTGGCTGCCGGTGTACATCCGTCACCTGTTCCCTATGCCGATGTGGTGACCACCACAACACACAAGACTCTCCGTGGACCGAGAGGCGGCCTGATTCTCGCCAGTGAGGAAGCGGCCAAGAAGTACAACTTCAACAAGAACATCTTCCCGGGCTGTCAGGGAGGACCGCTGGAGCATGTGATCGCCGCAAAGGCCATCTGCTTCGGTGAGGCACTGAAGCCGGAGTTCAAGACCTATCAGGAGCAGATCGTGAAGAACAGCAAGGCGCTGGCAGAGGCCATGGTGGCCGAGGGCTTCAAGCTGGTATCCGGCGGCACAGACAACCACCTGATGCTGGTGGATCTCACAAATCTTCCGGATGTATCTGGCAAGGATCTCCAGAATCGCTGCGATGAGGTCAACATTACCCTCAACAAGAATGCGATCCCCAACGATCCACGGTCTCCGTTCGTGACCTCCGGTGTTCGTATCGGTACCGCTGCCGTGACCACCAGAGGCTTCAAGGAAGAAGATATGAAGCCCATTGCCAAGTGCATCATGAAGGCTGCTGTGGACTTCGACAATTCCAAGGACGAGATCATCGCTGAGGTGAAGAAGCTCACCGATGCACACCCGATCTACGAGGGATAAATAGAATATATCAAAAAAGTCCTGCCCAAGACTGGGTGGGACTTTTTTGATTCATAGGAAAGTGCATCAGCTCTTTTCTGACCATGGTTTCGGCACCATACAGTAGTTCTCTGCTTCCCGTACGGTGGAGATGAAGGCCTGGACCTGGGGCAGAGCGAAGTAGTCCGGCCGATAGAGGATGTGGGTGCGACGGACCAGCCGACGTCCGTTTTGCAGTGACAGGGGAATGTAGTGCCCGTGGAAGCTGTCTAGGGCGATGGGGGGCAGGACGGACCAGCCGATACCCAGCTCCACCATGGAAACGATGGTCTGTACGTCGTTGATGACCAGAGAGGTGGAGGGAGAGAGATTGTTTTCCTTCATCCAGCGACTCAGTTCCGCCTCATAACCGGCGTCTGTTTCCCGGGCAATGAAGGGAATCCGGTTCAGGATGCCAATGTCGTCGAGCTGCACATCCGGGTGAACGGCGAGGCAGATGGGTTCCTCCGATAGGATAATATCGCCCTCGGTCCAGAGCCGGTCACCCCGCAGCAGTACCACGTTCAGGTCACCGTTCAGGAGACTGTGGTAGAGGTCGGGACTGCGGTTGGCGCTGACATGGATGTCCACCTTGGGGTATTTTTGCATGAACTGCTGCAACACCTGGGGCAGCCGGTAGCGGGCATAGTTGATGGCAATGCCCACCCGGAGGGTACCGGAGATTTCGTTTTCCGCGGCGGCCGTACAGATCCGGATGTTGTCCAGGGCCTCAGAAATGGTATGGACATAGGGGAGAATCTTTTCTGCTACCGGTGTCGGCAGTACGCCCTTCTTGGAACGTAGGAAAAGCGTGCAGCCCAGTTCGGCCTCCATGTTTTGCAAACGCTTCGTCAGGGCGGACTGGGTGGTGTAGAGCCGGTCCGCCGTTTTGGTGAGATTGTTGGTGACTGCAAGATCCTGCAGAATTTCAAAGTCTTTTTCTGTCATGGCTGCCTCCGTTATCGTGTGGGACGACGCAAGATAAAGTATATCACCAAACGTTCCATAATGGAATATATAAGTATGCGAATTCTGGATTTTACAGAATGAATAGACGATGCTATCCTATAACTGTCCTTAAGGAAGAAATATCTACAGCACATCCCCAAATGGAGCGGACAAATCCGGAAAGGTGAAGAGGAGGAAAAAATTATGGCAAGTGTTATGGGCATTGTAGCAATGGCAGTGATCATCGGAGCATATGAGGCCTCCGGCATCAAGAACAACTGAACTCCCAATCAGTTGTGAAATATCCTGTGGGCGCAGCGGTAGCTAGCGCAGGAACCTTATCGACGCTGTTTCGACTCGGCAGTGTTGCATATCTACTTTTCTGATGTACCCCTTAGCAGCAGGAAAGTAATTCCCCCTAAGAGTTCAAGAGAAAGAGGTATCCCCCAAATACCAGAGAACCCCCGACGGAATCCGTCGGGGGTTCTTAATTTCTACTTTTTTTATTGTTTTTTCGTCAAATTCTCCTGTGCCACGGAGAGCATCAGCTTGATGCGGTTCAGCTGGTTCACCTCGGAAGCACCGGCGTCGTAATCTACGGCGATGATATTCGCATCCGGATGACGGCGCTTCAGCTCCTTGATGACGCCCTTGCCCACGATGTGGTTCGGGAGACAGCCGAAGGGCTGGGTGCAGACGATGTTCTCCACGCCCTCTGTGAGGAGCTCCAGCATTTCTCCGGTCAGGAACCAGCCTTCACCGGTCTGGTTGCCCAAGGAGACATATTCCTTCGCCATCTCTGCGAGCTCCTGGATCTTACCGGGAGCGGTGAAACGCTTGGACTTCAGGAACTCCTGCCGGGCGGTCTTCCGGAAGTGCTCCAGCAGCTTGATGGCGGCATTGCACAGGGTCTTGCCCTTCCATCCGGCACCCAGATTCTCATATTTGAAGTTCTGGTTGTAGAAGCAGTAGAGCAGGAAGTCCATGAGATCCGGCATGACGGCCTCGGCACCCTCCTGTTCCAGCAAATCCACGATTTGGTTGTTGGCCAGCGGGGAGAACTTCACGAGGATTTCGCCCACGATACCTACCTTCGGTTTCTGCACACCTTCCTGCAGCGGGAGTGCATCGAAGTCGCGGATGATGCCCCGGACAATGGCGGCGAATTCCTGCATCCGGGCCTGTTTCTTCTGTACGGCGGCAATGCAGACCTTCTTCCACTTTTCGTGAAGGGCATTTGCAGAACCGGGCACCAGCTCATAGGGCCGGGTGGCATAGAGAACCCGCATGAAAACATCGCCGTATACCACAGCCTGCAGCGCCTTTGTCAGAAGCGGCAGACTGATGCTGAAGCCCGGGGTCTTCTCCATGCCGTTGGCATTGAGGGAGATCACCGGGATCTGGGACATTCCTGCCTTCTCCAGAGCACGGCGGATGAAACCGATGTAGTTGGAGGCACGGCAGCCGCCGCCGGTCTGGGACATGATGACCGCCGTATGATCCAGGTCGAAGTGACCGGACTGCAGGGCATCCATGATCTGTCCCACCACGATGATGGACGGATAGCAGGCGTCGTTGTTGACGTATTTCAGTCCGGTATCGATGGCCGTGCGGTTGGCATTCTCCAGCACCACAATGTTGTAGCCGTTGGCCCGGATGGCGGGCTCGATCAACTCAAAGTGGATGGGCGACATCTGGGGACAGAGAATGGTATATTTCTCCGCCTTCATTTCCTTCGTAAAGAGCTTCCGCTGGTAGCTTGCAGGACGCAGCGTACGGGTATAATGCTTTTCCTCCCGCACCCGGATGGCGGCCAGGAGAGAACGGATGCGGATCCGGGCAGCGCCCAGGTTGTTCACCTCATCGATCTTCAGCACCGTATAAATCTTGTCAGAGCCTGCCAGAATGTCTCTGGCCTGGTCCACGGTAACGGCGTCCAGACCGCAGCCGAAGGAATTCAGCTGCACGAAGTCCAGGTTCTCCTGCTGCTTCACAAATTCCGCCGCCCGGTAGAGACGCGTGTGGTACATCCACTGGTCGGTGACGATGAGAGGCCGCTCGATCTTTCCGAGATGAGAAACCGAATCTTCTGTCAATACGGCGAAGTTGTAGGAGGTGATGAGCTCCGGAATGCCGTGGTTGATCTCCGGGTCGCAGTGGTAGGGTCTGCCCGCCAGAACAATTCCTCGGTGACCGGTTTCCTGCATCCATTTCAGGGTCTCTTCACCCTTCTTTTCCATATCATGATGGGCCTTTTCCAGCTCCTCCCAGGCTGCATGGGCTGCTGTGCGGATCTCTGCCTCGGTAAAGTTCCATTTTTTGAACTGTTCCCCGATCTTTTCGAGCGTGAGCTCTCCCTCGGGACGAACCGAGTCACTGATCTTGTCCGGGTGCACGAAAATCTTCACCAGCTGGTCTGTGGCGATCTTCTCATTGGTGAAGGCCAGGAAGGGCTTCATGAAGAAAATGCTTTCGGTCTCCAGAGACTCGACATTGTTCTTGATGTTCTCCGCATAGGAGGTCACCATGGGGCAGTTGTAGTGGTTGCCGGCGTCCGGGGTCTCGTTTCGCTCATAGGGAATGCAGGGATAGAAGATGAACTTCTGGCCCTTCTTAATGAGCCATTCGATATGTCCGTGGGCAATCTTTGCCGGATAGCACTCGGACTCCGAAGGAATGGATTCGATGCCCAGCTCGTAGAGCTTTCGGGTACTTGCCGGTGACAGCACTGTGCGGAAGCGGAGCTCCCGGAAGAAAACGGCCCAGAAGGGGTAGTTTTCGTACATGTTCAGAACGCGGGGGATACCCACCTCGCCGCGGCTGGCCAGCTCCGGGGCCAGTGGCTCATAGTCAAACATCCGCTTCAGTTTGTAGGCGAAGAGGTTCGGGATGTCCTGCTTGGCCTTGGCCTTGCCGAGACCTCGCTCGCAGCGGTTGCCGGAAATGAAGCTTCTGCCGGCACCGAACTGGTTGATGGTCAGGACGCAGTGGTTGCTGCAGCCCTGGCAGCGGGTCATGCGGGTGCTGTACTTCAGGGAAATGATCTTGTCCAGCGGCAGCATAGTCGTCTTCGGCTTTTCTCCCTCAAGGTGCGACTCCGCCATGTGATAGCGTTCCCGGGCAATGAGGGCGGCACCGAAGGCACCCATGATGCCGGCGATATCCGGCCGCACCACATTCCGATCCATCAGAAGCTCAAAAGCACGAAGTACCGCATCATTATAGAAGGTACCGCCCTGCACCACGATATGCTCGCCCAGTTCCTTCGCATCCGTGACCTTGATAACCTTGAACAGAGCATTCTTGATGACGGAATAAGCGAGGCCTGCGGAAATGTCGGCGACGCTGGCGCCCTCTTTCTGCGCCTGTTTTACATTGGAATTCATGAAAACAGTGCAACGGGAACCCAGATCCGTGGGACTTTCGGCGAAGAGTGCCTCATGGGCGAAGTCGATGACAGAGAAGCCCAGAGACTTTGCAAAGGTCTCCAGGAAAGAGCCGCAGCCGGAGGAGCAGGCCTCGTTCAGCTGCACGGAATCCACGGTGCCGTCCTTGATGCGGATGCACTTCATGTCCTGACCGCCGATGTCCAGGATACAGTCCACGTCGGGCTCGAAAAAGGCAGCTGCATAGTAGTGAGCGATGGTTTCTACCTCGCCCTCATCCAGCTGGAAGGCCGACTTCAGCAGTGCCTCACCGTAACCGGTGGAGCAGGACCAGGCAATGCGGGCATCCTCCGGCAGCTGCTCCCGGATTTCCTGAATGGAGCGGATGGCCGTGGCGATGGGAGAGCCGTCATTATTCGAATAGAACTTGTACAAAAGCTCTCC
Source organism: bacterium (assembly GCA_963623925.1). Classification (GTDB taxonomy): domain Bacteria; phylum Bacillota; class Clostridia; order Lachnospirales; family Lachnospiraceae; genus Oribacterium. The sequence continues at coordinate 145,037 of CAVFNN010000001.1, read as the reverse complement.
GGAATCGGAAACCAGTGCCAGTTTTGTGGTGGTAGAACCTGCATCGATGCCCAGGAAGACGTCCCCGTGGCATTCGCTGAGTTTTCCGGTTGTTACGCGATCCTGGCCGTGCCGCTCGGAAAAGGCCTGATAGTCCGCTTCCTTTTCAAAGAGGGGCTGCATGCGCTTGATTTCTGTGTCCATGCGGATACCGGCCCGGAGCCGGTCAATGAGCGCGGAGATGCCGTATTCTGCCGTATCCTCGCGACAGCAGAGGGCAGAGCCGATGGCCGCAAAGAGATGGGAATTCTCCGGATCGATGATCTCGTCACCGTGCAGATTCAGGGTGCGGATAAAGGCATTTCTGAGCTCCGGCATAAAGTGCAGCGGGCCGCCCAGAAAAGCCACATGCCCCCGGATGGGCTTTCCCTGGGCCAGGCCGGAGATGGTCTGGTTTACCACCGCCTGGAAAATGGAGGCGGCCAGATCTTCCCGGGCAGCGCCCTCATTGATGAGGGGCTGGATATCGGTTTTGGCGAATACGCCGCAGCGGGCGGCGATGGGATAGATCATCTGGTAGTTCTTTGCCAGTTCGTTGAGACCGGCGGCATCCGTATCCAGAAGAGATGCCATCTGGTCAATGAAGGAGCCGGTACCGCCGGCGCAGATGCCGTTCATCCGCTGGTCGATGCCGCCCCGGAAATAAATGATTTTGGCGTCCTCACCGCCCAGCTCGATGGCCACGTCGGTGTCCGGACGATAGTCCTTCAATGCTGTGGCCACTGCCACAACCTCCTGACAGAAAAAAGCCCCCATATGTTTGGACAGGGTCAGGCCGCCGGATCCGGTGATGACGGATGCCAGGCGAAGCTCCCCCAGCTTCTCCCGCGCTTCGGCGAGAAGATCGGCCAGGGTTTCCTGGATGTTTGCAAAATGTCTTTTGTAATCGGAAAAGAGAATCTGTTTGTCAACATCCAGAATGGCGATTTTCACGGTCGTAGAACCGATGTCAATTCCAAGTCTGTATTGATGTGTCATATTATCAACTACTCCATTATTGAATATTTATATATCAAGACCTGATGCATACCCCTATACATACATAAAGTCTGGGTCAATGTGCTACTTTAGCATAGAAGAGTAAAGCCTTCAAGCTATGAGATTGTTAAAAAATTGTGAAATTTCTTTTCCTATTAAAATGTACAGCCTTTGAAAATTTTCTTGAAAAAAGCGCGTATGGAAAGTATACTCTTGACAGCTGTGAGTAGGAGCCGCAGCAGCGGCAGCACAGAGGATAGGAAGGAGGATAGCCATTCGATGAGCCTTTATCAGAAGTTGGAACGAAAGCTGGGACGGTACGCGGTGCCGAATCTCATGAAGTATATCTGCGTGATGTATGTGGTGGGATTCCTGATCCAGTGCTTTGATCCGCGCTTTTATTTTTACTATCTGGACCTGGATCCGGAGGCCATTCTGCACGGGCACATCTGGCGTCTGGTGACCTTCCTTTTTTATTATCCATCCCGGAGTCTGATCTGGGTGGCCATCGGCGTTTACCTCTATTACAGCCTGGGGCAGACGCTGGAAAACGTTTGGGGAACGTTTAAGTACAATTTCTTTTTCGGAATGGGTGTCCTGATGCTGATCTTTTGCAGCATTGCGGTCTATCTCATTACCGGATACCCTCTGCAGCTGTATCCCACCTACATGACCTTCAGCATTTTCCTGGCCTACGCGCTGACCTTTCCGGAGGCGACGTTCCTGATCTACTTCATACTGCCGATCAAAGCCAAGTATCTGGCCATACTGGAGATTGTGCTCTATGTGCTGAATTTGCTGAATCCGTGGACGGATCTCGGATCGAGAATTTCGATCCTGCTGTCCCTGCTCAACGTAGCACTGTTCTTCTATCTGACGAGGAGAGGTCAGAGAAGGAGAACCGATAATATCTATTTCATGCACTAGGCTGAGGCCTGACGATAGAGCCGACTGCGGCAGTGATTTGGGGGAATCCTGCAGTGATTGGCGTGATTTGACATTAGAAGAGGAGATTCTATGAGAAAAACAAAGATTGTTTGTACCCTGGGACCTAACGAGAACGATTACGAGGTTCTTCTGAAGCTGGCAAAGAACATGGATGTGGCACGTTTTAACTTTTCTCACGGTGACCACAACGAGCATCTGCAGAGACTGGCTCTCCTGAAGAAGGCCCGTCAGGAAAGCGGACGTCCCATCGCGGCTCTGCTGGATACCAAGGGACCCGAGATCCGTACCGGCGTGCTGGAGGATCATAAGAAGGTGGCCCTGGCAGAGGGCATGCACATCACCCTCACCACCGAGGAGTGCGTGGGCAATGCAGAGCGCGTGTACATCAACTATGCCGGACTGAACGAGGATGTGCAGCCGGGCAACACCATTCTCATCGACGACGGTCTCATCGGCCTGACCGTGGATGAGGTCAACGGCACAGAGATTCACTGTACCGTTGTCAACGGCGGCGAGCTGGGCGAGCGCAAGGGCGTGAATGTGCCGAACGTACCCATCCGTCTTCCGTCCCTGACCGACAAGGACATTGAGGACATCAAGTTCGGTATCGAAGTGGGCTATGATTTCGTGGCCGCTTCCTTCATCCGGAACGCAGATGCCATTCGTGAGATCCGTCAGATCATCGAGGATGCGGGTTCTCACATGAAGATCATCGCAAAGATCGAGTCCCAGGAGGGTCTTGATAACCTGGACGAAATCATCAAGGAGTCTGACGGTATCATGGTGGCCAGAGGCGACCTGGGGGTTGAGGTTGAGGCGAAGATGCTGCCGCAGCTCCAGAAGGAGATCATCCGGAAGTGTAACTATCAGGGCAAGCTGGTGATCACGGCGACCCAGATGCTGGATTCCATGATCCGGAACCCGCGTCCGACCCGTGCCGAGGTGACCGACGTTGCGAATGCAGTATACAACGGCACCGATGCCGTGATGCTGTCCGGCGAGACCGCCAACGGCAAGTATCCGGTGGAGGCACTGGAGATGATGGCTTCCATCGTGGAGTACACAGAGCAGTTTGTGGACTACCGGAAGTACCAGAACCGCGAGGTGGATCAGACCGTTTATGAGACAGTGGGTAATGCTGTCTGCGCGGCTTCCGTGACCACCGCGAATGAATTGCATGCGCGTGCACTGGTGGCACCGACCCTGACAGGCATCACAGCCGGCATGATTTCCAAGTATCGTCCGGATTCCCAGATCGTGGCCCTGTCACCCAGCCAGACCACTGTGCGGCAGATGATGCTGTATTGGGGCGTTCTGCCGATCTGGGCAAGAAGAGCGGACACCACCGACGAGCTGTTCGATTCCTCCATGCAGGAGCTGCGGGATAGAGGCCTCGTTGAAAGCGGTGACTTCTGCGTCATGACCGCCGGCGTTCTGTCCAGACTCACCAAGAACCAGATGGCCACCAGCACGAATATCATGAGAGTTATGCAAGCCTAGTCCTGAGGAGGGGCCCGGCGGAGCCGGGAGGAGTCCTGAGGACCGGCTTGAGATGAATTTAGCCGCAATTACAAATTAAGAGGAGAAGCTATGAAAAAACCTTATGTCACACTGGAGCAGGTGCAGCGCATTGCAGAAACTTACCCCACACCCTTTTATCTCTATGATGAGAAGGGCATCCGGGAAAATGCGCGCCGCCTTTACCAGGCCTTTTCCTGGAACGAGGGCTTCCGTGAGTATTTTGCCGTGAAGGCAACACCGAATCCCAGTATTCTGAAGATTCTGAAGGAGGAGGGCTGCGGTACCGACTGCTCTTCCCGCACAGAGCTGGAAATGTCCGAGGCCTGTGGCTTCCGTGGACAGGAGATCATGTTCTCCTCCAATGATACGCCGCTTTCCGAGTACAAGCTGGCAGAAGAGCTGGGGGCCATCATCAACCTAGATGACTTTTCCAATATCGCCGAGCTGAAGGAGACCCTGGGCCACTTCCCGGAGACCATGTGTCTCCGCTACAACCCGGGCGGATATTTTAAAATCGCTAATACCATTATGGACAACCCCCAGGATGCCAAGTACGGCATGACCACAGAGCAGATTCTGGAGGGCTACCGGATTCTGAAGGCAGAGGGCGTGAAGCATTTTGGTATCCATGCCTTCCTGGCTTCCAATACCGTCACCAATGACTATTATCCGACACTGGCCAAGCAGCTTTTCGAGCTGGCCGTCAGAATCAAGGAAGAGTGCGGTGTAGAGCTCGACTTCATTAACCTGTCCGGCGGTATCGGCGTGGCCTATAAGCCGGAGCAGACGCCCAATGACATTCTGGTCATCGGCGAGGGCGTGCACAAGGTCTATGACGAGATTCTGAAGCCCCACGGACTGGACAAGATCCGGATCTTCACCGAGCTGGGCCGCTTCATGCTGGCACCCTACGGTGCACTCGTGACGAAGGTCATCCACTTCAAGGAGACCTACAAGCACTATGCCGGTGTGGATGCCTGCGCCGTAAATCTGATGCGTCCTGCGATGTACGGCGCATACCACCACATCACCGTACTGGGTAAGGAAGAGGCGCCCTGCGTGGAAACCTATGATGTGACCGGTTCCCTCTGCGAGAACAACGACAAGTTTGCCATTGACCGTCAGCTGCCTGAACTGGAGAAGGGTGACTATCTCTTTATCCATGATGCGGGTGCGCACGGCTTTGCCATGGGCTACAACTACAACGGCAAGCTCTGGAGCGCAGAGCTTCTGCTGCGGGAGGATGGATCCGTGAAGCTGATCCGCCGTGCCCAGACCGACCGGGATTACTTTGCGACACTGGACATCGACGACACCATGAAGAAATACCTGTAATGGTTCAGCACCACCTTGATTCATCTCGAGCTTGTAGCTCTCGATGAACTTGTCTACGACAAGCATGCATCTACGATGCATGTTGCGCTTAACAGGTGCCACTGGCACCTAGCGCCGTTACGAAGTTTGCTCAATGCAAACTTCTTCACTAGCGATGTGGTGCTGGGAAATTACAATTATAGGAGAAGGAACTATGGCATTAAAGAAAAAACCGGTCACCGGTATGAAGGACGTGCTGCCCCGGGAGATGGCGCTCCGGCAGTATGTGCTGTCCGAAATCCGGCGCACTTACCGGGAGTTCGGCTTCACCGAGATCGAGACACCGGTGGTGGAGCATATCGAAAATCTGCAGTCCAAGCAGGGCGGCGACAATGAGAAGCTGATCTTCAAGGTGATGAAGCGCGGCGAGAAGCTGGAGAGCGCTGTGGCCCAGGGCAATGCAGATGGCCTGGCAGACAGCGGCCTTCGCTATGATTTGACCTTGCCCCTGTCCCGCTTCTATGCCCAGAACCAGGCGAGCCTGCCCAGCCCCTTCAAGGCGCTGCAGATCGGACCGGTTTTCCGGGCAGATCGTCCCCAGAAGGGCCGTTTCCGGGAGTTCTATCAGACGGATATCGACATCTTCGGCGACGGCAGCAACCTTTCGGAGATCGAACTGATCCTGGCCATCAGCACACTGCTGAATCGCATCGGCTTCGGCGAGAAGTATCATTTCCATATCGTGATCAACGACCGCGAGATCCTGCGGGGTCTGCAGCGTTATGCCGGTTTCCCGGATGCGGATTTCGAAAAGGTCTGCATTACATTGGATAAGGCCGACAAAATCGGCAGCGACGGTGTGAAGGCGGAGCTGCTGTCTCTGGGCTATGAGGAGGCCGTGATTGACCGCTACCAGGCACTGCTGGCGGATACCGGTACCCACGCCGAAGACATTCGCCAGCTGGGCAGTACCCTTGGGGAAATGCTGCCGGCGGGCGTTGCCGAGAATCTGGCGGAGATCGTGGAAGCGGTGGAGAAGGTTTCAGCCGTGCAGACAGAAATTGCCTTTGATCCGACGCTGGTGCGGGGCATGGGCTACTACACCGGACCGATTTTCGAGATTCGCGCAGAGGGCTTCTCCGGATCTGTCGGCGGCGGCGGACGTTATGACCGCATGGTGGGACGCTTCACCGGACAGGATACACCGGCAGTGGGCTTCTCCATCGGCTTTGAGCGTATCATCACCATCATGATGGACGCAGAGGAGAAGGCACCGGAGGCAGGCGAGAAGCTGGCCTTCCTGCTGGACAAGAATCTCAGCGCCGAGAAGACCGGTGAGGCCATTGCCGAGGCCATGGCACTCCGGCAGCAGGGAAAGACCGTGCTGGTTTCCCGCATGAATAAAAATAAGAAGTTCCAGAAGGAGCAGCTCAGTGAAGAGGGCTATACAAGCTTCCGGGAGTTCTATCAGGATGAACTGAAGTAAAAGGAAAGAAGGACCATAGAGTTATGGCAGAGTCAATGAAGGGACTGCACAGAACGTGCAGATGTACAGAGCTTACAGAGGAGAGCATCGGCCGCGAGGTGACGATGATGGGCTGGGTGCAGAAGTCCAGAAACAAGGGTGGATTGATCTTTACGGATCTCCGGGACCGTTCCGGTATTCTGCAGATCGTATTTGAGGAAAGTGACTGCGGCACGGAGGTGTTCGAGAAGGCAGCCAAGCTGCGTTCCGAGTTCGTGATCGCCGTTACCGGCATTGTTCGCTCCAGAGGAAAGGATGCCAACGCAGAGATGGCCACCGGCAGCATCGAGATCAGTGCCCGGGCACTCCGCATCCTGGCAGAGTCCGAGGTGCCGCCGTTCCCCATCGAGGACGGCATCAAGACCAAAGAAGACATCCGCCTCAAGTACCGTTATCTGGATCTTCGTCGTCCGGAGCTCCGGAATCGCATCATGACGAGAGCCAGAATTGCGTTCCTGATCCGTCAGTTCATGACAGAAAACGGCTTCCTGGAGATTGAGACGCCGACCCTCATCAAATCCACACCGGAGGGTGCCCGGGACTTCCTGGTGCCCAGCCGTCTGCACCATGGCAGCTTCTATGCGCTGCCCCAGAGCCCGCAGCTTCTGAAGCAGCTTCTGATGGTATCCGGCTTCGACCGCTACTTCCAGCTGGCCCGCTGCTATCGTGACGAGGACCTCCGGGCAGATCGTCAGCCCGAGTTCACCCAGGTGGACATGGAGCTTTCCTTCGTGGATGTGGAGGATGTGCTGGAGGTGAATGAGCGCCTGCTCAAGTTCCTCTTTAAGGAGATCTGTGATGTGGACGTACAGCTGCCGATTCAGCGTATGACATGGATCGACGCCATGAATCGCTACGGATCAGACAAGCCGGATATGCGTTTCGAGATGCTGCTGCAGGATGTGACCGAGGTGGTGAAGGACTGCGGCTTCGGCGTCTTTGCCAACTGCGCAAAGGACGGCGGCGTCATCAAGGGACTCTGCGTAAAGGGACAGGCCCACATGCCGAGAAAGCACATCGACGCTTATACGGAACTGGTGAAGGGCTACGGCGCCAAGGGACTGGCGTACCTTTGCGTCAATGAAGACGGCACCTACAAGTCCAGTTTTGCCAAGTTCATGACCGAGGAGGAGCTGTCCAATCTGGTATCTGCTATGGGGGCAGAGCCGGGTGACCTGCTGATGCTGGTTTCCGACACCAAGAAGACCACGGTATGGAGCGCATTGGGTGCCCTGCGTCTTGCCCTGGGCAAGGATCTGGATCTCATCGACAGGAAGGCATGGAAGTTCCTCTGGGTAACCGAGTTCCCCATGTTCGAGTGGTCCGAGGAGCTGGGCCGTTTCCAGGCCATGCACCATCCCTTTACCATGCCCATGGACGAGGATCTGCCGCTGGTGGATACCGACCAGGGAGCTGTCCGCGCCAAGGCCTACGATATTGTGCTGAACGGCACCGAGCTGGGTGGCGGTTCCGTGCGAATCCATCAGGCAGATGTGCAGGAGAAAATGCTGGAAAAGCTGGACTTCACACCGGAGCGGGCTAATGAGCAGTTCGGTTTCCTGATGCAGGCCTTCAAGTATGGCGTACCGCCGCACGCAGGTCTTGCCTATGGTCTGGATCGTCTCGCCATGTGGATGGTGGGCTCTGACACCATTCGTGACGTGATTGCCTTCCCGAAGATCAAGGACGGTTCGGATCCCATGATGGATGCGCCGGCTCCGGTTTTCGACGAGCAGCAGCTTAAGGATCTGGGCATTGCCGTGGTGGCAGAGGAAGAGGCCACAACAGAGGAATAAAAAAGAATAAAAGTTCTGTAAACTTTCTGAAAACTCATTGACAGATGACCATGTTGCAACATATAATACGGTCAAGTGAGTGAAACAGAGTATGTTTTGCAAAGCGAATTATTGATTGAGTTAGAAGCTCAAATTTTATAAGTTGATTACTTTATAATCATGCGGAAGCGTGTCATCTTGTGAAACGGTCAATAAGAGTAGCAATGGTTGCAGGATACTCTGAAATGAAGAAGGTCTGATTGGACAATTCTGAGGGAGCAAGTGGATACATCCGCCTGCTCCTTTTTTATATTTGAACAAGAAGACGCAGGCGGCCGCCGACAGGAGAAAAAATGAAGGAAGATGAGCAGAGATCCGCGCCGATTTATGAGGCGCTGGAAAGATTCCGGCGGCAGAGGGTTGTGCCCTTTGATGTGCCGGGCCACAAGCGGGGACGGGGCAATCCGGAGCTGGTCACATTGCTGGGCGAGCGTTGCGTTGGCCTGGATGTGAATTCCATGAAGCCCCTGGACAATCTGGGGCATCCGGTGTCCGTGATCCGGGATGCGGAGCGACTGACGGCGGATGCCTTCTCCGCAAAGCACGCCTTTCTGATGGTCAACGGCACCACCAGTGCGGTGCAGGCCATGATCCTTTCTGTGATCAAGGAAGGCGAGAAGATCATCCTGCCCCGCAACGTGCATAAGAGCGTCATCAATGCCCTGGTGCTTTGCGGTGGCGTTCCTGTTTACGCGGACGTGAAGGTGGATAGCCGTATCGGCATTGCCCTCGGTGTGGAGCGCCAGGAAATTGCCCGGGTCATGGATGCGCATCCGGACGCGAAGGCCATTTTCATCAACAACCCCACCTATTATGGCATCTGTTCCGATCTTCGGGCCATCACGGAAATGGCGCATGCCCGGGGACTGAAGGTGCTGGTGGATGAGGCCCACGGCACGCATCTTTATTTCGGCGAAAATCTGCCCCTCTGTGCCATGAAGGCCGGTGCAGATCTGGCCGCGGTGTCCATGCATAAGTCCGGCGGCAGTCTGACCCAGAGCTCCATCCTGCTTGCGGGCGAAGGCATTGACCCGGACTACGTGCGGCAGATCATCAACCTGACGCAGACCACCAGTGCTTCTTACCTGCTGCTGTCCAGTCTGGACATTTCCCGCCGGAATCTCGCGCTGCGGGGAAGGGAAGCCTTCCGCAAGGTGTCGGAGATGGCAGAATATGCCCGGCAGGAGATCAATTCCATCGGCGGTTACTACGCCTATGGCCGGGAAATGATTGATGGGGACAGCGTCTATGATTTCGACGTCACCAAGCTCTGCGTGCATACCCAGGGTATCGGGCTCACCGGCATTGAAGTCTATGACCTTCTGCGGGATGATTATGACATTCAGATCGAGTTCGGCGACATCGGCAATATCCTGGCCTATATTTCCATCGGTGACCGTATTCAGGATATCGAGCGGCTCGTGGGTGCCTTGGAGGACATTGCGCGACTTCACGGCAAGGATTCTGCCAGCCTCTACTGCGGTGATTTCATACAGCCGGAGCTGGTACTGAGTCCGAAGGAGGCCTTTTACGGACAGAAGCGGAGCCTTCCCCTGCGGGAAACTGCGGGGCAGATCTGCGGTGAGCTGGTGATGTGTTATCCGCCGGGAATTCCGATTCTGACACCAGGCGAACGGATCACAGAAGAAATCATTGCATACATCGCCTATGCGAAGGAGAAGGGATGCTCCCTGCAGGGCATGATGGACAGCCGGGCGGAGCAGATCCGCGTGATGGCATAAAGGAGGGAAGGAATGGATATCTGGTTCTCTCAGATGGATACGGACAATGTGAAGACCAGCATCCGGGTAGACAAGCAGCTCTTTAGTGCACAGAGCGACTACCAGCGGATTGATGTCTTTCAGACCCAGGAATTCGGCCGCATGATCGTGCTGGACGGAGAGGTGATTTTCTCCGAGGCGGACGAATTCATTTACAATGAAATGGTGGTGCATGTGCCCATGGCCGTGCATCCCGCGGTGCGGCGGGTGCTCATCATCGGCGGCGGTGACGGGGGTGTGGCCAAGGTCTGCACCGCCTACCCGGAAATTGAGCAGATCGATGTGGTGGAGCCGGATGAACTCTTCATCAAGGTGAGCCGGGAATTTTTTCCGGAGACCGCCAGCGGATTCGACGATGTCCGGGTAAATATCATCAATCGGGACGGCCTTCGTTTCCTGCGGCGCTGCACCGATGCCTATGACCTCATCATCAATGACTCCACGGATCCCTTCGGGCATACAGAGGGGTTGTTCACCCGGGAGTTCTACGGCAGTTGCTACCGGGCATTGCATGAAGATGGCATCATGGTTTACCAGCACGGCAGCCCCTTCTATGATGAGGACGAAGCGGCGTTTCGGGCCATGCATCGGAAAGCTTATAAGAGCTTTCCGATCAGCCGGGTTTATCAGGCCTGTATTCCCACCTGCCCGGCGGGTTACTGGATGTTCGGCTTTGCGTCGAAGAAATACCATCCACTGCAGGATTTCGATCCGGAACGCTGGGAAAAGCGGGGACTGAAAACCTGGTACTACACGACACATCTCCATCGGGGGGCCTTCATGCTGCCCCGCTATGTGGAGGAGCTTCTGGAAGAGGAGGAAAAAAGAGAATGAGCAGATTAATGATCATTGGCTGCGGCGGTGTGGCTTCTGTGGCAATCCACAAGTGTTGCCAGAATCCGGAGGTGTTCACGGAACTGATGATTGCCAGCCGCACCCTGTCCAAGTGCGAAGCGCTGCGGGAGGAGTTGGCGCCGAAGACCAGTACGAAGATCACAACGGCGCAGGTGGACGCGGATGATACAGAGGCACTTACGAAATTGATCCGGAGCTATCAGCCGGATGCAGTGCTGAATCTGGCGCTGCCCTACCAGGACCTTTCCATCATGGATGCCTGTCTGGCTGCCGGTGTGGACTACATCGATACCGCTAACTATGAGGCAGAAAATACGGAGGATCCGGAGTGGCGCGCCATTTACGAGAAGCGCTGCGCCGAAAAGGGCTTTTCGGCCTACTTTGATTATTCCTGGCAGTGGGCGTATCGGGAGAAGTTTGAGGCAGCCGGCCTTACGGCATTGCTCGGTACCGGCTTTGATCCGGGTGTAACCTCGGTTTTTGCGGCCTATGCGAAGAAGCACTATTTTGACGAGATCCACACCATCGATATTCTGGACTGCAATGGCGGTGACCACGGCTATCCCTTCGCCACCAATTTCAATCCGGAAATCAATCTCCGGGAGGTATCTGCACCGGGCTCCTACTGGGAGGACGGCCACTGGGTGGAGGTACCGGCCATGAGCATTCACCGGGAATATGACTTTGAGGGCGTGGGTAAAAAAGACATGTATCTTCTGCATCACGAGGAGATCGAGGCCCTGGCCGAGAACATGCCGGAGGTGAAGCGGATCCGTTTCTTCATGACCTTCGGACAGAGCTATCTCACCCATATGAAGTGTCTGGAAAATGTGGGCATGCTGTCCACGGAGCCGGTGGATTTCCAGGGACAGAAGATTGTGCCTATCCAGTTCCTGAAGACCCTGCTGCCGGATCCTGCTTCTCTGGGACCTCGTACCGTGGGAAAGACCAACATTGGCTGTATCTTCACGGGCATCAAGGACGGAAAGCCCCGGACACTCTACATCTACAATGTCTGCGATCACCAGGAGTGCTATCGGGAGGTGGGCTCCCAGGCCATTTCCTACACCACCGGTGTACCGGCCATGATCGGCGCCATGCTGGTGCTGCAGGGACTCTGGAAGAAGCCCGGTGTCTTCACCACCGATGAATTCGATCCGGATCCGTACATGGAGGCACTGAACCGCTGGGGACTCCCCTGGCAGGTGGAGGAAAACCCGACTTTAGTTGATTAAGCAATTGATAAGCAGGATAATGTCTTCGGCGGAAAAGCCGGGAAAGAAGGTAGATATCATGCAGCTCAGCGAAATTCATACCCCCGCCTATGTGGCGGACCTTCCCCGGCTTCGCCGGAATCTGGAAATTCTGCAGGATGTGAGCCGAGAATGCGGCGCCCACATCCTGCTGGCCCAGAAGGCCTTTTCGATGTTCAGCCTCTATCCCATGATGGGAGAATATCTCGCCGGAACAACCGCCAGCGGGCTCTATGAGGCGCGCCTCGGTAAGGAGGAAATGGGCAAGGAAAATCATGTCTTTTCTCCGGCCTACCGGGAGGAAGAAATCGACGAACTGGCAGATTGCTGCGACCATATTGTGTTCAATTCCGTGTCGCAGCTTCGTCGCTTTCAGGACCGGGTGAAGGACAGATGCTCCATCGGCCTGCGGGTGAACCCGGAGTGTTCCACCCAGGAGGGCCACGAGATTTATGACCCCTGTGCGCCCCATTCTCGCTTGGGTGTGACATTGGCGACACTACAAGAAGAACTTAAAAACGACCCGGATGTGCTTAAAAATGTGGAAGGGTTGCATTTTCATACGCTTTGCGAGCAGAACAGCGATGCGCTGGAGGAGACACTCACGGCGGTGGAGGAGAAATTCGGCTTTCTGCTGCCGCAGCTCTGCTGGCTCAACATGGGCGGCGGTCATCACATCACCCGGGAGGATTACGACCGGGAACGACTGATCCGCTGCGTTCGGCACGTCCGGGAAAAATACCATCTGACGGTGTATCTGGAACCCGGCGAGGCGGTGGCACTGAATGCGGGATATCTCGTCACAGAGGTACTGGATCGGGTGGAGAACGAAGGCACCATTCTGCTGCTGGACGCTTCTGCCGCCTGTCATATGCCGGATGTGCTGGAAATGCCCTATCGACCGCCCCTGCGGGACAGCGGCCTTCCGGGGGAGAAGCCCTATACCTACCGACTTTCCTCCTGTACCTGTCTGGCCGGAGACCTCATCGGCGAATATTCCTTCGACCGGGAGATTCACGATGGCGAGCGGCTGATTTTTGAGGATATGGCCATCTACACCATGGTGAAGAACAACACCTTTAACGGCATGCCGCTGCCCTGGATCTATGTTATGGACGAGGGGGGAGACTGCCGCCTCATCAAGCGCTTCGACTATCAGGATTTCAAGGAACGACTTTCCTGAAGAAAGGGGAGATTATGCACTATCGAATGTCCGGTGAATACGAAAAGCATGCCGGAACCATCATGATCTGGCCGGTGCGTCCCGGCTCCTGGGCCTGGGAAGGTCGGGAGGCGAAGCCCATATTTGCCCGCATTATCCGGGAAATCGCGAAGGATGAGCAGCTTTGGCTTCTCTGTTACGGCGCGGGACTTCAGGAGGCACAGGCCGAATTTGCCGGGGAAGAAAACATTACCCTGTTGGACATCGAGACGGACGACGCCTGGGCGCGGGACATGGCCCCCACCTTTGTGTTGGATGAAGCGGGAGCAGTGCACGGCGTGGACTGGTGCTTCAATGCCTGGGGCGGCAGTTTCGACGGTCTGTACCAGAATTGGGAAAGAGACGATCGGGCAGCAGCGGCCATTTGTCGTGCCCTGGGACTGCCCTGCTTGGATGCCCATCCCTTTGTGCTGGAGGGCGGTTCCATCCACTGCGACGGGGAAGGCACCCTGATTACCACAGAGGCCTGTCTCCTGAGTCCGGGCAGGAATCCGGGGCTTAGCCGGGAGGAAATTGAGGCGACGCTGCGGCGTTTTCTGGGCATTGAGAAGGTGATCTGGCTGCCCCATGGCATTTATCAGGATGAGACCAACGAACATGTGGATAATGTCTGCGCCTTCACAAAACCGGGTGAGGTTCTGCTGGCTTGGACGGACCGGGAAGAAGATCCGCAGTATGCCTATTCTAAGGCTTGCTTGGAGGTGTTGGAAAAGGAAAGGGATGCCAAGGGCAGGCAGCTTCTGGTGCATAAGTTGCCCGTTCCGGCGGTGCCCCAGCGGATCCGGGAGGAAGAACTGGCGGGCTTTCAGTTCGAAGACGGTGAGGATACCCGGGAGGCGGGAGAGCGGCTTGCGGCAAGCTATGTGAATTTCTACATTGCGAATGAAAGTGTGTTGCTGCCCCAGTTTGGGGATTCCATGGATGCGGAAGCGGTCCGGATTCTCACGGATTGCTTTCCTGAACGGCGTATCGTGCCGATACCGGCCCGGGCCATTCTCACCGGCGGCGGCAACATTCACTGCATCACCCAGCAGGTTCCGCTGGGAAACGGCGGCATACGGAAACGGGAGGAAGCACAATGAGAAATCTTACGGTGGCCTGTGTGCAGATGTGCATGCAGCAGGAGGTAGAGGCAAACATCGCAACAGCGGATCGTCTGCTGCGGCAGGCAGCCGCGCAGGGTGCCCAGGTGGTACTGCTGCCGGAACTTTTTGAACGGCCCTATTTCTGTCAGGAACGCTGCTATGCGTATTATCGCTTTGCAGCACCGGTGATGGAAAATGCGGCAGTGCAGCATTTTCAGAAGGTGGCGGCAGAGCTTCAGCTGGTGATTCCCGTCAGTTTCTATGAACGGGACGGAAATGTGTTGTATAATAGTGTGGCAATGTTGGACGCGGACGGCAGTCTGCGCGGCGTATACCGTAAGACCCATATTCCGGATGATCATTATTACCAGGAAAAGTTTTATTTCACGCCGGGAGACAGCGGCTTCCGGGTTTTTGATACTCGCTATGGACGGATCGGTGTGGGCATTTGCTGGGACCAGTGGTTCCCGGAGACCGCGCGCTGTATGGCTCTGGCGGGTGCGGAGCTTCTGCTCTATCCCACGGCCATCGGCAGCGAGCCGATCCTTGAAGTAGACAGCATGCCCCATTGGCGGCGTTGCATGCAGGGGCATGCGGCGGCAAATATCATTCCCGTGGCAGCAGCCAACCGCTTCGGACTGGAAAAGGTAGAGCCTTCGACAGCCAACGGCGGACAAAGCTCGTCGCTTCGTTTCTATGGTTCCTCCTTTATCACTGACGAGACGGGAGAGCTTCTGGAAACGGCAGGTCGGGAAGAGGAGACGGTGCTGCTGCATTGCTTTGACCTGGATGCCATTCAGGAAAACCGCCTGTCCTGGGGCCTGTTCCGGGACCGTCGCCCGCATTGCTATGCAGCCATCAGCGGAGAGGAAAGGAGACAGTAATATGGAGCAGATTATTTTTCGGCCGCGGATTTATCAATATGACGGAGCCAATGACTTCGCAGAAGCCTTCTCTTTGGGAGAGAGGGATCTGGTGCTGACCAACCGATACATTTTTGAACCCTATTTTGACACCGAGAAGTACCCGGTGCGCTGCATTTTTCAGGAAGAATTCGGCGGCGGTGAGCCCACTGATATCATGGTGGATGCCATCCTGAAGAAGGCACAGGAAGCGGAATTTGACCGGGTGATTGCCATTGGCGGCGGTACGGTGCTGGACATTGCGAAGATTTTGGCGGTGGCAGATGGCCATGATGTGAACTGGCTCTATGATCATAAAGAGACGCTGAAGAGAAGTCAGAAGCTGATCCTGATTCCCACCACCTGCGGCACCGGTTCCGAGGTCACCAACATTTCCATCGTCAATCGGACCACTCTGGGTGTGAAGATGGGATTGACTTCGGAGAGCATGTATGCGGATGCGGCGGTACTGATTCCGGAGCTTCTCAAGAAGCTGCCCTTCGGCGTCTTCGCCACCAGCTCCATCGATGCCCTGGTGCATGCAGTGGAATCCTATCTGTCTCCCAAGGCCACGGACTACACGCGGCTGTTCAGTCGCCGGGCCATGGAAATGATCTTGACCGGCTACCAGGGACTCCTGACGGATGGGAAGGAAACTCTGCCCCAGCGGATGGAGCAGTTCCTGCGGGCCTCCAATTTTGCAGGTCTTGCCTTTGGAACGGCGGGGTGTGCGGCCGTGCATGCCATGAGTTATCCCCTGGGCGGCACCTATCATGTGCCCCATGGAGAAAGCAATTATGCCATGTTTACCGGTGTGCTGAAGCAGTATCTTCTTCTGAAACCGGAGGGAGAGATTGCAGAGCTCAATGCCTATCTGGCGGGACTGCTGCACTGTGAGACCGCTGTGGTATATGATGCCCTGGAGGCCCTGCTGAACCAGATTCTGCCGAAGAAAGCGCTTCATGAATACGGGGTGAAGCCGGAGGAGCTGGATGTCTTCACCGACAGCGTGATGGAGACCCAGGGACGGCTCATGGCCAACAATTATGTGCCGCTGGACCGGGAGCAGGTGTACCGGATTTATCAGAGTCTATATTAAGTATCCAGCCCGGGGGCCCCGGTAGCCAAGCTATTGCTGACCCCAGGCAGGATAATCGACTATAGTCTCGGCGGTGTTTTTTTGTTATGATGAAGACGTTTCATTGTGTGAATAGAAGGGAATGAATCGTGACAAGAGACGAATTTCTTCGAAAGCTGCAGGCAGAGCTGGTGCTCAGTGTGTCTGACGGCGTAATTGAAAATCAGCTGCGTTATTATCAGGAATATATCAACAGCGAACTGGCCAGGGGCCGCAGCGAAGCAGAGGTGATCAATGAGCTGGGGGATCCCCGGCTGCTGGCGCGCACCATCATTGACGCGGCGGAGGCCGGCGGAGATGTGGTGGCGCGGGAGACGCCCTTCCGCTATACCGAGGATGAGATCAACTACAATTCTGACGATGAGGACCGGCAGTACCAGGGGGCCCAGGAGGATTCCGGCAGCTCTCGGGAGACCTACCGGAGTTTCGGACAGCGCACGCAGAATGATGGCGGCGCTGCACAGGAGCGAAGTTTTGATGGTCAGACGGTGGAAAATGACTCCCGCAGCTTTGATCGGGAGCCCGGACGGCCCCATGTATATACCATGGGCAGCAGCGGCTGTATTTTGCTTTTCATTTTCTTGATTGCGTTGTTCAGTCTGGCAGCCAGGATCATCGGCGGCATTTTTTCGCTTTTGTCTCCGGTATTGACCCCGGTGATGGTGATCGCTGTGTTACTGTGGTTTTTTTACAGCATCACGAATAAAAAATAAAGAATTAGGAGAAATAGAATGAAAACCTGCGAACTGATAGTGCCCTGTCATTTTGGCCTGGAGGCCGTGACCAAGAAAGAGGTCATTGACCTGGGCTATGAGATCACAGAGGTGACAGACGGCCGTGTATGCTTCACAGGAGACGCGGAGGCCATCACGAGAGCCAATGTGTTTCTGCGGACCACAGAGAGAGTGCTTTTGAAGGTGGGCTCCTTTCGCGCAGTGACCTGGGAAGAGCTGTTCCAGGGCACAAAAGCCCTGCCCTGGGAGGACTATCTCCCGGAGGATGCCAGCTTTTGGGTGACCAAGGCCAGCAGCATTAAGTCCCAGCTCTTTTCCACACGGGATATCCAGTCCATCATGAAGAAGGCCATGGTGGCACGGATGAGCGAGGCTTATCACAAAGAGTGGTTCTCGGAGCACGGTGCGAAGTATCCGATCCGGGTTTTCCTGCTGAAGGACGAGGTGACGGTATGCCTGGATACCACGGGAGAGTCTCTGCATAAGCGAGGCTATCGTTTGAAGATGGGTAAGGCACCCATCACGGAGACACTGGCAGCAGCATTGATTTTGCTGTCCGGCTGGCGGGATGACCGTCCCTTCGTGGATCCCATGTGCGGTTCCGGTACCTTCCCCATCGAGGCAGCCATGATTGCTGCCAACATTGCGCCGGGCATGGATCGGGCCTTCGTTTCCGAGGCCTGGACCAATCTCATCGACAAGCAGCATTGGTATGACACCATCTCAGAAGCCAACGAGGCAGTGGATGAGGAACTGCTGCAGACAGGCATCAATCGCTTCGGCAAGAAGGTGGATATTCAGGGCTACGACATTGACCCGGAAATGGTAGCAATTTGCCGTGAAAATGCGGCCCGGGCAGGCGTGGAGAAAATCATCCATTTCCAGGCGCGGGATGTGGCGGATCTGTCTCATTCCGGTCAGCGGGGGTATATTCTGTCCAATCCGCCCTATGGCGAGCGTATTGAGGACAAAAGAAACCTCCCGCTGCTCTATACGGAGCTGCGAGAGGCCTATGATGTTCTGAAAACCAGGGGCTGGAGTATGCATCTCATCACCGCATGGGAGATGGCCGAGAAGTATCTGCGACGGGCAGATAAGAACCGGAAGATCTACAACGGCATGATGAAGACTTATTTTTATTCCTACAATGCCCGGCCGGTAAGCAATGCCCGACCGGATGCGGCAAAGAAGTCGGATAAGTCAGACAAGCCGAAGAAGTCGAACAAGGATCAGAGTCAGAAGTAATGTTCTTCAAATGCGGCTACCGGGAGCGGCGGGGAGAAGTAATAGCCCTGGAAGGCGTCACAGCCCATTTCTGTGAGGGCCTGCACCTGCTCCTGGGTTTCTACACCTTCCGTGATCACCGGCATATGCAGGGCATGGGCCAGATCCAGAATGGAATGCAGGATGATGCGGCTGCGCTGCAGATTTTCGGTTTCCCGGAGGAAGCCCATGTCGATCTTCAGGATGTCGGCACAGATGTCCTTCAGCATATTTAGTGAAGAATAGCCGCTGCCGAAATCATCGATTTCGATCAGGAAACCGGCATGCTGCAGTTTTTGCAGCTGCCGCAGCAGATCCGGCACATCCTGCGTCATGGTGCTTTCTGTGATTTCCAGATTCAGCATGGCGGGCGGGATGTTATAACGCTGGGTCAGCTCCGTAAAGTGCCGGCAGATGTCGATATAAAAGAAATCCTTTGCGGATATGTTCACGGATATATGATAGTTCAGACCCCGGCTGCGCCAGTCTTGGAGTTTCCGGGCTGCCTGCTCCCAAATGGCCTCGTCCAGTCTATGGATGAGGCCTGTTCTTTCGAAGAGGGGAATGAATTCCCCCGGCGGTGTCAGGGGCTGATCCGGCCGCACCCAGCGGGCCAGGGCTTCTGCTCCCAGTAAGCTACCATCCACGGCAACTTGGGGCTGCAGATAGATTTGAAATTCCCCGTTCTGAAGTGCCCGTTCAAAGGTACCGGTGAGCTCCTTGTCATGAATGGCCTGGCTCAGCATCTCTGGCCTATAGAAGGCCACGCACTGCTCCAGACTCTCATGGATGGATTTCATGGCAATCAGTGCCTTGTCACACATGGAGGCCACAGATTCCGTGGGATCAGTCACCGCGTAGATACCGTAGGAAACCTTGATGCGGTAGGTGGGGCTGCCGAGGGCGCGCTGCAGTGTTTCAGTGCACATTGTCAAAAGATCCAGCGGAAAATATTCCTTCTGCAGCAGAAGGGCGAAGCGGTCATCGGGCAGTTTTCCATAAAGAATGTGATCCTGGTCCGGCCAGTTTTTAAAGATGTCAGCTTCGGCACGCAGGAGGTCAGAGGCCTTTTCCCGGCCGAAAAGCTCATTGACCAGCTTGAATTCGGCGATGTCGGAGCAGAGCATGAGATAATTGCCGGGTTCATTTCTGAGCTTTTCGGCACAACATTCTTCAAAGTACTTTCGGTTCCAGATGCCAGTCAGGTCGTCATGGGTGGACTGATGCCAGGCGCGAAGAATATTCCGCCAGTTTTCCGGCAGCTTCGCCTTCTCTTCAGGAAGAAGGGCATCCAGGATGGAAAGAATTTGTGTGTCCGACATAGGTGTAAGGGCCTTTCTGTGTACTGCTTGGGGTGTGCACTTTTGTACATACTAACTGTGCCCACATTATAGCCATAAGGGGACAGGAAAATCAATAGCTATGGCCGCACCATGAGGGATTTCTGCATTGAATCGGCTTTTTGGGCATGATAGAATAAATTTATAAATCTTGTGATTTGGGAGAAACAGGAGAGGCTATGAGAATCATTTTTGCAACACACAATCAGGGAAAGCTTCGGGAAATTCGACAGATTCTGTCGGATATTTCTTCGGAAATTCTGGCGAAGTCTGCGCTTGGTATCGACTTCGAACCGGCGGAAACGGGAAAGAGCTTCGCGGAGAATGCGGAGCTGAAGGCGGTTGGCATCCGGAATTATATGAAGGAGCATGATCTGCTGCAGCCCGGTGATGTGATCATGGCGGATGATTCCGGTCTCTGCATTGACTGGCTTCGTGGCGCTCCCGGCATTTACTCGGCCCGCTATCTGGGAGAGGACACCAGCTACGAGATCAAAAACGCCCACATTATCGAAAAATTGAAGTATGCAGAGGGAGAAGAGCGGGCGGCTCACTTCACCTGCAATATCTGCGCGGCCTTTGCTGACGGCAGAGTGTTTCACACAGAGGGACAGTTCCCGGGGCAGATTGCGAAGGAACCCGGCGGCACCAACGGCTTCGGCTATGACCCGATTCTCTACCTTCCGGAATACGGAAAAACCTCTGCGGAGCTCAGTCCGGAGGAGAAGAATCAGATTTCTCACCGGGGCAAGGCACTGCGGGAGATGCGTCGGCTTCTGAAGTCGGTGCAGGAGAACGATGAGCGAATGAAGGCGCGCAGTACAGCACCGGCTGGCCGCGGCAAAAAGCTGCTGGTGGTCAGTGACTCCCATCGCTATGATGAGAATCTGCTCTCTGTGATCGAGGCGGAAAAGCCCTTTGATGCGCTGATTCATCTCGGCGATGTGGAGGGCTCAGAGACCCGACTCATGTATGCAGCCGGTGCCGGTGTGCAGTGCTGCTTTGTGGCCGGCAACAATGATTTCTTTTCGCAGCTGCCGCCGGAGATGGAGGTGAGCTTCTGCGGCACCCGCTGCTTCCTGACGCACGGTCACAATTATGGTGTGGGTATGGATGTGCAGCGTCTGGCGGATGAGGCCAGAAACCGGAACTGCAGCGTGGCCATGTTCGGACACACACACCGGCCGTTCCTGAAGGTGGTGAACGATGTGGTTTGTGTGAATCCGGGCAGCATCAGTTATCCCCGGCAGTCGGACCGGCGGTGTTCCTATCTCGTGATTTCTGTGTCGCCAAAGGGAGATTTTGAATTTCACGAGAAGTACTTATAATGCAGAAGGAAGCGCAAGGAGGCGTTTAGGATGGATTTTAGAGAACTTACCTATATTACCGCAGTGGCGGACAACCACAGTGTGACAGAGGCGGCGCGGAAGCTCTTTATTTCCCAGCCATCCCTCTCGTATATCATTTCCAAGGTGGAGGAGGATCTGGGGGTTAAGCTCTTCAACCGAAAGACCAATCCCATTACGCTGACCTATGCGGGAGAACGCTATGTGAAGACCGCGCGGCAGATTCTGGTGATGCGGGAGAACCTGCGCCGGGAGCTTTCGGATATCGGGCACGGCATGCGGGGACGCATCAACATTGGCATTCCCACGGAGCGCGCCGGCTATATGCTGCCGAAGGTCATCGGCCCCTTCCGGGAGAAGTATCCCAATGTGGAAATCCACCTGCAGGAATCCCGCTCCAAGGACATTATCAACAATCTGATAAACGACAACATTGCCTTCTGTGTGCTGCCGGGCAGTGAAGAGGATCTGCCGGCGGGTCTGAAGACGGAGTATATCTATACGGAGAAACTGTATCTCGTGGCAGGCAAGGGCATAATCACGGAGCGCATGAAGCGACAGAATGGTACGGTGAACCTGCAGAAGTGCGCGGAGCTTCCCTTTATTCTTATGAAGCGGGGGCAATATATCCGTAAAAAGACGGACGGTGTTTTCCGTACCTACAGCTTTATTCCCAAGGAGGTCATGGAGGTATCCAGCTGTATTTCGGCAGTGGAGCTGGCCAGTGCCGGACTGGGCATCACCATTGTGCCGGAGCGCGCCATCATTGCCCTGCGGGGAAGTCATGATTTCGAGTGCTTCAACTACAGCTCCGAGGAGGACAGCTGGCCGGTGAATGTGGTATACAAGGCGGATGTGTACTTGGATCAGTCGGAGCGTACCTTGATTGAAACCATGAAAGAAGTTTTTTCGAAAAACGCTTGACAAGACAGATGATATTCGCTAATATATACGAGTCGCTTGATGAGAGCGACAAATGAGTCAGTAGCTCAGCTGGATAGAGCAACGGCCTTCTAAGCCGTGGGTCGGGGGTTCGAATCCCTTCTGGCTCATTTTGTATTTTGCTTGTGAGATCACGGGCGTATAAATAAATACAAAGCTGTGGTGGGTATAGCGTAGCTGGTTATCGCGCCAGATTGTGGTTCTGGAGATCCTGGGTTCGAGCCCCAGTACCCACCCTTTTCTTTATGCCGGCGGGCAGAATGCTTTTAGGGCCATCGCCAAGCGGTAAGGCACAGGCCTTTGACGCCTGCATTCGTTGGTTCGAATCCAACTGGCCCTGCTGAGACAATCATATCATGAGGCACTAGCTCAGTCGGTAGAGCACTTGACTTTTAATCAAGTTGTCGCGGGTTCGATTCCCACGTGCCTCATCCATTGCGGAAGCCTTGAAAATACAGGGCTTCCGCCTTTTTTTAATAATAATTATCATTCTCATCTCGCGCAACGTTTTTTTGCTTTGTTCGGGTTTATTCGGGCTTAAATTTCCTAATACTGCCATCAATTTTCCGATTTCTTTCCTGGCTTGCAGGTGCCGGTCTTTCCCGCTAGAATAGGAGTCATAACAATTTATCGTTCGGGTCCGGCGCGCAGTCTGCGGATATGGCAAAGTGACCTCTGCATTGTAGGAGGTAAACAGATGAAGGTGACAAAGGGCGGCAAGGTTTCGGAGCTTCTGCGGGATATTCCGATTCCCGGAATGTTTCATGCGAAGCAGGTGTTTCCGGCGGATCGCATCACGGCGGAGGAAATTCCCGGGGTGGTGGAGCGAGAGCTTTCTCAGGAGGCATTTGCCTCGAAGATCCGACCCGGTATGCGGATTGCCATTACGGCGGGAAGCCGGGGCATCCGGAATGTGGATGTCATCACGAAGGCCATTGTGGACTTTGTGAAGAAGCAGGGGGCGGAGCCATTCATTGTGCCGGCCATGGGAAGTCACGGCGGCGCCACAGCAGAGGGACAGCTGGAGATACTGGAGAGCTACAACATTACCCCGGAGACCATGGGCTGTCCCATCAAGTCTTCCATGGAGGTGGTGGAGCTGGGCGTTTCCTCCCGGGGCAAGACCGTGTATATGGATAAAAATGCCTTTGAATCGGATGGTGTCATCGTTTCCTGCCGCCTGAAGCCTCACAATGCCTTCCGCGGCAAGGTGGAGTCAGGCCCCTGCAAGATGATGACCGTGGGCCTTGGCAAGCAGAAGGGCGCGTCCCTGGTGCATTCCGATGGCATGAACCATATTGCCGAGAACATTCCCACCATGGCGGAGGTGGTGATTGCTTCCGGGAAGATTCTTTTCGCCATTCCCTGTCTGGAAAATGCTTACGACGAGACCATGAAGCTGGAGGCGATTCTGCCGGAGAACATTCTGACCCGGGAGCCGGAGCTGCTGCAGCTGGCATTCCGGAATATGCCTTCTCTTTTGGTGAAATCCTGTGACGTGCTGGTGGTGGATGAGATCGGCAAGAATTATTCCGGCACCGGCGTCGATCCCAATATCACCGGTACCTTCTCCACACCCTATGCCAGCGGCGGCATTGCAGTGCAGCGAACCGCTTTTCTGAACCTCTCCGAGGCCTCCCACGGCAATGCCCTGGGTACGGGACTGGCCAGTGTTATCACGGCAAAAATTTTCGATGAGATGGACATTGAGAAAATGTATCCGAACTGCATCACCAGTACGGTGCTGGCATCGGCGCGGATCCCCTGCGTGGTGGCCAATGACAAGGAGGCCATTCAGATCTGCATCCGCACCTGCAACGAGATTGACATGGAGAAAGCCCGGGTGGTACGAATCCCCAATTCGCTTCATATCGGTGAGATCATGCTTTCTGAGGCCTATTATGAGGATGTTCTGGCCGGAAAGTATCCTGGTGTCACCGCAGTGGATGCCCCGGCAGAGCTGGAGTTTGATGACGAAGGAAACCTATTGACGAAAACAGAGCTTTGATACATTGGCTGTGCAGGCATCATGTGACAACAGCCAAGATGTCGCGAAGCGCATGATATTGGAAAAAGACGCCGAAGCAATCGTGCCTCGGCGTCTTTTTTAACTGTCAAATCTTGCATTTTGTGCATTTTGCTCCAGCACGGAAAGCTCCGCTTCGCTGAGCTGCAGGGCTTCCGTGACGCGGGCGAATTCCCGGGCCAGGGTGGTGTCGGAGACCGTCATGTTGTCGGTGTTGATGGTGATGCAGACACCTTTTTCCAGCAGGGAGCGGATGGGGGAGTCCGCCATCGTTTCGAAGATCCGTGTATGAAGATTGCTGGTGGGACAGAGTTCCAGCGGAATCTGCGCGTCGGCCAGCTCCTGTACCAGTGCGGGATCCTCCAGGCAGCGGACGCCGTGGCCGATACGCCGGGCGCCGAAGGAAAGGGCGGCCCGGATGCTCTCCGGGCCGGCTGCCTCACCGGCATGAATGGTATAGGGTATGTCCAGCGCTGCCGCCCGGGCGAAAAGCGCTTCGTAATCCCGGGTGGGGAAGAGTGCCTCGGCACCGGCCAGATCGGCGGCGCAGACGCCCTTCCCGAGATAGGCCTTGGCGAGTTCAATGGTTTCGAGATTGGATGCTTCGTTCGTTCCCTTGGGACCGCGCATCATGCAGAGGATGAAGGAAGCCTGGAGGCCGCCAACATTATCCTGGGAAGACAGGAAACGGTCACGACCCCGGAGGGCAGCCTCCAGTGTCTGTTGCTGGGTCAGGCCGCCGCGGGTGAACTGGGAGGGTGCGAAGCGGGGTTCTGCCGCCGTGAGACCCTGTTCGGATAATGTCTTCAGAAATTCATAAACGGCATATTCGATGGCTTCTTCGTTCTGGATGAGAGAGAGGGGATAGTCGAAGACGGCGAGATACTCGTTCAGGTCCCGGCAGTTGGGCGGGGCCACCATGCGGCGACGCAGTTCGTCCTCAGAATAGAGGGGGAGACCCTGGCGCGCAGCCAGTTCGCGGGCGGTGGTGAGAGGGATGGAGCCGTCCAGGTGGACGTGCAGATCGATAAGTTGCATACAGTATACCTTTCTTGCAGAGCTGTTTGCGCTGCGTTTCAATTTGACATGATGCGGGGCATGTGATCACAGCAGCAGCTGCCGGATCTCCGGCAGTGCAAAATAGTCTCGGATTTCTGCGCAGAGGGCCTTCTCCGGACTGTGCATGGACCAGTTGCGGCGGTGGACAAGGGCGAACTGCCGGGTGAGGATGGGATCCAGATGGTAGCAGCGCAGGGGCTCCGCCTCGCTTATGCAGGACTTTCCGATGAAGGTGATGCCGATGCCCTTGGCGGCCATGGCCCGGGAGGTGAGTACACTGTTGGTTTCACAAATGGTGTTTGGCACAAAGCCTGCTGCCTCGAAAATCTGATTGCTGGCCTCCCGGATGGTGGAGCCCTTCTTGCAGAGCAGGAAGGGCTCTTTTTTGAATTCTGACGTCAGTTCCTCCCGGGAAATGCTGTCGCCAGAATTTTTTTTGCAATAGGGATGGTCCTGATACAGGGCCAGAAAAATTTCCTCCGTGCCCAGGATTTCGACCTGATCTTTTGAGAAGGCGGCAGTGCTGTTTAATGCCATGACGGCGCAGTCCAGGCTTTCCTCCTGCAGGAATCGCGTCAGCGTCGGCACATTGGCCTCAGTGATTTCCAGCGTAGAGGCCGGGAAGCGCTCCTTGAAATTGGGCACCACCGTGGTCAGCATCCGCAGTCCCAGCTGGGAGGTGGTGCCGATGGTGATGTGGCTCTTGTTCTGCATGGAACGGATGTCATGGTACAGAGTCTTCTGAATGTCGATGACCTGCCGGGCGGCCTTCACGTAGAGCTCACCGGCAGGCGTCAGAACCAGACGGCCACGGGTCCGCTCGAAAAGGGGGACGCCGATTTCCTGCTCCAGCTTACTGAGATACTGGCTGAGGGAGGATTGGGAAACGTAGAGTTCCTCTGCTGCCTTGGTCATGTTCTGACGATCGGCGATGGTCAAGATGTAGTTTAGATATTTGATGTCCATTTTCGGTCTTCCTTATTTGCTTTCGCATCACATTGCTGCGCAATGCAGCGGTCAGGATTTTTCTGGCGATGCGAAATCGTTCCATTAGCAAAACGAATTTCGCAATCATTATTGCATATTGGCCCAACGAATGCAATTGCACTAAGATAAATACATAAAAAGACGGGCAAGGCCCATAGACAAGGAGGCTATTTATGTCAGCAACACCGATTATTACGGAAATGCAGGTGATCCCGGTTGCGGGATTTGACAGTATGGAGATGACACTGAGTGGTGCCCATGCGCCCATGTTTACCCGAAATCTTGTGATCATTCACGACAATGCGGGACACACGGGTATCGGGGAAATTCACGGAGGCGAATACACCTGTGAATGTCTTGAAAGCTACATTCCCCTGGTGGTTGGCCAGGAGGTGGGCAAGTACCGCTCCATTCTGGGTAGAATCCACAGAGGCGGCAAGCCGGCGGAGGGAGACGACGGCGAAGGCATCCAGACGCTGGATATCTCAAAACTTAAGTTCGTTGTTCGGGCCGAGTGGGCCATTGAATGCGCATTGCTGGATCTGTTGGGACAGCATCTCGGTGTCCCCATGTGTGAGCTTCTGTCCGAGGGCAAGCAGCGGGACAAGGTGGAAATGCTGGGATACCTCTTCTATGTTTCTGACCGGAAGAAGACTGACCTTCCGTACCTGGATGAAAGCGACAGCAGCGATCCCTGGTTCCGCTATCGTCGGAATGAGATCGTGACACACGAGGCTGTGGTGGAGGAAGCACAGATCCTGCATGAGAAGTACGGCTTCCGGAACTTTAAGCTGAAGGGCGGCGTATTTGAAGGCGCTTATGAGATGGATACCTGCCGTGCTCTGAAGAAGGCGTTCCCGGAGGGACATATCAACATTGATCCGAACGGTGCCTGGAGTCTGCAGGAGGCCATCGAGATCTGCAAGCCCATGGAAGGAATTCTCAGCTATATCGAGGATCCGACAGGACCAGAGGCCGGATTCTCCAGCCGTGAGATCATGGCCGAGTTCAAGAATGCCGTACATCTTCCGGTGGCCACCAATATGATCGCCACCAACTGGCGGCAGTTCTATCATGCCGCAGCCCTGAAGGCCGTGGATATCGTGCTGGCGGATCCGCATTTCTGGGGTATGGAGGGCAGCCTCCGCATGGCGTCACTCCTCAATGACTGGGGTCTCACCTGGGGCGTACATTCCAATAACCATTTCGACATCACACTGGCAACCTTCGCCCAGGTTGGTGCCGCAGCCCAGGGCAAGATTTCTCCGCTGGATACGCACTGGATCTGGCAGGATGGACAGAATTTGCTGAAGGATACACCGCAGATCAAGGATGGCTATCTGGAGGTTTCCAAGAAGCCGGGTCTCGGTGTGACACTGGATATGGATAGGGTGAAGGAGGCCAATGCCTTGTACCGCAAGATGCCGAGCCATGACCGGGATGATGCCATGGCCATGCAGTATCTCATTCCCAACTGGAAGTACGACTGCAAGAAGCCGTGCCTCGTGAGATAAAAGAAGAAAACAATAGCCCGGCGGGTTTTCCCGCCGGGTGTTTCTTTGCTTGAGATGCCTGCCGGGATTTAGTACAATACTGCTGTTTAGCATCTCCGAAACATCCATAAATGTGCTACAGCGCTAAACAATCGTACAAGAGAAAGGCAGAACTGACGATGAATATGATTGAAATTCTCAGCCGTGAGCTGGGCATCCGTCCGGAGCAGAGCCGGGCGGTGATAGAGCTGATTGACGAGGGAAACACCATTCCCTTCATTGCCCGGTACCGGAAGGAGAAAACCGGCGCCATGAACGATGAGCAGCTGCGTAACTTTGATGAGCGGCTCCGTTACCTTCGGAATCTCGAGGAACGGAAGGAAACCGTCATTGCCTCCATAGAGGAGCAAGGGAAAATGACGGCGGCGCTCCGGGAAGAGATCGAGGCCGCAGAAACCATGGTGAAGCTGGAGGATCTGTACCGACCCTATAAGCCGAAGCGTCGCACCCGGGCCATGATTGCCAGGGAGAAGGGCCTGGCTCCCTTGGCGGAGTATCTTTTGAAGCGGAATACACAGCAGTCCGTGCCGGAGGAAGCGGCAAAGTACGTGAACCCGGAAAAGGAGCTTATGGATGCGGAATCTGCCATTGCCGGGGCAGAGGATATCCTGGCGGAGCAGATTTCTGATGATGCGGATTATCGCAGCTGGATTCGTCGGAAAACCTGGAACGAAGCACTGCTGGTCTCCCAGGCCAAGGACAAAAAGCAGGCCGAGCAGTCCACAGTATATGAGAATTTCTACGACTATACAGAGCCGCTCCGGAAGATTCCCGGACATCGCATTCTGGCCATCAACCGGGGCGAAAAAGAGAAGGTGCTGAGCGTGAAGCTGGAGGCACCGGAAGAGGAAATCCTCCGCTATCTGGAGAACCACCTGCGGGTGGGCAGCAACCCGAAAACCGTGGAATATCTCAAGGACGCGGTGCGGGATGCCTACAAGCGTCTGCTGGCTCCGTCTATCGAGACGGATATCCGGAATGAACTGACCGAGAAGGCAGAAGATGGTGCCATCAAGGTCTTCGGCAGCAACCTGAAGCAGCTCCTCATGCAGCCGCCGCTGGCGGGCAAGGTGGTGCTGGGCTGGGATCCGGCCTTCCGCACCGGCTGCAAGATTGCAGTGGTGGATGCCACAGGCAAGGTATTGGATACTACGGTGATTTACCCCACAGCGCCCCAGAATCGTGTTAAAGAAGCCATTGAGACCATTGAGAAGCTGATCCGCCGCTGGCATGTGGAGATCATCAGCCTGGGAAATGGTACGGCTTCCCGGGAGTCGGAGCAGATCATTGCCGATTTCCTCCGGAAAACGAAGCTGCCGGTGCAGTATGTCATTGTGAATGAAGCCGGGGCCTCCGTCTATTCCGCCAGCAAGCTGGCCACCGAAGAGTTCCCCAATTTTGATGTGGGACAGCGAAGCGCCGCATCTATGGCACGACGTCTGCAGGATCCGCTGGCAGAGCTGGTGAAGATCGATCCGAAGGCCATCGGTGTGGGCCAGTACCAGCATGACATGAACCAGACCAAGCTGGGCGAACAGCTGGGAGCTGTGGTGGAGGACTGCGTGAACCATGTGGGTGTGGATGTGAACACCGCATCAGCACCGCTTCTCCAGTATGTTTCCGGCATTTCCAAAACCGTGGCCAAAAACATCGTGGCCCAGCGGGAGGAAAAGGGCAGCTTTCATAGCCGTAAGGAGCTTCTGAAGGTCGCTAAGCTGGGGCCCAAGGCATATGAGCAGTGTGCCGGCTTCCTGCGGATCCGGGATGGCGAGGAGGCACTGGACAACACGGCGGTGCATCCCGAGAGCTATGATGCGGCCCAGGCCCTGCTGAAAAAGCTGGACTACACCGAAGCCGATATCCGGGAGGGCAGAACCCGGGACATCGAGAAGCGTCTCCGGGAGAAGAAGCTGACGGTAAAGAGCCTTGCGACGGAGCTGGGCATCGGTGAGTACACGCTCAGCGATATCATCAGCGAGCTGCAGAAGCCGGGAAGAGATCCCCGTGAGGATGTTCCGGCCCCGGTGCTCCGCTCCGATGTGCTGGATTTCGCGGACCTCAAGCCCGGCATGGTGCTGAAGGGTACCGTGCGGAATGTCATTGACTTCGGCGCGTTTGTGGACATCGGCGTCCACCAGGACGGCCTGGTACACATCTCGGAGCTGGCGGATAAGTTCGTGAAGCATCCCCTGGATGTGGTGAAGGTGGGCGACATCGTGGACGTCCGGGTACTGTCTGTGGATGCCCAGAAGAAGAAAATCTCCCTTAGCATGCGAAAAGAATCCCGCGGGCGTCGCGACAGCTTGGCTGGCGGGGGCCCGCGTGATGTAAAAGCAAGAAAGTAAAACTTACCCTTGCATTTTTCCGGAAGCGTGCTAAAATATACTCGTTCGGAGGGTTAGCTCAGCTGGTAGAGCACCTGCATCACACGCAGGGGGTCGCAGGTTCGAGCCCTGTACCGTCCACGAGTTTTGAGAAGCGCCTGTCCCGTGCGGGACGGGCGCTTTTTTGTAGCCAAAGAAACACACTGAAAGAGACGACTATGATTCTGAATATTTCCAATTTGAATAAGGCCTTCCTGGAGAAGCCGGTGCTGCGGGATATTTCCTTTCATATTGAAGATAAGGAGAAGGCGGCCATCGTCGGCATCAACGGCTCCGGAAAAACCACACTGATCAAGTGCATCTTGGGCGAGGAGGAGCCGGATTCCGGTCTCATTGCCTTTTCTAAGGACAAAAAGCTGGGCTATCTGGCCCAGCAGCATGCGGACATGGAACATGAGGACGAGGACTACGATATCCTCTCCGGCGGACAGAAGACCCGGAAGCGTTTGGAGGAGATTCTGCAGGACAAGCCGGATCTTCTGATCCTGGATGAGCCGACGAACCACCTGGACATCGAAAGCATTCAATGGCTGGAGAAGGTGCTGAAGCGCTATGACGGTGCGGTGCTGCTGGTTTCTCATGACCGGTATTTCCTCGATCGTGTGGTGACGAAGATCATTGACCTCGACAACGGCAAGGCGCGGATGTACCGCGGCAACTACAGCGAATATGCGGAGAAGAAGCGGCAGATCCGGGAGGCAGAGCTCAAGGCCTACCTGAACCAGCAGGAGGAACTCCGGCATCAGCAGGCCGTCATCGACAAGCTGAAGCAGTTCAACCGCGAGAAGTCCATCAAGCGGGCAGAGTCCCGGGAGAAAATGCTGGCGAAGGTGGAGCGTTTGGAGAAGCCCGAGGCGCTCCGGAACGAGATGCGTCTTGCCCTGACGCCCAGCATCCTGTCCGGCAACGACGTGCTGTCGGTGAAGGGACTGGCCAAGTCCTTCGGCGAGAAGACCCTCTTCTCCAACGTGAGCTTTGAACTGAAGCGGGGAGAGCATGTGGCCGTCATTGGCGCCAACGGCACCGGCAAGACCACCCTCCTGAAGATTCTGAACTGTATGGAGGAGGCCAGCGCGGGAGAGTTCCGCTTGGGCAGCAACGTGCAGATCGGCTACTACGACCAGGAGCACGCCGTTTTGCATATGGAAAAGACCATTTTCGACGAGATCCAGGACACCTACCCGGACATGAACAATACCCGGGTCCGGAATGTGCTGGCGGCTTTCCTTTTCACCGGGGATGATGTCTACAAGCGCATCGGTGACCTTTCCGGCGGCGAGCGGGGACGGGTCAGCCTGGCAAAGCTCATGCTGTCCAATTGCAATTTCCTGATCCTCGACGAGCCCACGAACCACCTGGACATCCAAGGCAAGGAAGTGCTGGAGGACGCCCTCAACAGCTATGAGGGCACGGTGCTCTACGTTTCTCACGACCGTTACTTCATTAACCGGACCGCTGGACGTATTCTCGAGCTCTTCGAGACTCGTTTCGACAACTATATCGGAAATTACGACTATTATCTGGAGAAAAAGGAGGTCGTCCGGCGCTATGGCGGTTCCCAGTCTCCTCAGGATAATGTCGGCGGTGCCCAGAAGCGGGTTTCTGCCGTACCGAATCCGGCGCTTAAGGAGAGTCAGAAAACCGATTGGGAGAAGCAGAAGGAGTACCAGGCACGGCTCCGGAAGGCCCAGAACGGCCTGAAGCGTACCGAGGAGGAGATTCAGAAGCTGGAGGCCCGGGATCAGGTCCTCAGCGATGAAATGCAGAATCCTGCCATCAGCGCAGATGTGGGACAATTGATGGAGATTCAGCGGGAGAAGGACCAGATCGCAGAAAGACTGGGTAATCTTTACGAGGACTGGGAGAAATATTCCGAGGAGCTGGAAGAACTGCAGAGTGAAGAGGCTTAATGCATGCAGACGATGCCTGTGACGAGCCGTCCGCGGGTTTCTGTATCAACAAAATTATAATACAGAAAAAACGTTTGACGGATTCCTTTTGCAATGCTATAAAGTGGATATAAAATATTTGTGAAAGGAGGGCGCGTCATGCATGTCTGCAGTATATGGAAGCCGTGGGTGTTCGATAAACGACACAAACGGCTGTCGCTGTATCTGATTTTCTGCTGCGTTCTGGTGCTGGTACTGGGCGTAGGGCTTCAGACCGGTGGCCGAATGCGGCAGCAGAGTCAGGCCGAGTTGGTATCCGGCACAAAAGAGACCCGGAGCGCTTCCTCCAAACCGCATTTCAGCGGCAAACGGCTGAGTGCCCGGGATGCGCAGCAGTGCCTCAGTGCCCATCGGACCGCCGAGGTTCAGGAGAATGCAAACCGCCGGAGTGGAGATGGAAGCTTGTATGATGTGCTCCCGCCGACCTTGGTTTTAATGAGGAACTGGCTGCTTCGGGACAGGGTACATGGGGCGCAGAGGGCTGCCACAGGAAATGCGCAGATGCTTCTTGAAAACATACGCTGTGAACGTCTGATCATTTAAATACCGCGCCGTAGGGCACAAGCAGGTGATGAGGAAGTCCGATCCCCTATTCGGACAGAATCATACAGGCTTCCTCCGCGGTGCCTCCCCCCATTTGCTGTACCGCGGGAGGAGCTTATATTAATGAAACAAAAAAGGTCAAGCGTCACAGAATAGTGTAATAAAGATTAATTTAACTGGCAGAGGGCCGTGAGCTGCGGCTCCTGCTTCCAGAAATCCATGGCCAGGTGGATGAACTGCTTGGCTGCCTTGGATAAATAGGCGTTCTTCTGGTGGCTGACGGAGATCTGCCAGGTCGGATGAGAAGGCATACGGAAAAAACGTATGCCTTCTCTTTTTTTGCTGACGTAGTGGGCCGGAATGATGCCGCAGCAGAGCCGGGACTCGATCATGGATAAGACCGTAGCGTTGCTGGAGGTTTCGAAAAGCACAGAAGGTGAAAAACCGGCTTCCCGGAAGATGAGATCGACCATTTCCCGCACTGTGGATTGCCGGTACATCAGGACGAAGGGCTCATAGCGCAGGGCTTCGATGGAAAGGGACGGATAATTGTTTTCCTCTGCCGGTTCCTCCGGCAGACCCAACGCCCGAGCGCAAATGTCGGGCACAGCCAGATAGAGCTCCTCCCGGAAGAGATCCAGGTAGGCGTCGCTGCTTTTCTGGGTGTTGCTCAGGGTCATGAAGCCGATGTCCAGTTCCCCACGATGGATCATGGACTGCTGACGGCGCACCGAAAGCTCCATCGGGGTCACCGTCACCTCGGGGAATAGATTGTGGAAGAGGGGATAGACGTGGGTAAACATGTCGGGACCACGTCCCGGGGTGAGTCCCACGGAGAGATAGCCGGTTTTGCTGTTCACCATATCGCTGATGGTGGTATAGGTCCGCTGTTTGATGCGCAGCATCTCCCGGGCGTTTTTGAGATAGATTTCACCCTCCGGGGTGGGCTGCCACTCTGCCTTATTACGGATAAAGAGCGTCGTATTCAATTCCCGCTCCAGCTTCAGAAGCTGCTGGGAAAGGGCAGACTGGGTAATGAAGAGCTTTTCCGCTGCCTTCGTGATGTTCCGCTCATCGGCGATCTTAATGATGTATTCAATCTGCTTGGTATCCATGCCCGACCTCATGATTCTGTGTTGTGCAATAAGAATAACTTATTCTCTGCGAACTATAATTAATTTTACTTTACGATTTTATCGCAATATAATTGTATTATCAAGAGATATATTGGAGTCTGTTTCAGGAGGAAAATAAATGGCCCATTTATGTATTAAGATCAATGAGAAGGACAATGTTGCCATTGCCATCCATGATATTGCGAAGGGCACCGAGGTGCTCCCCGGCGTTGTGACCGTTTGCGACATTCCCCAGGCGCATAAGATCGCGCTGGTGGACTGTCCGAAGGGTACCGAGGTAGTGCGTTACGGCGTGGTTTTGGGCACCACCAATGAGGATGTGCCCCGGGGCGGCTGGATCAACGAGAAAAATCTCGTAATGGCCCCGGCACCGGATCTCGATGCCATGGAGTTTGGCACGAACATCGTGACGGATTTGCCGAAGCCCAAGCGCACCACCTGGCTGGGCTACCGCAATCCCAACGGCGGTTACGGCGGCACCCGGAATATCCTCGGTATCAACACCACCGTGCAGTGTGTGGCCGGTGTGCTGAACGTGGCCATCAAGCGCATCAAGGATGAGATTCTGCCCAAGTACCCCAATGTGGACGACGTCATCGCGGTGAACCATCAGTACGGCTGTGGCGTGGCCATTGATGCCCCGGAGGCCAAGGTGCCCCAGCGCATCATTCGGAACATCGCCATGCATCCGAACTTCGG
The DNA here is from genome assembly GCA_963623925.1 of bacterium. Taxonomy (GTDB): domain Bacteria; phylum Bacillota; class Clostridia; order Lachnospirales; family Lachnospiraceae; genus Oribacterium. Next base: position 110,680 of record CAVFNN010000001.1, on the reverse strand, counting down.
CGGCGTCTTCATGCTGGTGGGTCTCGGCTGTGAGAAGTTCACGCCGGAGCGCTTCTGTGAATGGTGGCCGGAGCTGAACACCCCGGAAAATGTCATTATCCTGCAGGAGCATAAGGGATACGAGAACATGATGAATGCCATTCTGGAGATGGCAGAGAAGAAACTGCAGATTCTGAATGAGAGAAAACGGGAGGAGTTGCCTCTTTCCGACCTTCTGGTGGGCATGCAGTGCGGCGGTTCCGATGCCTTCTCCGGCATTACCGCCAACCCCACAGCCGGTTATGCGGCGGATTTGCTGGTGTCCGGCGGCGGTACCGCCATGTTCTCCGAGGTGACGGAGGTCCGGGACGGCGTGCAGTTTATCGCACATCGCTGCATCAATGAGGAAGTGGGCAAGCGCCTCGTGGAGGAGATGAAGTGGTATGACAACTATCTCCGCATGGGCGGCGTGGACCGCGGCGCGAACACCACACCGGGCAACAAGAAGGGCGGACTGTCCAATATCATCGAGAAGTCCATGGGCTCCATCGCAAAGTCCGGTACCTCTCCCATTGTGGAGGTGCTGTCTCCCGGTGAGCGTCCCACCAAGCACGGCGAGATTTATGCGGCCACACCCGCGTCTGATCTCTTCTGCGGACCGTCACAGCTTGCTTCCGGCATGGGCCTCGAGGTCTTCATGACCGGCCGCGGCACGCCCTATGGCCTGGCCGCAGCACCGGTGATCAAGCTCTGCTCCCGGAACGAGATGAAGGAGCAGTGGTTCGACATCATTGACTTCAATGCCGGCCCGGCAGCTGTCGGTGACAAGACCATTGCCGAGCAGGGTGAGGAGCTCTTTGACTTCATCCTCGACGTGGCCTCCGGCCTGAAGAAGCCCTACACCGAGCAGTATGGATTTGCAAATGAGCTGTGTGTGTTTAATCCTGCTCCAATAACCTGAAAAAATCCCCCGAAAGGGGGATTTTTTAATGGCTTATTAATTCGTTTGTATGGGCCTTAGATATTTATTCCAGTATTCCTCCGAGAGCCGGATAAATTCCCGTTCCGCATCCGTGAGATAGGAATTCCGCCGGTAGATGATGCAAAGATCCCAGGTGGGATGGTCCGGCAGCACGAAGCAGCCCACCTTGTTGTCCTTTTCATTCAGGTAGTAGGAGGGTACAATACCGCAGCAGAGGTAGGAACCCACCAGAGACAGGATACTGGAAGTGCTGGAGGTTTCCATCAGGACATTCGGTTCGAAGCCGGCACGCTGGAAGATCCCGTCCACGGTCTTTCGATTGGTGGAATAGGGATACATCAGGGTGAAGGGCTCATATTCCAGCTCCTTCAAGGAGATTTTTGTGAAGGGTTCTCCGGGAGGGGCGGCCTTGGAACAGATCGGATGCACCCGGGGCACCACCACGATCATTTCCTCGGAGCCGATTTTGACAAAGCAGTCCTTAGTGCGCTGCTCCGGTGTGCAGGTGACGAAGCCAATGTCGATCTCTCCGTTGGCGATGGCGGTCATCTGCTTCATGGCCCCCATCTCGATCGGCGTCACGACGAGGTCGTTGAAGCGCTGGTAGAGCGCGGGATAGATGGCGGTGAACATGGCGATGCCGCGTCCCGGGGTGAGACCGATCTTCAGCTCGGACTTTCGGGAGTGGGCAATGTCGTTGATGCGGTTGTAGGTATCTCGGCGAATCTGCAGGGCCTGCTGGGCGCCTTCGATATAGATGCGTCCTGCCTCGGTGGGATGCCAGTCTGTGCGGGAGCGGTGGAAGAGCTGGGTGCCCAGCTCTTTTTCCAGCTTGAGAAGCTGCTGGTTCAGCGCTGACTGGGAAATGAAGAGGTTTTTTGCTGCCCGGGAAATGTTGTTTTCCTTAGCGATTTCGATGATGTATTCAAGCTGTCTGAAATCCATACACTGTCCTTTCTGTACAGGGACAGTGTACCACCACTTTTACTTATAGATCTAGTTTTTTTATGCGATTTACTTAGAAGAACGATTTTTTTATAATGCATGCATAAGCTGATTGAAGCCAAAGACATTGGAATAGAACACAAGTCGAATCAAAAAAGGAGAAGAGCTATGACACCAGTAATTACAAAAATGGAGGTTTTCCCGGTTGCCGGAAAGGACTGCATGGAGCTGAATCTTTCAGGCGCACATTCCTGCTATTTCACCAGAAACATCGTGATCCTTCACGATGATGCCGGCAGAACCGGTGTGGGTGAGGTGCCGGGCAGCACCAAGATCACCACAACCCTGCAGGAGATCATTCCTCTCGTTGAGGGTACCAAGGTACCGGAGTACAAGCAGACCCTGCTGAAGATCAAGCAGTATATGGATGCCAAGGGCGAGAAGGACGTGAGAGGAAACCAGACCTTCGATCTCCGTACCGGTGTACATGTGCTCACTGCCATTGAGACCCCCTGCCTCGACCTTCTGGGACAGTTCCTGGAGGTGCCGGTTTGCCAGCTTCTGGGCGACGGCCAGCAGAGAGACAAGGTCAACGTACTGGGCTATCTCTTCTTCGTGGGCGACAGAAACAAGACAGACCTTCCCTATGATGCAGAGCCGGATTCTGACTGCGCGTGGTACAGACTGCGTCATGAGGAGGCCCTGGATGCCGAGCATGTTGTGGCCATGGCAAAGGCTGCCTATGACAAGTATGGCTTCAAGGATTTCAAGCTGAAGGGCGGCGTTCTGGCCGGCAACGAGGAGATGGAGGTCATCAAGGCCCTGAAGAAGGCCTTCCCGGATGCCCGCATCGACCTGGATCCCAACGGCGGCTGGACACTGGAGCAGGCCTGTGAGTACGTGAAGGATATGCACGGCATTCTGACCTATTGTGAGGATCCCTGCGGCGCTGAGGGTGTTTACTCCGGCCGTGAGATCGTATCCGAGTTCCGTAGAAGAACCGGCTTCCCCACAGCCACCAACATGATTGCTACCGACTGGAGAGAGATCGGCCACTCCCTGGAATCTCAGGCCGTAGACATTATCCTGGCAGACCCGCACTTCTGGACCATGGAGGGTTCCGTGCGTGTGGCACAGATGTGTCATGATTTCGGTTATACCTGGGGCTCTCACTCCAACAACCATTTCGACATCTCTCTGGCCATGATGACACATGTCGGCGCCGCTGTTCCGGGCTTCTACAACGCACTGGATACACACTGGATCTGGCAGGAGGGCATCGAGAGACTGACCAAGGAGCCGCTGCAGATCGTGGACGGCGCCATCGCAGTGCCGAAGAAGCCGGGTCTCGGTATCGAAATCGATATGGAACAGGTGGAGAAGGCCCACAAGCTTTTCCTGGAGAACGATCTGGGCACCAGAGACGACACCAAGGTGATGCAGTATCTCATCCCGGGCTGGAAGTTCGACGCAAAGAGACCTTGCCTTGTAAGATAATTGTAACAAATGCAGAGGAGGATTGCCTATGGGCGGTCCTCCCCTTTTTTGTGCATTTGTGCTATGATAGGACAATCAGTGCTTAGAACGACTTGATATGATCGCCAATGTATCCCGCGGGCAGCCCGCGGGATAAATGAAAGGACATTCCTATGAAACAGAAGCTTGCGAACTATATCGCGGAGACCCTGGTGAAGAACGGCATCACCCAGAACTTCACCGTCACCGGCGGCGGTGCCATGCACTTAAATGACGCCTTCGGCCATCAGAAAGGCATGCATTCCCTCTATCAGCATCACGAGCAGGCCTGTGCCATGGCCGCTGAATCCTATGCCCGGATCTACAACCGTCCGGCCCTCTGCTGCGTCACCAGCGGTCCCGGCGGCACCAATGCCATCACCGGCGTGCTGGGCGCCTGGCTGGATTCTCTGCCCATGATCGTCATCAGCGGACAGGTGCGTTTCGACAATACCGCCCGCTGGTCCGGCGTGGATATCCGCGCCATGGGCGACCAGGAATATGACATCGTGCAGGCCGTGAGCTGTATGTGTAAGTATTCCGAGATGCTCATTGACCCCATGCGGGTGCGCTATGCCGTGGAGAAGTGCATTTACCTCTCCCAGACCGGCCGTCCCGGTCCCTGCTGGCTGGACATCCCTGTGGACATTCAGGGCACTTATATCGAAACCGACGCGCTGCAGGGCTTCGATCCCGCGGCCTATGAGCGGGAGCAGGCCGCGAAGAAGGGTGCGCCTTTGGCGCGTTATGCCAATGTCGGCGCGCCGGAGGTGCCGTTTTCAGAGACCAGACTGGAGGATCCCGCGACATTGCGTGCGGCAGCCCGCCGCATTCTGGATAAGATCCGGGAGAGTCAGCGTCCCGTGTTCTATACCGGAAACGGCATTCGTATCGCCGGTGCCGAGTCCCTCTTCCTGGAGGTGGCGCATCGCCTGAACATCCCCGTGGTGGTGGGCTGGAATGCCCCGGATGTGATTCCCACGGAGGACCCTCTCTATGCGGGCCGTCCGGGTGGCCGGGGTGACCGTCCCGGAAATCTGACTGTGCAGAACGCGGATCTGATCCTTTCCATCGGCTCCCGGCTGAACATCCGCCAGGTGGGCTACAGCTTCCGGAGCTGGGCAAGGGATGCCTATGTGATCGTGAACGACATCGATCCGGAGGAGCTGAAGAAGCCCTCTGTCCATGCGGATTTCCGCATCTGTGCCGATGCCCGGGCGCTGCTGAAGGCCATGCTCGCAGAGCTGCAGGCGCAGAACGTGGACTGCCTCTTTGCCGGCGGTACGGGCATGAAGCGGGGTGATGCAATTTCCATCTGCCATAACGAAGCCGCAAAGGCCGTACTGGATCAGGATCCCGGCGATCCGACGGCCCGCATCAGCTGGCTCTCTACGGCAGCCTTCTATCGGGAGAACTATCCCACCGTCCTGCCGGAATATCTGGAGGCCAGCCATTCCGAGGAAGAACTGGCCAATGTCTATGCCCTCATCGATAAGGTATCTCGTGCGTCTAAGGAGGACCAGGTGACGGTGGTGGGCAACGGCAGCCCCTGCGTGGCCGGCGGACAGGCCTATATCGTGAAGAAGGGTGCCCGCTTCATCAGTCAGGATGGCGTGGCGGCCATGGGTTACGATCTGCCCGCGGCCATTGGTGCCTGGGCGGCAGTGAAGGGCCCGGACCAGGAAGATTATGCGGAAAAGGGAAGACAGAATCCCTACTGGGCCGGAAAAGAAGAGCAGTACCCCGATCACAGCGCCCATGACATTATCCTCCTGACGGGGGACGGCTCCATCCAGATGAACCTGCAGGAATTGCAGACCATCATTCACCACCAGATGGATATCAAGATCTTCGTCATCAACAATGGTGGCTACCACTCCATCCGCCAGACCCAGAACAGCTTTTTCGGCAAGCCGCTGGTGGGCATCGGCGTGGATTCCGGCGTGGACGGCGTCTGCGACCTGAGCTTCCCGGACCTCGAGAAGCTGGCCAATGCCTATGGCTATCCCTTCAAGCGGGTGTCCAAAAATGAGGACCTCGACATTGCCATTGAGAAGACACTGGCGGTGAAGGGCCCCATGATCTGCGAGGTGATGGTGACCATGGAACAACAGTTCCTTCCAAAGTCTGCAGCGAAGAAGCTGCCGGACGGCTCCTTGGTGAGTCCGCCACTGGAAGACATGGCACCTTTCCTGCCCGAGGACGAGATGGACAAGCTCATGCTGGTGGCCCGGGAGAAGTAAACTATGCGGATTCTCATCACAGGGGTGACCAGTTTTTTGGGCATCTATACGGCAGAAGCGTTGCTGCAAAGGGGACATCAGGTCATCGGCGTGGTGCGTCCCGGCAGCCGGAACGAAGGGAAGCTCCGGGAACGGCCGGGGCTTGCCGGACTTCAGATCGCCCACTTTGACTTTGACGCCCTGCCGACGGCGTCGGAGTCTTCTTATAGGAAGGTACTGCCGGAGGATATGCCGCGCTTTGCCGCCTGGATCCATTTCAGCTGGGATGGCATCGGCTCTGTTGGCCGGTCGGATCCGGCGGTGCAGCAGAGGAACATAGAGAACGCAGAAAAGGCCTATGTCATGGCGAAGCTTCTGGGCTGCCGGAAATTTCTCTTTGCCGGCTCCCAGGCGGAGTACGGCAGCGGCAGTCATGCGCAGCCCCGTCCCGTCAGCGAATACGGCAAGGCGAAGCTTCGCTTCGGCCGTTGGGCCCGGGAGCAGAGCATTTATCAGGAGCTGATGGAAAATGAAGCCATGGCCTTCCTGCATCTTCGTATCTTTTCGGTTTACGGCGTGGGGGACCATCCGGGCAGCCTGGTGAATGCGCTGGTGCAGGCGGTGCTCCGGCAGGAGCCGCTGTCTCTTGGTCCCTGCACCCAGGACTGGAACTATCTCGCGGCGGCAGACCTCGCACGGGCGTTGGTGCTGCTCACCGAGAATCCGGCAGCAGGTACCGCGGTATACGACATTGCGGGACAGGACACGAAGCCACTGCGGATGTATGCGGAGGAAATCGCAGAGATCGCGGCGGCATGGCTTGCGGCACATGAATGCGGTGCGGCAAATCCGGCAGCTTCCGTTGAGAAGACGTCTGCAGAACAGGATCGTAAGGGTGAAGCCATGCCGGTATCAGCGCTGCTTCGTTTCGGCACCCGGGGGAATAATTCCGAGGGCGCAGCGGATCTCCGGCCGGACATCCGGCTGCTTGAATCCTTTGGCTTCCGGGAACAGGTGCGCCTGAAGGAAGGCATACTGGAAATTGTGCAATACCATGCATCGCTGTGATGCTTCGAAAGAAGGCGGCGATGGTCTAAACACGGACAAGAAATGAAGGAAACGATCAGAAAATACATGCAGAGGGGAAAGAGAAATGCAGAATGAAAAGCTGAAAAAAGGAATGGTGCCGGCGGGAAGAAGCTGCATCGCCTGCGGAGGAAGCCTTGCCTTCCTCAGTGTCTTTCATGACATGCCAGCCAGTGCCCAGGACATTCCGACAAAGGAGGAGCTGGATACGGAGAAGGCCATGGACCTCACCCTCTGTCAGTGCCGGGAATGTGGCCTCGTGCAGTTTGCAGTGGAGCCGGTGCGCTACTATCGTGACGTGATCCGGGCCGGCGGCGGCAGCAGTACCATGCATTTCCTTCGTCATGCGGAATATACCCGTCTTCTTTCGCAGCTTCTCTCCCGGGGCGTCCGAAAGCCGAAAATCATCGAGGTTGGCTGCGGCCGGGGTGAGTTCCTTGACATGTGGGATCTCAAGGCAGAAGAACTCTTGCCGGCGGCAGGAGAAAAACCGCTTGCCGACAGCCTACTCCCCTGGCTGGATACCTGGTACAGTCCGGAAGAGGCGGCAGCCATTGAAAAGCTCTGTGGAGAGACGTGTCTTGTGGGAATCGAGCACCAGCCGCAGCTGGTGGAAATCGCGAAAAACAGCGGCTTGAACGTCTACGAGGGCTTTGCTGCGGCCGGCTGTGACTTCCCGGAGGCACCCTTCGATGCCTTTGTCCAGTTCAATTTCCTGGAGCACCAACCCCATCCGAAGGACATGCTGGAGACCATTTGGCGGAATCTGAAACCGGGCGGACTGGGCCTTCTCACGGTGCCGAGCTTTGAGTATATCCTGGCCCATGACGGTTATTATGAACTTTTGCGGGACCATATCGCAAACTATACCGAGGAGACCCTGACCCGGCTTCTCATTTCCTGTGGTTTCGTGGTGCTTTCCCTGCGCCGGGTGAACCGGGACACCATCGAGGCGATCGTAGAAAAGACCGAAAAGGAAAATCTCGCGGCACTCCCGGCATCCGCGGCACTGCAGGACGTTTCGGCCCTGACGGAAAATTACGAAGTCATGAAACAGGACATCAATACCTATCTCGAAGCCCTTGCAGAAAGGGGCGGCAGCCTCGCCATCTGGGGTGCGAGCCATCAGGGCTTCACTTTGGCGGCCACCACGGGACTCTCCGGGAAGGTACGCTATATCATTGATTCCGCGCCCTTTAAACAGGGAAAATTTGCACCGGCCTCTCACATTCCCATCGTGGCACCCGCGCATTTCCATACGGAGCCGGTGGAGGAGATTCTGATCGTGGCCCCGGGCTATACCGACGAAATCGCCGGCATTATCCGCCGTGACTTTGGCGAGCAGGTGCGGATTCTGGTGCTGAAATCGAAGCGCATCACAGTCTATGGGGAGGAATAAGATGAAGGCCTTCGTTCTGAAATCCCGGGGTAATGTCGGCTGGGTCGAGAAGCCGGAGCCGCGCTTGACAGAAGTGCATGGCGCGCTTTTGAAGCCGGTGTTGGTGAGCCCCTGTACCAGCGACGTCCATACCGTCTGGCAGGGATCACCGAAAAAACCGAACCTTACGCTGGGACATGAGTGTCTCGCCGAGGTGGCGGCAGTGGGAGACGCGGTACGGGACTTTCATGTGGGAGAACTGGTGGCGGTATCCGCCATCACGCCGGACTGGGACCAGCCGGATGTGGCAGAAAACTATGCCCATGCGGGCGGGAATTTCTCTGCACATATGCTGGGAAAGTCCATTGACGGGGCCTTTCAGTCTCTCTTTTATCTTCCCCATGCGGACAAGAATCTCGCGCATATTCCGGAAGGCATGCCATTAGAGGATGCACTCATGTGCGTGGATGTGGTCCAGACCGGTTTTACGGCGGTTGAGGAGGCAGATGTCCGCCGGGGACAGACAGTGGTGGTTATGGGCATCGGGGCCATCGGCCTTGCAGCCATTCTGGGCTGTCGTCTGCGGGGCGTGGCCCGGGTCATTGCCATCGGCTCCAGTCATCCCAACACAGAGCTGGCGGAGAAATTGTCCGGCGACGGCACTATCGTGGAAGTGCTGAATTACCGAACCTGCGACACTGCGCTTCCGGAAGGCATTCATCCCTTGGCCAATTCGACGGGCGCGCCGGTGGTGAATGAGGTACTTGTAAGAACCGCATTGAAGGGCGCGGATCGGGTGCTGATCTGCGGCGGCAGCGACCTGAGCCTCCCCCAGGCGGTGGATATGGTGCGCTATGGTACCGGTATTGTTTCCAATGTCATGTACTTTGGGGCGGATCCGGCATTGCAGGAAGCGCAGGAAGCGCACCTTCAGGGGAAGATAGTGGTGGAGTCCGGTAGAACCGGCGGCGCTGCCGGATGTGTCGAAGAGAAGACATTGGCCTACGCGACGGACAGCCATCCCATCATCGATGGCCTGTATATTCCGAAATTTTCCATGGGCCGGGGCATGGCCGGGAAGACCCTGAAGTTTTCACTGTCCCGGGGCGGTCGGGAGAATCTGGAGCGGGTGCTGTGGGAAATACAGGAAAGCGGCCTCCATCCCGGATGCTTCGTGACAAAGCAGTACCAGGGCCTGGAGAAGGTTGAGGACGCGCTTTATGACATGAAGGATCGGAAAGCCATCAAAATTGCGGTAACGGTTTAAGCATCGCGCCTTGCATAAAAGTCGTTAGAAGAGTATGATGTCTGGGTTAAAATACGAAATAGGAGTTAAGACTTTGCAGAAAATCATCAGCATCGTTGTGCCTTGCTACAACGAGGAGGAAAATGTAGACGCACTGGCCGATGCCATCCGGGCGGAATTTTCCGCCTCCCTTTCCGGCTACGGCTACGAGCTTATTTTTATTGATAACGATTCCCAGGATCAGACCCGGGAACGCATACGGGCGCTCTGCGCGGCAGACCCCTGCATCAAGGCCATCTTCAATGCGAAGAACTTCGGCCAGTTCAACAGCCCCTACTACGGCATGCTTCAGTCCACCGGTGATGCCACCATCCTTATGGCGGCGGACTTCCAGGACCCCGTCAGCATGATTCCCCAGTTCGTGGCGGCCTGGGAAGAAGGATTCAAAATCGCCATCGGCGTGAAGACCCATTCCAAGGAATCGCCCCTGATGTACTGGCTTCGGGGACTCTATTACAAGACCATCAAGCGCATGTCCTCCGTGGATCAGATCAGCCAGTTTACCGGCTTCGGTCTCTATGACCGCGATTTCATCAATGTCATGCGGAATCTGGATGATCCCACGCCCTTCCTCAGAGGCATCGTGGCAGAACTTGGCTACCGCCGGAAGGAAATCCCCTATACCCAGCCCCAGCGCCGGGCCGGCATTACCCACAACAATTTCTATACGCTTTATGATGCAGCGATGCTCAGCTTCACCAGCTATACCAAGGTGGGACTCCGTATGGCTGTCTTTTTCGGCGGCTTTTGCAGCCTCCTCAGTATGCTCATCGGTGTCATTTATCTCATTATGAAGCTGATCTGGTGGGATCGTTTCCCCGCCGGGATGGCCCCCATGCTCATCGGCATGCTTTTCCTGGGCTCCATCCAGATTTTCTTCATCGGACTGCTGGGCGAGTACATCCTTTCCATCAACCAGCGCGTCATGAAACGGCCCCTGGTGGTGGAGGAAGAGCGCATTAATTTTGCGGATGCACCGAAGTACAGCGGCGTCCAGACCATTGACCATAGAAGCAAAGGATAAGGATAAAGGTAAAGATGAGAACAAAGCTAGACATTGCTCTTGCCAGAGAAGGCAGACTGAACATACAGGGATGGGCCTTCGGCAGAGACCCGGAAACGCCGGTAAGCTATGAAGTGACCGACGGCAAGGGACAGCCTGTAGAAGGTACCACCGTGGAATCCGTGTGCCGGGACTCTGTGGGAGAGGCCTATTTCCCGGACTATGAAAAGAAAGTGGGACATCCCCTGCGGCGGGAGCTGGGCTATGACATCAATGTGCCCTATCAGTTCGGTATCGGTGAGGAGCGTATCCTCCTGATCCGGGTGGACGGCAAGTGCCGCCGTATCCGCTTCAATGACCGGATGCTGGAGCAGTTCAACTCCCATGCCCACAAGAAGCGGGAGAAGCTGCTGGCCCTCTGCACCTGGGAAACCGTGGAAGTGGGCCTTGAGTACCTTCGGGAAAACGGCCTCCGGGCACTTTGGAAAAAGGCGGTTCACAAGATCAAAGGCATTGAAGAGGACTATGACTACAATGAGTGGTGCCGGCAGACCTGTACCACCCAGGAGGAACTGGAAAAGCAGCGCAGCACAGAACTCCCCCTGCAGCCGAAGTTTTCCATCGTGATCCCGGCCTACAAGACCCCGGAAAAGTTCCTGCGCCGCATGCTGCAGTCCATCGCGGACCAGACTTACCCGCACTTTGAGGTCAATGTTGCCGACGCCACAGAATATGAGGGCCTCATTTGGGGGCCGCAGGACGGAAAACGCCCGAAGGAGGTGCTGGCAGAGTTTGCGAAAAAGGACAGCCGCTTCCGTTATCAGCTGTTGGCGCAGAACCTGGGTATCTCCGACAACACCAACGCGGCGATCCGTATGGCCTCGGAGGACAGTGACTTCATTGTGCTCTGCGACCATGACGACGAGCTGGCGGAGGATGCACTCTTCGAATGCGCCCGGGCCGTGAACGAGCAGCCGGAGATACAGGTGCTCTACACAGATGAGGACAAGATCGATTTCGAGTCGGCCTACCGCTTCGAACCGCACTTCAAAACCGACTACAACCCGGAGCTGCTCCGGTCGGTGAACTACATTTGCCATCTCTTTGTGATGCGTCGTTCTCTTCTCGAGAGCATCGCGGAGCGGGACGAAAACGGCAATGCCGTCTATGAGAGGAAGCGTTACGACGGTGCCCAGGACTATGATCTCATTCTCCGGGCCTGTGAGTCGGCGGAGAAGCTTGACAGGCTGCGGCAGTACCTGAACGCGGCAGCGCGGCAGGCGCAGGAGCCGGATCATAAGGCCAATGTCTTCGGTGCGACAGCCGGAGACGCGCCGGAGAATGCAGCTGCCGCGAATCCTCTGGCGTTTGCCGTGCAGAAACTGGCGGATCCGGATTTCCGGGCGTCTCTGCAAATTTCTGACCGGGACTACCAACTCCTGACGGAGGGAAGATTTACCAGCTCCACCATCTGCCACATCCCGAAGGCACTCTATCACTGGCGCTCCCACCAGCTGTCTACCGCAGCCAATCCGGAGGCGAAGCTCTATGCCTTCGAGGCTGGTGCCCGGGCGATCCATGACCATTGTCAGCGTCAGGGACTTCCAGTGGAAAAGGTGGAGAAGGGCATTACCTATGGCTTTTACCATGTGCATTACAAGGTATTGCCCGAAACGACAGTGGCAAAGGACCAGACGCCGCTGATTTCCGTCATTATCCCCAACAAGGATCATACGAAGGATCTGGATCTTGCCATCCGCTCCTTCCTGTCGGGAAATGATCAGAATCTGGAATTTATCGTGGTGGAGAACAATTCGGACCAGCCGGAAACCTGGGACTATTATGAGAAGATCCAGAAGGAATTTCCGGCGGAAGTTCTTCCTGCCGAACCGACCGACGGCGTCAGCATCGCGGACATTGCCATGCCGGAACACAGCAATCAGCCCCGCCCCTCGGTGCGCGTGGTGCACTGGAAGCGGGAGTTCAACTACTCCGCCATCAACAACTACGGCGTGCAGTTTGCCCACGGCCAGTACCTGCTCTTCCTGAACAACGACATTGAACTTCTGGAAAAGGACACGCTGAAGGAAATGTTGTCCTATGTGCAGCGCCCCGAGGTGGGTATTTGTGGTGCGCGGCTGCTGTATCCCGATGACGTGATTCAGCATGCCGGTGTGGTCATGGGCTTCGGCGGCATAGCCGGGGCCGCCTTCATTGGCATCGGTGACAAGGAGAACACTTACATGCATCGCGCGAAGTGCGTGCAGGACTATTCGGCGGTGACTGCGGCCTGCCTTCTCACGAAACGCTCTGTCTTTGAGGCGGTGGGCGGCTTCGAGGAGAGCCTCGCGGTGGCCTTCAACGATGTGGACTATTGCATGAAGGTGCGGGCATTGGGCCTGCAGGTGGTGTACAACCCCTATGCCCTGTGCCATCACTACGAGTCGAAGTCCAGAGGTCTGGAGGATACCCCGGAGAAGGTGGAACGCTTCAACGGCGAGATTGTGAAGCTGGCAAAGCGCTGGCACTCGATTCTTCGGCACGGTGACCCCTTCTATAATCCGGCGCTGACCCTCCGAAAGTCCAATTTTGTGCTGCGGGATCTCAACCGGGAACAGCCCGGTGAGCCCTTCCCCATGGACATTTTAGAGGGAATTGTCTGATAATTGACATATCCTTAAGAAAGAATTCGATGGCAGAGAGTTTCATTTCTGCAGAAAGTGGTGTATAATCTCAGACGTTTTTACGCTGAGAGATTACCATTTTTATAATATATGATTAAAGATAACCAAAAACAATTGAATCGGTTCCATGTGCTGCTGGATGCTCTGGTGCTGATTCTTGCCTATGTGCTGGCCTGGTGCTTCGCGATTTGGATACCGTCCTTTCCGGCAGACCACGGCGTTTTGCCGCCCTATGTTTATTTTGCGGCATTGCTGCCTATGGTGCCGGGCTATCTACTGCTGTACTGGGCCTTCAAGCTCTATGAGCCCAAGCGGGCGATGTCCAAGCGGGCGGAATTCGGCCATATCTTTCAGGCCAATGCAGTGGGGCTTCTGGTCCTGACGTCTGTGCTTTTCGCCGGACGTAAATCCGGCTATTTCGGGCACTTCAGTACCCGTATGCTGCTGACCTTCTTCTTGCTGAATGTGGTTTTTCTGACAGTTGAGCGCTTCGGCATTCGCTTCACGCTTTCCAGACTGCGGAAGAAGGGCTTCAACCAGAAGCATATCATTCTGGTGGGCTTTTCAGACGTTTCCGACCGCTTCATTGATACCTGCCGTCGGAATCCGGACTGGGGCTACCACATTTACGGCATTGTGGACGATCTGACCGCCACAGGGGCCTCCTACCGGGGCATCAAGGTCATCGGAAAGATCAGCGATCTCGCGGTGCTGCTGGAAAGCAATACCATCGATGAGATCATCATTACCCTGCCGCTGGCAGCCTATGCCAAGCTGGGTGGCATTGTTTCTGTCTGTGAGAAATCCGGCGTCCATACCAAGTTTATTCCGGACTACCTGAACGTCATTCACAGCAAGCCCGTTTCCGAGGACATGGACGGTCTTCCCGTCATCAACATTCGGGCGGTGCCGCTGACGGATCCTGTGAAAGCGGCCATAAAGCGGGCTGTGGACATTTTTGGCTCTCTGGTGGGGATCGTGCTCTTCAGCCCCGTGATGCTGACGGTGGCGTTGATCATCCGCTTCACCTCACCGGGACCGATCATTTTCCGGCAGGAACGGGTGGGCCTCCACAACCGGCCCTTTATGATGTACAAGTTCCGCTCCATGGTGGAGCAGCGGCCGGAAGATGAGAAAAAGGGATGGACCACGAAGAATGATCCCCGGGTCACCCGGATCGGCCGGTTCATCCGGCGTACCTCCATCGATGAATTTCCCCAGTTTTTCAATGTCCTGAAGGGCGACATGTCTTTGGTGGGGCCCCGCCCCGAGCGTACCCAGTTTGTGGAGATGTTCCGGGAGGAGATTCCCCGTTACATGGTGAAGCACCAGGTGCGGCCGGGTATGACCGGCTGGGCCCAGGTCAACGGCCTCCGGGGGGACACCTCCATCTACGAGAGAGTGAAATATGATCTCTGGTATATCGAGAACTGGACACTGGGACTTGACATTCGGATTCTGTTTATGACAGTATTCAAGGGATTTGTGAACAAAAACGCGTATTAGAGGAAGAAGCTATGGCACTTGACAACAATACATCCACTCGACGTCCCCATTCCCGGGAAGAGTACGAGGCAGACCGACAGGCCACCGAGGAGCGCATTGTCAGCGACAACAGCATGGAAGAGAAGCTGGTGCAGCAGGCGAAGAGCAATGTGAAGCGTCCCCGGAATTCCGCCATGCATCAGCCCCTTCCCGGGGAGCATGCCCGGAAGGCCAATGTCGGCGACGCGGAGGAAGGGATGCCCCGGAGACCCCGGCGCACCACTGACCGGAGGGAGGAGCAGCCCCTGGGCGTACTCCGGATGAACTCCGCTGCCGGCGCCGATTCGGAAATCGAGGAATCGCTGGCCCGGAAGAAGACCAAGAAGAAGGGCCGCATCAAGCGCCTCATCGCCATGATCGTGGTGGAGGCCCTGACCCTCATCGCCATCACCGTGGTGGGCTTCGGCGCCCGGTACATGAGTCTCGTGCAGGACGATATTGCCTTCGATAAGGAGAAGGTGCAGAACAGCAACATTGACATCAGTAAGCAGCAGGAAATGGCCACCGGCTACTGGACGTTGGTGGTTTTCGGCGTGGATTCTCGTGACGGTTCTGTGGGCAAGGGCACCAATGCGGATGTGCAGATCATTGTGAACATCGACCGGGGCAGCGGTGATGTGAAGATGGTTTCTGTTTACCGTGACACCTACTTGAACCTCGGCAAAAACAACCGCTATGCGAAGATCAACGAGGCCTACGCAGACGGCGGACCGGAGCAGGCGGTACTGGCCCTCAACAAGAATCTGGATCTGAACATTGAAAACTATGTGACCTTCAACTGGAAGGCGGTGGCGGATGCCATCACCATGCTGGGCGGCGTAGACATTGACATCTCCGACAAGGAGTTCTACTACATGAATGCCTACATCCATGAGGTTTGTCTGAAGACCGGCATCAGTAAGGAGAACCCGGCGGCGGAGTATTTGAAGGAGAAGGGATACCAGCATCTGGATGGCGTACAGGCTGTGGCTTATGCGCGTCTCCGGTACATGGACAACGACTTCGAGCGAACCAAGCGTCAGCGTGAGGTCATTACCCAGTGCCTTGCAAAGGCAAAGCAGACGGATCTCGCGACACTCACGAAGATCATCGATACGGTACTGCCCCAGGTGGCCTTCAACATCGATACCGGCGACATCATCCAGCTGGCCAAGGGCATAGCCAAGTACAATATTGTGGATACGCAGGGATTCCCGACAGATCTCACCACCCAGATGATGGGCAAGAAGGGAGACTGTGTCATCCCGAAGGATCTGGCTTCCAATGTATCGAAGCTGCACCAGTTCCTCTTTGATGACGAGGGATACAAGCCCTCTAGTGCGGTCTATACCTACAGCAACAAGATTGTGGAGGATTCCGGCACTTATAAGACCAGTAAGGCGGCGGAAACCGCGGCGGCGAAGAAGACCACGGCGGCTGACGATGCGGACGAAAAGGAAACTGACGAGAATGGTAAGAAGGTTTCCTCGAAGAAGAGCAGCGAATCCACGAAGGAGGGCGACGCGGAATCCAAAGACAGCAAGGAGACCAAGAGCACGAAGGAAGCCACAGACGAAAAGGAATCCACCAAGGAAGGCACGAAAGAAAGTACCAAGGCCAATGAGGTGGTCGCTGACGATCCTACGGAGAGCAAGAGC
Organism: bacterium; assembly: GCA_963623925.1. Lineage (GTDB taxonomy): Bacteria > Bacillota > Clostridia > Lachnospirales > Lachnospiraceae > Oribacterium. The sequence continues at coordinate 94,398 of CAVFNN010000001.1, read as the reverse complement.
AGTACAAAGGAGAGCACCAGCAGTTCTACGAAGGAAAGCACGACGAGCAGCGAGACCAAAAAGAGTGAAACTGTAGAGGAGCCCGGCAAGACCGAGACCACGAAGGAAACGACGAAGGAAACAAGCAAGGAGACCACCACCCAGGTGGTTTCCCCGGTATCCCCCGGCGGCGCCACCTATGAAGGCCCCGGCGGTGCCGATGCCGCTGCAGACAGCGGTGCCGGACCGGGACAGATCGTGGATTAATAATTTTCGAGAAAAAAGCATCCAAAGAACAATTTTTCTGTTCTTTGGATGCTTTTTATGTTACATTTGTTCTGTTACCGCCCCTATACCTGGTCAGGAAAGGGGGTGCATAGTGTGAATCTTTTACTTTCTTTTGTGATGTCTGTCTTGGCAGGAATAGTGTCTTACTATATCTGCAAATGGCTGGACAGATGAGTTTCGAGCGGTGATAGCCTGCAGTACTTGTCGCTGCGACCGAAAGACAAGAAAAACCCGTCGGTACTGGCATACCGACGGGTTTTCTTTGTACATAGTGTGAATCTACATTTCTTTCCTTCTGTCTACGGGTATACTAGCACAGCTCCCCAGCAAAAGCAAGAAATTAGATTCGAAAAAATTTTATATCTATGGTATGATGATTCGAAAATGAACTTGCAAAAGAGGTATTTATATCATGTCCAAGAAAAAACCATCCACCACTGCCGAGGTTTCGGCCAGCATGAACCGGGGCTTCCGAAATATCGCCGGATGCTGCATGTCGCTCTACGTGCTACTGATGCTTTGCGGCTTCCCCTATTTGACCCATGACGCTTACTTCGACATCCTGGAAACCCGTTTTCAGGGCTTCTGGCGGCTGACATTGGGCATGGGCATCATCATGCTCCTGCTTGGTCTGGCCTATCTGATCTGCGACCGGATCTATGCGGAGGGCCGGAACGGAAAGGCCTTTTTCGGTCTCTGGAATCCAAAGCATTACCATGACAGGCTGAAGCCGCACCTGCTTCCTACGGATATCCCCTTTGCACTGTTGATTCTCATCTACCTTCTCTCCATGGCATTGTCCGGGTATCCCTACGAAACCTGGTGGGGAAATCGTGGCCGCTGCATGGGCGTTCTTGTGTGGCTTATGCTCTATCTGGCCTACATTTGTATCACCCGGTTCTATCGCTTCCGTCGCTGGCATGTCTATGCCTTCCTGCTCGCGGGACTCGGTGTCGCCATCTGGGGCCTCACGGATTTCTTCCAGTTAAATGTCTTCGGCTTTTTTGATGAGGTGGGGGACAAGGCCTACTGGTGCATCTTTGCGTCGAGTATCGGCAACATCAACTCCTACACCAGCTATCTCGCACTCCTCATCGCCGTTTCCATGGGCTTTTTTGTGCGAGGGGAGAAGCTTCTGGGATGCTTCATTTCCCTGCTGGTTTTCGCCGTTTCCAACCTGGCCCTGATCTGCGGCATGAGTGACAATGCGATTTTCACCTACGGGATCCTCTACGCCGCGGCGCCCCTTCTTCTCTGGCAGCAGCGCCGTCATGTATTGCGCTACGGCATTTGCATCCTGATCACGCTGCTGGCCATGCGAAGCGGCGGTATTTTGCTGACCACACCGGAGCTCGGAACGGTAAATATGGGAGATATCAACGGCATGCTCATCACCCTGGGCACCTACAGCGTGCTTTGGATTCCCATTTTGGCGCTCGCGGTTTTGCTGCTCCTGTATGCGCTTATCAACCGGAAAAGCATGGGAGAGAAGCTTACAAAGCTTCCGAAACGGCTCTGGGCAGTACTTCTGCTTTGTGCAAGCGTTATAGTTGTGGGCATTCTCATCGATGCAAATCTGGGAAATCATGCGGAGCTCTGGCAGTCCTTCGGCAGTTTTTTGTATTTTAATGACCGCTGGGGCACCGGACGTGGCTTCGCTTGGCGGATTGCCCTTACCTACTTCGTAAAGGACATGAGCCTCCTGCAGAAGCTTTTTGGTTATGGTCCGGATACCTATTACATGGTCACCATGGACAATTTCTTCCAGGACATGGTGAATGCGGGCTACGGCATGTTCGACAGTGCCCACAACGAGTATCTGAACGATCTGCTGACCATCGGCATCGCTGGTGTCTTGGCGTATCTCTGGCTCTGCCTCCGCTTCCTGAAGGCCTGGTGGAAGCGTGCACAGACCGAGCCCCTGTACTATGCCCCGATGCTCATGCTTCTTGCCTACAGCGCCCAGGCCTTCATCAACATTCGCGTGCCCATCGTGTTTCCCATCCTGGGCGTGGCGATGTTCGTGTTTATGGCGGGAGAGAAGGAGGAACGCTAGCACTGTTTTGTACATATCACGGTACAATCCGCTGGAGTAATGCCTTTTGCTTGACAATCCGGGATCACCGTGCTACCTTAGGGACAATTCTTATGGATTTCTTAATTTGATCCTTAAGAATTTCGTAATAATTCGAAAACCCTTTGTTATGTACAACGAAGGGACAACGAGTTATTATACACAATGTCACGAGCGATGTACTCCAACAATCGTACATTTATCGGCAAGAGTTCATAAAATACTTGAATCCTTAGCCCTAAGAGAGTATAATCGCACCGTAACTTGGGTTTTTTGAGAAATCCATGAATCAAAAAAGGAGAGTGCATTTATTATGAGAAAGCAGACAAAAATCGTTGCAGCTCTTTCTGCAACAGCTTTACTTGCTCTCGGTGCTTCTGCAGTAAGCTTCGCAGCAGGCTGGGACAACTCAAACGGAACTTGGCAGTACCTTGACAGCAACGGTACCGCTGTAACAGAGGCTTGGAGAAAGTCCGGCGACTACTGGTTCTACCTTGATTCCGACGGAAACATGGCTACAGACGTTCTGGTAGAGAAGGATGACGACAAGTACTATGTGAATGCAGACGGCGCTATGGTTACAAACCAGTGGGTTGCTCTGGATTCCGATTCTTACGACACCAACTCCGACGACGGCGAGGCTGAGTACAGATGGTACTACTTCGGCTCCGATGGTAAGGCTTACAGAAACAAGAAGTCCAACACAACTGTGACAACTTCTGAGCTGAAGACCATCAACGGCAAGAAGTACGCTTTCGACGCTGACGGCAAGATGCTCTATGGTTGGGTAAGTGCTGACAACGCTGAGATCCAGACAGATGATGCTGCTTGGCAGACTTCCAAGTACTACTTCGGTGGTTGGAACGATGGTGCAGCAGTAACCGGTTGGGTACAGCTGACTGTTGATACAACTGGTATCTCTGATGACGCTGATACAGAGACATACTGGTTCTACTTCGACGGCAACGGCAAGAAGCAGACTTCTAAGAAGAAGGTCATCAATGGTGCTACATACTACTTCGACGAGTATGGCCGCATGATCGATGAGTGGGCTGATGCATCTGCTAAGAAGGCAGTTTCTTCCAGCGCAACTGATTCTGAGATCGTTTACGTAAACGGCGATGGTTCTGTTAGAAAGAACCAGTGGGTATGGGCTGTTCCGGCTGAGGATTATCTGAACGATGATTACGAGGATGACAGCTACTCTTGGTGGTGGACTCAGTCCAATGGCAAGATCTTCAAGGATGGCCTGAAGAAGATCAAGGGCAAGTACTATGCATTCGATGAGTACGGCCGTATGCTTTCTGGCGTTGTTTACGAGGAGGATGGTCACTACACATCTGCTTATGACAACGACAACGATTTCGTTGATCTTACTGGTGACTTCTTCAAGACTCTCGACTACACTGGTACATTCTATCTCTTCGGTGAGGAGAAGGCTGATGGTTCCAGAAAGTCTGGCTACCAGAACGTTGAGTTCGACGATGATACATACCAGATGTACTTCAACACCAATGGTAAGGCTGCAAGCGGCTATGTAACCAAGATCAAGAAGTACACCAAGAACGGTGTTGTTCTGAAGGCTAACAACGACGATAGCAACTATGGTGTTATCGACGATGCGGACCACCCGACAACTGTTCTGTATCAGAGCAATGGTGTAGATGTTACTGGTAAGGTTCTGGTAAATGCTTCTGGTACTGTTCAGAAGAATGTTAAGAACCTGAAGGATAACAACGATGTTTACTACTACACAGACGGTTCTGGTAAGGTTGTATACGCTGGAAACAAGCTGTATTCTTCTAGCAACAGCGATCACAGCGTAAAGTGGGAGTTCTCTGTTGGTTCCAAGAACTACGTTCTGTACAGCGAGTAATTCAAAGTATAGATACTATTATTCTATAGTAACTTAGAGAGAGGAGGCCACGGGAAACCGTGACCTCCTCTTTTGATGAAAGCAAAGCCCCGCCCCAGTGCCTGTCACCATGAAGAAATAGCGACAAAAACATTATGAAACTATTAAGAAGGATGCTGGCGAAGTGCTGCAGCATCCTTCTTTTTGATGGCAGGAAACACTATGTGGCGGAACAAGCATTGATATGTTAATATAAACAAAGGTGCTACCAAAAACGGTAGGCAACTGGCTGGATTTATTCTGTCAGTGTTTGTTACCGGAGTTGCATTCGGAAGGTTTGCATAGCAGCATTTTTCATCATGCTTGTCAAAAGGAGCTTTCGGCTTGAAGACAGAAAAACATCATTTTCCGGAGGCGGATGTCCTCAAGGGTATATTGATCCTTCTGGTGGTGCTCGGCCACTTCCTGTATCCTTTTCGCCGCAGCAGCGCGCTTACGCGGGCGCTATTCTTCGGGATTTACAGCTTTCACATGCCGGCTTTCGTGTTCCTGTCCGGCCTTCTTGCCGGGAATCGCATACAAAAAACAAAGGGTGTGCGATGGGAGAAGGTAAAAAAATTTCTTTGTTATTATGCCCTCTATAAAGTGATCCTTTACCCGGTGGAGTATCTGGTTTACGGTCCGTCTCCTTTTCGGCTTTTGACAGAGAGCGGTGCGCCCTGGTACCTCTTGTCTCTGGCATTCTGATATTGCCTGATTCCGATCTTTGCGGCGACCTGCCGACATTTTCCTGCAAAAACCGGAAAGCGCATTCTCGCGGGAGCTTCTGTGCTCGTGGGACTTGCGGCGGGCTATCTTTCGTTTTCGGAATATTTCCTTTGTTGGCAGAGGACCGCGGCTTTTCTTCCTTTCTTTACGCTGGGATGGTGTCTGGGTGCGGAGCAGATGTTTGGGGCCGAAGGCATTATCCTGCGGATACAGGGGAAGGGACGACAGTTGCTGAGCGGTGCTTCTCTGCTTCTGATTTTCGCTTTTATGCTCTGTGCGCTGTATGTTCCGGATGGCATCATGCATGTTTTTTATGGCATGAATTATGAGGTGCTCCGCCGGGATCTGCCCGCGTCGTGTTTCCTTCCCTGTGCTTTCTTGCTGCGGCTTCTCTGGTATGGTGCGGCGATGTTGATTACAGTGGGACTTTGCGTCCTGGTGAGTGATTTTGCGCGTCGCTGCAAAAAGGTACAGCCGCGCCGCCTGCAGAAGCTGCTTGCCTTCTGCGGACATCACAGCCTGGCGATTTATATGCTGCATCGGCCGCTGCGGGATCTGTGGATGTATTTTTTTCTTTAAATGTTTTGTCCGATGCCGATGCGTCCTCACCATGAAGTATGCCCTTTACGGCATGAATTATGAGGTGTTCCGTCGGGATTTATGCTATAGTATCCTCATCAGAAAAAAGAGGAGTATTGTATTATGATCATTACCAAGACACCCTTTCGTATGTCTTTTTTCGGGGGCGGAACAGACATGGAGAGCTTCTTCCGGGAGCATGGCGGAGCGGTGATCTCCACCACCTTTGACAAGTACTGCTACGTGCATGTCCGCCATCTTCCGCGTTTTTTTGACTATGCCACGGAGCTGTCCTATGCGAAGACCGAGCGGGTGAACAGTCTGGCGGAGATCCAGCATCCCCTGATCCGGAATGCCATGCAGCTGCTGGACATGCATGAGCTGCGGCTGACTTATGAGGCAGATCTTCCGGCGCGCTCCGGTCTCGGCACCAGCTCCTCCTTCGCGGTGGGCATGCTCAATGCTTTCTATGCGTTGAAGGGAAAGTACGCGGACAAGCGGAAGCTGGCGGATGAAGCCATTTACCTGGAGCGGGTATTGTGTGCGGAGGCCGGCGGCTGGCAGGACCAGATTGCGGCAGCCTTTGGTGGCTTCAATCGTATCAATTTCAATGAAAACGGCTATGAGGTATTGCCGATCATCATCAGCCCGGAGCGGAAGAAGCAGCTGAACCAGAATCTGCTCATGTTCTTCACCGGCTTTACCCGATTTTCATCGGATGTCCAGAAGGCGAATGCAGAGAGCAGCGAAGAAAAGCTGGCACGACTTCGGGAGATGCTGCAGCTCGTGGATACGGCAGAACAGGTATTGGAAAACAGCCACAGCGACCTGGATGAATTCGGACGTCTTCTGGATCACACCTGGCAGCTGAAGCGAGGCACTGGCAAGGCGGTGTCCACCTCGAACATTGATGCCCTCTATGAGAAAGGCATCAAGGCCGGAGCGCTGGGCGGAAAGCTCCTCGGCGCCGGTGGCGGCGGCTTCCTGGTCTTTTATGTACGACCGGAGCAGCAGCCCGCGGTGATTCGGGCTATGGAAGGGCTTCTGCAGATTCCCTTTGCCTTTGAGGATGGAGGTACCCGGGTGATTTACTACACGCCGGAAAGCTATGAACCGAAAACTGACAAATAAGATGAAATTGTCAATTATTAAGTAATCTGTAAGCACTTTGCATGGGAAAATATAAGGCCCGCGACTTGCGTTTTGCCGGCGGACTGGGTATAGTGTAAAGGTAGGAGAGGAAACGCAGGATAGTAACATTTATATAATAATGAGGTAATAAAATGAAAAAGTCTCTTTGTACGATCGGCGCAGCAGTATTCATGATGGCAGCGGCAGCGGTGCCGGCAATGGCCGGATGGAACCAGGGCACAGGTGCAAACGCATCCAAGTGGTGGTATTCCTATAATGCTGACGGTTCCTCCTATGCGAAGGGCGGCTGGACATGGCTGGACGGCAACAATGATGGTGTGGCAGAATGCTACTATTTTGGCGCTGACGGCTGGGCACTGATGAACACAACGACACCGGATGGTTACACAGTAAATGCCAACGGTGCATGGGTGGTGAACGGACAGGTGCAGACCCAGGCTGTGGCAAAGACCAGTACAAACAGCACAACAACCACAACCACCAAGAAAAACGGCATCGTGAAGGGTGTGAAGGCTGCCAAGAACGTAAAGACCACAGACAAAGTGACCACCGGCAGCAGCTCAACCCCCAAGGCTGGTGTGGACAACAGCAGCTTCGACGAATGGATCAAGCAGAATGCCGATCCGCAGGCCAATGTAGCGGAGTCTGATGATTGATATTTTTTCTGAACGATCACGGATTGTTCACAGTTCCGATATAGTATAGGGGAGCTGTTTGAGAAAAGCATCAGAAAAGAGGAGAGACATTAACATTATGAAAAATTACAAAAAGTTCCTGTTGGCGTCCGGTATGGCGCTCCTTGCGCTGAGTGCAGGTGCCTGCGGCAAGAAGACAGAGGAGACCCAGACCCAGGCTGCGGCTTCTGTGGATGAGGAGTCGACGAACTTTACCAACGGCACCATTGCGTCCGTTGATGGTAGCACGCTGACGCTGAACGTGGCAGACGATCAGAACATCAGCTTTGACATTTCCGGCGCTGCCACCAATCCTGCTTGGGAGCTCCATGAGGGTGACGAGGTAGACGTGTACTTTGATGGAGAGACGGATGATGAGACCGGACTTCCGGCAGACGGCACCAAGGCACTGGAAGTGAAGATGTCTGTGCCCTATGAGTATCAGGACGTGGAATTCAGCTATGATCCGGAGCTGTACGGCGAGATCACAGCAGTAGATGAGAAGAGCATTACCGTAAGGGAAATTCTGGACGATCGGGATGATGTTTCCGAGGATGCCGCGCAGGAGGTAACAGCAGAGGATTACTATGGTGAGACCTATACCTTCAGTCGTGCTTCCTATGAAGTGGATGTCACAGATGCAGGTCTTTCCGTGGGTACTACAGGTGCCTTCGATTATATCGGTGAGCTGGACAGCAACCCGGTATGCTATCGCGTGGTGACCGACGATAAGGCAGACACTGATGAGGCAATGCAGTTCTATCTGGATGGCACCATCGAGAAGGTAGAGCAGGGCGTGGCATATCTCAAGATGAACGATGATACGGTTTACAAGTTCGTGGTAGACGGAGACGAGGACCTGCAGAAGCAGGCTGAGGATCTGGTGGGCAAGGAAGCCCGCATCAGCTTCTCGGATTCCATCCGCGCCAGAGTGATGACCGCGGATTCTGTTGAGGCACTGTAAGACAAACAGAAGAGCGATGGGGAGCGTCAATGAAAATTGATGCTCCCCTTTTTGGCGCAGACATAGTACAATAGACCGATATCAGGCGTGTCTGCAGGAGGAGAGGTATGACAGAGGAAGAAATCAGAAAACATTTTGCGGCGAATCGCTTCATGCAGGAGTGCGGCATGACGATCGAGAAGATGGGGAACCGCGAGGAATTCTACGTGAAGGCAGAGGTAATGCCCAAATACTTTAATGGCAGTGCCCGGATCCACGGCGGCTATCTCTATACCATTGCGGACACGGTCGGCGGTGTCAATGTCCGCCGCTATGCCAGCAAGCTGGCGACGCTGGACAGCGATTTTCACTTTCTCTGCAATGAAAGCACCCGCTATGTCTATGGCTATGCCCGACTCATCCGCAATGGCAGCAAGGTAATCGTCATGCATGTGGAGGTTCGGGGAGACAACGACCAGGTCTTTGCGGAGGGAACCTTTACCTATTATAAATTCGATTGAGCCTGAGCGCATACAGGCGACGCACGAGAGGAGTAAGTATACGTATGAAAAATCTTTTGGTTGCCCAGTCCGGGGGTCCCACAGCGGCCATCAACGCCACACTGGCGGGTATTCTGGAACGTGCTTTCGAAAGCCCGGAAATTGAACGGGTTTATGGCGCGGATTTCGGCATACAGGGTGTGCTGCAGGAGCGTTTTCTGGATTTGACGGAGATAGTCCCGGCACTGGTACGGGAGGAATTCGGCGAGACCGAGGATCCGGAAACGCTGGAGGCCGGGATGCTGCGTATTTTGGATCGGCTCAGCACCACACCGGCAGCGGCCCTGGGCTCCTGCCGTTATAAGCTGAAGGACCCGGCGAAGGACAGCTCCGAATTTGAGCATCTCATCGAGATTTTCCGGGCCCACAATATCGGGTATTTTGTATACATTGGCGGCAATGACTCCATGGATACGGTATGTAAGCTGTCGGAGTTCATTCGAGCCAAGGGAATTACCGACATCCAGGTGATTGGTGCCCCGAAGACCATCGACAACGATCTATTCGGCATCGATCACTGCCCCGGTTTCGGATCGGCAGCCAAGTACATCGCGGCTTCCATGGCAGAGCTGGAGCGGGAGCTGGTGGTGTATGACACGCCCTATGTCATTATCGTGGAGCTGATGGGAAGAAATGCGGGCTGGCTCACAGCGGCAGCGGCCCTGGCCAAGGATCAGAATTCCCGGGTGCCCTACCTCATTTATCTCACGGAGGTACCCTTCGATCTTACCAGCTTCATTGAGGATGTTCGCGCCGAGCTGAAAACGGATCGCTGCGTTATGGTGGCGGTGTCAGAGGGCATCCGGGATCGTTCCGGCCGTATGCTCTGCGAATACAGCAGTCTGAATGAAACCGCCGGAAAGAGTGGTTATGGTGGCAATGGCGGTCTCGATGCCTTCGGGCACAAGATCGCGTCCGGCGCTGCCCGGGTGCTGGAACAGGCGGTGCAGAGCAACATCGGCTGTAAGGTGCGGGCCATTGAGCTGAATCTTCTGCAACGCTGCGCCGGTCATCTTCTGTCGGAGACCGACATCCGGGAATCCCGTGAGCTTGGCCGTCGTGCCGTGAGCCTCGCGTTGGCCGGAGAGAACGGCAGCATGTCTTCGCTTCGCCGGGTGGAGAATGCCCGGGGCTATGCCGTGGAATACCTTCCGGCAGACATCCGGGAGATTGCCAACCGGGAGAAGTGCGTGCCCCGGGAGTGGATCAATTCCGAGGGCAACGGTGTGACGGAGGAATGTCTCGACTACCTGCGTCCGCTGGTACAGGGCGAACTCAGCTCCGACTTTACGGACGGCGTGCCCCGCTACGTGCTGTTGCGAAAGAGGTGAGAAATTGGAAAAGCGTTATCAGGAGGATGTGAAAAACAGCGTAGGCCGGGTGCTTTTTGCCGGCATTGCCTGCATCCTGCAGGTACTCTGGCTTCTGGTGACGCTGCTGCAGCTCTACCGGCACTATGCCTTTCTGTCGGCCCTGGTGCACATCCTGACGGTGGTCGTGGTGCTGCGCCTCTTCGGAAAGCACAGCAACACCACCATCAAACTGAGCTGGGTCGTTTTCATCATGGCAGCGCCCCTCTTCGGTCTGGCCTTTTACCTCCTCAGCACCGGCTCCAACTTCGTTCGCACCATGGGAAAGCGTTTTCAGGCCATTGACCGGCGGCTCTTTCTCTTCCTGCGGCAGGATCCGGATGTCCTCCAACATTTACGTGAGGATAATGTCGGCGGTGCGAATCAGGCGTACTTCCTCTGGAATACGGCGGGCTTTCCGGTCTATGAGGACACAGAGGTGCACTACTTTTCCGAAGCCTCGGCGGGATTGGTAGCCCAGAAGGCGGCCCTCCGGCGAGCGGAGAAATTCATTTTCATGGAATACCATGCCATTGAGGACCGGGAGGCCTTTGGGGAGCTGGCGGAGATCCTTGCGGACCGGGCGGCCCATGGGGTAGAGGTACGGCTCTTCTATGACGACGTGGGCTCCCTCGGCTTTGTCAGTCAGCAGTTCCTTCGGAAAATGCAGGCCCGCGGCATTCAGTGTCGGGTCTTCAATCCTGTGGTGCCCGTTTTCAATATCTTCATGAACAACCGGGACCATCGGAAATTAACAGTGGTTGACGGTCGGGTGGGCTTCACCGGCGGCTACAACCTGGCAGATGAGTATTTCAACATTACCCACCCGCTGGGCTACTGGAAGGACACGGGGCTCATGCTCGAGGGCGGCGCTGTGCGAACCCTGACCGTGCTCTTTCTTGAGATGTGGAATGCCATGAACCGGCATGGGCTGGAGGACATCCGGCCCTATCTTTTGCCGTCGTCTGACTTTCCGGCACTGCCGGGGCAGGGATTTGTGCAGCCCTACGGGGACTCGCCCCTCGACGACAAGCGCACCGGCGAGGACGTATATCTCAACCTTCTGAAGAATGCCCGGCGTTATGTCTTTATTATGACGCCCTATCTCATCATCACCGACGACATGACCCGGGAGCTGACCCTCTGTGCCCAGCGGGGCGTGGACGTCCGCATCATTACCCCGGGCGTCCCGGACAAAAAGCTGATCTATCAGATGACCCGCTCCTATTATGGGGCGCTGGCCCGGGAGGGCGTGCGGATTTACGAGTATACGCCGGGTTTCTGTCATGCGAAAATGATGGTGAGCGATGACGAACTGGCGGTGGTGGGCACCATCAACCTGGATTACCGGAGCCTTTATCATCATTTCGAAAATGCGGTGCTGCTCTGCAACAGCCCCTGTGTGGCGGAGATTCGGGATGACCTGATGCAGTGCATCACGGTATCCCGGGAGGTGACGGCGAAGTACGGCAGTGAGCGTTCCGCGGCCCTTAGGATGGGGCAGTGTGTGCTTCGTTTGTTTGCGCCGCTGATGTAGTCTGACCACGGAAAGGAGAGGACAATGCTTCTGGCAGTAGATTGCGGAAATATTCATACGGTGTTGGGACTTCTGGAGGAGAACGGTGAGATGCGGGAGGTTTTTCGGCTGGAAACCAATCGGAAGAAAACCAGCTTTGAGTATGCGGCTTCCCTCAGCCAGATCCTGGACCTGCTTTCCATTGCGCGGACGGAGATCCATGGTGTGATTCTGGCCTCGGTGGTGCCCCAGCTTACGGATACCCTGCAGCAGGCCTTCCGCATGGTGACGGGGCAGCCGACCCTGGTGGTGGGGGCCGGTGTCCGGACCGGACTGAAGCTGCAGATCGACGATCCGGGGACTGTGGCAGCAGACCTTGTGGCAGCAGCTGTGGCGGCGAAGAACCGACTGCCGCTGCCTGCCATCATTATCGATATGGGAACGGCCACCACGGTGACAGCGGTGAATGCTGCCGGGGCCTATATCGGCGGTGCCATCATGCCGGGGGTACAGCTTTCCCTGAATGCGCTGACGGCCGGTACCTCCCTGCTGCCTTCCATTGAGGTGGCGGCACCGAAACGGGTCATCGCCAGCGCCACGGTGGATTCCATGCGTTCCGGCATCATTTACGGAACGGCCGGCGCCCTTGATGGTCTCATTGACCGTTTTATGGAGGCACTGCCGGACGTACAGAGCATTGTGGCCACCGGCGAGCTCTGTCATGCCATCTGCCCCTTCTGCCGACACAAGATCGAGTTGCGGGAGCACCTGGTGTTGGAGGGACTGTATGAGATATGGAAACTGTCGCGACGGGCGAGATAGCGCCCGGCAGGACAATTCGTAAGTAGGAGCGAAAGGAATGGATGAGGTAAAAATCGACAAGAGCATAGGCGCTGTCTGCAGTCTGACGGAGCTGGTATCCGTTCCCGGCGCAGGTGTGAAGGTTTCACTGGACTGGCTGTCTGACCCGGTGCTGCTGTATTTTAAAAGTGGTGCCTACACCCTGATGCTGAATCTGGAGGAGCATGAGATTCTGGAGGAATGCATCTGCTTTGTGAATCCCGGCACGGTTTGGCGATTGTCGGCGCATGAAGACACAGAGGGACGGGTCTATATGCTACGCTTTTCCTATGATGCTCTGCGGCCGCTCTACGGCGGTCCGGTGGATGAGGAGTTGCTGAAGCCGCTGAGTGAAGGAAAGCTGCACTGTCGGGATCTGATCCGGATGTCGGAGCTTGGCTATCTGGAGCTTTTGCATGCCACGAATCATCTATTGCGGGCATTCCGGGGCAGCATGGCGCGACCCGGTGATGAGGAGCGAAGACATTATACGGTGCATGCGGTCATGGATCAGCTTCTGGTGCAGGCGGGATTTCTGCAGATTCTGGGGCTTTGCGAGTCCTTCGGCTGGATTCGGGAGCAACGGCCGGAGGATGAGGACCGGCAGGTGCAGCTCGTCAAGAATACGCTGAACTACATTCGGGAGCATTTCAGGGAAAAGATTTATATCCATGATCTTTCGGAACTGGGCGGACTGAATGATCAGTATTTCATCCGCTTTTTTAAGAGTGTCATGGGGCTTCCGCCCCTGGATTACATCAATCGTTACCGCACGCTGCGGGCGGCAGAGCAGTTGGCCCAGACGAACCGCCGGGTCTACGATATTGCAGAGGACTGCGGCTTTCACAACATCGGAAACTTCATCAAGGTATTCCGCTCCTTTATGGGAACCACACCGCGGGAGTACCGGAAGAATCCGGAGGCTTATCATGAAAAGGAGAAAAAGGAATGACATATTATTATCCGGCTGTGATCACAAAGAAGGACAGAGAAGAGGGCTATCGCGTGGATTTTCTGGATCTGGACCAGTGCTACGGTGAGGCGAAGGATCTGGAGGACGCCCTGGAGGATGCCCGTTACAATGGCGTGAACTGGATCCTCACGGAGCTTGAGGACAAAATGGAGCTCCCCGCCCAGACCCACCTCGACGACGTCACACTAGAACCCAACCAGACATCCACTATGATCGCATTGCTTATGCCTAGGGACGGGTGGGATGAGTGAAGCAGTTTGCATCAGGCAAACTGCGGAGCGAGCTGACATGTGCCCGAAGGGGACATGCCTGCCGTAGGCAGGTTGTGTGAGGGCTACAAGCCCGAACACAATCCCGGAAAGTTTGCATCAGGCAATCCTCGAACCCATTTGACACTGCCTGCCCCCTTATGCTATAATCCATCGGAACTTGAACAGGAAAAGTTTTCGAAGGAGGAAAGGGTGAGCAGAACACTTCTCAAAAATGCGAAAATTTTTACACGGAACGGCTTTCGAAAGCAGGACGTTCTCCTCAAGGATGACAAGGTTTTTTTGAATTTTTCCAATACGGATACAGCGGACGCAGCCGTTCAGGACCTGGACGGCTTGTTTATTATTCCGGGCCTCGCAGATGTACATGTGCATTTGCGGGAGCCCGGTTTTTCGTATAAGGAAACCATCAAGAGCGGAACGGAAGCAGCTGCCCACGGCGGTTATACGGCAGTTTGTGCCATGCCGAACCTGAAGCCGGCACCCTCCAGCCTGCCGCGCCTGCAGCAGGAGCTGGATTGCATCGAAAGAGATGCCCTGGTGCATGTCTATCCCTATGGCAGCATCACCGAGGAGCAGACCGGCCACGGAAAGCTGTCGGATATGGAAGGCCTTGCGCCCTATGTCTGTGCCTTTTCCGATGACGGCAAGGGCATGCAGGCGCGGGAAGAAATGAAGGCGGCTATGGAGAAGGCGGCCGGACTCGGCAAGATGATCGTGGCCCATTGTGAGGATGAGGCGGAGCTGCAGCCGGGCGGCTGCATCCATGACGGCGAATACGCGCATTTGCACGATCATGTGGGCATCAACAATGCCTCCGAGTGGAAGCAGGCGGCCCGGGACATGGAACTCGCGAAGGAAACGGGTGTGCAATATCACATCTGCCATGTTTCCACGAAGGAAACCGTAGAGCATGTACGGCGCTACAAGGCAGAGGGCGTCCGCGTCACCTGTGAGACCGGCCCGCATTACCTCATGTTTACCGACATGGACCTGGAGGAGGACGGCAAGTGGAAGATGAATCCGCCCATCCGGTCGGCAGAGGATCGGGAGGCCCTGATCCGGGGCATTCAGGACGGCACCATCGACTGCATCATCACGGACCATGCGCCCCATTCTGAGGAGGAGAAGAGCCGGGGATTGGACAAATCCGCCTTCGGCATTGTGGGACTGGAGACCTGCTTTGCTTCCCTCTACCACAATCTGGTGCTGCGGAATCCCATGGACTGCGGGGAAAAGCGGGTGGACCGGGCTGAAGAAGGCACAGGAGCCATCACCCTGGAGAAGCTGGTGGAGCTGATGGCGGTGAATCCCCGCCGGATCTTCAACTTGCCGGGCCCGCAGTACATCGAAGACGGTGTGACGGCGGACATCACGGTGATGGATCTTGCCAAGCGCTGGCGAGTAGATCCGGAGAAATTCTATTCCATGGGACGGAGTACCCTCTTTGCCGGACAGGAGGTGCAGGGCGAAGTGGCGGCGACCTATGTGGGCGGCCGTTGCGTCTATGACCGGGAGACGGGTATACACAGAGCATAAACAGGAGACGGAGATGAAAGAGATTGAATACAAGATCCTCAGCAATCGGGAAATCGCAAAAGACGTTTTCGAAATGGTGCTGGACGGAGACACAGGAGAGATTCAGGCACCGGGACAGTTCGTAGAGCTTTCCCTGCCGGGAAGATACCTGCGCCGCCCCATTTCCATCTGCGATTACGAGAAGAATCGGCTGACACTGGTGTACAAGGTGGTGGGCCATGGCACTGAGGACATGAGTTATATGGAGGAAGGTGAATTTCTGAAGGCACTGGTGGCCCTCGGCAATGGCTACCGGACGTCAGACATTCCGGATGGTGCTGTGCTGGCCGGCGGCGGCGTCGGTGTGCCGCCCCTCTATGCCCTTTGCAAAAAGCTGGTGGCGGAGAATAAGCATCCCTATGTGGCCCTGGGCTTCAACACGAAAGACGATGTGTTCTATGTGGAGAAGTTCCGGGCGCTGGGTGTACCGGTGAATGTCACCACGGTGGACGGCTCCTTCGGGGCCAAGGGCTTCGTGACCTCCATTCTGGGCAATCACGACTATGCCTGCTGCTGCGGCCCGGAGCCTATGCTGCATGCTGTATACAATGCTGTGCAGGACGGACAGTTCAGTTTTGAGGCCCGGATGGGCTGCGGCTTCGGTGCCTGCATGGGCTGCAGCAAGCGGACAAAGAACGGCTTCAAGCGGGTCTGCAAGGACGGACCGATCTTCCGCTACGATGAAATTCTCTGGGACTAAGGAGGTGCAGAAATGATTGATATCAGTACAGAGCTTTCCGGCATCCGGCTCAAAAATCCGGTGATTCCGGCGTCGGGTACCTTCGGCTACGGCAAGGAATACTGGGATCTTTACGATCTGAACCTGCTGGGCTCCATTTCCATCAAGGGCACTACGGTGGAGGCCCGCTACGGCAATGAACTGCCCCGTATCGCAGAGTGTCCGGAGGGGCTGATCAATTCTGTCGGCCTGCAGAACCCGGGCATGAAGGTGGTGATCGAGGAGGAGCTGCCGGAACTGGAGAAGCATTTCACAGATCCACTGGTGGCCAACATTTCCGGCTTTTCCGTACCAGAGTACGTGAAGCTGGCGGAGGCCATGGACAGTGTGGATTCCGTCGGTATCTTGGAGGTTAATGTCTCCTGTCCGAACGTGCACGGCGGCGGCATGGCCTTCGGCACCTCTGCTGAAAATGTTGCCGAGGTGACCCGGGAGGTACGTAAAGTCACAAAGAAGCCGGTTTATATCAAGCTGAGCCCCAATGTCACCGACATTGTATCCATTGCGAAGGCAGCAGAGGCGGCGGGCGCAGACGGCCTGTCCCTCATCAATACCCTGCTGGGCATGCGGATTGACATCCGCCGCAGAAAACCGGTGATCGCCAACAAAATGGGTGGCTTTTCCGGCCCGGCCATCCTGCCGGTGGCGGTGCGGATGGTGTATCAGGTCTCTCATGCGGTGCAGATTCCGGTCATCGGCATGGGCGGCATTTCCACAGCAGAGGACGTGATCGAATTCATGATGGCAGGTGCCAGCGCGGTAGAGGTAGGCGCAGCTAACTTGGTGAACCCCTATGCCTGCCGGGATATTATAGAGGATCTGCCGATCAAGTGTCAGGAGCTGGGCATCGAGAAGCTCACAGATATAATCGGCTGTATTGAATAAAGAAAAAGGGAGGAGTAACTATGGGTAAGGACGTTATCATCGCATTGGATTTCCCCAGCGCAGAGAAGACCTATGCGTTCCTGGACAAGTTTGAGCATCACGGCAGAAAGCCCTTCGTGAAGATCGGCATGGAGCTGTTCTATGCAGAGGGACCGCAGATTGTGCGGGAGATCAAGAAGAGAGGTCACAAGATCTTCCTGGATCTGAAATTGCATGACATTCCCAATACCGTAAAGGGCGGTATGCGTTCGCTCCGGGATCTGGATGTGGACATGACCAATGTGCATGCAGCGGGCACCATCGACATGATGAAGGCCGCAATCGAGGGACTCACCAGAGAGGACGGCACCCGTCCCCTGCTGATTGCCGTGACCCAGCTGACCTCTACCTCTCAGGAGAGAATGACCGGTGAGATTCTCATCGATCGTCCCATCAACGAGGTGGTGGTACAGTATGCGAAGAATGCACAGGCTGCCGGACTGGACGGTGTGGTTTGCTCTCCGCTGGAGGCAGGACAGATCCATACCGAGGTGGGAAGTGACTTCCTCACCGTGACACCGGGCATCCGCTTTGCGGGAGATGCCAAGGGCGACCAGGCCAGAGTCACCACACCGGAGAAGGCGAGACAGATCGGCTCCGACTACATCGTGGTGGGCCGCTCCATTACCGCGGCAGAGGATCCGGTGGCAGCCTATGAGCAGGCCATGACAGATTTTGTGGGATAAAGACATTAACATATATAACAGGGAGGAAACCATGACTACTAAGGAAGATATCGCAAAGGGACTGCTGTCGATCAAGGCTGTATTTCTGAAGCCGGACGACCCGTTTACCTGGGCTTCGGGCATCAAATCCCCGATCTACTGTGACAACCGTCTGACGCTGAGTTATCCGGAGGTGCGCAGCATGATCGAGCATGCCATCGCCGATAAGGTGCAGGAGCTGTATCCGGAGGCTGAGGCGTTGTTCGGCACATCTACCGCCGGCATTGCCCACGCTGCCATTGCTGCCGACATTCTCGGAAAGCCCATGGGCTACGTGCGCGGCTCCGCCAAGGACCACGGCCGGAAGAACCAGATCGAAGGCCGTCTGGAGAAGGGCGAAAAGGTGGTTGTGATCGAGGATCTGATCTCCACCGGCGGTTCTGTATTGGATTGTGTGAATCCGCTTCGCGAGGCCGGTGCCGAGGTGCTGGGCATCGTCAGCATTTTCACCTACGGCATGCAGAAGGGTCTGGATCGTCTGGCCGCAGCCAATGTGGAGAACCACAGCCTCTGTGACCTCGATGCCCTGGTAAAGGTTGCTGTGGAAGAGAGCTACATCAAGCCGGAGGACGAGGCACGTATCCTTCGCTTCCGGGACAATCCCTCTGACGAGAGCTGGATCGGATAAGAAGAGAGGGAGGAGCAATCATGGAGAACAAGGCAAGATCGATCATCAATATCCTGGATCTCTCGGTGGAGGAGATCAATCATCTGGTGGATGTGGCCAACGATATCGAGGCGCATCCGGAAAAGTACTGGGACAGATGTGCCCACAAGAAGCTGGCCACACTGTTCTTTGAGCCCTCTACCCGGACCCGCCTTTCCTTCGAGGCAGCGATGCTGGAGCTGGGCGGACAGTGTCTGGGCTTTGCCGGTGCGGCCAATTCCTCCGCATCCAAGGGTGAGTCGGTAGCGGATACCATTGCCACCGTTTCCAACTATGCGGACATCATTGCCATGCGGCATCCCAAGGAGGGTGCACCGGTGGTGGCTTCCATGCATACCACAGTGCCTTTTGTGAATGCGGGCGACGGCGGACATTTCCATCCGACCCAGACCCTGGCGGATATCCTGACCATCCAGCGAAACCGCGGCAGTCTGGAGAATATGACCCTGGGTCTTTGCGGTGACCTGAAGTTTGGCCGTACCGTACACTCCCTCATCGATGCCATGCTGCGTTATCCGGGCAACCGCTACATCCTGATCTCTCCGGAAGAGCTGCGTCTGCCGGATTATGAGATTGAGAAGCTGAAGGCTGCCGGTGTGGACTTCCAGGAGACCACTTCCCTCGAGGCGGCCATCCCCGAGCTGGACATTCTGTACATGACCCGCGTGCAGAAGGAGCGCTTCTTCAATGAGGAGGATTACCTTCGTTTGAAGGATATCTACATCCTGACGCCGGAGCGTCTCCAGGCGGCAAAGCCCGATATGGCGATTCTGCATCCACTGCCCCGTGTCAATGAGATTTCTGTTGCGGTGGACAAGGATCCGAGAGCCAAGTACTTCTATCAGACACTCTGCGGCAAGCAGATGCGTATGGCATTGATCCTGTATTTACTGGGACTGGATAAGTAAGGAAATCCGTAGGAGAGGACAGAAAGATGAAAATTGATGGCATTGAAAACGGAATCGTGCTGGATCATATCAAGGCCGGCAAGAGCATGATTGTATACAAGTACCTGGGTCTGGACAAGCTGAACAGCCAGGTGGCGCTGATTCAGAACTGTACTTCCCACAAGATGGGCAAGAAGGATATCGTGAAGATTTCCGAGGACATCGATCTGGATCTGGATGTGCTGGGCTATATCGACCCGGACATCACCGTAAACTACATTCAGGACGGCAAGAGCATCAAGAAGGCCGCTCTGGCCCTGCCGGAGACCCTGAAGAACGTGCTGTGCTGCCGGAATCCCCGCTGCATCAGTTCCACAGAGCAGGAGTTGCCCCAGGTGTTCAAGCTGGCAGATCCCGGGAAGCGCCAGTACCGCTGTATCTACTGCGATACGATTGTTAAGAATGAGGACTTGTAATCCACTGGGCTCACATCACGTGGGCACCCGACAGCCAAGCTGTCGCGAAGCCCACGTGATATAGGATGCCTTAGCGGCGAGCGTATAGAAGGCTTTGCGGAAGCAAAGCCTTCTTTGTTTTACACTTCCCTCGTCACTTCTTTCAGCCACTTCAGCTCATCTCCCTCAAAATAAGGCGACAGCTTTTCCCATACCGTGGCATGGTAGCGGTTCAGCAGCTCGATATCATGCTTTTCCATGATGTCGGGATCCAGCGCGTCCAGATCGATGGGACACATGGTGAGGAACTCAAAGTTCAGGAACTCGCCGTACTCGTTCTCAAAGGCCTTTTTGCAGACCGTCATGTTCTCGGTGCGGATGCCGTGGGAGCCCTCGATATAGATGCCCGGCTCATCGGAGGTGATGTGTCCAGGCTCGAAGGTACCGGAATCCAGACGCTCCGGCACGATGCGGTAGCGGATGCCGTTGGGACGTTCATGGACATTCAGGAGATAACCTACGCCATGGCCGGTACCGTGGTTGAAGTTGAGGCCTTCCTTCCAGAACAGCTCCCGGGCCGCATAGTCGAAGCTGACACCTATGGCGCCGTGAAGGATCTGGACATCGCCGAGACGCAGCATAGCCTGACAGACACGCGTGAAGTGGTGCCGCTCGGTCTCCGTGATCTCACCCATGGCCAGGGTACGGGTAATGTCGGTGGTGCCCATGAGATAGTGTCCACCGGAATCCACCAGGTAGAGTCCGTGGGGTTCAATCACCACATCATGCTCCCGGGAAGGGGAATAGTGGGGCAGGGCCGCATTCTTGCCATAGGCGGAAATGGTGGGGAAGCTGAGTTCCACGAAACCGTCCTGTTCCCGACGTAGCCGCTCCAGGTAGTCGGAGGCGGTGATTTCGGTCAGGACATCGCTCTGCAGCCTTTCCTTCGCCCAGTCGGTGAGGACGCCCTTTTCATCATAGGCATGTTTCAGGAAGTAGCAGAATTTCGTGATGGCGATGCCGTCCCGGATATGCGCGTTCTTCTCATTCTCAATTTCCACCGGATTCTTGATGGCCTTCCGGTAGGAGCTGGGCAGGAGCTGGTCCACAAGCTTCATGGAGCCGTCCAGCGCGTTGATGAGCGCATAGTTGGTCTTTCCGGTTTCTAGCAGTATCGTCTGATTTCGAAGCTGCTTCACCGCCTCATAGATGTTGTTGTAAGGCAGGAGACGAACATTCAGGGCCTTGAGATAGTCCCGCACCTCTTCGTCAAAATTCGTCTCATTGGCGAAAAGAAAAGCCTGCTGCTGCGTGATCAGGAAATAAGAGAGGAAAACCGGTGTGCAGAGCACGTCATTGCCCCGGAGGTTGAGGAGCCAGGCGATGTCATCAAGGCTCGCGATGACGTGGACATCGGCCCCGGCCTTCTCCATGTCGGCCCGGAGCTCTGCAAGCTTTTCATCAGCATCCTTGCCGGACCAGCGCTTCTCCAGGATCCATACCCGGCTTTCCGGAAGCGCCGGACGGTCCTCCCAGATCTCGCCCACGAGATCCGCATCCCAGATCAGGGCCGCATTCTTTTCCATAGCGATATCGCTGAGCGCAGAACCCAGGCGGAAATCCACACAGCGCCCGTCAAAGCTCAGGCTACCATCCACTGGCAGCACGCTCTGGATGTATTCGGTCAATGTGGGCACGCCCTTTTCGCCCATCTTCATGAGCGTGGTGCCGCTGTCCCGGAGCTCCTGCTCCGCCTGGATGAAGTAGCGTCCGTCGGTGAAGAGTCGGGATTCTGTCTCGGTCACCACCAGGTTACAGCTGTCGCCGGTGAAGCCGGTGATGTATTCGATGGTTTTGAAGTATTCCGATACATGCTCGCTCTGATGGAAATCATCCATGGGAACCAGGAGCACGTCGATATTTTCCGCCTGCATTTTCTGCCGCAGAAGGGTCAGTTCCTTTTTCATTTCTATACCTCGTTCGATTCAATTGTCGGCAGCCCGCCGTATGCAAACTGCCGTACTCATCATAGCACAGCCAGCGTTGATGTGCTATACTCCCGACAGACGGGAAACGGAATTCCCGGGACAGGAGCAAGAGCATGAATCAGAACGCATTATATTATCAATATCCCTATGTGAAGGAATTTTCGGCGACGGTGCGAGGCTGCACGGCGGTGACGGATCCGGCGCTGCTTTCTCAGTTTCCGGCGCAGTCGGCCCTTTGGCAGCTGACCCTTTCAGAAGAGGGCTTTTATCCCGAGGGTGGCGGACAGCCCGGTGACCGGGGGCAGATCCTGAGAGAAACAGACGCTCCCCAGCCTGCGCAGGATAATGTCTCCGGCGTCCATGTCCTGGACACGCGGGAGGGGCAGGACGGCGCGATTCTTTATACCGATGGGCCCCTGCCGGTGGGTAAAAATGTACATTGTATACCGGATTGGACCTGGCGGATGCGGAACAGCCAGAACCATTCGGGAGAGCACATCATTTCGGGCCTTGTGCACCGGGATTATGGCTACGACAATGTCGGCTTTCATATGCATATGGAGGGGGAGCAGCCCCTCATCACCATTGACTTCAACGGCCCCATCGACTGGGACAGTTTGCAGCGCATCGAGCAGGAAGCCAATGCGATTGTGCGACGGGATCTGCCGATCGAGGTGTTCTATCCTTCGGCGAAGGAACTGGAAACGCTGGATTACCGCAGCAAGAAAGCCCTGTCCGGGCCGGTGCGTCTGGTGCGAATCCCGGAGACAGACCTCTGTGCCTGCTGCGGCACCCATGTGGCGCGGACGGGAGAAATCGGCTGTATCAAGCTGCTGTCCGCGGTGAGTCACCGGGGCGGTGTCCGCATTGAAATGCTCTGTGGTCTGGACGCCTTCCGGGATTATGAGCGGAAGCATGAGACGGTACTGAACATTTCGCGGCGGCTTTCCGTGAAGCCGGAGGAGACAGCGGCTGCCGTAGAGCAGCTTCTCGCGGAGAACCAGCGGCAGCGGCAGCGCATTGCAGAGCTCAATGCGCGGTCCTTTCAGCAGAAGGCGGCGGGATATGCCCGTCTCTTTGGCGCGGCAGAGACTGCGCAGGTTCTGGCGGAACCCGCGTCTGTGGATGTCCTGACAGAAAAGGGAATCATCTGTGACTTTGAGGCGGATATGTCGTCGGTGGAACTTCGGAAGTGCTGTGATTACCTTATGAAGCATACGGCGGCGCGGCTGGTGGCCGTTTTCGGTAGTACGGACACAGATGCCTACAGCTATGTGCTGGGAAGCCAAAGTGAGGACGTGCGGCCCCTGGGAAAGGCACTGAATACCCGACTTTCCGGCCGGGGCGGCGGTCAGGCCGCCATGGTGCAGGGAAGCCTTAAGGGCGGCGAAGCGGAGATTCGCAGTGCTCTGGCGGAGGTCTTTTCCTGAAAGGGCTTTTATGCTATACTTGACGGCACCTTAAAGCACCCGAAGCGATGCGGCAGAGACTTCGGAATTGCGGAAACAGGAGGAATATAGATGAAATGGAAGATCATAACGGCACTGCTTTCCTGCCTTTTTTGGGGCACGGCACCGGCCATGGCGAAGGACGTTTGGCAGCAGTCGAACGGAGAAGTTTATTTTTATCAGGCGCCGGATACAGATGGCGGAGAAACCGGGGAAGCAGAGGCGAAGACATTGGCATCCTATAACGGATGGATGCAGGCGGATGCGGACACTTGGTACTATTTTGTGGATTCCCGCATGATGACGGGCTGGATCACTGACGGTGGCAAGTGGTATGCCTTTGGCGACGATGGCGCGATGCTGAAAAACCAGTGGGTCGGCAATTTCTATGTGGGTGAGGACGGGGCAGCCCTGATGGACACCACGGCACCGGACGGCACGGCGCTTTCCGCCTACGGTTCCCGGATGCGGAACGGCAAGGCGGTGGAAGGTCTCAATGACAAGACCGCCCGCTATGCGAAGATTCTGGAGGCGCATCCGGACGCGACAGTGGAGTTCACGAGTCCCGGACAGCTGGTGAAGGACAGTCTGAACGGCTACAGCTTCATTACCTTCAAAACCATGAATCTGTATGACCGACGCACCGGTGCATTGCTCTATTCCGGCGACGGCTGTTTCCGGCAGAACGCCGTCGTGGAAACCGCAGTGACGGAGGAAGGGATCCGCAGCATGAAGCCCATGGGCTTTATGACCCAGAATTATCTCATGGGAGACCGGGTGTACATGGATCCCGCGGGACTCATCACGGCGGTGGCCCAGAGCCGCAGAGGCTGAGGAGGAACTATGACGCTACAGCAGCTTCGGCAGGTGATCACCGTAGCGGATGCCGGCTCCATGAATGAGGCGGCGAAGCAGCTTTTCATCACCCAGCCCAGCCTCAGTGCCGCCATCAAGGCCCTGGAAAAGGAAATTGGCATTGAGATTTTTATGCGATCTAACCGGGGCATCGTGGCCACACCCCAGGGGGAGGAATTTCTGGGCTATGCCCGGCAGGTCTCCGAGCAGTATCAGCTGATGGAGGAGAAGTACCTCCGGGACGGCAAACGGAAAAAGCGTTTCTCGGTTTCTATGCAGCACTATACCTTTGCAGTGGAGGCCTTCATTCGGGTGGCCCGAAAGTATGAACGCGACAATACCTATGAATTTGCGGTGCATGAGACGAAGACCATTGAGATCATCGAGCATGTGAAGAACCAGATCAGCGAGATTGGTATTCTGTATCTCAATGATTTCAACCGGAATGTGCTGGGGAAGATTCTTCGGGAGGATTCGCTGGAGTTTGTGCCCCTTTTCACCTGCAATATCTATGCCTTTATGGCGAAGTCCAATCCCCTGGCCAGCCGGGAGAAGGTGACCATGGAGGATCTGCAGGATTATCCCTGCTGTTCCTTTGATCAGGGAGAGCGGAATTCCTTCTACTTTGCGGAGGAGGTGCTCAGCACCTATGACTATAAGAAGTACATCAAGGTGAACGACCGGGCCACCATACTGAACATCATGGTGGGACTGAACGGCTACACCCTCTGCTCCGGCATCATCTGTCAGGAGCTGAACGGACCGGAATACACGGCCATCCCTCTGGACACAGAGGAAACCATGACCATCGGCTATATCAAAAAGAAGAGAATGCCCCTGTCGGAGCTGGGGCAACGCTATGTGGAGGAGCTTCGGACTTACGAGGCGCAGCGAATGATGTGAGAGGAGAGCGGAAATGAACGGACAGATGCTTTTGGGAATCGCGCTTGCGATTGTGGCTGTACTGGCCATTGTACTGCTGTATCGCTTCCTGAAGGGAAGAAACAGCGGAAAGTATGTGATTAAAGAAGAGGACAAGCTTCATGTGACCCTGGAGTCCAGTGATTTCGGCCGGGTGGCGGCGATCCTTCTGGAGGGACTCGGCGGAAAGGAGAATCTGGTTTCTTCTGTTGTGGATGGCACCCGTCTCAAGCTGGAGATCCGGCAGTATGACGCGGTGGACGAGAAGAAGCTGAAGTCAGCCGGTGTGGGCGGGGTTTTGCGTCCCTCCAAGACGGCAGTGCATATCATCATCGGCAGCAGTGCAGCAGAAGTGAAGGCGGCACTGGACAGCAGACTGGAAGAAGCCTGAGAAAGCGTGAAGCATGAGCAAAAGCTATGAAATGGACATGACCCGCGGCGCGATTCTGCCGAAGATCATCCTCTTCAGTCTGCCGCTGATGGCGGCCAGTATCCTGCAGCTCCTTTTCAATGCAGCGGATGTCATCGTGGTGGGACGTTTCGTGGGTCCCCAGGCTATGGCAGCGGTGGGCTCCACCACGGCCCTGATCAATCTGATCATTAATTTTTTTGTGGGTCTGTCTGTGGGCGTGAATGTCTGCGTGGCCCGCTTTTTTGCGGGTGACCGGCAGAAGGACCTGACGGACACCATACGGACGGCCATCCTCACGGCGATTCTTTCCGGCATCCTTTTGCTGGTCATCGGCGTTACGCTGGCGAAGCCCATGCTGGAGCTGATGGGTTCTCCGGAGGACGTGATCTATGATTCCGTGACCTATCTCCGGATCTACTTTCTCGGCATGCCTGCCCTGATGATCTACGACTTTTCCTCGGCCATTCTGCGGGCTGTGGGAGACACGAAGCGGCCGCTGTACTTTCAGGTGGCGGCCGGCATCATCAATGTGATTCTGAATCTTTTCTTTGTGCTGGGCATGCGCATCGGCGTGGCAGGCGTCGGCATTGCCACCACCATTTCCCAGACGGTTTCCGCGCTTCTGGTGCTTCTGGTGCTGGTACGGGACAAGGGAAAGCTGCATCTGGATCTTCGGACGCTGCACATCGACCGGCAGAAGCTGACGGCCATCTTCCGGGTGGGACTTCCGGCGGGACTGCAGAGCACGGTCTTCAGTCTTTCCAATGTGGTGATCCAGAGTTCCATCAATTCCTTCGGTTCCACCGCCATGGCGGGCTCCACCGCCAGCCAGAACCTGGAAGGCTTTGTTTACATGGCCATGAATGCGATTTACCAGACCAATCTGTCCTTCACGAGCCAGAACATCGGTGCCGGACGCTATTCCCGCATCAATAAGATTCTGCTGAACTGCCTCGGCTGTGTTATTGCCGTCGGCCTTCTGCTGGGCGGCCTGGCCAACCTCTTCAGCGGTACCCTGCTGTCCTTCTACACCACGGACCCGGAGGTGCTCCGCTACGGTCAGGAACGGCTTTTGATTGTTGCGGGCCCCTACTTCCTCTGCGGCATCATGGATACCCTGGTGGGTTCCCTCCGGGGCATGGATTTCAGCTTCGTACCCATGATCGTCAGCTTCGTCGGTGCCTGCGGCCTCCGCATCGTTTTCATCATGACTTTGTTCCGGCTGCCGGAATTTCATAGTCTCCAGAACCTGTACATGAGCTACCCGGTGAGCTGGACCATCACCTTTACGGCCCACATCATCACATTTCTGATCATAAGGAAGAGATTTCCAAGAGAGGATTCATGAAGTGAGCCAGCGGGTATGCCTTGATTTCTCTTCACCATACCTATATAATTGAAAAGCCTGTAAGCAAAAATTCAATGAAGGAGAAAAGGCGCTAATGTTTAAAAAAGTTGATACCAATATGAACTTTGTCGAGCGCGAGAAGGAGGTCGAAGACTTCTGGAGAGAGGGACATATCTTCGAGCAGTCCATTGAGGTGCACGAGGGTGACCCTTCCTATGTTTTCTATGACGGACCGCCCACGGCCAATGGTAAGCCCCATATCGGCCATGTAGAAACCCGTGCTTTTAAGGATATGATTCCCAGATACCATGCCATGAAGGGAGCTATGGTGCCTAGAAAGGCCGGTTGGGATACACACGGACTTCCGGTGGAGCTGGAAGTGGAGAAGCAGATCGGCATCAATGGCAAGGAGCAGATCGAGAAGTACGGCGTTGCCCCCTTCATTGATCTTTGTAAGGAAAATGTCTGGAAGTACAAGGGCATGTGGGAGGACTTCTCCTACAAGGTTGGCTTCTGGGCCGACATGGAGAACCCCTATGTGACCTATCACGATGACTTTATCGAGTCCGAGTGGTGGGCGCTGAAGGAGATCTGGAAGAAGGGACTTCTGTATGAGGGCTTCAAGGTAGTGCCCTACTGTCCCCGTTGCGGAACCCCGCTGTCCTCTCACGAGGTGGCACAGGGATATAAGGAGCTGAATGAGCGTTCCGCCATCGTGCGCTTCCGGGCGAAGACCGGCGATTTTTCCTTCCTGGCTTGGACCACCACACCCTGGACCCTGCCCAGCAACACCGCACTCTGTGTGCATCCGGAGCTGGAGTACGCCAAGGTAAAGGCCGTTGACGGTCAGACCTACGTGCTCTGCACCAGCCTTCTCGACAAGGTGCTCGGTCCTCTGGCAAAGGAGGGAGAGCAGGCCTATGAGGTGCTGGAGACCTATAAGGGCGCAGAGCTCGTGGGCATAGAATATGAGGCGCTCTATGAGTGCGCGGCTAAGGAAGCAGAGAAGCAGCACAAGAAGGCGCATTTTGTCATCGCTGACAACTACGTATCGGATTCCGACGGTACCGGCATCGTACACATTGCCCCGGCCTTCGGTGAGGACGATGCGAGAGTCGGCCGTGAGAACAACCTTCCGCTGTTGAAGTTCGTGGATGAGAAGGGCGTGATGAGTCCGGCAACTCCCTTCGGCGGCATGCGCTGCAAGCCGACAGAGGAAGAGGTGAAGAACGGTGCCGTCAGTGCGGATCCGGAGGTTCTGAAGGAGCTGTCCTCCCGGAAGCTGCTCTTTGATGCACCGAAGTTCACCCACAGCTATCCGCATTGCTGGCGCTGCGGCACACCGCTCATCTATTATGCAAGAGAATCCTGGTTCATCAAGATGACAGCGGTTCGCGATGATCTGGTGCGGAACAACAACACCGTGAACTGGTATCCGGAGTCCATCGGCAAGGGACGTTTCGGCGACTGGATCGAGAACGTACAGGACTGGGGTCTCTCCAGAAACCGTTACTGGGGCACACCGCTCAACATCTGGAAGTGCGCATCTTGCGGTCATCAGGATGCCATCGGCTCCATCGCCGAGCTGAAGGAGAAGTGCGGCAACTATGATGAGGTGCTGGCTTCCCTGAAGGCGACAGGAAAGGAAGGTTATTCCTCCGACTATGTGGGCTATGAGCATATCGAGCTCCACAAGCCCTATGTGGATCAGCTGATCTGCGCCTGCCCGGAATGTGGCGGCAGCATGAAGCGTGTACCCGAGGTGATCGACTGCTGGTTCGACTCCGGTGCCATGCCTTATGCCCAGCATCATTATCCCTTTGAGAACAAGGAGCTCTTCGAGTCCCAGTTCCCGGCCCAGTTTATCTGCGAGGCCGTGGACCAGACCCGTGGATGGTTCTACTCTCTGCTGGCGGAGTCTACACTGCTCTTCAACAAGGCACCCTATCAGAACGTTCTGGTACTGGGCCATGTGCAGGATGAGAACGGCCAGAAGATGTCGAAGTCGAAGGGCAATGCTGTCGACCCGATGGATGCCCTGAACAAGCACGGTGCTGATGCCATCCGCTGGTTCTTCTATACGAATTCCGCGCCCTGGCTGCCGAACCGCTTCCATGACAAGGCGGTGGTAGAGGGACAGAGAAAGTTCCTGTCCACACTGTGGAACACCTATGCCTTCTTCGTGCTCTATGCCAATATCGACAACTTCGATCCCACGAAGTATGCCCTGGAGTACGATAAGCTGACCGTCATGGACAAATGGCTTCTCAGCAAGCTGAACACGGCGGTGAAGACCGTGGATCAGGATCTCGCAGATTTCAAGATCCCGGAGGCTGCGGCAGCGCTGCAGGAGTTTGTGGATGACATGTCCAACTGGTATGTTCGTCGTTCCAGAGAGCGTTTCTGGGCGAAGGGCATGGAGCAGGACAAGATCAATGCTTACGAGACCCTGTACACAGCTCTGGTGACCATTGCCAAGTTGGCTGCACCCATGGTGCCCTTCATCACCGAGTCCATGTACCGGAATCTGGTATGCTCCGTGGATGAGCAGGCAGCGCCTTCCGTACATCTCTGTGCATATCCTGAGGTTTGCGAGGATTGGATCGATCCGGCACTGGAGAAGTCCATGGACGAGGTACTTCATATCGTGCTTCTGGGTCGTGCCGCAAGAAATACGGCAGCGGTGAAGAATCGTCAGCCCATCGGCGCCATGTATGTAAAGGCGGAGGAGACATTGGATGCCTTTTTCACCAGCATCGTGGAGGATGAGCTGAACGTGAAGCAGGTGCTGTTCCGGGATGACCTTCGGGATTTCACCAGCTATACCTTCAAGCCACAGCTGAAGACCGTGGGACCGAAGTACGGCAAGCACCTCAATGCCATCCGGACCTATCTCCAGAACATCGACGGCTCTCAGGCCATGGACGACCTGAATGCCCAGGGCGAGATCCGTTTCACGGTAGATGGGGATACCGAGGTGGTGCTGACCAAGGACGACCTTCTGATCGATGTTTCCGAAAAGGGCGGTTTCATCACAGAAGAGGACAATGCCCTGACCGTGGTATTGGACACCAATCTGACACCGGAGCTGCTGGAAGAGGGCTTCGTTCGTGAGATCATCAGTAAGCTCCAGACCATGCGTAAGGAAGCCGGCTTCGAGGTGATGGACCACATTTCTGTTCACGCCTGGGACAACGAGAAGCTGACGGCACTGGTGGAGAAGAATGCCGACATGATCCGCACAGCGGTTATGGCCGACAGCATTGACTGCACGGCAGCAGAGGCTTCTGACTATCAGAAGGAATGGGATATCAACGGAGAGAATCTGAAGCTTTCCGTAAAAAAGCTGTAATATAGATGGATTTGCCGGGATGCTTGCTTGCGACATCCCGGCAAATATGATATAAGACACCTGAGAATAATGATAACTATGGGGGTACATCATGGCGAAGTTCGACAAGGCTTTATTTAAGAAAGAGATTCAAAGCAATGCCAGAAAGCTCTTCAGACGGGATCTGAAAGAGCTGAACAATAAGGAAGCATTCCATGCGGTAGCTGCCGCTGTGCAGGATGCCATCATCGATGACTGGATGGCAACACAGAAGTCCACCGAAAAGCATGACAACAAGAGAGTGTATTATCTCTCCATGGAGTTCCTGATGGGACGGGCACTGGGCAACAACATCATCAACCTCTGTGCACATAAGGAAATCCGCGAGGCCATCGAGGAGCTGGGACTGGATCTCACCTCTCTCGAGGACGAGGAGCCGGATTGGGCACTGGGCAACGGCGGTCTGGGACGTCTGGCTGCCTGCTTCCTGGATTCCCTGGCAACCCTGGGCTACTGGGCCTGCGGCTGCGGTATCCGTTATAAGTACGGTATGTTCAAGCAGCAGATTTCCGACGGTTACCAGAGAGAGGTGCCGGATGACTGGCTGCGGGACGGCAATCCCTTCGAGCTGCGTCGGGCAGAGCTTTCCAAGGAAGTGCGCTTCGGCGGCTGGGTAGAGACCATCAACGAGAACGGCAAGCTGCATTTCGTGCAGAAGGGCTATCAGTCCGTGATTGCCATTCCCTATGATACACCGGTGGTGGGCTACGGCAACCACGTGGTGGATACCCTCCGTGTCTGGGATGCCCAGGCGAAGGACACCTTCCATCTGGAGGAGTTCGACAAGGGTAACTACCAGAAGGCCGTGGAGTCCGAGAATATGGCCCGCAATATCGTAGAGGTGCTGTATCCGAACGACAACCACTATGCCGGCAAGGAGCTGCGTCTTCGTCAGCAGTACTTCTTCATCAGTGCATCGGTACAGACCGCAGTGAAGGAGTATGTGGAGCGTCACAATGGAGACATTCACCATCTCTATGAGAAGGTGGCCTTCCAGATGAACGACACACACCCGACTGTGGCTGTGGCAGAACTCATGCGTGTCCTCATGGACGACTACAACCTGGAGTGGGATGAGGCCTGGGACATCACCATCAAGACCTGCGCTTACACCAACCACACAATCATGGCCGAGGCGCTGGAGAAGTGGCCCATCGAACTGTTCTCCAAGCTTCTGCCGCGTATCTACCAGATCGTGGAGGAGATCAACCGGAGATTCTGCGAGGATATCCGCAAGAAGTACCCGGAGAACGCCGAGTACAAGATCTCCAAGATGGCCATCATCTATGACGGTGTTGTGAAGATGGCACACCTGGCCATCGTGGGCGGTCATGCGGTAAACGGTGTGGCAAAGCTTCATACCGAGATCCTGAAGAAGGAAACACTCCATGACTTCTATGAGATGTATCCGGAGAAGTTCTCCAACAAGACCAACGGTATCACCCAGAGAAGATGGCTGCTGCATGCGAATCCGGAGCTGGCGGCCTGGATCACCGACAAGATCGGCGACCAGTGGATCACAGATCTCGATAAGCTGAAGAAGCTGGAGGTTTATGCCGATGATCCGAAGGTACAGGCCGAGTTCATGGCCATCAAGCGCCACAACAAGGAGCGCCTTGCCAAGTACATCCGTGAGCACAACGGTATCGAAGTGTCCACAGATGCCATCTTTGATGTGATGGTGAAGCGTCTCCATGAGTACAAGCGTCAGCTTATGAACATCCTGCATGTGATGTATGTATACAATCAGCTGAAGGATCATCCGGATATGGATTTCCATCCGCATGTATACATCTTCGGTGCGAAGGCTGCCGCAGGTTACAAGACCGCAAAGCTGACCATCAAGCTCATCAATAACGTGGCCAATGTCATCAACAACGATGCTTCCATCAACGGAAAGATCAAGGTGGTCTTCATTGAGGATTACCGTGTATCCAATGCAGAGATTATCATCCCGGCAGCGGATCTTTCCGAGCAGATTTCCACAGCATCCAAGGAGGCATCCGGTACCTCCAACATGAAGCTGATGCTGAATGGTGCGCTGACCATCGGTACCATGGATGGTGCCAACATCGAGATTGTGAAGGAAGCCGGCGAGGAGAATGCTTTCATCTTCGGAATGTCCTCTGACGAGGTCATTGCGCTGGAGCACTCCAATGACTACCATCCCATGGATATCTTCAACAACAACCAGGATATCCGCCGTGTGCTGATGCAGCTGGTGAACGGCTTCTACAGCCCGGAGAATCCGGAGTTGTTCCGTCCGCTCTACGACTCGCTGCTGAACACCAATGAGTCGGATCGTGCAGACCGCTACTTCATTCTGAAGGACTTCGCGGCTTATGATGATGCACAGAACAGAGCCATTGCCAAGTTTGGCGATGAGAGCTGGTGGGCTAGAGCCGCCATCCTCAACACCGCCAATGCCGGAAAGTTCACCTCTGATCGAACCATCCAGGAGTATGTGGACGAGATCTGGCAGCTGGATCCCATCAAGCTGAAGTAATTCAAGATACACAGGGGCGGGCAGGATTTCCTGCCCGCCCTTTTCAATGCAGAAAAATGAAGGAGGAGAGCAAATCATGGAGGCAGAACTGTTGCTGACGCTCCCGGATGTGGACTGGGATAGTGTGGAGACGTTGATCCGCTGCTGCAACGAAGCAGACGAAAGCAACTATTCCACCGAGCCGGACGGCGATTTCTTTTATCTGGTGCGAAACACAGAGCCGGAGGAGAGCGGCATAGAGGGGGCGCTTCTGGCGGTGCTTTTCGGCTATCGTCTGGGAGAAACCGAGAACGGACAGGAGGTGCTGGAAATCTGCGCCTATACCTTGCCGGAGGCGCGGCAGCTGGGCTTTTTCAGCCTTTGCCTCCATGCCTTGCAGGACGATTTCCGGGGCTACTGCTTCCGCTTTCTCACAAAACCGCGATGCCCGGCAGCGGGGGCCGAAGACATTATCCCAAAAGAAGCGTGGGGACTGCCGGAAGGTACGCGGGAGACGCTCAAGGCCATCGGCGCGGTGCCGCTTTATGACGAGCTTTTCCTCATGAAGATGCTGTCCCGGGGCATTGCGGATCCGGGGGAAAGCCTCTGCAGCAGCTTCGGCGAGGTGTTTTTCTCCCGCTTCAATGCGGATACGCTCTATTTGTACGGGCTGTTGGTCTATGAGCGCTACCAGCGGCAGGGCCATGGCAGGGCAATGCTGGAGAAGCTGGAGGCTCAGCTGGACGGACCCTATCGGCATATTCTTTTGCAGGTCAGCTCCCGGAATCTGCCGGCGCTGTCCCTCTACCGTTCCCTCGGTTACGAGACGCGGGAGATGCTTTCCTACTGGAAAATCTGATGCGCCTATGCTATGATGAAAAAAGTTTTGATAATCGGCTTATTGGGGAGAAGAATTCATGGAAAAGGTATATAAGACGATGCGGAATACCGGCGCAGGTGCCATTGCAGTGGGGGTCATCATCCTGACCATCGGCGTGGTCACCGGCATTTTGTCCATTGTGAACGGTGCGCTGCTGCTGAAAAGGAAAAACGAAATTACGTTCTGATGAAAAAGAAGCGCATGACCCGGAACCGCTGGATCGGTCTCGGGCTTTTCATTCTCTATATTGTTTTGCTGCTCTATCTCATGTTTTTCGCGGATCTTGCGGAGCGGGGCGTCATGGCGAAGGCGGACTATACCTACAATCTGCAGCCCTTCGTGGAGATTCGGCGCTACCTTCTGAATGCGCAGCAGATCGGACGGAAGGGCGTGCTTCTGAACCTGTGGGGTAATGTCTTAGGCTTTATGCCACTGGGCTTTGTGCTACCGGTCTTTTCCCGCCGTTGCAGGAAATACTGGTACAACACGGGTTTTGCGGCTTATCTTTTGTCCTGGCTCATCGAGATGGCACAGCTTTTTTTGCGGGCCGGGAGCTGTGATGTGGATGACATCCTGCTGAATACACTGGGCGGCCTGCTGGGCTATGTCTGTTTCCATCTGACGCAGCGCCTGCGCAGCAGACGAAGGGAGCGGAGAAGTTTGCATTGAGCAAACTTCGTAGCGGCGCCAGGCGCCAGTGGCGCCTGTTAGGCGCGGACCGAAGCGGAGCGTAGACTGACATGTGCTCCGAAGGAGGACATGCCTGCCGCAGGCAGGTTGTGTGAGAGCTACAAGCTCGAACACAATCCAGGAGAAGTTTGCATTGCCACACCCCGGGAGATAAATGGATTTGAAGAAAAAGAAACGTTACAGTTATATCCGGAAAAAACTTTCGATCGGCACCTGGCAAAGCATTGCCACCGTGGCGGTCGCTTTTGTGCTGCTTGTTTTCTGTCTGGGACTTGCCGTGTGGCAGCAGGGAGAGGGACCCATGGTGATCGGTGCGCTTGGGTTAAGCTCCTTTTTTGCGGCGCTGCTTTCGATAAGCAGTACAGCCGGGGCGCTCCGGGACAAGGGCAGCAATATGTTGCCGTCGAAGATTGCCGGTTCGATTGCACTTGTGCTGGTGCTGCTCTGGATCGCCCTGATCTTTCTCGGCATTCGCCTGCTGCTGGTGCCTGTCGGATAACGGAGAGGGCGTATGAGAGAACGATATGAAGATGCGCTGGAACGGATTCGTCAGATTCCGGCAGAAAACACCATAGCTGAGCCCTTTCGCCGCTTCTTTTCGGAAACGGCGGAATTTTTGTTGCGGCTGGACCACTGGTACCGGCGCTTTGCAGAAGAAGATATTCTGACGACAAAGGATATCGCTGTGCTGCGCGGCAGCTTGGCTGACGGGTATTGTCATGCCGGGCTTAGCGATAACTTGGCTATCGCTAAGCCCGGAACGATGACTTCAAGCAAGTTGGATGCCATCTTATCCGCCCTACACCGTGAACTCACCGCCCTGATTCCATCGGTGTACGAGAAGCGGGAGACCCGGATCACGGCGGCGCTGGAGCTCTTCATTCAGGTATACTGTCTCTTTGAGGACGCGGAGCAAATGACTTCCCTGGAAAAGAGCGTCCGCGATATTCTCTATTCCTACTTTTATGACTACTCCGAAGAGATGCAGGAGGAAGTGCTCCGGGAATTCTTTGATCCCCGGGACAGTTATTTACAGCGCTTTTTGCTGCAGGGGGATTTTTCCTCCGAAGATGCGCTGTACCGTAGCGGCGAATATGTGTCCCCGGCAGTGCGGACGCGATTTGCGGCCACCCAAAATCTTTCGGAGGCGGAGATTGATGCGCAGCTTCGAGCGTGGCGGCAGACGATTGGCCGTATAGACGGAGAAGGACAGCATGCGGATCCCCGGAAGCCTTATGTGCTTCTGCTGGGCACACCGGGGCGGGAAAGACTCTACCAGCGCTTTGTCCGGGAACTTCGGGCCGAAGGCATTGGATTCACCTTCCCGCGGGCGGCCCGGGGCATCCTCATGGCGGTGCCGGAGAAGCGGATCGGCTACTATGAGAGCCCGGATCCCCGGAACGACCGGATGCATGACTATGACCTTTCACTTTTCATGGGAGACAGACTCACGTCCCGCTTGCTGGAGGAGCGGCGGCATTTGCTGTCCGTGCTGTCCGAGGAGGGCAATGTCTGCGTCGCCGTGATCGTGGACGCGCAAACATCTGCGCCTAGCCGGGATGCGGCAATTTTGGCAAAGTCTACTGGCGTTGCGGAGAATGCAACGAAGGCTTCCGGGGATGTGCAGGCGGATGGGCCTCGACTTCATTTCACGGAGCATCAGGATACTGTATACAAAGAGTACTGCCGCAGGGCAGGGGAGCTGACACTTGCGCAGCTTTTTCGAAATGGCATGGCGGAGGAGGCTGTCGATGAAACAATTTTATTTTAGGACGGGGCTGCGACGATTTTTTGCAGTGCTGTTCTGCCTGCTTTTGCTGCTGCCGTTTTCGTTGACGGCTCTGGCGGCCAACTGGCCCCAGACGGAGCTCAACGCGGGGACAGCGGCGGTGGTGGACGCGGATACCGGTGCGGTGCTCTTTTCCAAGAACCAGGACCAGGCGGCCTATCCGGCCTCCATCACGAAGGTTATGACCGCGCTGGTGGTACTGGAAAATTGTAAATTGGATGAGGAGGTCACTTTCTCCCATGATGCCGTATACAATGTAGACAAGGGCTCTTCCAATGCCCAGATCGAGGCGGGAGATGTGCTGACGGTGGAGGATTGCCTGTATGCTCTTCTCCTGAAGTCTGCGAACGAGTCTGCCAATGCCTTGGCGGAGCATGTGGCCGGGTCCCGGGAGGCTTTTGCGGAGCTGATGAACCAGAAGGCGGTGGAGCTGGGGTGCACCAATACCCACTTCACCAATCCGTCCGGTCTCTTTGATACGAACCATTACACCACGGCCCGGGACATGACAAAAATCGGCATTGCCGCCATGAACAATGATGAATTCCTGCGGATCGAGTCCTCCACCTCCCACCGGCTGGCGCCGGGGCAGCGGGTGCCGGAGGGTAATGTGGTCTATATGGAGCACAAGATGCTGCTGCCGAATTCTCGCTACTATGATGCCCGGGTGATCGCCGGAAAGACCGGCTACACCCTGGACGCGGGCAACACCTTGATCACCATGGCGGAGCAGGACGGTCGACGGCTGGTGGCCGTGGTGATGCAGGACAAGAATCCGGCTCACTACACGGACACGAAGCTTCTGCTGGATCTTGGCTTCAATGAAACCGAGAACCAGACGGTGGGAGAGGGCGTTGTGGATCTTACGACGCTCTGTGAGCGGCTGATCGCGGACACCATCGTACCGGAAAATACTAAGAGCACCGAACTTTTACTGCCGACGGCGGAGCAGATCGTGTCGCTGCCCACGGGCAGTAGCCAGGAAGGTCTGGCCTATGAACTGGAGTACAATCTGCCCCAGGATGCCCCGAAGCAGGCGGTGGCGGAAATCAGCTACACCATGGATGGTCGGACCGTGGGAAAGAGCTATGTGGAAAAGGAACCCAGCATTCAGGTGGTGCTGGATGAGGTGCCGACCCAGACCAAGGTGGCGGTGGCTGTGACCGTCAGCGGCTTCACAGTGGCAGCCATTGCGGCCTTTGTGGTTTTCGGCGGCGGGGCAGCCATCGGCGCGAAAAACATCCATGACGACCGGAAGCTGCGGCGGAAAATGAAGGAAAAGCGGCGGGCGCGTCTTCAGGAGCTGGAAATGAGCGAGGAGGAGTTCCGGGAGCTTGTGGAAAAGAAAAAGGCGGAACGGAGTCGAAAACAACAGTGATTCCTGCTTACGGGCTTGACAAAGCCGAAGGGAAACACTATATTGATTCACATGTACAGCAAGGGCGCTGTCGCAGGTATTCTGCGGCTGCGCCTTCTTTTATTCCGTGGAAGAATGGAAAGAAAGGATTTTATAATTTCCACTTGCAAAATCGGGATAAAGTGCTAAAATGTACGAAAAATGTTTGCGGGACGCGGACGAGTGTATTTATACAATGAACAGTCTGCGGCACTGCGGCAAATGTGCATCTGGGACGGACAGTTCCGGAAGGAGGAGAGGATTATGAAGTGTAAGAAACTGGTGGCTCTTGGTATGAGCGCAGCAATGGTGATGTCTATGGCAGCCTGCGGCAGCAGCGGTTCTGCATCCGGCAGCAGTGCTTCCGGTAGCAGCAATGTCATCAAGATCGGTGTTTTCGAGCCGCAGACAGGTGAGAACGGCGGCGGCGGTTTCCAGGAGGTTCTGGGTATCCGTTATGCCAATGAGACTTATCCGACTGTGAAGATCGGCGACACAGAGTATACCATCGAGCTGGATGAGGTGGACAACAAGTCCGATAAGACCGAGGCCGTAAATGCAGCGAACAAGCTCATGAGCGACAAGGTGACCGCAGTCATCGGTTCCTACGGTTCCGGTGTATCCATCGCAGCAGGTCAGATCTTTGCCGATGCCAAGGTACCGGCCATCGGTGCTTCCTGCACAAACCCGCAGGTAACACAGGGAAATGACTACTACTTCAGAGTTTGCTTCCTTGATCCGTTCCAGGGAACTGTAATGGCCAACTACGCTATGCAGAACGGCTACAAGACAGCCGCTGTCATCACACAGCTTGGTGATGACTATTCCTCCGGTCTCGGTTCCTACTTCAAGACAGCTTTCGCTGATCTTGGCGGCGAGATCGTGGACGAGGAGCAGTTCCAGACCAACCAGACCGATTTCAAGGCTGTTCTGACCAACATCAAGGCAGCTAACCCGGACATCATCTTCGCACCTTCTTCCATCACCACTGCACCGTTGATCATCAAGCAGGCCAGAGAGCTGGGCATCACTTCTCTCATCGCCGCTGGTGATACTTGGGAGAACTCCACCATCATCGACAATGCAGGCGCTGACGCAGAGGGTTGCGTACTTTCCACCTTCTTCGACGAGGCAGAGCCGGCAAACGATGAGGCATCCGCATTCATCACAGGTTTCAAGGAGTATCTGAAGAAGAACAACCAGTCCGACATCATCCCGGCTGTATCCGCACTTGGTTATGATGCTTACCTGGCAATCTACCACGCGATCGAGGATGCACAGTCCACCGATGGTGAGAAGATCAAGGATGCACTGAAGTCCGTAAGCTTTGACGGTGTAACCGGCAGCATTTCCTTCGATGAAGAGGGCGATGCCAACAAGGATCTGGCCTTCATCAAGACCATCAAGGACGGCAAGTTCGAGTTCCTGACCACAACCAAGGTATAATCGACTAGAAGAATGGATTCTAAGGGGCCAGCTCGCATAGAACTGGCTCCTTTTTATCGGAGGGATGCCCCCGGCGGGGCAATGCCTTAGTGACAAGCGTATTTGAAAGGAGCACTACCTATGTCTTTGACGACCTTTCTGCAGCAGTGCCTGACGGGAATTTCCCTGGGCGGTGCCTATGCACTGATTGCGATCGGCTATACCATGGTTTATGGTATTCTGCGTCTCATCAACTTTGCCCATGGAGATATCTTCATGATGGCCGGCTATTTCATGATCTTTGCCATGGCATCCCTGCCCTGGTTTGTGGCCCTTCCCCTGGTGCTGATCCTGACCACCGTGTTGGGCGTAGGCATTGAGCGCGTGGCGTATAAGCCCCTGCGTTCCGCACCGCGAATGTCCGTCATGATTTCTGCCATCGGTGTCAGCTACCTGCTGCAGAATCTGGCGACCTATCTCTTTACGGCACTTCCCATGGCTTATCCGGAGATCCCGGGTCTGAAGAAGATCTTCCACATCGGCGGCCTTTCCGCTTCTTTCGTGACCTTCTTTACACCGGTGCTGACCCTGGTGCTGGTCTATGTGCTGATCAGTCTGATCCAGCATTCCAAGATGGGTATGGCCATGCGTGCGGTTTCCAAGGACTATGAGACGGCTTCCCTGATGGGTATTGACATCAACCGGACCATTTCCATGACCTTTGCCATCGGTTCTCTGCTGGCAGCGGTGGGCTCCATTCTCTACTTCACAGATCGTATGACCGTGTTCCCCTTCTCCGGTTCCCTTCCGGGACTGAAGTGTTTCGTGGCTGCGGTTTTCGGCGGCATTGGTTCCATTCCGGGCGCTGTGGTCGGCGGCTTTGTGCTGGGCATGGGTGAAACAGCCCTGGTAGCAGCCGGATACTCCACCTTCTCGGATGCCTTCACCTTTGTGGTGCTGATTGTCATTCTGCTGGTGCGTCCTACCGGTCTCTTCGGTGAGAAGACCATCAACAAGGTATAAGGAGGGCAGAAATGGCTAAGCTTACATTAACAAAAGAAAAAAAGAGAAATCTGCTGCTGAACCTGCTGCTGATCCTGCTGATCCTGGGCATCTGCGGCTACCTGGAGGCCAACAAGTACACCTACAGCTATGCGATTTCCATCATTGAGCGTTCTCTGATTTATGCGATCGTTGCGGTTTCCATGAATTTGGTGAACGGTTTTACCGGTCTTTTCTCCCTGGGACAGGCCGGCTTCATGGCACTGGGTGCCTATGTGACCGCGATTCTCACCATCCCGGTGGCGGATCGTCCCTCTGTGTACTACATCAGCGGCATTCATCCCGCCATTGCCAACCTGCAGCTGCCGATCCTGGTGGCTCTGATCCTGGGCGGCCTTGTGGCAGCCGGCTGTGCCGCTCTGATCGGTATCCCCGTTCTGCGGCTGAAGTCCGATTACCTCGCCATCGCAACCCTGGGCTTTGCGGAGATCATCCGTGCCCTCATCGCGGCACCGCAGCTGGACCAGATCACCAACGGTTCCTACGGACTGAAGTCCATCCCGGGCTTCGGCTCCCTCTATGCCGTACTGGCGCTGACTGTGGTCTGCATTGGTCTCATGGTATTGCTCATCAACTCTTCCTATGGCCGTATGTTCAAGGCCGTGCGTGAGGATGAAATCGCAGCCGAGGCCATGGGCATCAATCTCTTCAAGACCAAGGAGCTTTCCTTTGTGATTTCCTCCTTCTTTGCGGGGGTATCCGGCGGCATGCTGGCGATGTTCATGCGCTCCATTGATTCCAAGACCTTCCAGGTGTCTCTGACCTACGACATTCTCCTGATCGTGGTTATCGGCGGTATCGGTTCCGTAACCGGCTCCGTGCTGGGTGCCTTCCTGGTAACCGCAGGCCGTGAGCTCCTCCGTTTCTTTGATGATCCGCTGACCATCGGTGGTGTTTCCATTCCGCTGTTCCGCTCCGGCTTCCGTATGGTCATCTTCTCCATCCTGCTGATGGTGGTGGTGCTGTTCTATTCCAAGGGCCTCATGGGCACCAATGAGTTCAGCTGGGACGGTATCATCGGCTTCTTCAAGAGGCTGGGCAAACCGAAAAAGAAGGAGGCGAAGGCATGAGCGAAAAGCAGAATGTATTAAGTATGCAAAATGTGGTGATGCAGTTCGGTGGCGTCACTGCGGTGGACAACCTGTCTCTGAACGTAAATGAAGGCGAGATCGTGGCGCTGATTGGTCCCAACGGTGCCGGCAAGACCACGGCCTTCAACTGCATTACCGGCATTTATCAGCCCACCAGCGGTGCGGTACGCTTCTGTGACCAGCGGCTGAAGGGAATGAGCCCCGATGCCATTACCCGCTTGGGCATTGCCCGTACCTTCCAGAACATCCGTCTCTTCACCAATCTGACGGTTTTCGACAACGTACTCATTGCGAAGCATCTGCGGGCGAAGGATAATGTCTTCAGCGCGACACTTCGGCTGAACCATAAGACCGAGGCGGCCATGCGTGCAGAGACCGAGAAGCTCCTCCGAGAGCAGGATCTTTATTCCCTGAAGGATGAAATTGCGGGAAGCCTTCCCTATGGTCTGCAGCGTCGTCTGGAGATTGCGAGAGCCCTGGCCACAGAGCCGAAGCTGCTGCTTCTGGATGAGCCGGCTGCCGGCATGAATCCCCAGGAGACCCAGGAGCTGACGGATTTCATTGTGAAGATCCGGGATCAGTATCACCTCACCATCTTCATGATCGAGCATCATATGGATCTGGTCATGCAGATTTCAGAGCGGATCTACGTGCTGAACTTTGGTAAGCTCATTGCCGAGGGAACGCCCAGTGAGATCCAGAACAACGAAGTAGTAATTGATGCTTATCTGGGGGTGACGGAAGATGCTTAAAATCAATAACCTGAAGGTGAACTACGGCGGTATCGAGGCCGTGAAGGGCATTTCCATGGAGGTGCCGGATCATTCCATCGTGACACTGATCGGCGCCAACGGTGCCGGAAAGTCCTCTACCCTCCGCACCATTGCGGGACTGGTGAAGGCCAGTGAGGGTACGCTGGAATTTGATGGTGAAGACATTACCACCATGGTGCCCCAGAAGCGTGTACAGAAGGGCATCACCCTCTGCCCTGAGGGACGTCACGTATTCCCGGATATGACGGTGCTGGAGAATATCAAGATCGGTGCCTATCTCCGGAAGGATGACCTGACAGCGGACATTCAGAAGGTTTACAAGCTTTTCCCGCGTCTCGAAGAGCGGCACTGGCAGCTGGCCGGTACGCTTTCCGGCGGTGAGCAGCAGATGCTGGCGGTGGCCCGGGGTCTGATGAGCCAGCCGAAGATCATGATGCTGGATGAGCCGTC
The DNA here is from genome assembly GCA_963623925.1 of bacterium. GTDB lineage: Bacteria > Bacillota > Clostridia > Lachnospirales > Lachnospiraceae > Oribacterium. The sequence goes on along the minus strand of CAVFNN010000001.1, from coordinate 52,200 downwards.
CTTGGGACTGGCGCCCATCGTGGTGCAGGAGATCTTCGACATCATTCAGAAGATCAACAAGGAGGAAGGCATGACCATCCTGCTCATTGAGCAGAATGCGAACATGGCCCTGAAGGTGGCGGATCGCGCCTACGTTATGGAAACCGGTCGCATCACCATGAGCGGCACCGGCCGTGAGATTCTTGAGAATGACGAGATCAAGGCGGCTTATCTCGGAAAGAAGAAATAAATGAGACATCCTAGGGAACCCTGCCCTTGTGGGGTATCCCTAGGATGTTTTGTATATTCATACAAAAATCTGCATTTTTTTGAGATTGGCTAAATAAAATTTTGAATGTCCTTATGTACAGGAAATGCCTTGCAAGGGGCATGGGGGATATGCTATAGTACTGAAAGTTTAAGCAAAAACAGGCTATAGGAGAGAGCAAATGAAATTTACAAAGATGCAGGGTTGTGGAAACGACTATGTGTATGTGAATTGCTTCTCTGAGCAGGTTTCAGATCCGGCAGCCCTGGCGCAGAAGATCGCGGATCGTCACTTCGGTGTAGGCGGTGACGGACTGATCCTGATCGAACCGTCGGACCGGGCAGATGCGTATATGCATATGTTTAATCTGGATGGCTCAGAGGGAAATATGTGCGGCAACGGCATTCGTTGCGTCGCGAAGTACATTTATGATCACGGCATTATTCCCAGTGATCGACATACAGCAGTGATTGATACCAAATCAGGACTGAAGAACATTGTGCTCTATACAGAAAACGGCAAGATGCAGCGGGCCACCGTGGACATGGGTGAGGCGAAGCTGACCAGTGCATTGCCGGAGGACATCACCGTTCATGGAATGCAGCTTCATTTCATCGGCATTGATGTCGGAAACCCCCATGCGGTGTATTTTCTGGAAGATAATCCCGAGCTCAAGGCTTCTAAGGTCTCTGATTTGGATTTTCTTTTATATGGAAGAGATTTTGAAACGCACCCCCGTTTTCCGGAGAAGGTGAACACAGAGTTCATCGAGATCCTGAACCGGGGCGAGGTGAATTTCCGGGTCTACGAGCGGGGCTCCGGAGAGACGCTGGCCTGCGGCACCGGCGCCACGGCGGCGGCCTATGCAGGTATCCTCGCCGGAAAGCTGGATGACGAGGTGCTGCTGCATCTTCGGGGCGGCGATCTCCACATCCGCTATGACCGGGAGAGCGGACATCTCTTTATGAGCGGTCCCGCGGTAGAGGTCTTTTCCGGGGATTTTCCCCTCTGAGAGGGTAATGAAGGCTGTGCATAGTAAATGAATAAATATGCACAATCGTAGGGCAAAGCAGACATTGAACAAGGTAGAGGAGAATAGAATGGATGCATTTCTGATACTGGAGGACGGCACGATTTTCAAGGGCAGCTCCATCGGCGCAGAGCGGGAGGTCATTTCCGAGGTGGTTTTCAACACCTCCATGACCGGCTATCTCGAGGTACTGACGGACCCTTCCTATGCGGGACAGGCGGTGACCATGACCTATCCGCTCATCGGTAACTACGGCATCTGCTATGAGGACATGGAGTCCGAGCGACCCTGGCTGGACGCTTTTATTGTTAGAGAATTGGCACCCATGCCCAGCAACTGGCGTTCGGAGAATACACTGCGGAACTTCCTGAAGAAGTACGACATTCCGGGCATCGCCGGCATTGACACCCGGGCCCTGACGAAGCTTTTGCGGGATGAGGGAACCATGAACGGCATGATCACCACGAAGCGCTACAAGGATGAAGAGATTCCGGCGCTGCTGGAGAAGATCAAGGCCTACAGCGTGACCGGCGTGGTTGCCAAGACCACCACAAAGGCGGTTTATACAGCCCAGGCGGAGAATCCGGACGGCAGCCGTTACACCGGTGAGAAGGAGCCGAAGCGGGTGGCCTTCCTCGATGTCGGTGCGAAGCGCAACATTATCCGCTCTCTGCAGCGGCACGGCTGTGATGTCACCGTATATCCGGCAGACACCAAGGCGGAGGTGATCCTGGGCTCGAACCCCGACGGCATCATGATTTCCAACGGCCCCGGTGATCCCAAGGAGAACACAGAGATCATCGCCGAGGTGAAGAAGCTCTATGATTCCGATGTGCCCATTTTCGCTATCTGCCTCGGACATCAGCTGATGGCGCTGGCAACAGGCGCAGATACCTATAAGCTGAAATACGGTCACCGCGGCGGCAACCATCCGGTGAAGGATCTGGAGACCGGCAGGGTCTACATCAGCTCACAGAATCACGGCTATGCGGTGAATCCGGATTCTCTGGATCCGGCGGTGGCAGAGGAAGCCTTTTATAATGTGAACGACCGCACCAATGAGGGACTTCGCTATGTGGGAAAGAAGATCTATACCGTGCAGTATCATCCGGAGGCCTGCCCCGGACCTCGGGATTCTTCCTATTTGTTTGATCGTTTTGTAAAGATGATGGAAAGCTGAGAAAAGGAGACAGGATGAGAGATCAGAGTATAAAGAAGGTGCTGATGATCGGTTCCGGACCGATCGTCATCGGCCAGGCAGCAGAGTTTGACTATGCAGGTACACAGGCCTGTCGCTCCCTGAAGGAAGAGGGCGTAGAGGTGGTTCTGCTGAATTCCAATCCGGCCACCATCATGACAGATAAGGACATTGCCGACCATGTATATATCGAGCCCCTGACCGTAGAGGTGGTGGAGAAGCTCATCGAGAAGGAAAAGCCGGATTCCGTACTGCCGACACTGGGCGGACAGGCCGGTCTGAACCTCGCTATGGCATTGGATGAGTCCGGCTTCCTGAAGAGCCACAATGTGCGGCTCATCGGTACCACCGCCCTGACCATTAAGAAGGCCGAGGACCGTCTCATGTTCAAGGAGACCATGGAGAAGATCGGCGAGCCGGTGGCGGCTTCTGAAGTCGTTCATGACGTAGAGGCAGGCCTTCGGGTGGCAGAATCCATCGGTTATCCCGTGGTGCTGCGTCCGGCCTATACCCTGGGCGGTTCCGGCGGCGGTATCGCAGCCAATCCGGAGGAGTGCCGGGAGATCCTGGAGAACGGCCTTCGTTTGTCCCGCGTGCATGAGGTGCTGGTGGAGCGTTCCATCGCGGGCTGGAAGGAAATCGAGTATGAGGTAATGCGGGACGGCGCCGGCAACGTGATCACCGTCTGCAACATGGAAAACCTGGATCCCGTGGGCGTACATACCGGTGACTCCATCGTGGTGGCACCTTCCCAGACCTTGTCCGACAAGGAATACCAGATGCTCCGTACCAGTGCGCTAAACATCATCACAGAGCTCGGCATCACCGGTGGCTGTAATGTGCAGTATGCCCTGAATCCGGACAGCTTTGAGTACTGCGTTATCGAGGTAAACCCTCGTGTATCCCGTTCTTCGGCCCTCGCTTCCAAGGCCACCGGCTATCCTATTGCCAAGGTGGCAGCGAAGATTGCTCTCGGCTATACCTTGGACGAGATCAAGAACGCCGTGACCGGCAAAACCTACGCTTCCTTCGAGCCGATGCTGGATTACTGCGTGGTGAAGATGCCGCGTCTTCCCTTCGATAAGTTCATCACCGCAGAGCATCTCCTGGGCACCCAGATGAAGGCCACCGGTGAGGTAATGGCCATTGCCCAGAGTTTTGAGGGCGGCCTCATGAAGGCCATCCGTTCTCTGGAGCAGCACGTGGACTGCCTCCTTTCCTATGACTTCACAGAGCTGGACGATCATGACCTCCGGAAGATGCTGCATCGCGTGGATGACCGCCGGATCTGGGTGGTGGCAGAGGCCCTGCGCCGCGGCTTCGGCTATGCCGAGATCCATGAGATCACGAAGATCGATGTTTGGTTCATTGACAAGCTGAAGATCCTGGTGGATATGGAGAAGCGTCTCCACGACGAACCCCTCAGCGAAAACCTGCTGCGGGAGGCGAAGCGTATCGAATTCCCGGATAATGTCATCGGCCGCCTGACGGGCAGAAGCACCGAGGAGATCCGGGCTCTCCGGGAGGAATACGGCATTCTGGCCTCCTTCAAGATGGTGGATACCTGCGCCGCAGAGTTCGAGGCAGAGACACCCTACTACTATTCCGTATTTGACGGCAGCGGCGACGGCTTCTGCCGCCTGGATCCCAGTGCGCCGGAGAAGGGCAGAGTGAAGCTTTCCGGCAACGAGGCGACAGGTGCCTTCCGGGATCCGGCAAAGAAAAAGAAGGTGCTGGTGCTGGGCTCCGGCCCCATCCGTATCGGACAGGGTATCGAGTTCGATTTCTGTTCTGTACACTCCACCTGGGCCTTCCGGCGTGAGGGCTACGAGACCATCATCATCAACAACAACCCGGAGACTGTTTCTACGGACTTCGATATTGCGGACAAGCTGTACTTTGAGCCGCTAACGGATGAGGATGTGCGCAATGTTGTCGACATCGAGAAGCCGGATGGCGCCGTGGTGCAGTTCGGCGGCCAGACAGCCATTAAGCTGACGGAGGCGCTGATGAAGATGGGCGTGCCCATCCTCGGCACCCAGGCAGATGACGTGGATGCCGCAGAGGACCGTGAGCGTTTCGATGCCATCCTGCAGCAGACCGGCATCAGCAGACCTGCAGGTCATACCGTATTCACGGCAGAAGAGGCCAAGGCTGCTGCCCATGAATTGGGCTATCCGGTGCTGGTGCGTCCTTCCTACGTGCTGGGCGGCCAGGGCATGCGTATCGCCATTTCCGACCAGGATATCGACGAGTTCATCGGCGTCATCAACCAGATTGCGCAGGAGCATCCGATCCTGGTGGACAAGTACATCCGCGGTAAGGAGCTGGAGGTCGATGCCATCTGTGACGGTCAGGACATCCTGATCCCGGGCATCATGGAGCATATCGAGAGAACGGGAATTCACTCCGGTGACTCCATCTCCGTTTATCCGTCCAAGTCCATTACAGCGAAGGCGAAGGCGTCCATCATCGACTACACCGAGCGACTGGCCAAGGCCCTGCATGTCATCGGTATGGTGAACATTCAGTTCATTGCCGACGGCGACGATGTATATATCATCGAGGTGAATCCCCGGTCCTCCAGAACGGTGCCCTACATTTCCAAGGTGACGGGCATTCCCATCGTACCGCTGGCGACGCAGATCATCTGCGGTCACACCATCCGGGAGCTGGGCTATACACCGGGCCTGCAGAAGGAAGCCGAATACTATGCCATCAAGATGCCCGTGTTCTCCTTCGAGAAGATCAAGGGTGCCGACATTTCCCTGGGACCGGAGATGAAGTCCACCGGAGAGTGCCTCGGTATCGCGAAGAGCTTCAACGAAGCCCTTTACAAGGCCTTCCAGGGTGCCGGCATTCACCTGCCGCAGTACCGGAACATGGTGGTAACAGTGAAGGACGAGGACAAGAAGGACATTGTGCCCATTGCGAAGCGTTTCGCTGCCGTAGGCTACCGGATCTTCGCCACCAGAGGCACTTACCTTGCGCTGAAGGAGGGCGGCGTGCCCTGTTATCAGGTGCGTAAGGTGGAGCAGGAGTCTCCCAATATCCTGGATTTGGTGCTGGGCCATGAATTGGACATCATCATCGATACCCCGAAGGAGGGTGCCGAGGCGTCAAAGGACGGCTTCGTGATCCGTCGGAATGCCATCGAGACCGGTGTCAATGTTCTGACGGCCATTGATACGGCAGAGGCGCTGGCAACAGCCCTGGAGAACAATGCCCAGGAACTCAGTCTCATTGACATTGCAAAGATTTAAGGATAAGCTGATAGAACAGTTGAAAAAAGGAGTGTCCTATGAGTAAAAAAAGAATGGTCATTGCCCTCGGCCACAAGAGCCTGGGCTTCAGCCTGGCGGAGCAGCTGGAGGCTGTACGCCGGACCGCTGTGATGATCGGAGACTTTGTGGAGGCCGGCTATCAGATCGCCATTGTGTTCTCCAATGCCCTGCAGGTGGGTATGATTCATACGGCCATGAAGGATCTGCACAACAATTATGGCGAACAGTATACAAAAACACCGCTGTCCGTTTGCTCGGCCATGAGTCAGGGCATGATCGGCTATGATCTGCAGAATGCCATTCGCGCAGAGCTGGTGAAGCGGGGCTATTACAAGACGGTTTCCACCATCCTGACCCAGGTCATGGTGGATCCCTATGATCCCAGCTTCTACAATCCCGTGAAGTGTGTGGGCAAGGTCATGGACAGTGAAGAGGCGAAGACCGAGGAGGAAGCGGGTAATGAAGTCGTTTCCGTAGCGGACGGCAAGTTCCAGCGTATCGTTCCCTCACCGACACCGAAGTCCATCGTGGAGATCGATGCCATCAAGGCCCTGCTGGATGCGGACCAGGTGGTGATCGCCTGCGGCGGCGGAGGCATCCCCGTGATGCGGCAGGGCACCAATCTGCGCGGTGCCGCTGCGGTTATCGAGAAGGATCTGACCGCAGGCCTTCTGGCGAAGGAAGTGGATGCGGATGTCCTGCTCATTGCGACAGCGGTGGAGCAGGTTTCCCTGAACTTCGGTAAGCCCAACGAGAAGAAGCTGGATGTGATCAGCACCGACGAGGCCCGGGAGTATATTCGGGATGGACATTTCGAGTACCGCTCCATGCAGCCGAAGGTGGAGACTTCCATTGATTTTGTGGAGTCCGGCAATGGCAGAAGAGCCATCATTACCACACAGGAGCTGGCGGAGAAGGCCGTGGCCGGTTTGGCAGGCACCACCATCCGTTAACTTGTTTAATAGGAACTATATTTCATGAAATTAATCAGTTTTGCCATTCCCTGCTATAATTCGGCAGCCTATATGCGGCACTGCATAGAGAGCATCCTGCCGGCGGGGGATGAGGTGGAGATCATCATCGTGGATGATGGCTCCCAGAAGGACAATACACTGGAGATTGCGAAGGAGTACGAGAAGAAGTACCCCGGAATCTGCAAGGCGGTGCACCAGGAGAACGGCGGGCACGGAGAGGCTGTGAACACAGGTCTCCGGAATGCCAGCGGGCTTTTCTTCAAGGTCGTGGATTCGGATGACTGGATCGACGAAGCGGCGCTGCCCCGGGTGCTGAACAAGCTGCGGGAGCAGGTGCTGCAGGGCACGCCGGTGGATATGTTTGTCTGCAACTTTATTTATGACAAGGTTGGCCAGGAGCATAAGAAGGTCATGCGTTACCGCACGGCCTTCCCGGAGAATCGGATCTTCGGCTGGAATGAGGTAAAACATTTCATGCTGGGCCAGTATATCCTGATGCATTCTGTGATCTACCGGACACAGATGCTCCGGGACTGCGGACTGGAGCTGCCGAAGCATACCTTCTACGTGGACAATATCTTTGTTTACCAGCCCTTGCCCATGGTGGAGAAGCTCTACTATATGGATGAGAATCTCTATCACTACTTTATTGGTCGGGATGATCAGTCGGTGAACGAGACAGTGATGATTGGCAGAATCGATCAGCAGATGCGCGTGAATCGGATCATGGCGGAGTGCTGGGATCTCCAGAAGGTGCAGCCTCGGAAGCTGAGAAAATACATGTTCAGTTATCTGGAGGTCATCACCACCATTTCCTCTGTCCTTTGCATCAAGTCCGGCACAGATGAGAATATGCAGAAAAAGAAGGAACTCTGGGAGTATCTGCGGAAACTAAATCGGGGACTCTGGTTCCGGCTGCGTTGGGGCTTCCTCGGCCAGGGCGTGAACCTGCCGGGAAAAGTGGGCAATGAACTCACCATTATGGCGTATAAACTCACGCAAAAATTCTACGGATTTAACTGATTCGTATCAAAGGCTTTGCTAATCGCAAAGTCTTTCTTTATATCTTTCTTTATATTCTGGAAAACACGGAGGCAACAATGATCAAAATAGAAAAAACAGCGGTGCTGAATCTGGAAAATGCCATGCGGGGCGCGCGAAACCCCATGAACTCCTGGGCACGTTCCGATTCCTATTATGATGAAGATGGGAACTATGTATTGGGGCCCAATGATCTGGACCTCGGAAAGCGGCTCCGGAAGGCCGGTTCAGACCACCGGAAATTTATCCGGCAGATCATCGTTTCCGCGGATGTGACGGCCCCCATGTACTGGTGGAAGGAATACGACACCTATAAGGTGGCCACGGTGGCAAACTCCACCTCTACCATGCATAAAATTCATGCGAAGCCCTTTGAGCTGGATGACTTTTCCCATGACCATCTCACGGCCCATGGCGAGGAAGTGATGCAGAATATCATTGCAGCATTGGAGGAGATTCGGCTGAAGTTTGTGAACGAGGGCAAGAAGAAGGAAGACTGGTATGATCTCATCCAGCTGCTGCCCAGCTCCTACAACCAGCTGCGGACCCTGACCATGAATTATGAGACCCTGGTGAATATTTATTTTGCCCGCCGGAATCATAAGCTGGAGGAGTGGCACAGCTTCTGTCGCTGGATCGAATCCCTGCCCTATGCCCGGGAACTGATTCTGGCGGAGGAGGCAGAAGCGTAAAATCACCAATTTTAGCAAAGGTGCAGGATTTGCTGCCGGGAGATTGTTAAAATTTTGTTGAAGATGTTGATATTCATGCTATAATAGTAGCCGATTATGGTATGCAGAACATGGAGGAGAGCATGTATAAAATCACAAAAGTTGAGCATTTGGCAGACAAGGACTGGCTCATGGTGGTGGAAGCACCCTATGTGGCCCGCAAGGCAGAGCCGGGACAGTTTATGATCGCAAAGCTGGGCGAAATGGGTGAGAGAGTGCCCTTCACCATTGCGGATTACGATCGTACGGCAGGCACCATTACCATCGTATTCCAGGTGGTGGGCGCATCTACGGAGAAGATGAGCCACCTGAAGGCCGGCGAGAGCTTCACAGACATCGTGGGTCCTCTGGGACGTCCATCCGAGCTGGTGGAGATGTCCGAAGAGGAGCTGAAGAAGGAATCCATCGTCTTCATCGCCGGCGGCGTGGGTGCCGCACCGGTATATCCCCAGGTGAAGTGGCTCCATGAGCACGGCATCGATGCCGATGTGATTCTGGGCGCCAGAAACAAAGACCTGCTCATCATGGAGAAGGAGCTTCGTGAGGTAGCGGCTAATGTCTACGTCACCACAGATGACGGCTCCTACGGCGCAAAGGGCGTGGTGACCGAGGTGCTGAAGAAGCTCGTGAATGAGGACGGAAAGCATTATACCAAGTGTATTGCCATTGGCCCTGTGATCATGATGAAGTTCGCTTGTCTGACCACAAAGGAGATGGGAATCCCGACCATTGTATCCATGAATCCGATTATGATCGACGGAACCGGCATGTGCGGTGCCTGCCGTCTGGTGGTGGGTGACGAGGTGAAGTTTGCCTGCGTGGATGGACCCGAGTTTGACGGACATCTGGTGGACTTCAACCTGGCCATGAAGCGGCAGCAGACCTATAAGACCGAGGAAGGCAAGGCTATGCTGGAACTTCTGGAGGCTGAGAAGGCCCACGGCGGCTGCGGAAACTGCGGTTAAAGCGAGAGATCGATAGGAGGATAGATTATGGCTGCAAATGTTTTGGAGAGAGTGCCTGTGCGTGAACAGGACCCGAAGGAGAGAGCAACAAACTTCAAGGAGGTTTGTCTCGGATACAATGATGAGGAGGCCAAGGCTGAGGCGGACCGCTGTCTGGGCTGTAAGAACCCCCAGTGTATGAAGGGATGTCCGGTTTCCGTACACATCAATGACTTTATCGAGTGCATCAAGGAAGGCGACATTGCCAAGGCGGCCGATGTGATTGCCCTTTCCTCTGCCCTGCCGGCAGTCTGCGGACGTGTATGTCCCCAGGAGACCCAGTGCGAGGGTAAGTGTATCCGTGGCTTCAAGGGCGAGCCGGTTTCCATTGGTAAGCTGGAGCGCTATGTGGCAGACTGGGCGAGAGAGCACGGCTATGTGGCTGCAAAGCCGGGAACACCCAACGGCAAGAAGGTAGCGGTCATCGGTTCCGGCCCGTCTGGTCTGACCTGTGCCGGCGATCTGGCGCGCCTCGGCTACGATGTGACAATCTTCGAGGCCTTCCATGAGCCGGGCGGCGTGCTGATCTACGGTATCCCGGAGTTCCGTCTGCCGAAGGACGGCGTGGTGATCCCGGAGATCGAGAACGTGAAGAAGCTGGGCGTGAAGATCGAGACCAATGTGATCGTGGGCCGATCCATTACGGTTGACGAGCTGATGGAGCAGGAGGGCTTCGACGCCGTATTCCTGGGCACCGGTGCCGGTCTTCCGAAGTTCATGCACATTCCGGGTGAGACCGCCAATGGCGTCTTCTCTGCCAATGAGTTCCTGACCAGAAACAACCTGATGAAGGCATACCGTGAGGATTCCGATACCCCGATCAAGTGCGGCAAGAAGGTTGTGGTTGTAGGCGGCGGAAACGTGGCCATGGATGCCGCGAGAACTGCACTGCGTCTCGGTGCGGAGACCCATATCGTATACCGGAGATCCGAGGCGGAGCTGCCGGCCAGAGCCGAAGAGGTACACCATGCTAAGCAGGAAGGCATTATCTTCGATCTGCTGCAGAATCCGGTGGAGATCATCGCGGATGAGAATGACTGGGTAAAGGGCGTGAAGATCCAGAAGATGGAGCTGGGCGAGCCGGATGCTTCCGGACGCCGGAGACCGGTGCCGGTTGAGGGATCCGAGTATGTGCTGGAGTGTGATTCCGTGATCATGTCTCTGGGAACCTCCCCGAACCCGTTGATCACCTCCACCACCGAGGGCCTGGAGGCCAACAAGTACGGCTGCATCATCGCGAAGGAAGAGAACGGCGAGACCACCAAGAAGGGTGTCTATGCCGGCGGCGATGCGGTGACCGGTGCAGCTACCGTTATCCTGGCCATGGGCGCAGGAAAGGCCGCAGCGAAGGGCATCGACGAATATCTGAATAACAAGGCTTAAGGCATTTTGACGGTCCCCGCATCGATATCGATGTGGGGATTGTTAAAATTTAGATTATTTATTGCTTGCAAGAAAGCACAATCTGTGCAAGAATAGACGTGCTCAGATTTTTGTACAATCCGGTGAAGTGGTCAAGCTTATAGGAGACTGGATTGCAACGGAAGCTGGCTGAGAGATTGAGTCTTCCATGCTCTTTTTTGCGTGGGAAATTTGAAAGGAGATTCATATGACCTATACGAATGAGGTTGAGAACATGTGCCCGGTGGCACAGGGAGTTCATCATGGTGCAGCTCCTATTCCCGAGGAGGGAAAGTGGATTCAGGCCAAGGAGGTAAAGGACATTTCCGGCTTTACCCATGGTGTAGGCTGGTGTGCACCGCAGCAGGGTGCCTGCAAGCTGTCCCTGAACATTAAGGAAGGTATCATCCAGGAAGCGCTGGTAGAGACTGTGGGCTGCTCCGGCATGACCCATTCCGCTGCTATGGCAGCCGAGATTCTTCCGGGACTTACCGTTCTCGAGGCTCTGAATACAGATCTGGTTTGCGATGCCATCAATACTGCTATGAGAGAGCTCTTCCTGCAGATTGCATACGGAAGATCTCAGTCTGCTTTTTCTGACGACGGTCTGTCCGTTGGTGCAGGACTTGAGGACCTGGGCAAGGGTCTCCGTTCACAGGTTGGTACCATGTACGGTACACTGAAGAAGGGCCCCAGATACCTGGAGATGGCCGAGGGTTATGTAACCGGTATCGCACTGGACAAGGATGATCAGATCATCGGTTATCAGTTTGTCAACCTTGGAAAGATGACAGATTTCATCAAGAAGGGTGATGATCCCAACACAGCATGGGAAAAGGCAAAGGGTCAGTACGGCCGTGTTGCAGATGCTGTCAAGATTATCGACCCTCGTAAAGAGTGATAGGTCAGAAGGAGGACAAGGATATGGCATTATTTGAAGGATACGAGAGACGTATTAAGCAGATCAATGAGGCTTTGAATGCAGTTGGTATCAAGGATATCGAGGAGGCTGAGAAGCTGACAAAGGACGCTGGTCTCGACGTTTACAATATGGTAAAGAGCGTGCAGCCGATCTGCTTCGAGAATGCTGCATGGGCATATGTCATCGGCGCTGCCATTGCCATCAAGAAGAACTGCAGAACCGCAGCAGATGCAGCAGCAGCCATCGGTGAGGGCCTGCAGGCCTTCTGTATTCCGGGCTCTGTGGCAGACAACCGTAAGGTAGGTCTGGGACACGGCAACCTGGGCAAGATGCTCCTTTCTGAGGACACAGAGTGCTTCTGCTTCCTGGCAGGACACGAGTCCTTCGCAGCCGCTGAGGGTGCGATCGGTATCGCCAACAACGCCAACAAGGTTCGTAAGAATCCCCTGCGCGTTATCCTGAACGGTCTCGGCAAGGACGCAGCAAAGATCATCTCCAGAATCAACGGATTCACCTTCGTGGAGACTGAGTATGATCCCTACACCAACACCGTTACCGAGGTGGAGAGAATCGCTTACTCCGATGGCCCTCGTTCCAAGGTAAACTGCTATGGTGCAAACTCCGTTCCGGAGGGTGTAGCCATCATGTGGAAGGAGAACGTAGACGTTTCCATCACCGGTAACTCCACCAACCCCACACGTTTCCAGCACCCGGTAGCAGGTACCTATAAGAAGGAACGTCTGGAGGCAGGCAAGAAGTACTTCTCTGTGGCTTCCGGCGGTGGTACCGGCAGAACCCTGCACCCGGACAACATGGCAGCAGGTCCGGCTTCCTATGGTATGACCGATACCATGGGCCGTATGCACTCTGATGCACAGTTTGCAGGTTCTTCTTCTGTTCCGGCTCACGTTGAGATGATGGGTCTCATCGGTATGGGCAACAACCCCATGGTTGGTGCTACCGTATCCGTGGCTGTGGCTGTTGAGGAAGCAGCAAAGAACGGCAAGTTCTAAAAATCTGCACACAGATTTGAAGCAAAAGACGATGTCTATAGCGGCATCGTCTTTTTTCTTTATATAGCGAAAAACAGAATATTGCTGCCGGGCCCTATTGAAAAAGAAACGGAGTATGTTATAATTTTAACATTCGGCGGAAAGGGCCGCCGGGAATACACACACATTCAGGAGGAATTATGGCAAAATCAAGCGACATCTGGCAGTATGGCTTAATTGCTGTCGGCGGTGTAGCAGCAGTGGCGCTGGGGCTTTCCGCGAGAAGCATCAGCAAGGTGGAGACACCTGCAGAGTCAGCTGTGGAGGCACCGAGCGATGCCGTGACCGTGACCGGTACGGCACAGGGAATCAACGGTGACGTAACCGTAGAGGTGACACTTACCAAAGACACGATTTATTCCGTTACGGTAACGGAGCAGCAGGAGACCGAGGGCATCGGCGACAAGGCGATTGCTGCAGTGCCGGGTGAGATCGTGGCTGCCAATTCTACCCAGGTGGATGCGGTCAGCGGCGCAACCGTGACCAGCAATGCCATCATTGAGGCCGTGAAGAATGCCATTACCGCAGCCGGCTTCGATCCCGCTGCCTTTGACGTGGCCGTGGAGAAGGAAGAAGTGCAGGGCGAGGACCAGGAACTGACCGCTGACGTAGTTGTGATTGGTGCCGGTGGTGCCGGTATGATCTCTGCTATGGAGGCAGGCGATGCCGGTAAGTCCGTGATCGTGGTGGAGAGCCAGGCCATGGCCGGTGGTAACTCCGTGCGTGCGACCGGTGGTATGAATGCCGCAAAGACTGAGTATCAGGACAGCAACGAGTTCGGTGAGGATGCCGGTGTGGAGAAGACACTGAAGTCTGCTGAGGAGAACTACAGTGACAACGAGACCATTGCAGCGCTGGCCGCAACGGTTCGCGAGCAGTATGAGGCCTATAAGGCAAATCCGGAGGGATACTTCGATTCTGTGGAACTCTACGAGCTGGATACCCTGGTGGGCGGCAGCGGCCTCAATGATCCGGAGCTGGTGAAGACCCTTTGCGAGGATTCCGAGGATGCCATTGACTGGCTGGATCAGAACGGCGTAACACTTCACAATGTGGCGCAGTTCGGCGGCGCTTCCGTAAAGCGTATCCACCGTCCCGTGGACGATGAGGGCAAGACCCTTTCTGTAGGTTCCTACATGATTCCGATTCTGGAGAAGGATCTGGAAGACCGTGGCGTACAGGTACTGTACAGCACCACTGCAGAGAAGATCCTCATGGAGGATGGTGCAGCAGCCGGTATCGAGGCAACAGCGAAGGACGGCAGCAAGGTGACCGTACATGCCAAGGCGGTGGTGATCGCCACCGGCGGTTTCGGTGCCAACAATGATATGGTGGCTGCGTACAATGCGAACCTGAAGGGCTACATTTCCACCAATGCACCGGGCATCCAGGGCCAGGGTATCACCATGGGTGAGGAAGTCGGTGCCGCTACCGTGGATATGGAGCAGATCCAGCTGCATCCCACCGTACACGTAGCAGAGGACAAGAGCGCCAACCTGATCACCGAGGGACTGCGCGGCGATGGCGCTATCCTTGTGAATAAGGAAGGAAAGCGTTTCTACGATGAGGTTTCCACCAGAGACAAGGTATCTGCTGCAGAGAATGAGCAGACCGACGGCGTCGTATGGCTTATCGTAGACCAGAAGATGTATGACGCTTCCAAGGTTATCCAGGGCTATGACAGCAAGGGCTGGATGGTCAGCGGCAGCAATGCCGAGGAACTGGCAGAGCAGATGGGCGTAGATGCCGCTACACTGTCCGAGACCATTACCAAGTGGAACGAGTGTGTGGCCAACAAGAGCGACGAGGAGTTCGGACGTACCTCCTTCGCAGAGCCGCTGGAGGACACCCTCTATGCCCTGATCGTACAGCCGGGTGTACATCACACCATGGGTGGTCTGAAGATCAACACAGAGACCGAGGTTCTGACCGAGGACGGCGCCGCCATTCCGGGACTTTATGCAGCTGGTGAGGTTACCGGCGGCGTACATGGTTCCAATCGTCTCGGCGGAAACGCAGTGGCAGATTTCACGGTATTCGGCAGAATTGCAGGCCAGCAGGCAGCCGCTTACGTGGACGGCAATACAGCTGCGGAAACCGGCAAGACAGCCGCGTAAATGAAGTCGGCAGTCATTACCGGGGCTTCCCGCGGCGTGGGGAAGGCCATTGCAGAGGCACTGGCAGAAGACGGCTGGCGCCTTCTGCTGAACTGCCGCTCCCGTTTCGACCTTTTGGATGAAAACTGTGCGACACTTTCGACGAAAACCGAGTGCTGCGCCGTTCATGGGGAGATTGACAGCGTGGCATTGGGGCATTTTCTGGGGATCGATCTGAACAGCGGACGATCCGCCGGAGAGGATGAGATTCTTCTCGTGAACAACGGTGGCATTTCCCGCTTTAACCTCCTGCAGGATGTTTCCGATGCGGAGTTTGGGGAGCTGGTGGACAGCAATCTGGGCAGCATGTTCCGGCTGAGCCGGGCCATGATTCCCTATCTTTTGAAGGCAGGACAGGGCAGGATCTGGAACATTTCTTCCGTCTGGGGGGTCACGGGTGCTTCTATGGAAAGCATCTATTCCCTAACCAAGGGCGGCGTCAATGCTCTGACGAAGGCCCTCGCCAAGGAGCTGGCGCCGAACCACATTCCGGTGAATGCCCTGGCGCTGGGCTGTGTGGACACAGACATGAACGGCTGGATGAGCCCCGAGGACAGGGCCGCGGTAGAGGAGGAGATCCCCTATGGCCGCATGGCCACGGCAGAGGAGGCAGCAGAGATGCTCCGCCTCCTCATCAAGTCTCCGGCCTACTTGACGGGGCAAATCATACAGTTCGATGGGGCTTGGATCTAGCCGCTGGGCTTTGCGCAAAAAAATCCGGTAGCTTTCGCTACCGGATTTTTTTGCTATGTCTTATTCAATTTATACTTCCGGCTCAATCAGTCCGTAGGTATTTCCTTTTCTCTTATAAACCACGTTCACCTGGCCGCTGTCACCATTCTGGAAAACGAAGAAGGTGTGGCCGATGAGCTCCATCTGCAGACAAGCCTCTTCAGGTGTCATGGGCTTCAGATCAAACTGCTTGGTACGAAGAATCTGAATCTCCGGCTCAGCCAGTTCCTCCTCTTCCTCGACAAAGGCATCCGTGAAAAGCTGTACATTCTGCTTCCGGTCGATCAGCTTGGTCCGGTACTTGCGGATCTGTCTCTCGATGACATCCTCTACCAGGTCAATGGACTGATACATGTCGGCAGTGGCTTCCTCGGCACGGATAACGGTTCCCTTTACCGGGATGGTTACCTCAATCTTCTGAAGGTCTTTTTGTGTGGAGAGCGTGACGTTGCAAACTGTCTCCGGCTTGAAGAATTTATCAAGCTTACCGAGCTTCTTGTCAATCATGTGTCTCAGGCCGTCGGTTACGTTGATGTTTCTACCAGTGATATTAAACTTCATTAACATCGCTCCCTTCTGTTTGACGGCTCCTCGGAGCTGTCAGATTTGGGAAATGTCTTCGGGAGACATTTCTCTATGCGCTTAGTATAGCATGCTTCGAAAAAATATTCCATACGAAAATCAAAAAAGAATGAAAATAAATTTCACAAAGACTTCACAATTCACGAAAATCGCCGACATTTCCATGAATCTATTTGTAAACAGTTTATGAACTCCCGGGGTCACGCTTGAATAAGCTTTGCTTTAGTGATAGAATTTACGAGTTATAGCCAAAAGTATAGAAAATTCTGAGAGTTTAAATAAAGGAGTTGCTTGACCGATGAATATTTTTGAGAAGGTTTTCGGAACCCATTCTGACAGAGAGCTGAAGATGATCCGTCCGAAGGTGGATAAGATTCTGTCACTGCATGACCAGATGGCAGCCATGTCAGATGAAGAGCTGAAGGCACAGACACCGAAGCTCAAGGAGCGGCTGGCCAATGGAGAGACGTTGGATGACCTGCTGCCGGAGGCATTTGCCACCGTGCGTGAGGCGGCCAAGCGTGTATTGGGCATGGAGCATTATCCTGTACAGCTCATCGGCGGCATCGTACTGCACCAGGGACGTATCGCAGAGATGCGTACCGGTGAAGGAAAAACCCTGGTTTCCACCTGTCCGGCATACCTGAATGCACTGGAGGGAAAGGGCGTTCATATCGTTACCGTTAACGACTATCTGGCAAAGCGAGATGCGGAGTGGATGGGTCAGGTACATGAGTTCCTGGGCCTGAAGGTAGGTGTCGTACTGAACGAGATGACCTCCGAGGAGAGACAGGCGGCTTACGGATGTGACATCACTTACGTGACCAACAACGAGCTGGGCTTTGACTACCTTCGTGACAACATGGCCATCTACAAGAAGCAGCAGGTGCTGCGTGGTCTCCACTTCTGTATCATCGATGAGGTGGATTCTGTGCTCATCGATGAGGCCAGAACGCCGCTGATCATTTCCGGCCAGTCCGGCAAGTCCACCAAGCTCTATGAGGTCTGCGATGTGCTCGCAAGACAGCTGGTAAGGGGCGAGGAGTCCGCTGAGTTCTCGAAGATCAATGCCATTCTCGGCGAAGAGATCGAGGAGACCGGCGACTTCATCGTGAATGAGAAGGAGAAGACCGTCAACCTGACCCAGGATGGTGTCAAGAAGGTGGAGGAATTCTTCCATATTGAAAACCTGGCAGATCCGGAGAACCTGGAGATCCAGCACAACATTATTCTGGCGCTCCGTGCCAACAACCTGATGCACAAAGACAAGGACTATGTGGTGAAGGATGATGAGGTCCTGATCGTGGATGAGTTCACCGGTCGTATCATGCCGGGACGCCGTTATTCCGACGGCCTCCATCAGGCCATTGAGGCGAAGGAGCATGTGAACGTGCAGCGTGAGTCCAAGACCCTGGCCACCATCACCTTCCAGAACTTCTTCAACAAGTTCGACAAGAAGTCCGGCATGACCGGTACCGCCCAGACCGAGGAGAAGGAGTTCCGGAACATCTACTATATGGATGTTATCTGTATCCCCACCAACCGTCCGGTACAGAGAATTGACTTGGATGATGCGGTATACAAGACCAAGAAAGAGAAGTTCAAGGCCGTTGTGGATGAGATCGAGAAGATCCACAATACCGGCGCACCGGTGCTGGTGGGTACCATCGCCATCGAGACTTCGGAAATGCTTTCGTCCATGCTGAAGAAGCGGGGCATCAAGCACAGCGTCCTCAACGCGAAGTTCCATGAGAAGGAGGCAGCAATCGTTGCCGAGGCCGGTGTACATGGTGCAGTGACCATCGCCACCAACATGGCAGGTCGTGGTACCGATATCAAGCTGGACAAGGAAGCGAGAGCCGCCGGCGGTCTGCATATCATCGGCACAGAGCGTCATGAGTCCAGACGAATCGACAACCAGCTCCGCGGTCGTTCCGGCCGACAGGGCGATCTGGGCCAGTCTCAGTTCTTCATTTCCCTGGAGGACGATCTGATGCGTCTCTTCGGTTCCGAGAAGCTGATGGGCATGTTTGAGGCCCTGGGCGTACCGGAGGGAGAGCAGATTCACCATAAGATGCTTTCCAGAGCCATCGAGAAGGCCCAGGAGAAGATCGAGCTCAACAACTACGGCATGCGTGAGAACCTGCTGAAGTATGACGAGGTGAACAATGAGCAGCGTGACGTGATCTACGCAGAGCGTGAGAAGGTACTGGAGGGCGACAACATGCGGCCCATGATCATCCAGTTCATCACAGACATCGTGGACAATGCTGTGGATGCCAACGTGGCAGAGGACCAGACCGCCAAGGATTGGGATCTCAGCGGCCTGAACGATACACTTATGAACATCATTCCGCTGCCGAAGCTGCAGCTCACTGAGGAGCAGTACGAGCACATGCGGAAGAATGAGTTCAAGCAGATGCTGAAGGAGCAGGCAATCCGTCTCTATGAGCAGAAGGAAGCCGAGTTCCAGAATCCGGAGCAGATGCGTGAGGCTGAGCGTGTGATTCTGCTGAAGGTCATCGACCAGAAGTGGATGAGCCACATCGACGATATGGATGTTTTGCGTGATGGTATCGGATTGCAGGCCTATGGCCAGAAGGATCCGCTGGTGGAGTACAAGATCACGGGCTATGAGATGTTCGAGGAGATGACCAGAACCATCCGGGAGGAGGCTGTACGCATCCTCTATAGCCTGAAGATTGAGCAGAAGGTGGAGAGAGAGCAGGTGGCAAAGCCCACCGGCACCAACCGTGAAGAGAGCAGCAGCCGTACACCGAAGCGTCGTGAAGTCCGGAAGATCTATCCGAACGATCCGTGCCCTTGCGGTTCCGGCAAGAAGTTCAAGAACTGCCACGGCCGTGAGGTCTATGAGCAGATGCTGCAGCAGGCTTCGGCCAACCGGACAGCAGAAGGCAATGACGGCACTGCCTCGGTTTGATAAAGGGGAGTAAGGCATGATTGAGTTTGATCAGTTTAAATATGAGCTGGGCACCAAGAAGGAGCCGCTGGCGCACTTAGGCGCGTCACTGGATCTGGAGAACAAGAAGAAGCGGATTGTCGAGCTGGATCGTATGATGGAAGAGCCGGATTTCTGGACGGATCCGGAAAAGGCCAACCGTCTGTCCACCGAGGACAAGCACCTTAAGGATGATGTGAAGGGCTATGAGACCTTGCAGCAGACCTACGAGGATATCGAGGCGCTGATCGAGATGGGCAATGAGGAAGATGACGCCGATGTGATCCCGGAGATCCGGGAGATGCTGGATGAATTTTCCGAAAAGCTGGAGACAATGAGTACCCGTCTCCTCCTGTCCGGAGAGTATGACCAGATGAACGCCATTCTTCGTCTCAATGCCGGTGCCGGCGGTACCGAGTCCAATGACTGGGCCGGTATGCTGTACCGCATGTATACACGTTGGGCAGAGCGCCACGGCTTCACCGTGAAGGTGCTGGATTATCTGGAGGGCGATGAAGCCGGCATCAAGTCCGTGACCATCGAGGTGGACGGCGAGTATGCCTACGGCTACCTTCGCTCCGAGTCCGGTATCCATCGTCTCGTCCGGATTTCTCCCTTCAATGCCCAGGGAAAGCGGCAGACCTCCTTTGTGTCCTGTGATGTGATGCCGGATATCGAAACCGACATTGACATCGAGGTGCGGGATGATGAGATCAAGATGGAGGTGTTCCGTTCCTCCGGTGCCGGTGGACAGCACATCAACAAGACGTCCTCGGCAGTACGATTGATCCACATTCCCACCGGTATCGTGGTGGCCTGCCAGGAGGAGCGTTCCCAGGTGCAGAACCGTGCGAAGGCCATGCAGATGCTGAAGGCCAAGCTCTATCTGAAGGAGAAGGCCGAGCAGGAGGCCATGCTGGCCGGTATCCGCGGCGAGGTGAAGGAGAACGGCTGGGGCTCCCAGATCCGCTCCTATGTGCTGCAGCCCTACCGTATGGTAAAGGATCTTCGCTCCGGCGAGGAAACCGGCAACACAGATGCGGTATTGGATGGCGATATCGATCGCTTCATTACCGGATATCTGAAGTGGATGCAGCTGGGATGCCCGGATCGCAAGGTTCAGGGTGGCGAATAAGCTGCCCCAGCGAAGGGCTTTGAGGAAAACAGGATGACAGGGGAATCGGATTATTACGTTGTGAGAACCAATGCCCTTCCGGAAGTACTTCGGAAGGTGGTGGAGGTAAAGCGCCTTCTGGAAGAAAATGCCAATATGAGCATCCAGGAGGCCGCGGAGATTGCGGGAATTTCCCGCTCCTCCTATTATAAGTACAAGGATGATATTTTTCCGTTTTACGACAGCTCCAAGGGAAAAACGGTGACTCTTGTGGTGCAGATGATTGATGAGCTGGGCTTCATTTCGAAAATCTGCTCCAGAATTTCTGAATACAGAGCCAATATTCTGACCATTCACCAGTCAATTCCGGTGAACGGCATTGCCACACTGACGATTTCCGTAGAGGTGCGCAGTGACACGCGGAATATTACAGACATGATCCATGAGATTGAAATGATGGATAAGGTACAGTATGTGAAGATCCTGGCGCAGGAAAGTACGCCGGGTTGAGAAATGCAGAGAATGCCAAAGGGAGGGCGAGAATGAAGGTAGCAATTATGGGTTACGGAACCATCGGTTCCGGTGTCGCTGAGGTACTGCACATCAATCAGGATCAGATTGAGCGGAAGGTTGGCGAGAAGATTGAGCTGAAGTATGTGCTGGATCTTCGTGAGGAGCTTCCGGAGAACAATGATAAGCTGATCCATGACTTCTCTGTCATTGAGAATGATCCGGAGGTGGAGCTGGTGGTGGAAACCATGGGCGGCATCCATCCGGCCTATGAGTTCATCAAGGCAAGTCTGGAGCACAATAAGCATGTGGTGACCTCCAACAAGGCCGTGGTGGACGCCTGCGGTTCCAAGCTTATCAGCATTGCGAAGGAACACAACGTAAACTTCTACTTCGAGGCTTCTGTCGGCGGTGGTATTCCGGTCATTCGGACCATCCATCACAATTATGCCGGTGAGAATCTGACCGAGATCACAGGTATCCTGAACGGCACCACCAACTTCATTCTCACCGAGATGCGGGAGAGCGGCGCAGATTTCGCCGAGACCCTGAAGGAAGCACAGCGCCTGGGCTACGCAGAGCGGGATCCGTCCGCAGACATCGACGGCTTCGATACCTCCCGTAAGACGGCAATCCTTCTTTCCATGGCTTCCGGCAAGCGTTGCAAGCACGAAGACATTTACACAGAGGGCATCCGAAACATCTCTGCCATCGACATTTCCTATGCCTCTGCGCTGGGTCTGAACATTCGGCTTCTGGGCTCCGTGCAGGTGCTGGAGGACAAGTACTTTGCCTATGTGGCACCCATCATGATCGACAAGAAGGATCCGCTGTATCCGGTGGATGATGTATTCAACGGCATCCGCATCGTCGGCAACTGCCTGGGGACCACCATGCTCTACGGTATGGGCGCCGGTAAACTTCCCACGGCTTCTGCAGTGGTATCGGATATGATCGCAGCGGTTCGCCACAGAGATGAGTACCAGGGAATCGGCTGGTCCGAGGAAATGATTCAGATTGAGCCCATGGGCAGCAATGCCTTCCGCTATCTGGTACGGGTGGAAGGAACCCCGGAGGGGCTGGAGGATGCGATTCGCAGCGCCTTCCTGAACGAGGACAGTGCATTCCGGCCGATTCAGCTCAATGACCGCACCGATGAGTTCGCTTTCATCAGTGATGTGATGGCCGAGGCGGATTTCCGTGAGAACATGCAGCGCTTTGAGGCGGAGACCGGCAGACGGATCTTCCACACCATCAGAGCTAAGCTGGGATAAAAACAAAGCCGGTTCGATTCTCTATGGATCGGGTCGGCTTTTCTGATAAAGCATTACGCTGCACGAGGAGAAGATATGATATATGAGAGTCATGCGGCGGAGGACACCTTCGCCTTCGGTGAGCAGCTGGGAAAGGCGGCAAAGCCCGGAGAAATCTATTGCCTGGAGGGAGACCTGGGGGTAGGAAAAACCGTTTTCACCCAGGGCTTTGCCAAAGGACTGGGGGTAGAGGATTACGTCAATTCGCCTACCTTTAATATCGTGAAGGAATACGACGGGCGTCTCAGGCTGTATCATTTTGATGTTTATCGCATCGGCGATCCCAGTGAGATGGACGAGATTGGTTACGAGGAGTATTTTTTCGGAGAGGGCGTCTGCATCGTGGAATGGCCTTCACAGATTCCGGAGCTGATCCCGCCGGAGGCCCGCTGGGTACGGATTGAAAAGGATTTAACGCAGGGGTTTGACTATCGAAGGATCACATTGCAGAAAGGAAAAGGAGACAGTGTATGCTGACATTGGGAATCGATTCATCCGGAAAAACGGCCTCCGTGGCACTGGTGGAGAATGGTGTGGTGTTGGGAGAGTACAGTGTCAACATCGGTCTCACCCATTCCCAGACGCTGCTGCCTATGGTGGCAGCGCTTTTTGAGCAGACGGGGAAAAACACGGCAGAGCTTTCGCTGATCGCTGTCAGTGCCGGCCCCGGTTCCTTTACCGGCCTTCGTATCGGTGCCGCCACGGCCAAGGGCCTGGCCCTGGCCCACGGCATTCCCATGGCGGCGGTGAGTACCCTGGAGGGATTGGCTTATAACCTGTCCTCCTGCGAGGACTATATTCATCCCATCATGGATGCCAGACGGCAGCAGGTCTACACGGCAGCCTATCGGAACGGCGTCCTTCTCGGAGAGGAAGAGGCCATTTCCGTCGAGGATCTCTGCGCCAGGATCAATGCACAGCCGGGACGCCATGTCTTTCTCGGCGATGCGGTGCCTGTATACAAGGACTATCTGGAGTCCCATCTGACCATTGAACATGCCTATGCCCAGCCCATGAATCTTCTGCAGCGGGCGGCCAGCATTGCCTGTCTGGGCGAAGCCATGCAGGCCCGTGGAGAAATCTGTGCTTCTGACGCCCTGGAGCTTCGCTACGTGCGGAAGCCCCAGGCAGAGCGGGAACGGGAGCAGCAGGGCCTCCGGGACTTTGAGCTGGTGCACCAGGAGGGCGCGGAAAAGACGAAGGACAAGCTGGCGGCCCGAAACTATATCATCGGCAGCGGCAGCGGCTACGAAAACGAAGCGGAGGAAACGTCATGATCCCGCGGGAGATGGAAACGGCGGATCTCGCCGACATTATCCAAATGGAAAGAAGCGCCTTCGGGACAATGGCCTGGTCCTTTGCGGACTTTGAGCGGGCCATCGTCAATCCCTATGACCATCCGCTGGTACTGCGCACCTTGCAAAATGGGATAGAGCGGACGGTGGCCTATGCCGTGCTGCGGATTCTCGGACCTGAGGCGGAAATTGAAAATATCTGCGTGGCGGAAGACTACCGCGGGAAAGGCCTGGGCGATGCCCTGATGGATGCCATGCTGCAGCGGGCCGGAAGCGGCGGGGCCGGAAAAGTTTATCTCGAGGTGCGGAGTCGGAATGTCCCGGCGCGGCGGCTCTATGAAAAGAAGGGCTTCACGCAGGAATATGTCCGGAAGGATTATTATGAAGCGCCAAAAGATGATGCCCTCATCATGGCGCTTACGCTTACATAGATTGTTAGAGAATAAAAGGAAGAAATTATGCTGGATGTTTGTTTGCTGGGTACCGGCGGTATGATGCCCCTGCCCAATCGATGGCTGACGAGCCTCATGCTGCGCTGCAATGGCAGCAACGTGCTGATCGACTGCGGAGAGGGAACCCAGATCGCCATGAAGGAAAAGGGATGGTCTCCGAACCCCATTGACGTGATGTGCTTTACCCATTACCATGCGGACCACATTTCCGGACTGCCGGGTATGCTGCTCAACATGGGAAATTCAGAGCGGACAGCACCGCTGCATATGGTGGGACCGAAGGGACTGCGCCGGGTGGTGGAGGGCCTTCGGGTCATTGCGCCGGAGCTTCCCTTCGAGATCGTGTATCATGAGGTGACCGAGACGCAGCAGACGTTGTCCTTCGGTCCCTTTCAGATCGACGCCTTTCGCGTGAATCATCGCGTGACTTGCTACGGCTACCGGGTGTCGATTCAGCGCCTTGGCCGCTTCGACGCGGAACGGGCGAAGGCACAGGGCGTTCCCCTTCGCTGCTGGAACCGTCTGCAGCACGGCGAAAGCGTGGAGATGGACGGCATACTGTATACACCGGACATGGTTATGGGAGAGGCCCGGAAGGGACTTTCTGTCTGCTATTGCACCGATACCCGTCCCATGCCGGTGATCGAGGAGATGGCAAAGGATGCGGATCTCTTCATCTGCGAGGGCATGTACGGCGAGGCGGAGAAGCAGGACAATGCCCGGCGCTATAAGCATATGATGATGTGGGAAGCGGCGGAAATCGGCAAGAAGGCCCAGCCCAGAGAGATGTGGTTCACCCATTATTCTCCCTCCGAGATGCGGCCGGATCAGTACCGGGACGAGATTCGTAAGATTTTTCCGGTGAAATTTGCCCGGGATGGCTGGAGTCGGGATCTTTGCTTCGTGGAGGAAGAAGAGAACGGCGAAAAAGCAGAGGAGAAGGCATGAAGGACTGCAGAATACTGGCAATAGAAACCAGCTGTGACGAGACAGCGGCAGCGGTGGTACAGAACGGACGGGAGGTGCTGTCCAATGTCATTTCCTCCCAGATCGCAATCCATACCGAATACGGCGGTGTCGTGCCGGAGATTGCTTCCCGGAAGCACCTAGAGAAGATCGATGAGGTGATTTCTCTGGCCCTTTCCGAGGCCGGGACGGACTTTGACGGCATTGATGTGATTGCCGTGACCTACGGTCCTGGGCTGGTGGGCGCACTGCTGGTGGGTGTGGCGGAGGCCAAAGCCCTAAGCTATGCCTTAAATAAGCCTCTGGTGGGGGTGCATCACATCGAAGGACACATTTCTGCGAACTATGTGGAGAATCCGGACCTGAAGCCACCCTTTGCCTGTCTCGTGGTGTCCGGCGGCCATACGCATCTTGTGCTGGTAAAGGACTACGGCGAATTCGAGATCATCGGCCGCACCCGGGACGACGCAGCGGGCGAGGCTTTCGATAAGGTGGCCCGGGCCGTGGGACTCGGCTATCCGGGCGGACCCAAGGTGGATAAGGCCAGCCGTGGCGGTGATCCCCATGCCATCGCCTTCCCCCGGGGAGAGGTGGCCGGAAATCCCTATGATTTTACCTTCTCTGGCATCAAGTCTGCGGTGCTGAACCACATCAACAAGGCCCAGATGAAGGGCGAGGAAATTCATGTGGCGGATCTCTGCGCCTCCTTCCAGGAAGCGGTGGTGGATTCCCTCGCGTCCCGGGCCCTGCGGCTCTGTCAGGAGCGGGGCATCGACAAGCTGGCCATTGCCGGCGGCGTGGCATCCAATACCCAGCTCCGGACCCGGCTGTCGGAGGAATGCGAGAAACGCGGCATTCGCTTCTTCCGCCCCAGCCCCGTGCTGTGCACAGACAATGCGGCTATGATCGGTTGCGCGGCGTATTATGAGTATCTCAAGGGGAACATCAGCGGACTGGATCTGAACGCCTGCCCGAACCTGCCTCTGGGAGCGCGCTGAAGAAAGAGGAAGAGAGATGTTTCAGGGAAGAAGGGTTTACGGCATCGTGCTCGCGGCCGGTAGTGGCAGCCGCATGCAGGCGAGCGTGAAAAAGCAGTTTATGGAGCTGGCGGGGGAGCCGCTCTTTCTCCATAGCTTCCGGGCCTTCTATCAGCATCCCCTGGTGGATCGGGTGGTGCTGGTGACGAGCCATGATGACATTCCCTATATGGCGGAGCTCCTGGCGACCCATGCTGCGGACTGTCGGGAGAAACTGCTGGACATCGTGTCCGGCGGCAAGGAGCGTTATCATTCCGTGTGGAAGGGCCTGCAGCGCTTGGCTGTTTCCGATCCCACAGCAGCCGGGGATAATGTCTTCGGCACGAAAGAACCGGCCTCGCCGCTGGTGCTGGTTCACGACGGGGCACGGCCCCTGTTAACGGCGGAGATGCTGACAAATTCTGTGGAAGCAGCCGCGGAATATGGTGCGGCCGTGCTTGGCATGCCAGTGAAGGACACCATTAAATTGCTGGATGCGGATAATTTTGTCACGGAGACACCGGACCGCACGAAGCTCTGGCTTATGCAGACACCCCAGAGCTTTTCCTTCCCGCTGGTATACCGCGCCTATGAAAGGCTCGCTGCGGCGGAGCAGGCGGGGGAAAATTTGCCGCCCATCACAGACGACGCCATGGTGGTGGAATACTTCGGCAAGACCCGCATTAAGATCATTCCGGGAAGCTATGAGAACATCAAGGTGACCACCCCGGAGGATCTGCCCATGGCGGCCCTGTTCCTGCAGAAGCAGAAGGACAGGGCGTAAAGCTTAGCGGAACATATCCGGAAATTCTTTTTCAAAATCCGCTGTCAGCATGAAGCGGTCGATCATACCGTTGTTCAGATACCATTCGAAGTCCGCACTGTTCTGTTCAGCGATCAGGATCAGCCGGATTTCCGGGTTGATGCGGCGGATAACCTCGCATAGGTCGATGCCGTTCATGGTGGGCAAGGTATATTCTGCGATCACCAGATCATAGGCACGGGGGTTCTTGCGGAACTGATTGATCAGGGCAGCCGGATGCACATAAGCGTCCAGCTGCCGTTTGTTTTTCGGAAAACTGTCTTTCCGTTTCTTTTCGGAGACAATGGCGATTTTTTCCACAGGATGCAGGCGCTTTCGGCTGTCCTCTTCATCCGATGAAGCGCAGCGAGGAATTTCCAGAATGAAGGCACTGCCCTGATTCGGCGTACTTTCTACCCGGATGCTGCCGCCCACCGAGCTCACCATATTTTGCACGACGGAAAGACCGAGACCCGTGCCTTGGCGGGAGCCTTTTGTGGTATAGAAGGGCTCGAAAATTCTTTCCAGGGCGTCATCTGAGATACCGCATCCCGTATCGGATATCTGCAGGCGGAGCGTGTCTTCGTTCAAGATTTCCATGTGGATACACAAGTTTTTTTCTTCGCTTTTTTCCATCGCCTGAAAGGCATTTTTGCTGAGATTCAGCAGGATGTGCTCAGCCATGCGCTTCCGGCCCAGAATATAGCAGGCTTCTTGCGGGAGTGTCGCTTCCACCGTGATGGCGGACGGCGCCAACTGCTGCACAATGGATACTGCATTCTCCACTTCTTCCGTGAAATTCAAAATCTCCAGCCGCACGCCGGTGTCTTGCCGGGAAAATGCCAGCAGCTCCCGGGAGAGATTTGCGGCCTTATCCACGGAGGCACTGATTTCATGGATCATTTCTTGGTTTTCAGCGGAGATATCCGTGTCATTTTCCAGAAGATCCGCATAGATCAGCACCGGCGTCAGATAGTTGTTGAACTCATGGGCAATGTGGCTGGCCATCATGCCGAGGGACTGGATACGCTGGTAGTGACGGATCTCATTGTTTTTCTTTGCCAACATTTCCATGCCCTGATTGAGTGCCTTCAAATGGGCGATTTCCTTCTGCTGCGTTTCAGCCAGAAAACGATTCCGGAGCAGAGTGACGGTGATGATGACCAGCAGTAGCACATAGAGAAACATGGCGGCGCTCAGCATGCGCATCATGCTGTCCAGCGGGCCGGAAAGATCCTGAATGGGCATGGTGGAATTGACGATCCAGCGCTCTCCCTGGATATAAATGGACTGAAAGGCAACGACCCTTTGCACCTTCGTGAGTGCTGGATCATCCCAGACATAGGTATCGATCACACCGCTGCCGGAGGCATCCGCTGTCTGCTTTTTGAGCCATTCTTTCATGCTTTCCAGGTCCAATTCCGGGTATTTTTTGCTGCGGTCGTCCAAGGCCTCCAGACCGATCTGGTCTTTTGCGTGGTGCATGATGATGTACATGTCCTGGTCCTTCACGCTGGAATACCCGCCGGTTCCGATCTTCACCGGGGCAACGATCTTTTGATACAGAGTTTCCAGATTCATGGCGAAGGTCAGTGTATACACATCGCTTCCGAACGTAAGATCCTTTTGAATGTACAGTTCATACCAGCCTGTCTTGTCGGAGATTTCTTTCCCGATGATCCGGGCGGAGGAATACTGACTAAGCTGTGTCGTTGCGGCCTCTGTCTTTGTTGTCGGTTCTACGGTCTCTGCCTGTAGGACAATGCCATCTGGCGTATATTGCATACAACATCCATCCGGTTCTGTGATGCGGATCCAGTTGTACAATTCTTGATTCTCCGCCAGAAAATAGGGCGTTTTGCGCGCCAGGGTTTTATCGATTTCCGTCGTGTCAGCCTCTGTTTCCGGGGCATAAAAGAGATCAATTTCGTCCAGCTGTTCTTCCAGGTAGGTATTCAGATTGTTGCCGATGATTCCCGCCATGGTGAGCAGCTGACTTTCCTCTGTGGCAATGACCTGATCACGATAACGGCGGTAAAAGCGGAAGCCGGTGAAAACCATGGTGAGAGACAGGAGAAGCAGCAGAGCCGCGGCCTGCCACTCTCTCTTATGGGAAGATAGTGTTTCCTGAAACGCTGTCATGCTTTGTCGTCCTTCTGTGTTCTTTCTTCTACTTCTCTGCCTGCAGTACATAGCCGATGCCACGAATGGTTTTTAAATACCGGGGCTGCTTTGGATCGTCCTCGATCTTGTCGCGGATTCGCTTGACATAGACGGTGATGGTGTTGTCATCCACCATGGATTCGTTCCAGACCTGGTGATAGAGCTGCTCCTTTGTGAACACCTGGCCGGGATGCTCCATGAAATAACGGAAGAGGGCCATTTCCCGGGCGGTGAAATTCAGCGGCTTTCCGTTTTTCAGACACTCCATCTTCAGGGTGTCCACGGTAAAGGGACCCCGGCGGATATCGCTGTCACCGGGGCTGCTGTAGATCTGACTGCGCCGGATCAGGGCCTTGGCGGTTTGGATCAGGACGGAGATATGAAAGGGCTTGGTGAGATAGCTGTCCGCCCCAAAGCCTAGCCCCAGCACCTGGTCCATCTCATCGGATTTTCCGGACAGCATCATGACGGGCGTGTGATCTCCCGCGGCCCGCATGCTCTTCAGTACCTCATAGCCGCTGACCTGCGCCATCATGACATCCAGAATGACCAGATGAAATTGCTGCGCCTTCAAAAGCGTCAGCGCCTCGCTTCCGTCGGCGGCCTCCGTCACCTGCATGCCTTCCCGCATTAAAGCAGTGCGGATGGCCAGTCGGATGGCCCGCTCGTCATCCACCACCAGTATTTTTTCTGTATTCATAAAATCCCCCGTATTGCCAAACTTGCACTCCCTGTAGCATACCAAAAAATCCCGTTCCGCGAAACAGGGGGGATATGCGGAACGGGAATTTTTTATTTGTATCGTGCCCGGGGTCAGCGATAGCTTGGTTATCGGGGGCCCCGGGCACGATGCCTTAGCGGCGAGCGTATAAAAGGCTCTGCGGTAGCAGAGACTTCCTTGTTTTGGGGTTAAACGGTTATGATGCCCAGGATGACACCGAAGAGAAGCATCAGCAGGCTGACCAGATAATAGGGCAGGATACTGAACTTCATGTGATCCTTCAGCTCGGTTCCGGTCAGGCCGATGGCCAGATAGGTGGCGGGTACAAGGGGGCTCACCATCAGTGCCAGGTTCTTACCGATGAGCATGGTCAGCGCCGTATTCAGGGAAGCGACACCGTAGGTTTCGCCCACCTGCATTACCAGCGGCATAATGCCGTAGAAGTACGCATCGGTGCCCACGCAGAGACCCAGCGGCAGCGCCAGAATACCGAAGATGAGATGCACGTACTTGCCCAGCGCTGCAGGGATGATGGCCATAATGGCACTTGCCATGGCGTCCAGCATGCCGGTGCCGTCAAAGACACCAACCATGGCGCCGGCGGCGAAGAGGGTAGCGGAGATGATCAGTGCTGCCGGTGCATGCTTTTTGATCAGCTTGTCCTGCAGCTTCTGATCCGGGTAGTTGACAGCCAGCAGGATGCAGAGACCCAGCATGAAGATGACATAGGATTTTCCGATACCGCTGGAAAGCAGAGCGATGACACCTGCGGTCAGCAGGAAGTTGAAGACCAGATAAGGGGTGGACTTCTTCAGCTCGGCAGAGTCCTGCTTCTCCTTCTCGTCAGCAGCGACTTCTTCACCCTTTCCGAGACCGGCACCCTGCTTGATGGCCATCATGCCCAGGAGCACAGCCAGCAGAATATTCATGCAGAGTCCTACGACCTGCAGCGGGATCAGCATATGCCACAATTCAGTGGCATCCATCGCCAGTACGGTTGCGGCTCTCGCGGTGGGACCGCCCCAGGGCAAGAGATTCATCACACCCATGCAGGCACCGGTCAGACACAGAAGAATACGGGTGTCAATCTTCATCCGCTTGTATACCGGGAGCATGGACGGAATGGTGATGAGCACAGTCACTGCGGTGGTACCGTCCAGATGGGCGATGGTTGCAATGACGGCAGTGACCACGGTGACGGCAATGACATTGTTGCCGGCCCTTTTCACCAGCCATCCGACGATGACATCAAAAAGTCCGGAGTCTGCCAGAACACCGAAATAGATCACAGAGAAGATAAACAGGATACCGTTGCTTGTTGTGGTCTGGATGCCGTCTGCGATAAAGCCCATGACCTCCACCGGGGAAAACCCGAGGATCAGGGCGGCGACAGACGGAATCACAGCCAGCACCACGATCGGCGACATCTTGCCCTTTAAGAGCAGAACCACGATCGCGATGATCATCAGAAAACCAATTATTGCTGCCATAAGTTCTTTCCTCCATCAGATTATTTCTGGAAAATATTCTAATGTAGGCAGCTTAATTGAATGTGACTGGAAAATGACAAATCTGTCACTATTTTGTGAATACAGAACAGTGCTGCATCAAAATGTGACTTCCTTCTTCAGCACCGTCTCCAGCACCTCGGCGAAGGCCAGGGTCGCCTTGGAATGATAGTGCCCCGGTGACAGGGCGATGCCCAGATTCACAGAGGGCGCTTCTTCGCCCAGGGAGATGAATTCTGCATGCCGGAAATAGTGTCGGGAGCTGTAGTAGGTGAAGGCCAGGCCCTGCCCGTGGGCACCCAGAGCGGCGGCAAAGAGCGCGGAGAGTTTCTCGTTGTAGGTGATGGGTGTCCGGTTGATGCAGCTGAAGAGATGTCGGGCTTCCCGGCCCAGAATGGTATCGTAGTCGCTTAGCACAAATTCATAATCCATGGCATCCCGAAGATCAATGCACTGCGGAATCTGGGACGCCGCTCCCGCCGGATTGGGACGCACGTGGGCCATGACCGGATGGTCCGCATTGCTGATGAGGCAGATTTCGTCCTTCATCACGAACTTGGCGCTGATGCGGCTGTCGGTGGCGGGCAGCACCAGCAGGGCGAGGTCAATGTCTCCCTTCACCAGCCGCTGTTCGAGCTCCATGGAATTTTCTTCCACAAATTCAATGTTGATCTGCGGATAATCCAGATGAAAGGCCTTCAGCACCGGCGGCAGGAGATAGGAGCCCCGGAAGCTGCTGATGCCGACGATGACCCGGCCCCGCTGCAGCGTGCCGAGATCCTGCATTTCCTCTTCCATCGTATGAAGACTGGACAGTGTCTTGTAAGAGAAGTCCAGCAAAAGTCTTCCGGCATCGGTGATCCGGACGCCCTTACTGGTGCGGATGAACAGACGGGCCCCCAATTCTGCCTCCAGCGTGGACAGAAACTGACTGAGACTGGACTGGGCCATGTACAGACGTTCTGCCGCCCGGGACAGACTCTGCTCTTCGGCAATGGCGATAAAGTAGCTGCATTCCTTTAAATTCATAAACATTCCCTCACTGCTTTGGTGTATAATCGCAATTACATTATCCGCTGTGTTTCAGGAAAATGCAATCGGTTTTACCGATGGCAGGCATAGGCAAGCTTGTCTTGCAGCGATGGTAAACTTAGGGTATAACGAGAGTGTCTTGAGAGAGGAGTGGGATATGGGAAATGTCTCGATGCAGGGTGTTTGTGACATGCATGTGCATACCAATCCAGATCTGCGGCGACGGGCCTACAATGACTTCGAGCTGGCAGATGCCGCGATACGTGTCGGGGCGAAAGCCATCCTCATCAAGTCGCATTTGGGATTCACGGTAAACCGGGCGTATCTCTGCAACGAGTATGTGAAGCGGATCTACGGCGAGAATACCGGCTTCACCATGTATGGCGGCGTTGTCATGAACAAGGTGATCGGCGGCATTAACCCGGAAGCGGTGGAGAAGGGCCTGAAGCTGGGCGCAAAGGAGATCTGGCTGCCGACCCAGTCCGCCAAACGGCATTTGGCGCAGATGGGACAGAACCCGGCCGACGGCGTGGAGGTTCTGCGGGACGGCAAGGTGATTCCGGAACTGATGGATGTGTTCCATTTGATTCGGGATTACGATGCAGTGCTGGGCACCGCGCACATTTCGCCGACGGAGGTCTTTCAGGTGGTGGAAGCCGCCAGAGACGCCGGTGTCCGGAAGATTGTGATCACCCACCCGGAGTGGTGGATCGTGGACATGTCCATGGACGATCAGATCCGTCTCGTCAGAGATTACGATGTGATTCTGGAACGTTGTTATGCCCAGAACATGGGCGGCGGAAGGTATCGCAGCAATCTGGCGGACAATCTGGAGCTCATCAAGACCGTGGGCTATGAGCACGTCATGGTGGACACAGACGGCGGACAGACGGAGAATCCCCATTGGGAGCTGGCATTACAGGAGTACATGCAGTTCCTGCTGGATCATGGTATCCCTGAAGCGCATGTCAATCACATGACAAAGACGATTCCCTGCAGACTGCTGGGAATCCGGCAAACAGGAGATGCAAGTGGTAAATCTGCACATCCGGAAGGGCGTGCAGTCAAAGTATAAGGAGGTAAATTATGGTCAAGCTGCATAATGGCGGTGTGTATCTCGTGAACGGCACGGAGCTGGTTCCGGAGCAGGAGGCGGCAAAGGTAGAGCAGCTCTGCGGTGTGAAGGCAGATCCCGCAGAGGCAAAGAAGGGCACCATTGCCTATGGCATCATGAAGGCCCACAATCAGAGCGAGGATATGTCTCAGCTTCGCATCAAGTTCGATGCCATGGTTTCTCATGACATCACCTTCGTCGGCATCATTCAGACAGCCAGAGCATCCGGAATGGAGAAGTTCCCGCTGCCCTATGTACTCACCTGCTGTCACAACTCTCTCTGCGCAGTTGGCGGTACCATCAACGACGATGACCACTATTTCGGTCTCTCCGCTGCCAAGAAGTACGGCGGACTTTTCGTTCCCCAGCATATCGCAGTCTGCCACCAGTTCATGCGTGAGCAGTTTGCCGGCGGCGGCAAGATGATCCTGGGATCCGATTCCCACACCCGTTACGGTGCTCTTGGCACCATGGCCATCGGCGAGGGCGGCGGTGAGCTCAGCAAGCAGCTCCTGCAGCAGACCTACGATGTGGCATATCCGGGCGTTATCGCGGTTTATCTGACCGGAAAGCCCCAGCCCTTCGTTGGACCCCACGACATTGCCCTGGCCATCTGCGGCGCTGTCTACAAGAACGGCTACGTGAAGAACAAGGTAATGGAGTTCGTCGGACCGGGCGTATCCTCCATGACCACAGACTACCGGAACGGCATCGATGTTATGACCACCGAGACCACCTGCCTGTCCTCCATCTGGAGAACCGATGCGGATACCAAGGCTTTCCTGGAGAAGCACCACAGAGGCGAGGAGTTCAAGGAGCTGAATCCGGCAAAGGTAGCGTACTATGACGGCTGCGTGGAGATCGATCTGTCCACCATCAGACCCATGATCGCGCTTCCGTTCCATCCGTCTAATGCTTACGAGATCGACTATCTCTATGAGAACCTGACAGACATTCTTCGCGAGACAGAGAAGGCCGCTGACCAGGTGGCTGAGGGCAGAGCCCACTTCACACTGCTCGATAAGGTGACCAAGGATGGCAAGCTGCAGGTACAGCAGGGTATCATCGCAGGCTGCGCCGGCGGTAACTACACCAATGTCGTAGAGGCTGCTCATGCACTGAAGGGCAAGAACTGTGGCGACGGCGAGTTCTATCTCTCTGTTTACCCGTCCTCACAGCCGGTATATACCGACCTTGACCGTAAGGGCCTGCTGGCTGACCTCATGGATGCCGGTGCCGTGATCCGTTCTGCCTTCTGCGGACCTTGCTTCGGTGCTGGTGATACACCGGCCAACAACGCTCTGTCCATCCGTCATACCACGAGAAACTTCCCGAACCGTGAAGGTTCCAAGCCGGGCAACGGCCAGATGTCTGCCGTGGCACTGATGGATGCTCGTTCCATCGCGGCAACCGCAGCCAACGGCGGTAAGCTGACCTCCGCAGAGACCCTGGATTGCTGGGGAGATGTTCCGGAGTACAACTACGACGACAAGGCCTACAAGGCAAGAGTATACAACGGCTGGACCAAGGCCCAGGAGGAAGAGGCACTGCGCTTCGGCCCGAACATCAAGGATTGGCCGGAGATGGAGGAGCTTTCCGACAATGTTCTTCTGAAGGTGGCTTCCAAGATCCTCGATGAGGTGACCACCACCGATGAGCTGATTCCTTCCGGTGAGACTTCTTCCTACCGTTCCAACCCGCTCGGCCTCGCTGAGTTCACCCTTTCCAGAAGAGATCCGGAGTATGTGGGTCGCGCCAAGGCTGTACAGGCACTGGAGAAGGAGAGACTGGCCGGTAAGGTGGCTGACGAAGTGGCCGAGGTCATCAAGGTGGTCAACACCATTCCGGGACAGGAGAATGTGAAGGCAGAGGAAGTGGAGATCGGTTCCACCATTTACGCCAACAAGCCGGGTGACGGTTCTGCCCGTGAGCAGGCGGCTTCCTGCCAGAGAGTACTGGGTGCCCTCGCCAACATTACCCAGGAGTATGCGACCAAGCGGTATCGTTCCAACTGCATGAACTGGGGTATGCTGCCCTTCCATCTGAAGGGTGAGCCCACCATGTTCGAGGTGGATGACTACATCTACGTGCCGAACGTACGGAAGGCACTGGAAGGCGACCTCAGCGATATCCCGGCTTATGTTATCAAGAACGGTAAGGCAGAGGAGATTCACCTCTACATCCAGCCGATGACCGAGAATGAGCGTAAGATCGTAAAGCGCGGCTGCCTCATCAACTTCAACCGTCACGGTCAGCAGTAATTGACGCAGATTTTACAGCAAGGCGCAGAAGCTTTTACAGAACCTTGATGTAAATCACAAATAGCCCTCCTAACATGATGCTAAGCATAGGTTAGGAGGGCTATTATGTTGCCGGAATATAGAAACTATCGAAATCTCTACAATCCGATCTTATGGATAGGAAGACTTTTGAAAAATGCTTTGTGCAAGGCTAAGGACGGTGCAGCGGATTAAAGCAGCCGCACCAGGAAGCCTGACACGATGAGTACCATGGCACCGCCGAGACGGGTGGCCATCTGGGCGAAGGGGATCAGTGTCATACGATCTGCCGCACTGAGCACGGCAATGTTGCCGGTGCCGCCCATGGAGTTGGTGCAGAGACCTGCGGTGATGGCCGATTCCACCGGGAAGAAGCCCACCAGTTTGCCGAGGAGACCGGCGCAGAGTGCCACCGTCAGAACGATGGAGAGACAGATCAAAAGGTAGACCGGAGACAGGGCAGCTGCCAGTGTTTTCAGATTCAGCATGGCGATGCCGATACCTGCCAGCAGCGCGTTGGTCAGATTCTTGGTGACGAACTGGCTCCACTGCACGGCACACTCGGAATAGTGGGCCGGTACCAGGCCGAAGACCTTGCAGAGTACCACCAGGATGATCATGAAGGCATAGGCATGAACGCCGGGGAAAACATGGCTGATCAGGCTGCCCAGGGTGAAGAAGGCCATGGCGATGAGCAGACCGGCACCCATATTGATGAGATCCAGGGCCGCGGGAGCGGCCTTTTTTTCGTTGCCCAGATCCATGAGCTTTCCGTGCCCGTTCCAAGACGGCACACCTTCGCCGAGCTTCGCAATGAGTGCAGCGCTGATGATGGCCAGCACATTACCGATGGTGGAAGCCGGGATCATCCGGGAGATAATGACGGCCTTATCCAGACCGGTGGCACCCGCATAGATGCCGGACAGCGGCACTACACCGGCACCCATACCGCCGCTCATCATGGGCATGGCGATATAGAGGATGGATTCACGGAAGCTCTGACCGGTAAGCTGCCCCACGATGCCTGCCATGATTGCGGCAACAGTCATAGAAAGAAAGCTGACAGGCAGAAAGCGAAGGGCGGCTTTTTTCAGGAGATCCCGATCCATGCCGAGGATGCTGCCGCAGATGAGCGCGGCAATGTAGAAGTCCAGAAAGCCCACATCATTCATAAAGGTGGTGCAGTTCTCGGTCACAGACGCCGGCAGCAGTCCGAAGGTCGCCAGGGCGGAGGAGGCGAAGATGCAGAATACGGCACCGCCGCCGAGATAGGAGCGGATGATGGGCGTCTTCGCGCCGATGAGGTTAAAGAGACTGCCCAGCACCATCATGATGGCCAGGGCCCCGACCATGTTCGTCGGCAGGATTTCCCACACGGCGGCGAAGAGGATCAGGGCGGAAACCAGAAGATAGACCGGCAGGCTCATGCCGCTGAGCCGAAGACTTAGCAGTGCGCGAAGCCGGGAAGATCCGTTGTTTTCGGATACGGGGACAGTGTTGGCAGTCATAGCATTTTCCTCCTGAAAAATCGTGGTTTAAGACAGCTTGGATACGCCGGTTTTGCGCGCACAGTCCGCAACGGCAGCTGCCACAGCCTTGGCAACGCGGGGATCGAAGGCACCCGGAATGATATAGTCTTCGTTCAGCTCATCCTCCGGAATGATGGCGGCGATGGCATGCACGGCCGCGATCTTCATTTCCTCGGTAATGTCGGTGGCCTGTGCATCCAGGGCACCGCGGAAGATGCCGGGGAACACCAGTACGTTGTTGATCTGGTTCGGGAAGTCACTGCGGCCGGTGGCAACGATCCGGGCACCACCGCGCTTTGCCTCATCCGGCATGATTTCCGGTGTCGGGTTCGCCATGGCAAAGACGATGGCGTCGGTGTTCATTGTAGTCACCATTTCTGCGGTGACCACATTCGGTGCGGAAACGCCGATGAAGATGTCGCGGCCCTTCATGGCTGCTGCGAGATCACCGTGGAGCTGCTCCTTGTTGGTGCGTGCTGCCATCTCTGCCTGGGCCGGATTCATCCAGTCCTCGCCGGGCGCCAGGGCACCCTTCTTGTCCACCAGGATCACATCGCCGATGCCAAGCTCGAGCAAGAGCTTACAGATGGAAATGCCGGCGGAGCCTGCACCGTTGATCACGGCTTTTGCGTCATGGATATCCTTCTTCACGAGTTTGAGTGCGCCCAGGAGACCGGCAGAAACCACGATGGCGGTGCCGTGCTGGTCATCATGGAAGACGGGGATGTCCAGCTCTTCCTTCAGTCGTCTCTCGATTTCGAAGCAGCGGGGTGCGCTGATGTCCTCGAGGTTAATGCCACCGAAGGTGGGGGCCAGATACTTCACGGTCTTGATGATTTCCTCCGGATCCTTGGTGTCGAGGCAGATGGGGAAGGCGTCAATGTCGGCGAAGGCCTTGAAAAGAAGGGCTTTGCCCTCCATCACCGGCATAGCGGCTTCCGGACCGATGTCGCCGAGACCCAGTACAGCGGTGCCGTCGGAAACCACGGCCACGAGATTTCCCTTTGCGGTGTAGCGGTAAACATCCTGCTTGTTGTCGCGGATCTTGCGGCAGGGCTCTGCAACGCCGGGGGTATAGGCAGTGGACAGGTCATCCCTTGTCTTTACCTCTACCTTTGCCTGAACGGCGATCTTTCCCTTGTGTGTCTCGTGCATTTCCAGTGCCAGCTGATTGTAATCCATGGTGTTCTCCCTTTCTTGATTAAAAACGGGCTTTGTGACAGCCCTGAAACCGGAGTCTTTTTTCGGTTCCGTGTTCTTTTTGCTGAACACAGGATAAGCCGAAACAGAAAAAAAGAAAAGTTTTGGAAAGTAAAGGAAAGCTTTGGAAAGTAAAGAAAATGGAAAGCCTGTCTGAACTGCGCTATACTCAGCATAGAAGAAATAGGTAGGAATGAAAGAAAAAGGGATAGAAGGATAAAGGAAGGAGTGCTTCATGACACTGGGACAGAAGCTGACATTGGGGCAAAAACTGATGCTGGGCTGCACGGGCCTCTTGGTCGGGGTGCTTCTCTTGTTAGGCGGCACCCTGCTGCCGGCGCGACTGCGGAGCTATGGCACAGAGCTGGACGGACGCATTTCGCTCACTGCCCGCTTGCTGGCGGAAGGCGGAGATGCGGCGGCACTGCTTTCCGGTGACAGCAGAGGGGACTGGATTTCCCGGCTGGATGCCCTGCTGCAGGAAACCGACGGCATTGACTATATCGTCATTGCGGATGCTGTGGGAAAGCGGGTCTATCACCCGGATCACAGCCTCATTGGAGAGGCGTTTGCCGGTGGAGATGAGGAAACCGCTTTGCAAGGCGCATCTGCCTACATTACCACGCAACACGGCGTGCAGTATGACCAGCGGCGGGCCTTTCAGTCGGTGACCGACAAGGCGGGAAAGGTGCGGGGCTTTGTGATGGTCAGCGCGTCCATGGAAACCATTGAACAGGAAAAACAGGCGCTGGTCCGGCAGTTTTTGTTGAGTTTTTTTCTGGCGCTCTGCGTGGGACTGGCTTTCTCCTGGCTTTTTGCCCGCAGCATCCGAAAGGCGCTCCTCGGTCACGAACCGCATACCTTTGCGGAGATGTATCTGCAGCGGGAAAATGTCCTGGATCATCTGAATGAATGCCTTCTGGCGGTGGCGTGCGACGGCAGCATTCGTTTTCGGAATGCCCGGGCAACAGCGCTTTTCCCCCAGGAAGTACTGCCGAAGACATTTCCCCTGTGGACAGAACTCGAGGCGGTATGGACCGAGGGCAGGACCCGTTCCGAGCTTCTCACGGAATGGGCGGGCTACACCTTCCTGGCCAAGCTGGTGCCGCTGGATAAGGCGGGGGCACTGCTCATCCTCCGGGACCGGACGGAGTACACGAAGGTGAGTGAGCAGTTGACGGGCATGAACCATGTCATCGATGCGCTGCGGGCCAATACCCATGAATTCATGAATAAGCTTCATGTGATCTACGGGCTCCTCCAAATCGGCGAGATCCAGCGGGCGGAGCAATTCATTGACGGAGTTTCGGAGGATGTGGAGAACAATTATCAGAATGTGGTCCGGCAGCTTAAAAACCGGACGGTGACGGCGCTGGTGCTGGGAAAGCTCAGCCATGCCCGGGAGCTGGATATTCAGCTTTCGCTGCGCCGGGACAGTCAGTTGCCGCTCCACAGTGAGTATCTGTCCAGCCGGGAGCTCGTGACCATCATCGGAAATCTTTTGGAAAATGCCTTCGACGCGGTGAAAAACGAGTCGCTGCGACAGGTGGGGCTCTTCATCGGTGAGAATGAAGGCGGTCTCACGATAACCGTGGACGACAGCGGCTGCGGCATGACCGAGGCACAGATCGCGGCGATCCGGGAGCGGCAGTATACCTCCAAGGGCGAGGGCCATGGCTTCGGACTCCGGCTGATCCAGCGGATTACGGCGGAGCGGGGCGGGTATCTGGAGATTGAATCGGAACCGGGAGAAGGAAGTGCCTTTACAGTGAGCTTCATCAAGAAGCGGGAAAGGGTGGAATATGCTGAAAACAGTGATTGTGGAAGATGATCGGATGGTGGCGGCCATCAACGGACAGTTTGCGGCCAGAACCCCCGGCGTAGAGCTGGTGGCCACCTTTCATAACGGGCGGGATGCGTTGGCGTTTCTTGAGAAAACAGCGGTGGATCTTCTTTTGCTGGATCTCTATATCCCGGAAATTTCCGGGGTGGAGCTGCTGGCGGAGCTTCGAAAGGCCGGCTGCAGCGCGGATGTGATCTTTATTACGGCGGCCAATGATGCGCCCCATATCCAGGAGGCCCTGCGGCTGGGGGCGGTTGACTATCTCATCAAGCCCTTCAGCTACGAGCGCTTCGAAGAAGCCCTGGACAAGGTGGTGATGCGGCGAAAGGTCATGGCCAGTGGCATGTCCTTCACCCAGGCAGACATCGATGAAATGATCCGTGTCCGTCGTCCACGGACAGAAAGCAAGACGGCAGAGCTGGAAAAGGGCATTCAGCGACAGACCCTTTCCCATGTGCAGTCGGAGCTGCGCCAGCAGGGTGCGGAATATCGCACGGCAGAGCAGCTGGCAGCAGAAACGGGGCTTTCCAAGGTGACGGTGCGGCGCTATCTCAACTACCTCATCGGTACCGGCGAGGTCGAAAGCCGGGTGGACTATTCCACCGGTGGCAGGCCCAGGGTGGAGTACAGAGGACTTTACTTGGACAAATAGCGCCAGAGGGTGGTGCGGCTGATGCCCAGCTGCCGGGCTGCAGCCGCCCGGTTTCCGGCATGTGCGGCAACGGCCTGCTGCACCGCTTCGCTGATGATGTCCTCCAGGGTGCGGGCACCGGCAGCAGCCGGTTCTATGGTGCGGAGCGCTGCGGTGCTCCGCAGTTTTCTTTCTTTGGCGAGAAGCTCGGCAACGGTGGCACTTCGGATATAAGGACCGTTGGTGAGGGCGGCCAGAGAGCGCAGAACATTTTTGAATTGGGTATAGTTGTTGGGCCAGGTATACTGCCGCAGCATTTCAATGGCCCGGGGCTCAAAGCCGGAAATCTGCTTTCCCAGTTCGGTGTTCAGGTTGCTGAGATACAGGCTTGCCAAGGAAGGAATCTCGTCGGAGCGGGAGCGGAGGGACGGCAGACTCAGGGTCAGACAGCCCAGCCGCTCACTGAAGCTGCGGGCTGTGCCCGGTACGGCGGCATTTTCCTGTACGGCGCAGGAGAAGAGCAGACGGATGCGGCGGGACAGACCGGTTTCTTCGATGGCAGAGAGAATGGCGGTGCTCCATTGCTCCGGCATGCTTTCCAGATTCTGGAGGTATACGGTATTCCCGGAGGCGCTGAAGGGAGAATTGTAGTGATTCAGCAGAAAATCCCAGCCCTTGTCACTGACAGCCGCACAGTTGATGACCACGAAGGGCCGGTTGGCCAGGGCACTGTGGAGATAGAGATAACGGGCGATCTGCTCCTTGCCGGTACCGGGCTCTCCCAGAATCAGAATGGGCTGCCGCAGGCCGGTCAGGGACTGTACCTCGATGTCCAGGGACCCCATGGCACCGCTGAGACTGTAAAAACTATTCATAAAGAGATATTCGCATTCCCCGCGGTTCAGGGTACGGATGCCCGTGCGACTCGCATGGAGGG
Source organism: bacterium (assembly GCA_963623925.1). Lineage (GTDB taxonomy): Bacteria > Bacillota > Clostridia > Lachnospirales > Lachnospiraceae > Oribacterium. Next base: position 10,462 of record CAVFNN010000001.1, on the reverse strand, counting down.
GGATCCGGGCCGGCAGACAGTAGAAGAGGAAGCGGTTTACACTGTTCAGAAGAATCTGCTGGGCGGTTATGCTGTAGAGCTGATCATATTCTGTATAGTAGAATTTGAAATTTCCGCTTTCCGGCACCTCGGAAAGGTGACTGGCCATTTCCTGACATAGGGAGGCAGAGGGATCCGGCATGTTGCTGTAAAAAAGACTGCCGTCCTGTTCCAGCACGATGACGCGTCCGTTCTGTCCCTGGGTGATGCTGCGGAGCAGCAGAGTCTCCTGCCGCAGCCGGGAAAACCAGGTACTGATGTTCACTGCCTGGTCCAGGGCGGCCTGCAGGCTTTCGATGCCGGAGTTGATGAGGAAGGCATCCATGCCCAGCTGCCGGGCCAGAGTATGGGTCACCATGTCGCAGACCACCATATGATACGCCTCCTGCCGCAGCTGTTTCAGGATGAGATTGGCTTCCTCCGCACTGTGTACCGTATGGATGTCCAGATGATAGTCCAGAAGACTGCAGAGGGTATGGGCAGGCTCCGTCACATTCGGAAAGCCCACGATGGCGTAGCGACGGTTGTAGTTCTCTGCCAGCTTAATGGCGCGCAGCACATCATAGACGGAAATCTGAATTTCAATCACCGGAAGATCTGTGACCTTTCGGATCAGTGTGGCGGTACCGCCCCGGGAGATGATGCAATCGTAGGTATTGGCCGGCATATGCGCCACGATGGCCTGCCCCTCCTCCAGATCGCCGGTATGGATGTCCAGCTGGATATTCGGATAGGCCTGGGCCGCATTTTCCATAATGGTATGCATGCCGTCATAGGGTGCGATGCCGAGAATTCTTGTTTTTGTATCAATCATATATACCCCTCCGTTCCAAGATGAGACAAGTGTAGCAGATTTTTGGCGTTTGTGCATGAAAAGCATGTTCACAACTGAAACAAAAAGGTGAAAATGGACGGAAAAATTGTTGCAAGTTTCAAAATGAAACGCTCTTGCGTCGGTTTTTCGGTGCAAGAAGAAACGAAGGCGCGCATAATCAGAACAGCAACAAGCAAGTGATCGTAACGAGTGAGTGAGGGAGGGAAAAAGGATGCTTCTTCTGCTGGTTCTTGCAGATGATTTTACCGGAGCGCTGGATACCGGCGTTCAGTTTGCGGCCTGTGGCATCTCAACCCGTGTTGTTGTCGGTGATGCCGTGGAGATGGAAAATTGCGAAAGCACGGTATTGGTCATTGATACGGAGACGCGGCATCTGCCGCCGAAACAGGCCCATGACATCGTGTATCGGCTGACGGAGCGGGCCATGCGTGCCGATGTCAAATGTGTATACAAAAAGACGGATTCTGCACTGCGTGGAAATATCGGCGCGGAGCTTTCGGCGGTGCTGGAGGCCGGCAAGAGTCGGCAGCTTCCTTTCCTGCCGGCCTTTCCGCAGATTGGCCGCACGACCGTGAAGGGTGTACACTATATTGATGGTGTGGAGGTGACGAAGAGTCCCTTCGGCCATGATCCCTTTGAACCGGTCAGGCATGCCCGGGTGACGGAGCTGATCGCCGAGCAGAGTGAGGTGCCTGCCTTTTCCTGCACGGTGCCGACTGCGGCAGAGGACCTGCCGGCAGCGGACGGCATTCTGGTTTTTGATGCGGCCACGACAGAGGATTTGGATAATGTCGGCGCTGCCCTGTGCCGGGCCGGAAGCCCCCGCATATTGGCGGGATGCGCCGGTTTTGCGGCGAAGCTTCCGGGCCTTCTGCAATTACCCGCCGGAGAAAAGCCTCATTTGCCGCAGCTCGATCCGCGGCTTCTGGTACTCTGTGGCAGTGTGAACCCCATTACACTCCGGCAGATGGATGCCGCAGAGAAGGCGGGATTTTTGCGACTGCGTCTGACGCCGCAGCAGAAGCTGGAGCCGGGATACTGGGACAGCGATCCGGGAACGAAGGCCCTGGCAGAGGTGGAACGGCTATTGGCGGCAAATGCGCGATGCATCATTGAAACCAATGACGCGGAGGGCAATCAGCTGACAGCGGAATATGCCCGGGAGAGAGGCATCGACTTGGAGGGCATTCGCCAAGGAATCGCCGGCAGCGTCGGCAATATGCTGGGAAAACTTTTCACCAGTCCGTCGCTGGGCACCTTGCTATTGACGGGCGGCGACACCCTGCTGCAGTGCATGAACTGCATCGGTGTGCAGGAGCTGGAGCCGATCTGTGAGATGGAGAGCGGCGTGGTACTGGCACGCTTCAGCTACCGGAACTGCAGTCGCTATGTCATCACAAAGTCAGGGGGATTCGGACAGGAGGATCTGCTGATTTCCCTTGCAGAAAAGATAAAGGAAACGGGAGGAAAAGAATGAGTGGAATGAGTTTTTTGTGGGAGGGTATACTCTCTGTCACCTGGCAGGAAATCGTGATGTATATTGTGGGTATCCTGCTGATTTATCTGGCCATCAAGAAGGAGTATGAGCCGTCGCTTCTGCTGCCGATGGGTCTGGGCGCAATTCTGGTGAATCTGCCGGGGTCCAGTGCCATCAATCAGGTGATGAGCGGCGTGGGAGAGACCCACGGCATCATCCAGTGGCTGTTTGAGTCAGGCATCGAGGCTTCCGAGGCCTTCCCGCTGCTGCTCTTCATCGGCATCGGCGCCATGATCGACTTTGGCCCCCTGCTGGCAGACCCGAAGATGTTTCTCTTCGGTGCGGCAGCCCAGTTCGGTATCTTCCTGACCATCGTGGTGGCAGTGCTTTTGGGCTTCTCCATTCCGGATGCGGCTTCCATCGGCATCATCGGTGCGGCAGACGGTCCGACATCCATTCTGGTGTCCCAGGTATTGCACTCCAACTACATCGGACCCATCGCCGTGGCGGCATATTCCTACATGGCACTGGTGCCCATCATTCAGCCCCTGGCCATCCGCATGGTGACCACCAAGAAGGAGCGTCTGATCCGCATGGAGTACCATCCGAATTCTGTATCGAAGACGGCAAAGATCGCCTTCCCCATCATCGTAACCTTCATTGCCGGCTTCGTGGCACCGGATTCTGTTTCTCTGGTGGGCATGATCATGTTCGGCAATTTGATCCGGGAGTGCGGCGTGCTGAATTCACTTTCCGATACCGCACAGAACAGTCTGGCCAACCTGGTGACGTTGCTTCTCGGCATCACGATCTCCTTCTCCATGCGGGCGGAGCAGTTCGTGCAGCCTTCCACCATTCTGATCATGTGTCTTGGTCTTGTGGCCTTCATCTTTGACTCCATCGGTGGTGTGCTGCTGGCCAAGCTGATCAACGTATTCGCCAAGAAGAAAATCAACCCCATGGTGGGAGCCGCCGGCATTTCCGCCTTCCCGATGAGCGCAAGAGTGATCCAGAAGATGGGTCTTGCAGAGGATCCGACCAACCACCTGCTTATGCATGCCGTGGGTGCCAATGTGTCCGGACAGATCGCATCAGCCGTGGCCGGAGGCATTATCCTGGGATTCTTTAGATAAGAGAGGTGTGACGATGAGTGAAAATTTGATAATGGCTCTGAATATGATGTGGCAGGGCATGGCTGGCCTCTTCGTGGTCATGATCGTGATTGCCCTGATTGTGGTAGGACTGACAAAGTTAGGAAAATAAAGGAGAAAAACGATGGCGAATTACGCGAAGCTTCCGGGACTGACCTGGGACGGAACGGTTTATGAGAATGAAGAGATGGGCACGCTGGAGGCACTGCTGCCCACCGGTGGTTGGCCCACAGCCCATGCACCGGCCATGACAGAGCTGCCGAACGGCGACCTGCTCTGCTGCTGGTTTGCCGGCACCTACGAGGGCAGTGCGGATGTGCACATCATCTGCTCGATTCTGCCGAAGGAGGGAAGCGCATGGCTTCCGCCGGTGGACATTTCCAACGATCCCACGAGAAGTGAGCAGAATCCGTCTCTTTTCAACGGACCGGACGGAGCCGTTTGGGCAATGTATACGGCGCAGCTCGACCGGCAGGAAGGTAAGGACAATATGCAGTATACAGCCGTGGTGCGCTGCCAGAAGAGCACGGACGGCGGCAGAACCTGGGGCGACTATACCACGGTATTCCCGGAGGAGGGAACCTTCTGCCGACAGCCCATTCAGGTGCTGTCCAACGGCAGATGGATCTTCGCCAACTGGCTTTGCACGGATTCCGCCGAAGGACTCTCTGGCGATCCCACCGCTTTCCGGATTTCCGATGACGAGGGTAAGACCTGGCATATGGTGATGATGCCGAAGAGCAACGGCCATGTACATGCCAATGTCATCGAGCTGGAGCCGGGCCATCTGGTGGCCTTCATGCGGAACCGCGAGGCCTATCGCATTCACCGCAGCGAGTCCTTCGACTGGGGCGAGACCTGGACCGAGCCGGAGGCCACACCGCTGCCCAACAACAATTCCAGCATCAGTGCGCTGAAACTGCAGAGCGGACGCATCGCCATTGCCTACAATCCCACCTGCACACCCAACCCGCAGCCCGGAAAGGCTGCCTGGCCGGGACTGCGCTGCCCGGTGGCCGTGGCCCTGTCCGAGGACGGCGGCAAGACCTTCCCCATGATCCGCTGGATGGAGCGGGGCGAAGGCTTTATGGGCGATGAGAACAAGACCAACAACAAGCAGTATGAGTATCCCTATCTCATGCAGAGCCGGGACGGTATGCTGCATCTGAGCTATGCCGCACGGACGCGCCAGGGCATTAAGTACTTGCGTTTCAGTGAAGCGGATGTGATGGGCACAAAGCGGGAGACCGTGGGCCTGTACAACCCGACAGCGGCACAGAGTCGATAAAACAGAGCAAAGCTTTACAATAGAAGACATCAAAAGGAGGATTTTGAAAAATGCTGACACAGTACAATCTGAAGATGCCCCACGCGGTTTACGGCGGCGAGAACGCCATGGACAACATCACCGCCATCATCAATAGCCTGGGCGCGAAGAAGGTGGCAATGTTTACGGATCAGGGCATCGAAAAGGCCGGACTCTTTGCATTGCCGGAGGAAGCAGTGAAGGCTTCCGGCGCAGAATATTACGTGCTGGATGATCTTCCGGCAGAGCCCAGCTATATGGCTGTGCAGAAGCTGGTGGATCAGTTCAAGACCTCCGGCGCGGATCTGATTGTTGCCTGCGGCGGCGGTTCCGTGATGGACGCAGCTAAGCTGGCCAGCGTGCTGGTGACCGATGACTATGGTGTGAAGGAGCTGCTGGACACACCGGGTATGGCAAAGAAGTGCGTACCCATCGTGCTGATCCCCACCACAGCCGGTACCGGTGCCGAGGTGACACCCAATGCCATCGTGGCGGTACCGGAGAAGGAACTGAAGGTCGGCATTGTCAATGAGAACATGATTGCGGACTATGTGATTTTGGATGCCCGCATGATCAAGAATGTGCCGAGAAAGATCGCGGCAGCCACCGGTGTGGATGCTCTGGCGCACTGTATCGAGTGCTTCACCAGCAACAAGGCAAATCCGTTTAGTGACATTTATGCACTGGAGGGACTGGACCTTATCCTCAACAATATCGAAAAGGCCTGCGATGATCCGGAGGCCATGACAGAGAAGAACCGGATGCAGATTGCGGCATACTACGGCGGACTGGCCATCACGGCTTCCGGCACCACAGCAGTGCATGCCCTGAGCTATCCCCTGGGCGGTAAGTATCACATTGCCCACGGTGTTTCCAATGCCATTCTGCTGGCACCGGTGATGCGCTTCAACAGCGAGCATCCGGCAGTGCGGGAGCGTCTGGCTGTGGCATATGACAGATGCTGCCACGAGGAGAAGACCTGTACGACAGCAGAGGAGAAGACCGCATGGATGATTGCTCGCCTGGAGGCCATTGTGAAGCATCTGGAGATCCCCGTCAGCCTGAAGGAGTTCGGTGTTCCGGCCGAAGACATTGACGGATTGGTGGAGGCCGGCATGCAGGTACAGCGGCTTCTGGTGAACAATATGCGGCCTGTGACGGCAGAGGATGCCCGCAAGCTGTATGAGGAAATCATGTAAACCACATCATGGAAAGATGAAAGGAGATAGAAGCGATGAAAACAAGTGAGATCAGAGGCATTATCCCTCCGGTGATTACCCCGATGAACGACGATGCGGAGCAGACCGTCAATCATGAGGCCCTGCGCAAGCAGGTAGAGCGTCTTTTGGAGGGCGGCGTGCACGGCATGTTCCCCCTTGGTACCAATGGTGAGGCCTATGCCCTTTCCTTTAAGGAGAAGGAAGAGATTCTGGAAACTGTCATTGATCAGGTAAAGGGACGCGTGCCCGTTTATGCCGGTACCGGCTGTATCACCACAGCGGAGACCATCCGTATGAGTAAGCGTGCCGAGGCGCTGGGCGCCGATGCGCTGTCCATCATTACCCCGAGCTTCGCGCTGGCTTCCCAGAAGGAGCTGTATGATCACTATGTGGCTGTGGCGAAGGCAGTAAACATCCCCATCATTCTCTACAACATCCCGCCCCGTACCGGCAACAAGCTGCTTCCGGAGACTGTGCAGGCGCTCTGCCGTGACGTAGATGTAATCGTGGGTGCCAAGGATTCCAGCGGTGACATCGAGAACCTGAAGGCTTACATCCGTCTCACCAATGAGCTGGACAAGGATGTGGCTATCCTTGCCGGAAATGACGGCGCGATCCTGACCTGTCTGAAGGAGGGCGGTGCCGGCGGTATCGCTGGTCGTGCCAACATCTGGCCGCATACCGTTGCCAGCATCTATAACTGCTTCAAGGCAGGCGATCTGGAGGGCGCACAGGCGGCGCAGGATGCCATTGCGGTTCTGCAGCAGACCTTCAAGTTCGGCAACCCCAACACCATCATCAAGACAGCGGTAGCACTGCAGGGCCATCCGGTAGGAAAGTGCCGTGCCCCCTTCAATTATGTGCCGGAGGAGGGCCTCGCAGCCATCCGTCAGGTGCTGGCCGAGAACGAAGCCAAGGGAATGAACTAAGGAGGAGATGCGATGAAGAAACCCATTGTCGGAATTACCATGGGAGATCCGGCCGGTACCGGTCCCGAAATTACGGTGAAGGCGCTGGCAGATCCGGCGCAGTACAGCTACTGTCGTCCCATCGTCGTGGGTGATGCCGGAATCATGGAACAGGCCGCGAAGCTGGTGGGACGCGAGGATATCGTGATCCATCGCTGCGCCAGCGTTTCCGAGGCACTGTTCACCCCGGGCACCATTGATGTGCTGCATCTGGACCTGATTCCGGATCTCGCAGCCTTTAAGCTGGCAGAGGTCAGTGTAGAAGGCGGCAATGCGGCCTTCCAGTGCGTGAAGAAGGTGATCGAGTTGGCCATGGCCGGAGAGGTGGATGCCACCTGTACCAATGCCTTGAACAAGGAGGCAATGAACAAGGCCCTCGAGCATTATCATGGCGAGAAATCGGATGGCTATACACACTTTGACGGACATACAGAGATTTACGCCACCTATACGAAGACCAAGAAGTATACCATGATGCTGGCCTTCCATGATCTCCGCGTGGTGCATGTGTCTACGCATGTATCCCTGCGTGAGGCCTGCGACCGCGTGAAGAAGGCGCGTGTACTGGAGGTGATCGAGATTGCCAACCAGGCATGTAAGGACATGGGCATCGAGAATCCTCGTATTGCGGTGGCCGGACTGAACCCGCACTGCGGTGAAAACGGTCTCTTTGGCCGGGAGGAGATTGAGGAGATCACACCCGCCATTGAAGCGGCTAAGGCAGAGGGCATCACGGGCGTAGTGGGTCCGTGCCCGCCGGACAGCGTGTTCTCCCAGGCCCTGGGCGGCTGGTATGACATCGTGGTCTGCATGTATCACGATCAGGGACACATCCCGCTGAAGACCGTGGGCTTCGTGTACGATCGCGAGAAGCAGGAGTGGAAGGCCGTAGAGGGTGTCAATGTCACCCTGGGTCTTCCCATCATCCGGGCCAGCGTGGACCACGGCACAGATTTCTACCATGCCGGAAAGGGCAACGGTAACGAGCTGAGCCTCATCAATGCCATCAAGTATGCGGTGAAGATGACTGGTTGCGAGGACCCGGCGTAAGGATCGAAGACATTAGAATAAAGAAAAGAAGGACAGCGGAGATGACTCTGCTGTCCTTTTTGGCGTATAAAAGGACGAAAGGCCACCGGCGGATTGTGCAAATGTTTCGATTCCTCCTGTTCTGGCGGCATTGTGCACAATGAGGTTCCAAAATGAAACGATGTATTTGAAAAAATGCGAAATGCGTTTAAAATAGAAACGGATTAACTGCTGCTAACGTAATAAAAATAGTAATGATGCATAATGAAACGGATTAGGAGAGGGGAATCGTTGTTGTGAAACTGGATAAAACCTATAATTTTCCCAAGATGAGCCGCACGGTTTTGTGCAGGCTGCATACAGATAGGCCGCGGAATGCGGCAGGGAAAAGGAGGAACTATTTATGACAACCCCTATGATAATCGCGTTGGCGGTTACTGCCTTGATGATCGTACTGATCATGGTGGATAAGCTGCCCTTCGGTGCACCGCCGCTTCTGGCGCTGCTTCTCCTGGTGGTCCTGGGCGTCTCAGACATCAAGACAGCCTTCGGCGGATTTTCCAATTCCACCATCGTCATGCTGGCATCGTTCATGGCCATCATTGCTGCACTGCAAAAGACCAGCTTGATCGTGAAGTTCAAGGACATGATTTATGCCATGGCGGACAAGGGCGGCTTTAAGGCCTATGTGCTGCTGATCCTTGTGGTAATGTTGGGATGCAGCCTTTTCGGTACCGGCTCCACAGCATACTATGTTCTGGTGATCGGACTGCTTTCCAATCTGCCCGACAGCAAGAAGCTTCCGCCGTCCAGAGTGCTGATGCCGGCAGGCTTCGCAGCAAACCATCCGCTGGCTCCCTTCAATACCGCACTGCAGTATGGTATCGTCATCGCTGTTCTGGAGAGTGCAGGTGTTGTGGCAAACGTCAACCTGGTAAAGTTCTCCATCGTTAACTTCTGTCTGTCTATGGGCTTCTTCGCATGGTGCCTCCTGGCATACAAGATCATGCCGGACCATCCCATTGCCGAGTCCAAGAAGGCAGCAGAGCATGCCGGACAGACCGTGAGCATGTCAAAGGACAAGGAAATGGTAACCTATGTCAGCTTCGCAGTGGCTGTCATCGGTATGATCCTGCAGAGTAAGATCGGTGACGCAGGTTACGCCATCACAGGCCTGGCTGTTGGTGCGCTTCTGGTTTTCGGTGTGATGGATTTCAATGAGATCCGTGATGCCATCAGTGCGCCGATCATCATCATGTCGGCCGGCGTCATCGGTATCGCAGACGTTCTCGGAAACACCGGTCTGACCAACCTGGTGGGCCAGACAGTGGCCACCATGCTAGGTAGCAATGTAAACCCCTTCGTTCTGATCTTTGTATTCTGTATCCTGACCAGTGTGCTGGCAACCCTGACCGGTTCCACCATTGGTACCGTATATGTATTTGCACCTATGGCTATCGCTACCTGCGTAAGCCTTGGCCTGGATCCCACAGCGGCAGCAGCTGCTATCGTGGTTTCCGGTTGGTGCGGACACTTCCTTCCGATCGACGGTATGCCGGCCATGATCATGGGCGCCGGAGATTACAAGATCGGCGAGTTCTGGAAGTTCACCATTCCGCAGTACTTCATCCGTCTGTTGGCACTGACCATCGGCGCTGTGCTGATCTTCCCGATGAAGTGATGAGATGTTTTCTGTAAATGCAGACGATGAACACTTGACATAACGAAAATAATCGCAGAAAATCATAGCTATAAGTGAAAGATGCGGGAGGAAAATCATCTTATGAAGAACAAATTTCACCTGGAGCACGTGGGAATCAATACGGATAATGAAGGTGAGGCCGCAAAGCTGGCGGAGCTTCTGAGCCTGATGTTTAACCTGGAGCCCCGCCATGGACAGAAGTCGGAGTTCGCCGGAAATTATTTCGAGTGCATGAAGACGCCCTTCCTGGGAAAGAACGGACACATCGCCATGCGAACAGCGGACCTTGCTGCAGCCATGGAGGAGCTGAAGGAAAAGGGCTTTGACTTCAATATGGACACTGCCGCTTATTTCGAGGACGGTCGGATCAAGAACGTGTATCTGGCCGGTGAGTATGGCGGATTTGCGATCCATATCATGCAGAAATAACATAAGAAGTCGGACAGTGACAGAAGGAAAACGGAGGCCTGATCGGGCCTCCGTTTTTGTGAAAAAAGGGCCGATGAAAAAATCTGAAAAAAATTTCAAAAAAAGCTTGACGAAACCGCCCGCGTCCTGTATAGTACGTCAAGTCGCCACGAGAGCGGCGCACAAAGAACCTTGATAACCAAAGATCGAATAATACACAGACCCTGAAGATTCTTTAAAAGATTTTCAGAAATACGATCGAAAGATCGTAAGCGAATACATTCGCAGTAAAACAAACGGACAGAACAAAAGCCAAGCTTTTCGTTC